>JAXHON010000057.1:0-22064 GCA_034519315.1 Cypionkella sp. | reverse complement strand
GATGAATAATCCGCGCGCAGTTAATAATTTCAGACAGGCACGAGCATGGCGATGAATGGGTGAATTCAAAAGCACCCGGCGAGCGCATTGGTTATCTCTGGACACCGTCGATTGTGTGTCAGGATGACAGATTGCCGGACATTTTATTTGTTGCTCTGGGTGAATGAAGAAGCGGCTGTTGGGGGACGGCGTTTCGCCGGTCGGCACGTGACGAAAGATTTGGCTTATCAGTGGGCTTATGGGGAGACTTCAGTCCTTTACAAGTTCAAACCGTTGGCGGGAAATCCTGCAAGAAACGATTTATTTGCCGGCTCAATTCAACTGGCAGTTATCACCCGCTTGGGGGCAAGGCTGGTGCAAAGTCTTTCCTGCCTTTCACAACGGTTCCCGCGCCTGCAATCGAGTGTTGGCTGGGAGCAAGCTACTATCACTGCCAATCGGGGTGGATGATCATGCGCAAATAAGCTTCGGCCTCGTCACCATATAACCATAAATAGCGATTGGCACTAATCATTTCAGCAGGATTGATTAATTCAAGAGCATGCACTGTTGACAGTTTTTTAGCGATACGCGGGCGAATGCAGACCGGCTATGACTCAGACAAGCTATGGCCAGCAATTCAGGATGCTTTTGCGGCGTCGTTATGCTGGACCTAGAATAATTAGTGCCGGTGTGGAACTTTGCCCATGCTAATGATGGCTGACAAATTCGCGAAACTCGCGCAATCGATCAGCGCCAAGTTTGGCGGGCCGTATTTCGATGCAATCGTGCATTCAAAAGGGGAGGCTGTTTTCGATGATGGCGGCTCAATTATCACCGGGGTTCTGAACGTCGCGCATGGAGCTAAGCGCAAATGGACGCAGTTACAAACAGCATGCGGGCCGATGAAGGGTTTACAGAAGGCGATATGCGTATTTTGATCATGTCCGGCACTCTTGCGGGTGGCGTATCGCTCGATGATAGTGTAGAGCTTATAGGCGGCCCGCATGTTGGGCATTGGCTTATCCAGTCAGTCGGACGGGATAGCTGGAATTTACCATGAACTTCGCGGGCGTCCGCATAAGAGAACTAAAATGAGCGTTACAGGTGAAATCAGTCTTGTAATTCGCGCAAAGCAGACAGGGACCGCTGATCTTTGGCAATCCGACTTTGTTCAAGTCGCAACCATAGACATGGAGCCATTTAAGGGCGGTAACGGCGCGATTGGAACAGCGGACGTGCTTTTCAAAGACACGCGAACGATTGCAGCGTCAGGAAATGATGATCTCGATCTGGCGGGCGTTCTTTCCGATGCGTTCGGCGCAACTATCACTGCGGCTGAAATTATCGCGGTGTATGTAAGGGCCGAAAGCGCCAACACGAATGATGTGGTTATCGGCAACGTATCGAACGGCTTTTACGCCAGGTCCGCTTGGCGCAACGGGAACCTATGCGGTATCGCTTGAGGTGACTTCTATCTTGCCAGAAATCGCGGGCGGGCTGGCCTGTTGTGGCGGGGGAACAGGTGACTTACTGCGCATTGCCAATAGCGGCGCGGCCACGGATGTAACCTATGACGTGGTTATCATTGGCAGGACGGTTGCCGGGTAGTGGAATTTACGCGGTCGTAAATCGCATGTTGAGCGGCTTAAAAAATTACCTGCGGCCGCTGAAAGAGCGTGACGGAGGCGCTTTTTGCATCTTCTGAACTCATTGCGGAAATGCGGCTGCGCTTCCAGTACGACCGGGCTGTGTCTCGGAAAAAATCACGTCGCGTCACTGCCCGGTCAACCGCCAAAATGCTTTGACACTCTACGTATTGGACAGGTCTGATTGGGGCTGTCCAGGTCGGGTCGTCTAAAGGCAAAGGTTCAGAGATGACAGGCCCGGTATGCTGTTCACTTAGAAATAAGGGCACTAAGCAGAAAGCAGGTCGCCCGCCCCTCTTTTCCAGCGGAAAGATGGGTCATCAAAACAAGGGCCGATCAAGGCGTGAATTTAGCGATTCAAGACTGCTGCATGTATCGCGTAGCGCGCGACAAGAAAAAGAGGAGGCTCGCTACTTGGATTGTTAAGGGCTTGAATGCAGCATTGGAGGGCGTCGAGAACAAGTACGCAGGGTAGTATCATGGCAAAGTTTGCAACAAGTTGGCGCTATAAGAGTACCGTCTGTAACGAGTCTGGGTTAATCCAGGCGATGAAACAACCGACGCTGGCAGTATCGCGGCGCTGACGCAATCCTCTGGCGTTTTGGTGAGAGGTGAGCATTGAAGCGGTAGCAGGTCTGCCTAGAGGAGCGCGAAAGGGCCGCACTGTCAATCTTAAAGGGTGACGCGGCACTAACGCAATCGTCCCAGCCGCGCGCGTTTATGCCGCAGAAGGTGCCCGATCTCCCCGCGTAGCCATTCGATTGGAGATGGGGCCGAACGCAAAGCCTTCCCATTCGCGCTTTCATGCGTGCGGGGCGCTAATGTATCGTTAGCATTCATCGCTTTTGCCAAGCCGCGCATGGTTGGCGGCAATGGTAGAAACGGCTGAGGATTATGCCAGCCGCATTGGCGCGGCAATTGAGCAAGCTCTGGACATAAACCGGGCAACCTTTGCGGACGGCTCAATTAGGTTCCTGCTTAACGAAAGCAAGCTTTTTATCGATGGTGCAGAAGCCGACGCGTTTCATTATTACGCGGTCGCAAATGCGCGGGTGATTGCATGATTGCACTGGCATTGATCAAGCGCCTAGTGTCCAATGGCGCGTTGAGTGAAGATGACATCGAAGTGATATGTGAGGACTTGAACCGCAATGAACCGGCAACAGGTTCCTTGCGGCGTGGCTCGATGCGATGACGCCAGAAGGAACTTCAGCCTCGCCTTTGCGCATTATTGACGGCGGTAAAGTTTAGGACGTCATGGCCTTAACTTCTGCTTCAAAATCCAAGCGGAGAATTTGAAAATGAGCCTTCCTGAAGAAACAGATTTTGCGGTCCTAAAGCTGGGTGACGGCGCGGGTGTTGAAGTTTTCTCCGTCACTTGCGGGATTCAGGACATCAATCTGAATCAGATTGCGAACAGCACTGATCGTTTTGTTCGCGATTGTCAAAATCCGGGTGAAGTGCCATATCGCCGCGTCCGGGTTACAGGCAAGCAGGCTGACATTACGGCTAGTGGTTTGACCGACAAGGATAGCGTTGCTATTTTCAACAATGCTCTTGGCAAGGCGCGCAATTGGATGGTTGGAGTGTCTGCGTGACGACGGCACCTAATTCCGGTGAACTTTTGGGCACATAGGCCGGTCTCTTTCAAGATGACCGCTTTCAATTCATCAGTTCACCGAGCGGCGGATCAAAGCGCCGTCAGGAACTGACGTTGGCCAGCGATGGTCCTTTGACGTGGACGCCAGAGGCGCGATTTCGTGCGACACCGGTACGAATCTGCAAATTTGCAGATGGGCGTTACCATTTCGCACTTCACGTTTTATTGCGTGTATATTTGAGATTGAACGCAATTGCGGATTCCAAATGCCGGACGGGTCAAAGCGCGGGAAGTCTATTTTTACCGTTTATGACGAATTAAAGGGCCGGACTCTACACTTATCGATGATTACAGAAGCGGCGTTTGTCGGAGGTGCGGCGGGCTAACGCCAAAGATGTGGTTGGAAGTCATTCGGCTTGGGCTGATTGGCGAGGATTGACCCCAATCGATGCAAAGGACTTGGTTGATGCATACTGCTTCCCGGCGCGGCCTCTGGCTGAATGCTTGGCAGTAGCATGGGCGGTGTTAGCTGCTGCAATTGAGGGCGTTCAAGTAAAAAAAAAGCCGGAGGAAAGCCCGGTAAAAAAGACCCGGACCCGCTCGACAAGGGGACAATAATAGCAAACTGCGGTGCGCTGCACCTCGATTGGGAGCGCACTTCAATGTCAGGTCATTGAAGAAGGAAGCCCATAATCAGGCGCATGATCCGAACGCTTCCAAGGAAGTCAATCTTAAAACTGATCAAAACCGCTTGCGTGAAATAATGAAGGCGCGCGCGCGTGGCTGAGGTTGATCCGCTCATTCTTGAAATTACAGCAAGGCTTGACCGCTATAAGTCTGAATTGCGGGACAACGAACCACTGCTTGTCACCAGTCCCTTTGGCAGGGGAGAAAAGGCTGCCACAACCCGGAAACGCCAATGCAGCGGTTTGAGCGGGGTTATCGGCGGCTTCAATTGAAGGGAATGGCACCGCCATTAGCGGCCGTATTCAGGTGTCCAGCAAACAGGCGGTAACATGATCGACAACCTCACGCGGCTTCTAAAACAGTTTGCGGGTTGCGGGATTGGAAGGCGCGAACCTTGCGGGGGTTCAATCCCAGCTACTTGACCTGTCCAGCAAATACGGTGTTAGCGTCAACGAGTTGGCGAACCTGTTTGGAAAATCCAGTCAAGCCGCGTCTGATCTGGGAGCGAAACAGCGCGCAACTCTCCGCAAATTACAGAAGCGAGCGCGCAAGCCTCTCAAAGATCACGGGGACGAGCGCGGCACAGGCGCAAGGGGCGTTGCTCGGTTTGACGCAGGCAATTTGTCTAACAAGGTGCTGTTCAAGTGACTGAATTTGACCAGATTAATGAGGGGGGCTTACGTCCGCTTTTGCAGGTGGCGGCAAACACTGAACGGTTTGGCGGAAGCGTTAGCAAACTGCGGGCGGAACTCGGCAATGGCGCACTAACGGGAAAGCAGTTTTTTGACCTGATACTTGCGGGCAGTGCGCAACTTGATGCGCAAGCCAGCAAGGCAACTCTGACATTGGCAGGGGCGTTTCTGAATCTTCTTCCCAGCAGATTGACGGTCTGGTCTTGGTGAAGCGAGCGAGGCCAGTGGTGTCACTGCCACCCTTGCCGGTGCGATCAAGCTATTGGCGTAGACAATATCGACACGGTCATTCACGCGCTGGCAATTATTGGCGTGGCTATTGGTGGCAGGTTGGTTGCATCCTCAGTTACGGCGGGGCGGGCGATTGCCACGCTTTCAGCTTATGTCGGCGTCGGCACAACGTCACCCGCTGGCGCTGGCTTAGCCGCGAGCAGCGCATTCGGTGTTCTTGTCAGCAAGCTTGGCGGGCCTGTCGGCATTGCTATCACAGCGGCGACGTTGGGCATTGGCTATCTTGCTACCCGGACGGATGATGCTTCGAATGCTAGCGAACCAATACGTAAAGCAGCATATGCTTTGCGACAGAGGTCTTCCAAGAAAGGCAAGAGCGGCAACGGATTGTTGGCAACCGCAACAGGCCGCGGCGACAGGAATCACTGGCGGTAAATGCGAAGGCAATCCGCCAAGCAAACCGGAACAATATCTAGCCCATTGCGCGCGCTGCACTGGCGGCAGCTGCTGCAAAGGCCGTGGCCGGCAAAAAGTGATGCGAATGTTGTTCTTGTGAGCGACGTCCAAAGACGGGACGTGGCTTTGAAGGCCAGCTAGGAGCATTCATATCTAAAAAAAAAAAGGTTCTGATCAAAAGACACAAGCGGAGAGCTGAAGACCGCAAGCGGTCTTTGGACAAATGTGGTTGCAGCGCAAAACGAAATCAAGCGACTGACTGGTATCATTAACGCCGCCGCGCCCCCAAAGGTTGCAAATATTCGGCTAAGCGGTCTCTGGCCCGGAAAAGTCGAGCGGCAATCCTGGTCTGGCGCGGGGCGTGGACGCTCGCAATCCGGGCCTAGCCAAGATGAAATAAACGACCGCTTCAATGCCGAACTTCGCACTATTTCACAGCGTTCCCTTGCCGCGCGCGCTCAAAGTGCGAAGTCAGCCGAGGAACGGGCTGAGTTTGAATTTGCATCGCTGGAATTTGAAAAAACAGACGCGCTTGAACAGCTTCGCAATAACAAGGAGTATAGCACCGAACAGCGCAAGCAGATAAAGCAGGCAATCGATTCAAGTTATGAATCCGAAAGAGTTCTTATTGAAGTTCGCAAGCAAGAGCAGTTGGCGCAAGAGGCCGCTGATCTATTGCAGGAGCGCAACGATGCGTATTCGGACGAACTGAAATTCGCTTTTGATCAGGCAAAAACGCAAGCCGATCGCCGCACGATTGCTTTGGATATTGTGGAAGCTGAATATGCGCAACTGAAAGCAATTCAGGACGCTATTCTTTTGAGCGATACTGCCACGAAAGCAGAAAAAGATATCGCGCGCCTGAGAATAAAGCGGCTTGAAGCCGAACGCGGACGCCAGACAACCAACGCTTTAGACGACACAGCAGGCCGCTTGAACAATATATTAGGATTCCAGAAAGACAGGTGCACAACTAAACGAGGACGTGCGAACGCGTTGCCGTTGACGGGCTAAAGCAACTCAATGATGGAATAACGGACGCCATCCTTGGCAGTAAAAACCTTGGCGATGTTTTTGGCGACGTTGCGAAATCCATTATTCGCGACCTCATTAAAATTGCGGTTCAACAGCTTATTGTCAACCAACTGCTAGGCGGCATTGCAGGCGTATTCGGCATAAGCACGGGCAGCTTTAGTGGCGGGTTCAATGGAGGCATAACGGGCCGTGCGTCTGGCGGGTCCGTTGCGCCGGGGCAAATTGTTCCCGTATCAATGAAGGCGTTGGCAAGGAGTTTTTCCGGTCAAATGCAGGCGGTGATATTATCCCGCTTTCAAAAATGAATGTAGCTACGCAATCAACTCAAAGCGGTGGCACTTCGACAATTCGGCTTGAATTATCGGGTGACATTCGCGCAGAAATGACCAATATAGCAGCCGGTATTTCGGTTGAAGTTGTGCAGGCCGCCGCGCCTCAAATTCGTGACTCGGCGGTATCTAAAACCTTTGAACAGTCATCGCGTCCGGGATTCAGATAATGCCAGAAGTCATTGTGCCTGATCATAGCGAACCCATTATTCGCACTCTCGATTTTTACGAGCCGATGGGAATCAATCGGAGCGATTGGACAGGCGTTCGCAAATCCATAGGACGTCCCGGCGCGGGTTTCTGGCGTGGGCAGATTGCCGTTGCTGACATTGCGACGGAACTAGAGGAACGCCAATGGCGCGCGTTCACAGCAAGGCTGAGAGGCACGCAAAACTGGTTTAAGGTGTATCTGCCATGCCAATCACATATCGGGCCAGCGCCAACCGTTGCGGCTGGTGCGACTAATGGTTATTCGCTACCATTGACCGGAATGTCACCCAGCACGCTCATTCTTTACGCTGGTCAACATATAACAGTGCCATTGCCTAGCGGCCATTCGCGCGCTGTTCGTTTGACCGATCATCTTGTTACGGATTCGAGCGGCAATGCAACAGCGTCTTTTTCGCCTGCGCTCAATGAGGTTCCGGCACTTGCTGCGACGGTTGAAACCGCGCGCCCGTTTGTCGCTGTAACGGCGTCTCAGCCAGATAATCCATTCGAGCAAGAGGACGGCGTCAGTCGCTTCCAGATGGACATAGAGGAGTCCATTGGTGCCTATTGATGCAACAGCAAGCGCGGCTCTTGACAGGCCGAATATCAAACCGGTTTATTTGGCCTTCATCGACTTCCTAACGGAAAAGATGTGGGTCAACACGAGTGGCGCGGATGTGACGCTAACCGGAACTGGCGAGCCTGATATTGATGGACACACGTTCTTAGGTCTGTCCGCAAACGTGGTGGATATAGGGCCGATTAAGAATGCGTCCGACGGCACTGACAGCGTGCAAATTAAGCTAAGCGGGCTTCCTGTTTTGGACGCCGATGTCATTTCCGAAATCCAAGATGTCGCCAATTGGCAGGGCCGTGAGATACGACTCTGGCGCATTATTCGGACTGGTGACAATATCCAGCAAGGTGGTGTCCAACATTATTACACGGGCAACATGACTCGGCTATCAATGCCAACAAGCCCGCAAAGCCAAACGATTGAAGTGACGGTTGAGGGGTATCTTGCGGCTTACGCGGCTGCAAGCAATCGGACCTATATGGATCAACAGAACTTTGACGCAGGCGATGAAAGCGCCAAGGCAACGCAAGCGATTGCCAATAATCCAAACGGCGGGCCTGCATCTATTGCAACAGGAAGCATCGCCCCCAATCAGTTTAGCGGCGGTTTCGGTGGTTTTTCAATATGACAAAGCGGCATGATAATTGGGAGCAAAGGCTTTCAGGATACATAGCGACCGTCGCAAGTGACGTTGACGCTCTAGGGCCGTTGCCATGCGCGCGCTTCGCGGCTGAGTGCGCTGGTGTGATCACGGGTATCGATTATTATGCCAACTATCGGGGCAAATACAAAACTGAGACAGGCGCTGCTAAGGTTCTGCGCAAGATTGGCGGTGGCGATCTGCCTTTGACATTTGACCTTCACTTCCCGCGCAAAATTCCAGCATTCGCGCAACGTGGCGATCTGGTTTTTAACGGGGAAAGCATGGGCGTCTGCATTGGTGACACTGCGCTTTTCGTGCATGAAAGTGCGCTTGTTCATTTACCGCGCAAGGATTGGCTAATCGCGTGGGGCGTTGGCCATGGGTAAAGTTGTAAAAAAACTTGTCTCCGGCATCGCTTTAGTTGCCGGGATTGCGACGGGCAACGCCTTCTTGATTTTGCAAGGGGCGAGTGGAGTTGCATCATCTCTTAAAAAGCGGCCTAAAATTGGTGCAAGCTCTGCCGACCGTGATAGGTTGAACGCAAACATAAACCCGCGCGCGCCTAGGACTATCGTTTTTGGCAGAACCGCAATGGCGACGGACGTGCGGGACAGAGTTTACCGGGTCAAAGCAAGAATATCTGCACCGTTTTACCGTATTGGCCAGCCATAAGGTCAACAATCGAAGAGCTTTGGCTTGACGAAAAGCTGGCATGGACAGCGGCTGGTGGGGTGCAAGGTGAATTTGTCGGTTATCTGGATGTTACGGCGATTGATGAAGGATCAGCGGCAAACGCAATCAATATCAGCGCGCGCATGGGTAACACCCGGCGCTATACCGGCCTTGCGTATATGCATTGCCGGTTTAAGCTGACCGGCAACAGCAAGAAGGCTGAAAGCCCGTTTTCATCGAACGTCACAACGCGCATGACGATAGTTGGCGAGGGCATTGCGGTTTATGACCCGCGCCAAGATAGCACTGTTGGTGGCTCTGGCTTGCATCGCGCTGATGATCAATCAACGTGGACCTATGGCAGCCACGCGCGCATTCCGGCGCTGCAAGCCCTGACGTATATGCTTGGCTGGAAAATTAACGGAAAATTGGCAGTCGGCAAGGGAATCCCACCGCGTCGTTTTGATATGCAGTCCTTTATGACTGCTGCAAACATCTGTGATGAACTTGTTGCGCTCAAGGCTGGTGGCACTGAGCCGCGCTATCGTTGGGACGGAATTTTCAATGAAGCTGATAGCTTGGAAGCGGTCCTTAGTTCCTTCGAAAATGCAATGGACGGGCGGTTTTATGACCCAGAGGGTCGCATTGCCGTAAAATGCCTTGTCGATGACTTAATCAGCCCGGTTGCATCATTCGGGCCTAGCGATGTTTTGGGGTCGATAGATTGGACGCCCACCGGCAATCTAACCGAGCGTTACAATATCGTTCGCGGCACGTATACCAATCCGACAAATGAGGCGCTTTACCAGAGCGGGGATTATCCCGAATTCGCGGCTCCCAGCATCGATGGCATTGATAGAATTTTGCCTTCTGGATTTCCCGGGGGACACGCAGGTGCAGAGTAAAGCGCGCTGCTAGGTAAAGCGCGCGCTAGGCGGTGGCGTTTTGACGTGGGTATGCTGACATGCTGGCGCGCTCGTCAGCTTGACCCAGTATCATTCACCTTTCCGAATTTAGGCATGTCGAATAAGAAATTCAGGGTTTCTGAAATAACGACACGCGTTGACGGGGTCGTCCCTATTTCCTTGGTAGTGGAAAGCCCTGAAATCTATGAATGGAATCCAGCGGTTGACGAGAAGGCGCCTTTGAACGCGGTGGCTTCGACGCCTTATGATTACGCCAACAACCCATTTTCAGGCGCTGGTTGACGAGGACGCAAAGATTATCCCGCCTGCCACTCGGTTTTTCACAGCGAACTTCGCAGGCGTTCTGGACTCGGAACAATTCCCGGCAACGCTGCAATTCACGCGACTTCGCGGTGGCGTTGATGTTAGCAGCGCTGCAACTTGGACGGTTGTGTCACAGACAGGGATAACAGGTGGCACGGTTACAATCGCCAATGGTATCGCAACAATCCCAACCGGCGTAAGCATCGCCCTCAATTCTCAAGTTACGGTCAAATCGGTGCTAGACGGTATTGATGTTTATGGAAGCGTGTCAGTCACGCGAGACGATGGCGGGCTATCAACTGGGGGCGGAACAACTGTTAGTGATAGCAGCTTATGCGCAGCGTTTCGGGCACAACAAAGATAGACATTAGTGATGAATTGACTGTGACGACCGGGGCAGCTGGTGAAATAACTTTTTATGGGCTTGTCTCGATCAACGCGGCGGCGGCTGCAAATGACGGCACGTTTGGCGCAATTATGCGCTGGCAATATAAACCAGTCGGTGGAAGTTATTCGGATGTTGGCGGCGCGGATATAGCCGATGATTCTCCGGTGGAAGTCGGACAATATGGCGGATCGTATTGGGCAATACCGGGTCAGATTGATGCAGCGGCAAGCATAACGGGACTGAGCGCCAGCACCGATTACGTGATTAAATTGCAAGCGGCGCGCGATAGCTCCAGCCCTGCGAAAACGATTAGCTTCGGGGGGACTGTCTATGCGCAAGGCTCTATAGGCGGCGGTAGGTTTTTGGCTTTTTTTTCTTAGGACTGTGATATGTATCAAGAATTAAACCTGCCAGCATTCAAGCGCGTCCCGCTCGCCGTTCCAAATCGCTATTCTTGGCGTCGATTGGGATGCTGACGCTTTTTTGATGCAAGTTCGACACAAGAATGGTGACACTGGAACGCCACTTATTTCGATTGCGAGCGCGGCGGCTGGATTGCAGGGCATTAGCGCCATTTACGACCCGGCCTCATGTTTATGGTTTTGCAAGTGATGGCGTGACTCCGATTTCGTCCCCGGCAACTGTGATGACAATCCAGATTGATGAAACGACGCTTGAGCTTTGGCGTTGAACAATCCATCTGAATTGCCGGTTGATCTGGTTTATGACATTCATCGAACGCCAGTTGGCGGCCTGAAGGAAGTCGCGTTTTTTGGTAAATTCACTCTTTATCCGGGGACTTCGATATGACTACGCCCATTGATACGCCCATCAATACGCGGATTGTTATTATTCCAGCGGGAATAATCCCGACGCAAGCATTGATTGCACAAGCAAAGGCGAGCGCGGATCAGGCTGCGCAGTCATCGCTTGAAGCGACATCAACCGCTGGGGAATTTCTCACAGACACAGAGCGCGATCAACTTGGTGCGGTTCGCAGGTGGACGCGAATTGCAACGATACGATACTGGCGTGGCGACGATTGACGCGGTGACGGGCGATGTGACAATACCAACCGGCGCGGGAACCAATACGCTACGCTATGATATTGTCCTGACGCCTGCGCAGATAGCGGCGGGGGCTTGCGGGCCAGCTTTGGTTGCAAGTACCGATTGCGGCGGGCGATTTTTCATCTGCAACCTATGCGCAATTGAGCGCGGCTTCTGCTGTGGTTGTCGCGGCGGCTGCTTTGCCCGCGAAGTGCGCGAGACATGCGACTTTTGCAAATCCCGGCCTTGAATGCTGCGACTGCCATATTGCGCGTTGATTTCCAGCGCAGCAACGGTTCTAGCGTGACATTCACGCCGCCCGGACTTTCGATGGGCGCGCCTTCTGTTGGACTTTCAGATGGGCAAATTATGACTGCGGACGCTTATGCCGCCGCGACGGCCAACGCAGTCCGCGGATTGACGGGGCTGTTTCTGTGGTAGACCGTCAGTGGAACGCTTACACTGGCAGGTGACACGGCGACCGTGGGGGCTAATTCACGCGGGGACATGATTATCAAAGTCGCGGGCTTGACTGCGGCTGGAGACTGCGACCGTCCTAGTGGAAGTCAGCCAGCAAGTATCTGATATGTATATTCGTTGGACGTTCTGGAGTCCTATCTGATTATTCCAAAGAGAGCGTTCAATCAAGCCCGACAACCGGCGGCAACACACATAGATTCATTGCAGTCACTGGAAAGTTTCCCGGCGGTGCGAGTCCGACAACAGGAACGGACCCGACCGCGCTTGCAATTAGGTTGGACAACCGAACCGGGCTAACGGTTGGCCCCGGACTGGGAACTGTGCCCGTGACGTGTCGGATTGTTGGTATTTGGAAGGGTGAAACAATCCCCCCCATATTTCAAGTGCCGCAGTCCGTGCGGGATTATTTCGGCAGTCAATCCGCAATAACGATGCACGTCAGCCATACTGGCAATGATGCGAATCCGGGAACTTTGTTGTCGCCCAAACTTACGGTGGATGGTGCTTTGTCGGCAGGCGCGACGGTCGTGAATTTGAGACGATCGGCAACGCCGTATCGAACAACTGGCGTATCATTTTCAGGAAAAGCACAATGTGGATTTACCTCATATAGTCTTGCCGGTGATACTGCCGCCACGGCTCAATTATGGGGCAGTGTCCAGAAAGTCGCAGCTAATTTCACAGCGGACGGCGGTTATGCGGGAATGATGAATATCGCCGTTGCGACCGACCCCGGCGCTTTGTTTGAGGTTGACGCGACAGGGAAACGTCAGCGCATTGGCGTCATTCGACAAATTGACGCGAATCATGGACCTTTCCCTCGCTATTCGACAAGCCAGGCACAGTGCTTTGCCGACGCGCAACCCGCGTCTTGCACGGGGTCAATCGCCGGAGATGTGTTGACCGTATCAGCGATTGCTAGTGGGGTGTTGACGTGGCGTGATGCTTTGAGCGGGGCCGGTGTGACGGCGGGAACTGTCATTGTCAAGCATTTGACCGGGACGACTGGCGGCGTCGGAACATATCGCGTTTCGATCAGCCAGACCGTGGCGTCAACAGCGATCACAGCCACTAAAGCCTCGGGCGCGGCTTTTTGGTCAGGTGGGACGCTTTCAATCATGCCTCCCGGTGGATCAATGACGGGAAAGACATATGAGCTTCCGGTAGCAAGTCAGACGATCAGCGTTGCCAATTGCGGGACTTTTGAATTGAACGGTGTCGAAGTTTCGCATGGTGTTACTAACTGCATTTATGCACGAGAAATCGGGTTGTTTCAGTCTGTGGCTGCAGAAATTTCAAGCAATGGGACAGTCACATCCGGGATGCGAATGAACGATTTAGCATACCGGATTGATGGTATGGAAGTTTATGACACCGGAGCAGATGGCATATCGACTGATAAAAACACGCGTGGCGTTCTGTCTGGGTATTATGCCCATGACGTGGGAGAAGATGGTTTTGCGCCGCACAATTACGGGCAGGATCACACACTAATCGGCGCGCGGATTCATCGGGCTGGGAAACAGGGATTCGTTACACTTGGCCTTGGTGACACGAAACTTATTGGGTGCGACATTCGTGATAATTTTGCGCAGGACATATATATTGTGCCGACGGCCGCCTATGGCAATCAAGCCAGCACTTTCACGATAACGGACTGCACAACGCAAGAGATTCGCATTCAAAACTCAGGCGGTTCCACGTTGGTCGGCACGATTTCAAACTCCACAGGCAAGGTGACGTCAAACACTGGCGCCTTGCAACCCCCATGTTGCCGGAACTTCTTTTACCAAGAAGTTCGCATAGCAGAGGTCATAGCTTTGACGCAGTATTGAGCCGCATCGGGCCTAGTGGTCTTGATGTAGTGAACTATGGGCTTGACGCCAGCGCGGGCGCGGTTTTCTTGACAGATTTCAACATAAGCAATGCGACCGCGTTCAACATCCGATTGGCAGGCGGGCAATTGACCATGGCGAAGGGACACGTTCTGCGCGGTGCGACCGGAATTAGTCAGACAGGCGGAACGCTGATTTTGGACGCCGCACGTCCGATCAATGTGTTCGGCAACGCTACACAATTCATCGGGGGTTTCCGCACATGATCAGGCGACGACCGTGTCAATCAATGCAGTTTCTTAAGAAAAAGCCAAGAAACTAGGACTTATTGCCGGAGACGATGAATGGATGAATCAATGATAGGTTGGCCACTCGACAGCAATAAATCAGGCGCGGGTTGAAAAACCACACGTTCGGCATGGTCCGCAACCTTGGAATGCGGGCTCACACCAAGGATGGGGACTTCTATGCGACGCCGGGAACGCCCCTGCTATGCAATTGCGGACGGCTCGGTAGCAATGATCTATGAAAGCCCGGACTATGGAAAGGTTTTGGTTTGCAGCTTTCAGCACGGCGGTAAAACGCTTTACGCGGCATATTGCCACCTCTCGCTCGTCAAAGTCCAGACTGGAATTATCGTGAAGCGCGGGCAGGTTGTCGGGCTAACGGGCAACACTGGAAACGCTGTTTCAATGAAGGGGGATGGATCAACATTTACATTTCGAAATCAGGACAGAGCCAAGGCCGGGGCGCGGTTTGTCGGGCGCGGATCAGTCTTGATTCAAGTGTTTGGCGTTTGCCCGATGAAAGAAGCAATTGAAAGGGCAGGGTTATGAAAACACTCGCTTTATCTTTACGGCCTGCTTGCCGCCATGCTGCTTGCCCTAACGGGCTGGATGCTTTGGCTTGCCCTTGGCACGAATGACAATAGCGGGAAGTCGGCAAACTGGTCGTGGCACTTCGAGCGGCTTTCGCCGCCTGCTATATCCAGAAATGGGTGAAGCTGTCCGCGCTATGTCAGGCGAGCCATTGCCGCCACTCAATTGACAGGGGCAGAAATTAAGGGCGAATAAAATCCTTATTTGATGGAGATTAAAAATGGCTATCATAACAGTAGAGGTTCCGATTCCCGGTGGCGTTTGGACAAAAATTGCAGGCCCGAAAATCGTTCAGGTAAAGCATTCCGATGAGCTGTTGGTAGCCATATCGACGGCTATTGGCGATGTTGCGGCTGGCGCGGCCATCAATACCGTGCCTGCTTTTCGGATTGGACTTGAAGCCGGACGGTCGGATTCTATTGAAATCAGGGCTGGTTTGTTTGGCGCGTTCCGTTCGCCGCAAGACATTGATACGGTTGTTATCACAATCGATAGTTAAGGATTAAAACGATGTTCAGAGGCGTATTCCTACAGCAAGGCGCAAGTGGCACTCCCGTTTCAACTAATATCGACGCTACCGCCCGTTCATTGGCGGACGCGGCGCAAGTCAAGGTTGATGCTATCGCCCCTAAATCCGGCGACACTATCGCGGTTGGGCAGCAAGCGTTCCTATCGGGCAATCTGTGGAGCAATGACACCGCCGCTGACATTGTTGTGCCCGCAACTATTAACGACACCACCCTTGCCGCCGCTGGATTAACGAAGGGCGCGGCGGCAACGCCTAACGTCAAGATTGAATCGCTTGTTCCAAATTCTGGCGATGTTGTTCCGGTCAACGAGCTTGTTATCCTAGCTGGCGATATTTGGCACAACAACACCGCCTTGCCTATTACGGTGCCAGCAGTTATTAACGACATTACGCTTGCGGTTGCGGGATTCAGCAAAGACGCTGCGGACCCTTATCTCCCGCCCGTGCTTTTCCTGTCAAGCGGTGACACTCCTGCTGCTGGCAGTGTCTATTTGCAGGCATTGAATGCCACTCACCTAGTGCCTGTGCTTGCTTCGGGGCAGCAAACTACGGTTGTTAATGTTACGGCTGATGGCACGACCCAGACAACCTATTTGCATAATGGCGCAAGCCAAGTCACATCGGTTGTCCGCTCGCTGTCGGACGGGTCTGTGACAGATATATTAAATGCCACTGCTGTTGCGCGGGCCTTTTCAGGCGAAAATATACAGCGAGGAATCCGGTCTGAATTATTTGACCGTGTTCTGCCACCTTGGGAAGCGACAAACACTGGTTACGGCAACAATGCCAGCATGATCCAATACGTTGTTAGCAATGGCCGCATTTTTCAAGCGGCTGTTGCGGTTGTGCCTGCAGGAAGTGATCCTGTCGCGGTAGGGAATACCGATTGGACCGAGATTAGTCCGGCTGGCGGCGTGACGTTAGTTGACGAAGACGACATGGTTAGCAACAGCGCCACGCTTGTTCCTTCGCAACAAAGCGTCAAAGCCTATGTGGATCGGCAAGATGCTTTCCTATCAGCCCTTGGCACTTTCCGCCGTGGAATGAATCTTGGATTTCTGGCAAACCGCGAGGTAAGCCTTACCGCTGGCACGTTCACGAAATGGAACGCGGTAACCAAAAGCGCGGATGTAACCAACATTCCGGCTGAGGCCGTGATGACATTTGCTTACATGGACAGCCAAGGCAATGTGCCTGCACTTGATACCGCCGTTGTCCCTGTTGCAGCTATGGCCACAGTGGTTACTAATACGCAAATTGAGGACGGCACAACGGGCAACCTCATCGCGCTTGGTGCGAACAAAGAAGCGGCCCACATGCTGTTCATTCACCCGACAACGGGCGACAAGGTTTTGCTGCTTAGCCAAGCGGCCTATGACACTGGCTTTGAGGCAAGCCAAAAGTTTGCATCAAGCATGACCGTGCCAGCGGCGTTGGCGGCTTATGAATATGTCGGCGTTATCATTGTTTCGCAGGTAAGCAATAATTACGCCACCAACAATGACTCTGCATGTATTTCGGCATCGGAGTTTGGCCGCGTTACGGGCGGTGGCAGTGCGCCAATTGCTGAAGCCAAGCACTTCGTTCTGGTCAACAATGACACCGAACTTGCGGCACTCACGACCGAATTGGTCGAGGGTTACACATACGGCGTCTTATCTAGCGCGGCCAATGGCAATGCCTATGCTGAATATCGCCTATTGACCGCCGCTGCGACATGGGCGGCATCGACCAAGCAGCTTGTTTGGCCCGCTCCGATTGTTTCGGGCATCACTGATTGGGCAACTGCGAAAGCCTATGTCGTTGGCGATTATGTCAATGAAGGTAACCAGCTTTACAAGGCTTTGGTCGATCACACGGCGGGGGTATTCGCTACCGATTTGGCGGCGAATAACTGGGTTGAAGTGTCGCCATCTGCTGCTGCATTGCCAAGGGTGTTTGCTACCAACACGGCGGTAAATCCTGCCACAGCGGGAGCGCCTACGCTTGCTGAAATGCAGACCTATGCCACAGCGCAAACGGTAGTTAGCAATCACATCGTTTACAATGGCACGGACTTGCCAGCGGGTGCGCCGACATACGTTTATCAAGTGGACGCTGCTGGCACTGTCACGCTTGTTCTCTCACCTGCTGCCAGCGCATTGCCGACGATGTTTGTCAGCAACACCGCGCTCAATCCTGCTGTTGCGGGTGCGCCGACTGCTGCAGAGTTTCAGGCATATATCACTGCACAAGGTATTTCTGGCCGCTTTGTCCGCTATACTGGCACGGATCTTGCATCCGACATTGATCGGGCGGTATGGGTTGTGGACGTGGCGGGCACGGCAACGCTGCTTTATGCGCCAATCCAAAATGCTGAGGGCACGGTTAACTATGCCCGCTATGACTTCACGGCGGCGCAATTCACGCCTTCGGCGGTAGTGCCATATGGCGATATTACTACGGGCCTGACGAATACGCCCACTATCCCGGCGGCGGGTGATTATTCGTGGCAGCGGTTTAAGGCGCAAAAAACGGGCTATATCACGCGCATTCGCGTTCCGGTAGTTAGTAGCGCGGGAAGCTCAAACCTCGTCGCTATGTTGTTTGCTGCTGACAAAACAACGCAAATCGGCGTGTCCATGTCTATGTTTGTCTCATCGACAGGTGCAGCTAACGCGGAGCGCGCAGTCGATCCGCTTAGCAATCCCGTATTCGTGCAAGAAGGCACTGAATACTATTTCCGCGTCCACGGCCTAACCAATAAGGTATTGCGCGAAACCACGACGGATTGGACTGGGATCGGCGCGGTATACGAGCGTTACAATGCCTCGGTCACGACAAAATACCTTGCGATGGATTTTGACATCACGAGCGGCGCGCAATTGACCGTAACCGAGCCGCAACATTTGCAAGGCACAGGCCAAAAGAATGTGGTGGTCAAAACATCGGCGGGTATTCCGCAAGGTGGGACGGTTATCGTCAATCAGACCAATGGCGAAATTAAGTATTCGGCTCCATATAACGTCGCTGGTTACAACGGATGGATGGAAATCGAGTCTTTAGGTAGTCTGGTCCTAACCGCCAACACGGGCAACCCGCTGGACGTTCTGCGCAAAAATGCGGACGGCACAAACACATGGTTGCCTTTGAACGTCAATGCAGCGCCAAGGCACTTTATTACCGAAGCGGCCCTTGCCCCCGCGTTGGCTGGTGCACCCACGAATGCCGAAGTTCAAGCATATGTCACGGCGCAAAACTTGGCGGGCACGCTTGCGTTCTATACCGGAACGAACGTTGCCACCGATTTGCAGCGGGCGGCGTGGTATGTGGACGGGGTAGGGGTGGCAACAGTCACCTATGCGCTTGCAGGGACCACCTACACGGTCAACCCTGCATCATCATATACGTTCACGGCTGCCGAATGGTCGCAAGGGGCAGCCATATCCTTTGGGGACAGCTCCGCCAACACGTCATTGTCGTTCGGCAATGGTTTTGCGGGCGCGACGCAAGCATTCGTTGCGCCTATCTCTGGACGGCTAACGGGAAACATTTATTTCCGTTTTTACAATAACAGCGGCAATAATGTTGTCTTTACTTGCCGCATTTTGTCGGGCGCGACAGGAACGACGGCCATCTCTAGCACATTTACGTTTAGCGCAACTACGGCTGGCGCAGCGGCACGGTCTGGTTCTTTTACTGTATCCGGGACGCCTATCGATCTTGTTCAGGGCGAGACGTATAGAGTGGAAATCGTTTCGACCAGCGGTTACACAAACGTCGCGCTTTACGCCACGCCAATCGATTGGTCGGCGGGCCTTGCTTATGCGGGTGTTACATCGCAACCAGTCGCCACAAACGGCCTTGACCTTGCGCTGACAATGAGCATCTTGCCCACTGCCACGCTGGATGTCACTGCTTTGCAGCATGGCCAAGGCGTTGGGCATAAGGCAGTGAAGATATTTAATAACGGCGTCCCTAGCCTAACCGCCACTTCAACAGTCAATGTGGCGACGGGGCAAATTTCCCTGTCGGATGCCTCCGCATTTACGGGGTCAATGACCATTGAATCAATCGGCTATGGCATATTCTCGCAGAACGTCGGCACGGCTGGCCAAGTGTTGACCTGTAATGCCGATGGCACGTATAGTTTCCAATAGAAAGGCCGAAACATAGTGATTTTGCAGCAAAAAATAATCGGGACCGCTGTTTTCTTACTGTCACCGGTTTTAGCGGCCGTTTGGCATAAAAGACGAACCTGCTTGTGATTGGTATGGGATTGGTGCTTGGTCGCTCCCTGCTATATCATGGGCTTGCAAATTTGGCGTGAAAAATCCGGGCTTAGCTTTTGGATGGGGTTTGCGTTTGCTTTTATGTCGGCGCTTTTCATAGCAACTAGCCCGCATCTTATTCCATTTGACATACCAACTGCCACAAAAATGGCGGCGGTAGCGTTTTCAACCCCGTTCATTATTTCGCTTATCCGCAAGAAAGAAAAAGAGGCAATTGAAAAATGACGCAATTAATCATTTGGACGCTTTCGGCGATTTGCATTGCAGGGTTTGGCCTTGTCTATTTTTTCTTTATTCCCCGAATGCGAAAAAATTATGGTTGGCATATTCAAGGGCTAAGTATGCTGGGGTTTTTTTCGGGCTATTTGGCACTTGAGCTTTTAGCCCCGACAACATTTTTTGAGCAATATCGATGGATATATTTTATCGGCAACGGATCGTTCGCGGTTGGATTGCTACTGGTCACGGGCGGTTATATTTATCAATACGGATGGAAAGGGCGCAAGCAATGACACCCTTGAGGGTTAAAACAACGATAGTGACACCATCTGATTAACCATTCACAACCGCAAATGAAACCCGTTGCCCGCTACGGTCGTTTGTTCCTGCCGGTGGAAAACCATTGATGATGCCGCTATCGGAAAAATTCAGCGGTGGGTATTACGATATTGATAACTTTCGTGCCTCGTTTATGAAGTCACGATTGAGATTGTCAAACCGAAAATCCACAGCATCATTACAAATCGACACGGATGACCAGCTTGGACGGCGCTGCGGCGCTGCTCGTAGCGGCTTTGATTTTTGGTGTGTATCCTCTCGTCCCAAGCGCCCGCTGGTATCTCTGCAAGCTTTATGGTATTCCCCGTCTGTATTGCGGCGCTTATGCACCTTCTGGCCCCGCTGCGGGTCGTATGATGCTGAAGAGCGGTTTTCCATCGGTGCTGACGTAATAACGGGTGATCCGCTGCTGCTCGTCCTCGCCGTGCAACATTGTGTCGCTCCGGTTGCATTTGGCGCGCAGCATGAAATCAAACGGATCGGTGTGGGCGTGGATAAACACAACGGTCCGTCTACCTTGTGTCATGGCCACGACCGCAGCACGTTGCACAATCGGGCAAGAATGGTCCTTGTGCCGCGAGAAAGTTGCTGTTCACTGATTGACTCGTGATACCGCTCTGGGTCGGGGAACCAATAAGCACCTTTCAATTTGAGTGACCCGTCCGTTCCTTCAGCGATATAATTGTTCACGTCACGAATCCACATGCGGCTGTAATGCGCATCTTCAAGAACCAAAGCAGTAGCTTGCTGCCAATCTGCTTCGACCTGTTGCGCCTGTTGCCAATTGCGACTCGTGAATATAATATGTGATACCATCAGTATTGACCTGGATGATACGAAGTGACGGAACTCCCATGAGTCGTTCGGCCAACATGGACAGCAGCAGTTGCCCATTGATGGTCACAGCCATGGTATGTTTCGGGTCAAATAGGGCAGAGAATTTGTCGTTGGTTTTTCCGTATGTTCCGTTCGCGGCCAGTTTGAGGCTGTTCGCTTCTTGACATTTACCTTTGGTTTTTCTGCCATTGCTTGCGCTCGTCAGGGATTGTCGAATAGGCACGTGTGAAATGTTCACCGAGATGCTCCAGCGCAAGGCGGTTTACGATACCCACATTGGGGTATAGGGACGCCACGTCGATGTCGCGGATTATGTAACCACCACCGGCGATGATACACTTCCGCTCGACTGGCGTGGATACCACCCGTCCCGTAAGCAAAAGTCGAGATCGTCAATGGTCGCCTTCAAATCTTTGAACACGCCTTTTGTGACAATCGGTCGGGGTTGCCGAACTCGTCAGGTGTGAGCGTTTTTGTTAGCGCGAAAAATGATCGAGGATGCGGTTAAATTCGGGGTGGTCGAACCGAACGTAAGGAAATATCTCCGTCGTTGAGCGCAATGCGGTGCCGGATGGTTTGGCGTTTTGTTTGCACGACCAGTGGACCAGTCAAAGCACGTCCTTGCGCAAATCCGCTGGCGAACCATCATTTCTTCACCGATTTTGGTGTCGTTCCAATTCATCACATCGATACCAAATTGATCGATGAGGCCGATACCGGAAGTCAATGCCGATTGGCAATGACGCGCAAAGTTGCGCGTCTGCAACGTCGTAGCGGTTGTAAGGGACCAATTCATCGTCGATCTGTGCTTTGGTCACCCGCACATCGAACGGCACTGACGACTCTGCAATCGAACCAGCGCGCATAGCAAATTCAAGGGCTTTCAACCCGGTCGCTTTAGCGCGGTTGTCAAAGTGGTTGATTTTGAACAAGTCAACCTGAGGAGCCAGAACCGGTCGCTCATAAATGGTGTGACCAAAGCGGTCGTCGAACCAATAATCGCTTTTGATTTCGTGTAGGCTTCCTCATATCCCATGTGCGGATTGGTGAGCAACGTAAGCCAGGACAATCGGATAATCGTAACCGATGCTGTTAAACCCGATCATCGGCGATTTGAATACCGTACAAACCACTGAAGGAATTGGTGAAAAGCGAAGCGGTCGTCGCAGTATTCGAGATTTCAAAATATCCCTCGACCTCGTTGTTTAGACCAACTGCGTAAAATGTGAACACATAGCGTACGTAACTTC
>JAXHON010000031.1:0-71702 GCA_034519315.1 Cypionkella sp. | reverse complement strand
CCATTTTTTTCCTTAATTAAAAATCATACATTTTATATTGTCACATATTTAACTTAAATTAATTCATAAAAAATAAAAAAATTCTATATACAAAAAATAAGTGCAATTATTAATTACATATATACACAAAAATATAAAATATGTCTACTATTGTTTCTTTTGCATACAAAAAATGAAAAATAATGATAATACTTTTCTTAATTTAATTACAATTTTGCAGAAATATTGGACAGAACAAGAATGTACTATTTTTCAACCATTAGATTTACCAGTAGGAGCGCGGGGCGCACCTCGACCACAATGTTGAACATCACCTTTTGCGTATGGCCGCGTTCCTTTTGAAACGCGCCAATATCGACACCCACGATGTAATCGCGCAAGGATATACGATCACGCGGATCGGCGCTGGCGCTGGCTTCGCTGCGCGCGATTGGATGGGCAAAGGCCAGCGATATATCCGTGCTCATCGGTTGCAGTCCCGCGTTATACGCCCAAATAGATTTGGCCAAAGGCGGGCCAAAAGAATAGGGGCAGACTATCGCCCGCCCCTGCCCAATATGTGCCAAATTTAGACCCATGCCGCAAGAGGCGCGACATTGGGGCCTTTATTGGCGGTAAAACAAATGGTTGCCAATACTGGCCGTTTGTTCAAAAACGCGGCTCCAACGTGGGTTGACCGATTTGGTGTGAAAATATGTGGCCCCTTGGGTCACATCGCGCGGCGCGCCTTGCAGCATCACAGCGGCGATGCGGGCGGCGATTTCCTGCGAGCCCGCCTCGTGCATCACTTCGGCCTTGCCATCACAGGCATAGGAAAACTGGCAGGCGCGCGAATTGCCCTGCGCGACAACGGCGCAAACACTATTGGGGTAATCGGGGCTGTCCACGCGGTTTAGAATCACTTCGGCCACGGCAAATTGGCCTTTCACATTCTCGCCGCGCGATTCGAAATACAGCGCCTCTTTCAGGCAGGCAAACTCTGGGTTGGATTGCATAGCCTTGGGCGGTGCGGGCTGGGATAGCAGCCATTCGGCGCTGTGTTCCACTTGGACACCCGCCTTTTTCTTGCTGCCAAAAGGCGGGGCGCTGTCTGGGCCCGTGGCAAGTGAGGCAATTTGATCTCTGGTCAAAGCATCGCGGGTGGATTTTTCGGCCCCAAGCAGCGCGCCAAGCGAAGCACTCAGCGCAGTGGATGGGTCATTCGAGGTGCTGGCAACAACGTCAGCTAAGGCGGCCCCACTGTGAAATGACAGCACAAGCGCCGCTGCCATCCAGATTTGGTGCAGTTTCATCAAGGGTATTTCCCAATTGTTATCTCGCCCCACGCAAGGTTTCTCCCGTGGCACCAAAAGGGGGTAGCCTGTCAGTGGTTAATTTTCCACTGACAGGCTGCCGCATTTCCAAAATGGCGAAATTTTAGGCGGAATGTCGCCCAAGCTAAGGCGCAACACCCAACCAAAACCCACCTAAACGTTTGGAATATAACGCATTGTAGAAAAATCGCCGTGATCTAGCAAAGTCAGCTGCGCGGCCGATAAACGCGCCAGCGGCACGCGGTAAGGCGAGCAAGAGACGTAATCAAACCCCGCTTTGCGGCAAAAATCGATTGATTCGGGGTTACCGCCATGCTCGCCGCAGATCGAAACAGTCAGATCGGGGCGGGTGGCGCGGCCACGCGCGGCCCCGATGTGCAACAGCTCTCCCACCCCGTCCATATCCAGAATATGGAACGGATCTTCGGGGAAAACGCCCTGTTGCACATAGGTGTTCATAAACCGCCCCGCATCATCGCGCGACAGACCATAGGTCATTTGCGTCAGATCATTGGTTCCAAATGACAAAAACGCAGCATGCTGGGCAATATCCCCCGACCGCAAGGCCGCGCGCGGGGTTTCGACCATGACGCCCAACTGAAAATCAAAATCGATCCCCGATTTGGCACGCACTTTGGCCGCCACAGTGTCGATATGGGATTTCACCAGTTCCACTTCGCGCCGCGCCGATACCAGCGGGATCATGATTTCGGGCACGACGGGGGTGCCTTTGCGCGCCAGTTCCACCGCCGCCTCGAAAATCGCTTGGGCCTGCATGGCGTAGATTTCAGGCAAGACCACGCCCAGACGCACGCCGCGCATGCCCAGCATCGGGTTATATTCGGCCAACGCCTCGGCACGGCGGGTGATGTCGGACAAGGGTTTGTCCAGCGCCTCGGCCAACTCGCGCAGACCTTCGCGGGCGATCAGGCAAAAATTCGTGCAAGGGCGGATCGAACAGACGGATGCAGACGGGCAGGCCCGCCATAATTTCGAACAGCTGCACAAAATCGGCGCGCTGCATCGGCAACAGCCGCGCCAGCGCCGCCGCGCGATCGGTGGACGTATCTGCAAAGATCATCTCGCGCATGGCGACCAGGCGCTCTTCGTCAAAGAACATATGTTCGGTGCGGCACAGACCAATGCCTTGGGCCTGAAACTTGCGCGCCGTAGCGGCATCCGACGGGGTGTCGGCGTTGGCGCGAATGCCGATGTCGCGAAATTCATCTGCCCAAGCCAAGAGGCGCTGAAAGCAATCATCCAGCGCGGGGGCCAGCATCTCCGCCGCGCCCGCCAGCACCTCGCCCGTGGTGCCATCGACGGTGACGGTATCCCCTTCGGTTAGGGTGCGTCCGCCCGCGATGATTTTGCGGTCTTTGGTGTCAACGCGCAAGGATGCCCCCACCACGCAAGGCAGGCCAAGACCGCGCGCGATCACGGCGGCATGGCTGGTGACGCCGCCCCGTTCGGTCACAACGGCAGCGGCAGAATTCATGCCGCGAATATCTTCAGGTTCGGTTTCGCGGCGCACAAGGATGCACGGCTCGCCCCGCGCGGCGCTAGCCTGCGCGGCGGCGGACGAAAACACAATCCGCCCCACTGCCGCGCCTGGGCTGGCGGCAATGCCCGTGGCCAGCACATCGCGCGCACTGCGCAGATCGACTTGCGGGTGAAGCAGTTCGGACAGCGCGCGCGGCTCTACCCGCAAAACCGCCTCTTCGCGCAAGATGATGCCATCATCGGCAAGGGCGACTGCGATTTTCAGCGAGGCGCGCGACGAACGCTGCGTTTTCACCGCGTCCAGCACGGCCAGCGTGCCATCCTCGATGGTGAATTCAATCATCATCTCTTCGCGCATTTTGCTGCGCCCCGCCGCGCCGTGGCGTAAAAGATCAGCAAAGATGTCGGGGGCAATATCTTGCAGCGAGGGGCCGCGATCATCATGCGTCAAATACAGCGCTGCCTCGCCCGACTTGGCGTCAAAGCGCTGACTTTGGCTGACAAAGCGGCCCGTGATTTGCCCATCCCCTGTGACGGGGTCGATGAATTGGATCACGCCCGACCCAGATACGCCCTGACCCAAACCTTGGGCCATTTGCTGCACGACCAATCCCAAGGGTGCATCATCGGGCGCGCCTTTGGCGGCGCGCAGCAGGCGGGCGGTTGTCCCCTCCCACGCGCGAGCCATAGAGCGCAGCACCTCGGACAGCTGCTGGGTCGCGGTTTCGGGAAAGGGCGCGTCCATTTCGCGCTCGTATTGCGCAAGGGCGTCTTTCAGCGCCTCGGCGCTGGGGACAGAATGGGCAAACATATCGGGGTCAAGGCGCGCGACATGGGTGGCGTAGCTTTGGATGAAGCGCAAATACAGCGCATCGGCGGCGTCCTGCCCGTGAGTTTGGATCAGCCCCGCGTGCCGCGCTGCGTTCATGCCAATGTTCAGCACGGTGGCCGGGCCGCCCCAATCGGGATTGACGGGGCTACAGCGCACCGAGACCAGCGGATCGTTGCCAAAATGCGCCAGAACTGCGCCCGCGTCCACCATCTGCCCCGCCGCAATCGCGCGGATGGTGGCGGCGGGCAGGGCGATGGATTTGGGCACGGGCATGTCAATGCGGATCATGCGCTGCAAACACTTCGCCCGCCAGCCATGGGCGGCGGTCAAAATGGGGGCGGTTGGCGTGATCTGGGCAAATTCGGGCACTTTGGGGCTTTCTGCGGGGCTTTCTGCGATTGCATGCGTTTGGCGGAAACGATTTCGCAGGTGCAGAATACACGGGGGGACGATTGGCGCAAGTGTTTAGGGCAGCAGCGGGGGTTTCACACCCCCGCCGCCTGCGCGCACGCGCGCAGTCTCCCCCCGTGGGATATTTGGCAAGAAAAGAAACGGTCAACCGTCGAGTTTGGAAAAATCGGCCACGCCCGCGCAGATGGCGCGGATGCGGTGCAGAAGGTTCAGGCGGTTGCGGCGCAGGATTTCACTATCGGCGTTGACCTGCACACCCTCAAAAAAGGCATCAATCGGCGCGCGCAGGGCGGCCATCGCGGCCATTGCAGCGGTGAAATCTTCGGCTTTCATGGCGGGGGTGATGGCGGCCTCGGCCGTATCAAGAGCGGCGAACAGGGCGCGCTCGCTGTCCGTCTCGGCGTATTTTATGTCGGGGCCGTAGGAGTATTCAACGCCGTCTTTGGTTTCTGCTTGGGTCAGGATGTTGGTGGCGCGTTTGACGCCTTGCAGCAGGTTGGTGCCGTCGTCGGTTTGCAAGAACGCGGCAAGTGCGCGGGCGCGGTTTACGAGGAGCGTTAGATCGTCATTGTTGGGCATGGCAAGGCAGGCCTCGATGATATCGGGGCGGATGCTTTGGTCACGCAGGAAGACTTTTAGGCGGTCGTGGAAGAAGGAGAGGAGGTCGGCGATCATCGTCGGCGCACGCTATGCCGTTTGCTGCAAAGTATATGTCCTTGGACACACGGCCTTTTTGCGCATCATGATCTACATCTACTTGAATCCTGTGCGCCGCAGAGCATGTTTCAGCATTGAAACGTGGCGTATCGAAAGTACCCTTTACCATGGCAGAGCATCACTAACCCTAAGGCCGCAGTCCAGGCCCATTCCCCAGCACCAACCGAATAACCCCCAGCGCAGCCCTACGCAGGGCGAAAGGGTCTTTTGACCCCGTGGGTTTTTCGTCAATCGCCCAGAAGCCTGTCAGCGTGTCGATTTTATCGGCCAGCGCCACGGCGACGGAAACGGGATCGGTTGGCACGGTGTCGGTGGGGCCAAGGGGGGCGTAGTGATCGCGGGCGGCGTTGGCCACGGCATCTGGCAGGCCAGCCTGCCGTGCGTAATACATGCCCATCAGCCCCTGCAATTCGGGGAATTCGCCGACCATCGCGCTGCGCAGATCGGCCTTGGCGATGCGGGCGGCTTGTTCGGCAAGGTCTGCATCCGCCTTGACCTTGGGCGCGATTTCGCGGGCGAGGGCTGCGATGCGGTCAATGCGCGCCTTTTGGCTGCCCAGTTTGTTGTGAAAGGTCACGCTATCCAGCGCGTTCAGCCATTCCGACATGCCCGCCTTGGCCACGCGCAGATCGTTTTCCCAGAAAAATCGCGCATCCGACAGGCGGGCAGTTAGCACCTTTTGGTTGCCCTTCAAAATCATCGCGCCGCCGTCAGTGGGGGCGGTGTTGGCCACCGTGATAAACCCCTCGATCCGCCCCGTTTTGGGGTTTTTGGCGGAGAAGAATTTCTGATGTTCCCGCATCGAGGTTTGCAGCACCTCGGCGGGCAGGTGCAAGAACCCCTCATCAATGCGGCCCATCAGGGGGGTGGGCCATTCGACCAATCCTGCGACTTCGGAAAGCAAAGCGCGATCCTCGACTGCCTCCATCCCCGCCGCAAAGGCAAGGTTCTGCGCGCCCTGCCAGATGGCGGCTTCGCGCTCGCTGCTGTCCAGCACCACAAAGGCGCGTTTCAGTTTGGCGGCGTAATCGTCAAAGCTGGTGACGGTGAAGGCATCCGGCGCAAGGAAACGGTGGCCGCGCGTTGTATTGCCCGATGTGATGTGATCGACAGTGACGGGGACAACTTGCGCACCCGCCTCATCTGACAATAGGCACAGAATGGAATGCAAGGGGCGCACCCAGCGCAGCGCGCCGCTGCCCCAGCGCATGGATTTGGGCCATGGGAAATTGCGGATGGTTTGTTCCAGCACCTCGGCAATGATCGGGACGGCGGGGCGGCCCGATTTTTTGATGACGGCAAAGTAAACTTGGCCCTTTTTGTCATCGCGAATTTCTAGCTGATCGCGCGTCAGGCCCGTGCTGCGCAAGAACCCCTCTAGCGCGGCACCCTGGGCAGTGGTGGCGGGGCCTTTGCGTTCCTCGACCGTGGCGGCGGACTGCGCCGACAGCCCTTCAATCGCCAGCGTCAGGCGGCGGGGGGTAGAGAATGCCCCCGCAGAGGCATAGGTCAGCCCCGCCTCGACAAGGCCGTTCGTGACCAAAGATTTCAAATCCTCCCGCGCGCGGGCCTGCATACGGGCGGGGATTTCTTCGGAAAACAGTTCGATCAGAAGGTCGGCCATATCAATCTACCTTTGGGGTATTTGGGGCGGTTGGTTTGGGGCGCTGCGGGTTGGGGCGCTGCGGGTTGGGGCGCGGGCCGCGGCGTGCCCGAATAATCGGTGCCAAGTTCGGGGACAACTTGATGCCAAGCATAGGCGCGCCCATCGGGAAACACCGCCACAACGCGGTCGATCTGCGGGGCGATTTGCGCTTGCGATAAAAAGGCAAGCGCCTGGCCCTCTTTGATCGCCTCGCCAATTTCGGCGGCATTGAAACAGTCAAACCACGAAGGCGCGTTCAGCGGCACGGCATTGGGATAGGGCATGTAGGTTTCGGTCAGCATCGCGTGCGTCAGCGGCGTGGTGAAACAGGCGCGAAAGCGCAGCGGGCTAGACGTGGCGTCGATGCCTTGGATGTCTTCGACCAAAATAGATTCCGCCACGCCCGATACGATGGGCGTCAGCAGAATCTCCTGCGAGGGGACAAACTGCACAGGCACATAAAAGGCGTATTGTTGCAGCCAATACATGGATGCGCCCGTAACAACCCCAATGCCCACAAAACCAGCTGCCACGACTTTACCCGCCTTCACAATGCCGCCCCATCAGCGTCGCGCCCTGCATCCGTCAGGCGAAACGCATCGGCGCATTTCTTGGCGAGCGCCCTAACGCGGCCAATATAGGCCTGCCGTTCGGTGACCGAAATCACGCCGCGCGCATCCAAAAGGTTGAACAAATGGCTGGCCTTGATGGTTTGGTCATAGGCAGGATGGGCCATGATAATCGTCTTGCCCGTTTTGGGGTCAATGGCGGGAAAATCCAACAGGCGGGCGCATTCCGCCTCGGCCTCTTCAAAATTGCGCAACAGCTTGGCGGTATCGGCGCCGTCAAAATTGTGGCGCGAATATTCCTGTTCGGTTTGCAAAAACACATCGCCGTAGGTCAGGGCTATCGGCGCAGATGGATCGTTGAACGGCATATCCATGACGTGATCAACGCCCAGCACATACATCGCAAGACGTTCCAGCCCATAGGTCAGCTCGCCCGAGACGGGGCGGCAATCATGGCCGCCGACCTGCTGAAAATAGGTGAATTGGGATACCTCCATCCCGTCGCACCACACCTCCCAGCCAAGGCCCCATGCGCCAAGGGTCGGGCTTTCCCAGTCATCTTCGACAAAGCGGATGTCATGCAGTAGTGGATCTAGGCCGATCGCGGCCAAGCTGCCCAGATACAAATCTTGCAGATCGGGCGGCGAGGGTTTGATGATCACTTGAAACTGATAGTAATGCTGCAAGCGGTTGGGGTTTTCGCCATAGCGGCCATCGGTTGGGCGGCGCGAGGGCTGCACATAGGCCGCAGCCCAATGTTTCGTGCCCAGACTGCGCAAGGTGGTTGCGGGGTGAAAGGTGCCTGCCCCCACCTCCATATCATAGGGTTGCAGCACGGCGCAGCCTTTGGCCGCCCAATAGGTTTGCAGCCGCAAGATAATCTCTTGGAACGAGCGGGGAGCGGCGGGGATTTGGGCGGATTGGCTCATGCAAATAAACCTTGTGATGCGTTGCCTTTCCATAGGCATTGGGCCGCGCGGGGTCAATGCAGCAATCTGGGCGCATACTGGGCGCATACTGGACGCATAGGCGGCAATCCGTGCAAATGGGCGTCTTGCGCAATGGCAGCGGCCATGCCAGTTTCACCCAAATCACAGCGCCGCGCGGATTTTGGCGGCGGGCTTGGCAGATGGGTATCGGCATGCGTAAGACATTGACAGCACCGCAAAAGATTTGGGCCTGGATCAAAGGCGCGGTCATCGCAGCCGTGATAGGGCTTGCAGCCCCCGTCATGGCCCAAGACGGGGCAGCGACGGGCGAGGTGCCTACATGGATTCAATTGGAGGCCCTTCCCAGTTTGTCGCTTGCCGAAGACCGCGCGCGCGCTTACGAAGCGCAATTGTCGCCCATCGCAGGATTTGCCTTGGGGGCACGGTGGTATTTGATCACCATGGGCCCCTTTGCCCCCGCCGAGGCGGCAGGGCGCATGGCCGCCCTAAAGGCCGAAGGGCGCATTCCGTCTGATGCCTATTTGACAGATGGCAGCGGTCATGGGCCGCAGTTCTGGCCCGTCGGCGCGGCGCAAGTGGCCGCCACCTCTACCGACGCCGCCACCACCGACGCCGCACCTGTGCCCGAAACATCCACTGCCGCGACCACACCCGAACAGCCAGCGCCCCCCGCCCCGCCACCCGCCGCGCCCCCCGCAGACGAAAGCGAAAGCGAGGCATTGGCCAGCGAGGGCGCGCTATCACGCGAGGAAAAGGCGCAGTTGCAGGCTGGCCTGCTATGGTATGGCCATTATGATGGCAAGCTGGATGGCAGCATTGGGCGCGGCACGCGCGCCTCAATGGCCGCATGGCAAACGGCGATGGGCTATGCGCCCACGGGTGTTTTGACCACGCTGCAACGCGCCACCCTTTTGGCCAATTACCGCGCCGACGAGGCCGCCTTTGGCTTTGCCCCCTATACCGACGGCGAGGCGGGGGTCGAGTTTTCCCTACCCGCCGCCTTACTGGCCTTTGACCACTACGAGCCGCCGTTTGCGCATTTCACCGCGAAAGACGGATCAGACCTGCGCCTTTTGCTGATTTCCGAGCCAGGCGATACCAGCACGCTGTCGGGCCTTTATGATCTGCTGCAAACGCTGGATTCTGTGCCAAACGCGGGCGAGCGCACCTTGGGGGATGGCAGTTTTGTCCTAAACGGACAATCGCCTGACAAGGCCGCATTTGCCACAGCCCGCGCCAGCAAGGGCGCAATCAAGGGCTATATGCTGCTGTGGAACCCAGCGCAAAACGACATAGCACAGCGGATTTTAACGGTGATGGAGACCAGTTTCCGCAGCACAGGCGACCAAGTGCTTGACCCTGGACTTGTGCCACTGGACGACACTTTGCGCAGCGGGGTTTTGGCGGGTATGGCCGTCAAACAGCCCAGCGCCACCGTTTCGGGGGTCTTTGTGGATGCAAATGGCATGGTTTTGACGGTTGCCGATGCCGTTGCGGCTTGCGGCAAGATAACCCTTGATGGCGCGGCAGAGGCCGAAGTGCTGGCCACCGATGGTGCCATTGGCGCGGCGATTTTGCGCCCGCTGGCCCCACTTTCCCCCTTGGCCGTGGCACAGCCCGCCACGCAAAGCAGCGCCCTTGGCACGCAGGTTCTGCTGGCGGGATACTCGCTGCCCAAAGGCTTGCCCGCACCTGTTCTGACCCAAGGCACCGTGCAGGCCATCGGCGGGCCAAGCGGCGAGGCGGGGATGCTTATCCTATCGGCAAATGTGACAACGCATGATCGCGGCGGCCCTGCATTGGACGCGCAAGGCAGGCTGACAGGCATGATCCTTGGCGCACAGCTGGGGGGCAAAACCCTTCCGCAGGGAACCGCGCTGGCACTGGATATGGCTGCGCTTGCGCCGCTATTTGCCCAAGCGGGGGTTAGCGATGGCGAGAGCGCGCCGCCCGAAACCTCATCTGTCGATACCGTGAACGCAAGCGCGATGGGCATGACGGTGCAAGTGGCCTGTTGGCCCTAGGCCGCAGGTCATGCCCGCCAAAAGCGCGGCAAAAGAACGACCAATATCGCGAGCAATCCCAGCCGCCCCAGCAGCATGGCCAGCGATAATATCCAAACCGCCGCATCAGGAAATTCGATGAACGTGCCCGTGCGCGCCACAACGGGGCCCATCCCATAGCCAATATTGGCCAGCGATGTCCACGCCGCCCACAAGGACTGATCGCTGTCCAGCCCCGTCAAAGTAAGGCTGACAGACAACAGCCCCAGCAGCAACACAAACCCCGAAATGAACAATATCAGCCCGCCGATCACGTCATCCTCAACGCGCTTTCCCTCGTATCGAACGGGGTCGATGCGGTTTGGCCGCAAGGTCTGGCGCAGCGCCGCCAACAAAGCTGATGCAGCCAATTGCACACGAAACACCGATAGCCCCGCCGCAGTTGACCCCGAACAGGCCCCGATCATTCCCACGACAAAGGCCACAACAAAGGCAAGCCCCCCCCATGTGGAAAAGGTGCCAATGCCAAACCCTGACGAGGACATGACCGAGACAAGGTTGAACAGCGATTGGCGAAACGCAGGCTCGATCGGCAAATCACTGGTCAAAGTTTGCCACAGCGCCACGATGCCCACCGCCATTGCAATCCAGCGCAGATAGGCACGAATTTGGCTGTCATTCAGCAGCGCACCCGCCTGCCCGTTCAGCAGCTGCACATAGCGGATATAAGGAAAACTGGCCACAATCATAAAGGCCACAGCGGTGTAATGAATGGCGCCAGAATAATTGGAAAAAGAGGCGTCATTGGTCGAAAATCCACCCGTCGACATGGTTGTCAGCCCATGAACCACCGACTCTAGGGGCGGCATGCCCAGCAGACGGTAGACGATGACACAGACCACCGTTAACCCGAAATACACCAGCACAAGGCCGCGCGCGATGTCTTTGGCGCGGGGCAGCGCCTTGCCAAAGGTGTCAAACCCTTCGGTTTTGAAATATTGCATCCCCCCCACGCGCAGCACGGGCAAAAAGATCATGGCCACAAAAGCAATGCCCAGACCGCCGAAACTGTTCATAATCGCGCGCCACAGCAGCAGGCCGCGCGGCAGATCAGCCAGACCTGAGATCATCGTTGCGCCTGTTGTGGTGATGCCAGATGTCGCCTCGAAATAGGCGTCGGTCAGGGACAAATACGGCGCGCCCATCATCATCGGAAGTGCCGCGAAAATCGGCGCGCCGGCCCAAATAGCCACTGTCATCAAATAGGCCTGCCGCGCGCCAAGCCCCGCGGCCAAAGAATTTGCCGTGGCCAGCGAGAGCAGCACCCCCAGCGCCCCCGTGATCACCGCACTTTGCACAAAGGCGCGGGCGTTGGCCGCATCGCCCGTCTGCATATCGAGCACCGCAGGCGCCAGCATCAACAACGCCAGCGCCAACAAAATGCGCCCCAGAACAAAAAAGATTGGCCGCAGGTCGATCATGCCAACCGATTACGCCGCTATCACGCGCGCGTCAATTCGGATAGCTGATCGCTAGGCGCACGCGGCGTGCGGCCTTGCTGGAAAATAACTTGCGGTAAACGCGCCAAGGGGCAGCGCCCTTATCCCACGTGATACAGGCTGGCGAACAGGCGCGGGTCTAGGGATGCACTGGCAAAGGTTGGCCCTTCGGTCAGCACGGATACCGCGTCATGGCTGTGCAAGCTTTCTTGGTGGCTGGCGACAATGCGAAAATCGCCAATGCGCGCATCGGCCTGCAAGGCTGCGCAAAAGCTGCGCGCGGCATCTTCGACAAAGATCGGGTTGGCGGCGTTCAGTTCGGCAAAGGCCTGCTCGTCCTCGCGCTTGACCATCACCTGCGTTTCGGTCGGAACCGCGTTGCGGGCGATCTCGATCAGGTCTTCGAACCACAAAACATCCGCCCCCTGCATTTGCACCGAGATGCGCGCGACCGAGCGCTGCGAATGCGGGGTGGCCAGCTGTCCGCGCGTCATGCGGGCATGTTCGGACAGCTCCAGCGAGCAGGGGCAGGTGCTGGAATAGACAAAATCCAGATGCATGATGCGGCTGCGCACGCCCGCCACTTCGACCAATTCCAGCGCAATATCGTAATACTGCCAGCCCTTTAGCCCCGACCGCAAGGACGGCACTTGCAGCGGGTAGGACAGGCGCATTTGGATGCGCGCATCAAAGCTGCCCAGATCGCGCATGTAATCATCCAGCGCCGCCTCGATCACGCCAAAGGAAAATTCCTTGTCCGCATGGGCATAAAAGCTGCGCATGATGCGCGACATGTTGATGCCCTTTTTCTCGGCCTCTAGGCTGACCGTGCCCGTGACCGATGTTTCCAGAACCACAGGCGCGCCCGATTTGCTGCGATATTGCAAGGGCAGGCGGAAATTGGAAATGCCGACATGCTGGATTTGTTGCTTTGCCCCGCGGATCAGGCTGGCGGGGCCATTTTGCAGATCGGGCAGGCTGTCTTTGTAGGCGTCGGTCACAGCAAAACCCGCGGGATAATCGCGCGACATCACAGGATAGCCCCCGCCCAAAAGCGCCAACGCGCTGGGGTCAAGGGCGGCAATTTCTGCCTCGCTGGCACGGGCGGCCCATGTGCGCAAAACGTCCAGCGCACGCTGCGCCTCGTCTGTGGAAGGGGTCACTGCACTGTCAGAAAAATGGATGTTCATGGCCGTATCCCTTGCGTTACGCTGCACCGTGGCAGATCATCTATGCTTTGACGGCCTAAATACAACCGCACTGCAATAGATACGCCGCAATTCCCCCTTTGGATCACCCAGCGGCAGCATCCAAGGCGCGGGATATGTCAGCGATCAGATCGCCCGCATCCTCTAGCCCGACCGACAGTCTAATCAACCCTTGGGTGATTCCCAGCATTTCTTTTTCTTCGGCGGAAAGCCGCGAATGGGTGGTGGTGGCAGGATGGGTTGCGATGGATTTCGCATCCCCCAAATTGTTAGAAATTTTGATGATTTCCAAGGCATTGCAAAAGGCAAAGGCCGCATCCTTGCCGCCCTTTAGATCAAAGGTCACCAGCGTGCCCCCCGCCCCGCCCATCTGCGCCATGGCCAATGCGTGCTGCGGATGGCTGGGCAAAGTGGGGAATCGCAGGAAATTCAGCCGCGCGTCGCCGTCGAAATGGGCGGCGATTCGGGTGGCGCTGGCCTCCATCGCGCGGCAGCGCAGATCCAGCGTGGCCATGCCATTCAACATGATCCACGAGGTAAAGGGCGACATCGCGCCGCCTGTGTGCTTCATATAGGGTTCGACCGTTTTGCGGATAAATTCGCGCGTGCCGCAAATCACCCCGCCCAGCGCGCGGCCCTGCCCGTCAATATGTTTGGTGGTGGAATAAACCACGGCATCCGCGCCCTGATCGACCGCGCGGCTAAAGATCGGTGTGGCAAAGACGTTATCGACAATCACCAGCGCGCCCACCGCATGGGCGATTTCAGCGACCCCGCGAATATCAACAAGTTCCAGCATCGGGTTCGACATAGATTCGAAAAACACCGCCCTTGTCCCCGCCCGCACTGCGCCGCGCCATGCGTCCAGATCGGCCCCGTCGACAAAGGTCACTTCTACCCCATAACGGCGCAGCACCTCGTCCAGCACATAATGGCACGATCCAAACAGCGCGCGGGACGAGACCACATGATCGCCCGCCTTTAGCATCGCCATAAGCACGCCCGACACCGCCGCCATGCCGCTGGCCGTGGCAAAGGCATCTTCGCAGCCCTCTAGGGACGCGATGCGCTCTTCAAACATGCGGGTGGTGGGGTTGCCATAGCGGGCATAGATAAACTCGTCATCCCCCGATTGCACAAACCGCGCCTCGGCGGTTTCGGCATCGGGATAGACAAAGCCTTGGGTCAGGAAAATCGCCTCGGCCATCTCGCCGTATTGACTGCGGCGGCTGCCCTCGTGCACCAGTTTCGTGCGCGTGTTCCAATCCTTTGACATCGCTGGCCCCTTTGCCCAATAAAAAACCCCGAAACCCATGGGCTTCGGGGCATAAACCCTGACCCTTTTAGCGGAGTGTTTAACGTGGCCCGCAATGAGGTTCAAATCGCCACAAAAACGTAATAGCCGCAAGGCACGGCGCGGTCAATCGGGCGCGGGCCTAGGCCTTGTCCTTTTGCTCTTCGCTGGAATATTTGGCAAACAGCCGCCCTTGCGTGCCAAAGAATGCAAACATCGCCAGCGTCAGGCCAAAGGTTTTGAAATTGACCCAAGCCTCAGTTGACATCAGCCGCCAGACCGCCTCGTTTGCCACCGCCAGCGCCGCAAAGAACAGCGCCAATCGGCGCGTCAAGATCATCCACCCTTCGGGTTTCAAGGGCAAAGCGGCATCCATCAGATCGCGCAGACTATGACCGCCCGCGCAGCAGACCCGCGCCCAAAACAGCGGCAAAAAACAGATACAGCAGGGTTGGCTTCATCTTGATGAAATGTTCGTCATTCAGCCAAACCGACAGCCCGCCCATCACCACAACCAATACCAGCGAGGTGATCTGCATTTTTGACAGCGTTCCCGTCAGCGCCCAAAGTATACCCGTGGTCACGACCATCAGCACGATGAATGCCGCCGTAATGGTTATGAACCCCGAATACTCAGTGCCAAAAACCGTATAAGTGTTGTCCTTCATCCGCCCAAAAGCGATGAAAAAGGCAAAAATCGGCCCGATTTCCAGCGCCAATTTCACTAGCGGATGCACATCACGTTTCGCCATGTCTTAGCCTCCAAATTCCATCACCACAGCGCCCAGCGCGATCAGCGCCATCAGGCTGGCCCGCGCCCAGCCCACCTTTTCGCCCAAAACCGCCCAAGCGATCAGGGCAGCAAAGACAGTAGAGGTTTCCCTCAGTACCGCCGCCTCGCCCACTTTATCAAGCCTTGTCGCCAGCATCACCGCGCCAAAGCTGAAAAGGGCGACAATCGCCCCAATGAAGCCCAGCCGCGCCAGCGCGGGCAAGTCCTTGCGCGGCAGGGCCATCATCCGCGCGCGAGTGGCGATGGGCATCACCAGCCCGTCCAAAAAGAAAAACCAAGCCAAAAAGGTGAACGGGTCGGCGGTGGCGCGAATGCCCCACGCGTCATAGGTTGTATAAACGGCCACCATCACCCCTGTGGCCAGCGCAAACCCCAGCGCGGGCAGCAGCGTCGCGCGCCCCACGGTCAAAAACCGATAATTATACCCCGCCAGCCCCAAGATCCCGCCCGAGAGCAGCAAAACCCCCAGCCATTGCGCGCGCGTGTAGGTTTCGGCAAACACCGCGCCTGCGACCAGCACCGTGAACAGCGGCCCCGTGCCGCGCACGACGGGATAAACCACCGTATAGGCCCCCAATGTGTAAGCCTTGGCTTGCAGCACCTTATAGGCGACATGGATCACCACCATACCTGCAAAAATCGGCCACATAAACCGTTCGGGCCATGGCACGATGAACAGCGCAAAAGGCGCGGCCATCAGCGCATAGCTGGCATCCACCGCCCCGCGCGTGACCCAAGGATCAAACCGCCCCTTTTGCAGCGCGCCAAACAGCGCGTGCAGCACCGCCGCCAGCAGCGCCAGTGCCATCGCCAAATGCTGCCCCGCAACCGTGCCTTCAAGGGAGATTAGCCAGTCTGACACCGCTTAGGCATCCAGCCCCGTCAGGGCGCGGGCGAAATCGTCAGGGTCAAAGGGGGAAAGATCGTCAATCTGCTCGCCCACGCCAATCGCGTGAATGGGCAGGCCGAACCTATCGGCCAAAGACACCAAAACCCCGCCCTTGGCGCTGCCGTCCAGTTTGGTCATGATCAGACCAGAGACATCGGCGATTTTGCGGAAAATTTCGACTTGAGACACCGCGTTTTGGCCCGTGCTGGCGTCCAGCACCAAAAGGGTATTATGCGGCGCTGACGAGTCTTTCTTGCGGATCACGCGCACGATTTTGGCCAGCTCCTCCATCAAATCGGCGCGGTTTTGCAAACGGCCTGCCGTGTCGATCAACAAAAGGTCTGCGCCGCTCGCCTCGGCGCGCTCCATCGCGGAAAAGGCCAGCGAGGCGGGGTCTGACCCCTCAGGCGCGGTCAGCACAGGCACGCCCGCACGCGTGCCCCAAACTTGCAACTGCTCGACCGCCGCTGCGCGGAATGTATCCCCCGCCGCGATCACAACCGACTTTCCCGCCGCTTTGAACTGGCTGGCGAGTTTGCCAATTGATGTGGTCTTGCCCGACCCGTTCACGCCCACCACCAGCACCACCTGCGGGCGTTTGGGGTAGATCGGCATTGGGCGCGCCACGGGGGTCATAATGCGGGCAATCTCGCCCGCCAAAGCGCGGCGCAATTCAGATGTCGACACTTTGCTGCCCATCCGCCCTGCCGCGACATTGGCCGCCACCCGCGCCGCCGTGTCTGGCCCCATGTCGGCGGAAATCAGCATATCTTCCAGCGATTCCAGCATGGCGTCATCAAAGTTTGCCCGCGCCTCGCCGCCCAGAATCCCGCCCAAAAGGCCCTTTTCAGTGGGAACCAAATCATCCAAACCCGCGCCGATCTTGCCAGAAGACCGCGTCAGCCGTTCGCGCAGTTTGGTGAAAAAGGACATGGGCTACCTCTAAGACGCATTGGGGGCGCATAAAGGGCAAATTGCCCCCGCCAATATCTAGCTAGTCAATCCAAGCGCCAAGGGCAAGGCGGGCCAAGGGCAAGACAGCTGCGCTTTGCCGCACTGGCATTGGCGCGCGTCTGTGCTACATTTGCCCCATGCAACGCGCCCTGCCCCTTTGGCTGTTCTCACTGGCCGCCCTGATGCCCCCTAGCCTGCTGATCGCGGGGATGGTATGGGGCGGGGTAGCGGCTTGGGCTGGCCTATTGGCGATCACTGCCTTTGCCGCCGTGATGGACCGTTTTTCGGCCCTTTTCATGGGAAATGCCCCAGAAGGCGCCGAGTTTCCGGGCGCGGATACGCTGCTGGCGCTGCTGGCGCTGCTGCATCTCACCTTGCTTCCGCTGATCGTGGCGCATCTGGCAGGTGCGGCGGCGCTAAGCGATAAGATCGGCCTCTTTCTGGGCGCGTCTTTGTGGCTGGGCCAAATCAGCAACCCCGCCGCGCATGAATTGATCCACCGCGCGCCGCGCGCGCTGTTTTGGGCGGGGGCGGGGATGTTTTCTGCCGTGCTGTTTGGCCATCACACATCGGCGCATCGTCTTGTCCACCACACCCATGCCGCCACCCCGCTAGACCCCAATACCGCGCGGTCAGGCGAAGGGTTCTACCGCTTTTTCTTGCGCGCATGGGCGGGCAGTTTTACGCGCGGATACAAGGCCGAAAACGATCTGCGCGCACGAAGATCGGGCGCGCAGGGGCTGCATCCCTATGCCATTTATATCGGCACATCGGCGCTATGCCTTGCGCTGGCTTATATCCTTGGCGGGGCTTTGGGCGCGATGATATGGGCGGGGCTGGCACTGTCGGCGCAGGCGCAGTTGATGCTGTCCGACTATGTGCAGCACTACGGCCTTAGCCGTCACATGGGGCCAAATGGAAAATACGAACCTGTGCAGGATCGTCATTCGTGGAATGCGCCGCAGTGGTATTCATCGGCGATGATGGTGAACGCGCCGCGCCATTCCGACCATCACGCCCACCCCGCGCGCGCCTACCCCGCGCTGCGCCTGCCGAGTGAAACCGACGCCCCGCGCCTGCCGTGGCCGCTGCCGCTGGCCTGCACTATCGCGCTGTTCCCACCCGTTTGGAAACGCGCCATTCGCCCGCATTTAAAGCCTTGGCTTTTGCCGCCATCCTCTGCACAGCAAATTTAGCCCCATTTCCACCCTTGGAAACGCTGCGCCCCGCGATTACACCTATCGCCAACGAGGAGGACGATATGACTAAAGGTATGATTATGATTTGCGCGGCGGTATTTTTGCAAGGCTGCGCTGCGGTGGCTGTGCCGCTAAAGGTCGCGACGACGACCGCGGATGTTTTGCTGTAAATCCTAGGTCTCGCTAGGATAGCTCATTGGCCTAGCCCATTGGCGTGGCCAGTTCGACCAAAACCCCATTCACATCGCGCAGATAGGCCACGGTCTGCCCCCAAGGTTTGACCTGCGGGGCGGCAGCAACCACGCCGCCCGCCGAGGTAGCGCGGTCAAAGGCGGCGGGGACATCATCGCAGATCAGGCAAATTTCGATCCCTGCGGCGGGCAAATCGGCGCGGTTGGGCGCATAGGTAAACCCATGACTGCCCGCCAGATCATCGCGCGCAAACGACAACGTCGCGCCGCCCGTGTCCATTTCGGCATAGTCGCCCTCGGGGGTTTGAAAGCGGCAGGTCAAACCAAAGGCGGCGCTGTAGAAGGCCACTGATGCGGGCACATCAGCGACGTAAATGATGGTATAGCCTAGCTTCATGCCGCCTCTCCCAATGCAAAGGCGCGGGCGATGTAACCCTCGACATCCTTGGCCAAAATATCACCCATGCTGCGCAGTTTGATATGGCGGCGATGCTTGCCGCCCCCTTCCAGCACGCCCATGGTATCGGCCAGCTGCGCGCCATGGGTGAATTCCATGCTGATATGTTCGGTGTAGGCGTAAATGCCGCAAACGCAGGTCTTGGGCGTGCCCAGTTCGCGTTCAAAGACCAGCCCGCCATACATCGAGCGGTGGCCCGCATCGGGGGCGTGGCGGGCCACCGTTGCGATAATCCAATCTGTCAGCGTTGTTTGAAAATCTGGGTTAAGCATCAAAAAAGGCTCCCCTGCCCGACGATGGGTTTTGTGGGTTTGGGGCTGGGCTTTGCGCCGCCCTCACCGCGCGTGATTTGGGCGTGACCATCGGCGAATTGAATGTCCAAACTTGCCGCGCTTTGGGCAATGGCGGCTTGCGCCACCACCTTTCCATCCACCCGCACAATGGCAAAGCCGCGCGCGAGGGTCTCGGCTGGGCCAAGCGTAGCGCGCATCCGTTCCAGCGCGTCAAGCCGCTGCGCCAGCCGTTCGATCCGCGCGCGCGGGGCGGCGTGCAACCGCGCCTCTAGCCCCGCGAGGGCGCTGCGCCCCTGCGCCGTTTTGCGCGCGCCATCCCCCAGCATCCGCGCCAAAGCATTGGGCAGGCGATTGGACAGACTGGCCAGCAGCAGTTTGCGCCCCTGCGCATCAGCGTTGAATTTTGCGTCCAGCCGCGCCCACCCCTCGCGCAGCAGCCCCGCTTTGCGCTGCACCAAGGCGCGCAGGGTCTCGCGGCGCAGCCCCGCCCCAACTGCGCCCAACCGCCCCGATTTTTGCGACACCATCAGACCCAGCGCATTGCCCAAGCGCAAAACCTTGCTGTCAAAATCTTGGCGCGGCGCATCCAGCAATTTGTCGGCGCGGGGCAGCGCGCGGGACAAATCGCGCAGCCTTTGACCGCGCTGCCCCATCCCCTGCGCCTGCGCCCGCGTGATCCGCGCGCCCATCCCATCGACCCAAGCGATCAGATCGGCGCGCACAGGAACCGCCAGCTCTGCCGCCGCCGTCGGCGTTGGCGCGCGCAGATCCGAGGCAAAGTCAATCAGCGTGGTGTCCGTTTCATGCCCCACCGCCGAGATCAGCGGAATGGCGCTGCCTGCCGCCGCGCGCACCACGATTTCCTCGTTAAAGCCCCAAAGATCTTCTAAACTGCCGCCGCCCCGCGCCACAATGATCACATCGGGGCGGGGAATTGGCCCGCCTGCGGGCAGGGCGTTAAACCCATGAATGGCCGCCGCCACCTCGCGCGCGCAATTTTGCCCCTGCACAGCCACGGGCCAAATCAGCACATGGCGGGGAAAACGGTCGCGCAAACGGTGCAAAATATCGCGAATCACCGCGCCCGAGGGCGAGGTGACAACGCCAATCACCTGCGGCAAATAAGGGATAGGCCGCTTGCGCGCAGCGTCAAACAGCCCCTCAGTGGCCAGCATCGCGCGGCGCTTTTCCAGCATGGCCATCAGCGCGCCCGCGCCTGCGGGGGCCATATCCTCGACAATCAACTGATATTTCGACTGGCCAGGAAAGGTGGTCATGCGGCCTGTGGCGATAACCTCCATCCCCTCTTCGGGGCGCACCTGCATCTTGGACACTTGCCCCTTCCAGCTGACGGCATCCAAGGTGGCGCGATCATCTTTCAGTGCAAAATACACATGCCCCGAGGCAGGGCGCGACACGCGGCCCACCTCGCCGCGCACGCGCACAAGGCCAAACTCGCCCTCGATCACCCGTTTCACCGCGCCCGACAGCTCGGAGACGGTAAATTCAGGGCTGTTGCCGCTGGGCGCGGGGGGGTCTTCGAACAAATCCATTGGCCACCTTGCACGATACGCCCCCCCACCTTATGACGCGATCAGCCAAAGGCCAAGCGGGGGCGCGTGATGAATATTCTGATTTTGGGATCGGGCGGGCGCGAACATGCGCTGGCATGGGCGGTGCTGCAAAACCCCAAAACGGGCCGTTTGATCGTGGCCCCTGGCAATGCGGGCATTGCGCAGATTGCTGAAATCGCAAACATCGACATCGTCTCGGGCGAAGATGTGGTGCAGTTTTGCGCGGAGGAGGCGATTGATTTTCTGATCATCGGCCCCGAAGGCCCCCTTGCCGCAGGCGTGGCCGATGCCGCGCGCGCCGCTGGCATTCTGACCTTTGGCCCATCTGCCGCCGCCGCCAAACTAGAGGCATCCAAATCCTTCACCAAGCAAATTTGCGACGCCTGCGCCGCGCCGACCGCGCGCTATGCCCATTTTGACAACGCCAAAGCCGCCCGCAACTACGTCTTGCAGCATGGCGCGCCGATTGTGATCAAGGCCGATGGGCTGGCGGCTGGCAAAGGCGTGGTCGTGGCCGAAACCCTCGATCAGGCGCTGGCAGCGATTGACGATATGTTCGGCGGATCGCTTGGCGCAGCTGGGGCCGAGGTGGTGATTGAAGAATTCATGGCGGGCGAAGAGGCCAGCTTTTTCGTGCTGACCGATGGCACCCATGCGCTGCCCATCGGCACCGCCCAAGACCACAAACGCGCCTTTGACGGCGACACTGGCCCCAATACGGGTGGCATGGGGGCCTATCTCGCCCGCCCCGTGCTGACCGATGCGATTGCGCAGGCGGCGATGGATCAGATCATTTTGCCCACAATCCGCGAGATGGCGCGGCGCGGAACGCCCTATAGCGGCGTGCTTTACGCAGGGCTGATGATAGACAACGGCGCGCCCCGCTTGGTGGAATATAACGCCCGCTTTGGCGATCCTGAAACCCAAGTCTTGATGATGCGCCTTGGTGGCCAAGCGCTGGACGCCATGCTTGCCTGCGCGACGGGAACATTGGACAAGATGCAAATCAACTGGGCCGATGATCATGCGATCACCGTCGTCATGGCCGCCAATGGCTATCCCGGGTCTTATGAAAAAGGCAGCAGTATTGGCGGGCTGGACGCCCTGCCCGAAGACAGCCACCACATGATCTTTCACGCGGGCACGGCGCAAAAAGACGGGCAGATCATCGCCAATGGCGGGCGTGTTTTGAACATCACCGCGCGGGGCGATAGCCTGGCCCAGGCGCATGCCCGCGCCTATGACATGGCCGCGAAAATCGACTGGCCGCAAGGCTTTTACCGCCGCGACATCGCGCACCGCGCTTTGGCCAAAGACTGACCCAACCCTTTCACTTTGGCCCAAATACCTATCCGCCCGCGCCAAAGCACCGCCGTATCAGGGCTTGCACCCCCGCCCCCGCCCCTTTATGACGCGGCCAGATGAAAGCGGAGCATATGATGCCTGTTCTGGTGATGAAATTTGGCGGCACCTCGGTGGCCGATTTGGGCCGCATCAAAAACGCGGCTGAAAAGGTCAAGCGCGAGGTTGAGCGCGGCTATGACGTGATCGTCATCGTCTCTGCCATGTCGGGCAAGACGAATGAACTGGTGGCTTGGGTCGAAGGCACCTCGCCCCTGTTTGATGCCCGCGAATATGATGCGGTCGTGTCGTCGGGCGAGAATGTGACGGCGGGGCTGATGGCCCTGACCTTGCAGGAAATGGATGTTCCGGCGCGGTCAGCTGGCAGGGCTGGCAAGTGCCGATCAACACCACCTCCGCCCATTCGGCGGCGCGGTTCGTCGATCGATCCCGCGCGACAATATCGACGCCAAATTCGCCGAAGGCTTCAAGGTTGCGCCGTGGTCGCAGGCTTTCAAGGCGTCTCCAGCGAAGGCCGTATCACCACGCTGGGACGCGGCGGGTCGGACACCACGGCGGTGGCCTTTGCCGCAGCCTTTGGGGCCGAACGCTGCGATATTTATACCGATGTGGACGGGGTCTATACCACCGATCCGCGCATCACATCCAAGGCGCGCAAGCTGGATAAGATCGCCTTTGAAGAAATGCTGGAACTGGCATCCCTAGGGGCCAAGGTTCTGCAAACCCGCTCGGTCGAACTGGCGATGCGCTACAAGGTGCGGCTGCGGGTTCTGTCCTCGTTCGAGGACACCGATGAAAACTCTGGAACCCTGGTCTGTGACGAGGATGAAATCATGGAATCGAAAGTCGTCTCTGGCGTGGCCTATTCAGCCGCGATGAAGCGAAGATGACCCTTGTGCGCGTGGCCGACCGCCCGGGCATCGCCGCCGCCATCTTTGGCCCTTTGGCCGATGCGGGGGTGAACGTGGATATGATCGTGCAGAACATATCCGAAGATGGGCGAGTCTGGCGGGGCCGGTCACCGACATGACCTTTTCCTGCCCGACCAATCAGGTGCTGCGCGCGCAAAAGGCGATGGAAGAGGCCGCGCGCGGCGGGCACGATCGCCTATGATGATCTGGTCGTAGACGCAGATGTGGCCAAAATTTCGGTGGTGGGCATCGGGATGCGCAGCCATGCAGGCGTGGCGGCCACGATGTTCAGGGCGCTGTCGGCTGAAAATGTGAACATCAAAGTCATCTCCACGTCGGAAATCAAGATTTCGGTGCTGATCGACCGGAAATATATGGAACTGGCGGTTCAGGCCCTGCATGATGCCTTTGGGCTGGACAAAGGCCTGAAACGGCCTGCGTCCGGGGAGTGGACGCAACGCGGCCATGACTCGCCCAGCGCGCTCGAGCGCCAACTGAGCGCCTGTCCCCCCCTGACAAGGGGCAAAAGCAGGACCAGCCGAACGTACCGAAAGCGACAGCCGCAAACTGCTGCGCCGCTTGCGCGACAGTCTGGCGATCAAGCGGAAGGGCAGGATCGGCTGGACCCGATCACCCATCTGATCGCCGATTCGATGCAAACCGAGGTCTGCTCGATCTACCTGTTCCGCGATGCCGAAACACTGGAACTGTGCGCGACCGAGGGGCTGAACAAATCCGCCGTCCACCAAACCCGCATGAACATGGGCGAGGGGCTTGTGGGCCGCGTGGGGCGCACGGGCCTGCCTGTGAACACCGCCAACGCCCCCGCTGAAAAGGGGTTTCGCTTTATGCCCGAAACGGGCGAGGAGATTTATTCTTCGTTCCTGGGCGTGCCCATTCAGCGGGTGGGCGAAAAGCTGGGCGTTCTGGTGGTGCAATCCAAGATCGCGCGCCAATTTTCCGAAGATGAGGTGGACGCTTTGGAAGTTGTCGCCATGGTACTGGCGGAAATGACGGAACTGGGCGCCTTTGCGGGGCGAGGGCGAGGCTATGCGCGCTGTTGCACAAGCAGCCGGTGCTGTTTCGCGGGGGGTCAGGTCAAGAAGGTGCGGCAGAGGGCCGCGTTTGGCTGCACGAGGCGCGGGTCGTCGTGACCAACCCTGTCGCAGATGACCCTTTGTATGAATTAGAGCGCATCCGCGCCGCCGTGGGCGAATTGCGCGTTTCCGTCGATGATCTGCTGGCCGCGCAATCCTTGGACAAAGAGCAAAAGCAGGTTCTGGAAGCCTACCGCATGTTTGCCCATTCGCGCGGCTGGCTGCGGCGGATGGAAGAGGACATCGCACCAGGCCTGTCCGCCGAGGCGGCTGTGGCCAAAGAACAATCCACCGCCCGCGCCCGCCTGCAAAACGTGCCAGATGCCTATCTGCGCGAACGGCTGCATGATCTGGACGATCTTTCGAACCGCTTGCTGCGTATCTTGACGGGACAAGGCAGCGACACGGGCGCAGAAATGCCCGAAAACCCCGTATTGGTCGCCCGCAACATCGGCCCTGCCGAATTGCTGGATTATGGGCGCAAGTTGAAGGGCGTCGTGCTGGAGGAAGGCTCGGTCGGCAGCCATGCCGCGATTGTCGCCCGCGCGCTGGCCATTCCGCTGGTGATCCATGCAGGCCGCATCACGACCGAGGCGCTGAACGGCGATGCGATTTTGGTCGACGGCGATCAGGGCATCGTGCACCTGCGCCCCGAAGAGACAATTTCAGGCGCGTTTCGCGACAAAATCGCCATGCAGGCCGCTGCGCAAGAACGCTTTGCGGGCCTGCGCGATTTGCCCGCAACAACCCGCGATGGAGTGGCGATCGGCCTTTATATGAACGCGGGCCTTATGGCTGATTTGCCCTCTCTCATTGGGTCAGGGGCCCAAGGCGTGGGGCTGTTTCGCACCGAATTGCAGTTCCTGATCCGCAGCCAAATGCCACGGCGCGAAGAATTGGCCGCCCTTTATACCCGCGTGATCGAGGCAGCACAGGGCCGCCCCGTGGCCTTTCGCACGCTGGACATCGGCTCGGACAAGGTGCTGCCCTATATGAAACCGCAAGACGAGCCAAACCCCGCGATGGGCTGGCGCGCGATCCGTGTGGGGCTGGACAAGCCGGGCGTTTTGCGGATGCAGTTGCAGGCGCTGATCCGCGCAGCAGCAGGGCGCCCCCTAACGGTGATGTTCCCGTTCATTGCGGAATTTGCCGAATTCACCGCCGCGCGTAGCCTGCTGCTGCGCGAGCTGCACCGCGAAAAATCGCTGGGCCATCTGGTGCCTGCCAAGCTGGAAATCGGCGCAATGCTGGAAATGCCATCGCTGGCCTATGCGCCCGATGCGTTTTTTCAGATGGTCGATTTTGTCTCTATTGGCGGCAATGATCTAAAGCAGTTCTTCTTTGCCGCCGACCGCGAGAATGAGCGCGTGCGCAAACGCTATGACGTTTTGAACGCGTCTTTTCTGACATTCTTGCAATTCATCGTGGCGCGCTGCGCGGCCAGCAATACAAGGCTGTCGTTCTGCGGCGAAGATGCGGGCCGCCCGCTAGAGGCGCTGGCCTTTGCCGCCATGGGGCTGCGCAACCTGTCGATGCGCCCTGCCTCTATCGGCCCAGTTAAGGAAATGCTGCGCAGCGTAGATTTGGCAGCGGTGCGCGCGGTGATTGACGATGCGCGCATGAAGGGGGCGGAAACGGTGCGCCCTGTTCTGAACGATTGGCTGGCCGCAAAGGGCTAACCTGCGCGGGTGATTTTCGGCGTGGCGGCGCGGGCAAATTCCCCTGCCACCACTTCGCCGCCGTGGGCCTGCGCCAGCCGCATCAGCGCAAAGCGGATACGGGCAATTTCGCGAAAATAGCGCAAGTAGGCCGCGTTGATCGCCGCCCCAGATGCCGCGCCCAAAACGGGCACGGTTTGCGCCGCCAGTTTTTGCCCCAAGATCAGCGCAAGGCGCGGGGCGACGGTGGCAATCACCTTATGCAGCGCCGCCCCCGTCACCGCCATGCGCGCCGACAGAAAGGCGGTGTTCATACCGTCATCCTCGGCGAGTGGGGTTGCGGCGGTAAACACCTCTAGGCAGGCGGCGCGGATGCCCGCCTCATCTGGATCAAACCCCGCAGCGCGCGCTTCGGCCCGAATGGCGTGCAGGAATACCGTCACCGTCACGGGCAGCTCGACCAACGAGGTGGCAAGCCCGCCAGACCCCCCTGCCGCCCCCGATGCCATCGCCGCCAGCATAACCCCGCCGCGCCCCAAATTGGGGCCGCCCTCGGTTTGCGCGGCCAGATGATGCGCGCCTGTCAGCGCAGAGATAACCCCTCGCTCGATCTGCGCGCGGATAGGCGCGGGCAGACGGGTAAGCTGATGCTCCACCGTGCCGCCCAGCCGCTGCATCAGCGCCATAACGGGGCCAGCGGCACGGCGATACTCGCGCGCCAACGCGTCGATTTCGCGGTGCAAATCGGGGTTTGGCGCGGCGGGAAGCTGGGTCATGCCCGCAATGTGGCCCCTGACGCGCGCGCTTTCAAGGGTCTACCAATGGGGCGGACGGACATTGGCGGCGGGGGCATCAAGGCCCGTCTCCTCGCGCTCTGCCTCGCGCAGCGCCAGCATTTCGGTCAGCCGCGTCAGGCGGTCAATCTCGCGCCCCTGTGCGGCCACGATGTCAGACAAATCATCCACCGCGCGCAGCAAATGCGCAATGCGTTCTTCCAAGGCAGTTGTATCGGTCATCTTGCCCCCCCGTTTTGCATCCGCTACAGCAGGTTGCAGTAAAACCAAAGGGCAAAGCCATGACAACCCCCGCGCCAGACGCGAAAAAACCAAAGGCCGAACGCCGCCCCCGCGCCGAACCCCCGCGCGGGTTTCGCGACTATTTTGGGGCCGAGGTGCTGGCGCGCCGCGATATGCTGGCCGCGATCACGGATGTCTATCACCGCTATGGGTTTGATCCCTTGGAGACCAGCGCCGTGGAAACCGTCGAAGCTTTGGGCAAGTTCCTGCCCGATGTGGATCGCCCCAATGAAGGCGTGTTCGGCTGGCAAGAAAATGAGGACGAGGGGGCAGACTGGCTGGCCCTGCGCTATGATCTGACTGCGCCATTGGCGCGCGTAGCGGCACAATACCGCAATGATCTGCCCACCCCCTACCGCCGTTATGCCTTTGGCCCCGTTTGGCGCAACGAAAAGCCAGGGCCAGGGCGGTTTCGCCAGTTCTACCAATGCGATGCAGACACCGTGGGCGCGCCATCAGTGGCGGCGGACGCCGAGATATGCGCGATGCTGGCGGACGCGCTGGAGGCGGCAGGGATCGCGCGGGGCGATTACGTCATCAAAGTGAACAATCGTAAAGTATTGAACGGCGTGATGGAGGTGGCAGGCGTGCTAGACCCTTCCGATCCTGCGAAATTCGCTGAGGAACGCGGCATTGTCCTGCGCGCGATTGATAAAATCGACCGCCTAGGCGCAGACGGCGTGCGCGCGCTGCTGGGCGCGGGGCGCAAGGATGAAAGCGGCGATTTTACGAAAGGCGCGGGGTTAAGCGCCGCGCAGGCCGAGGTTGTTTTGGGGTTCGTTTGTGCCAAACAGCACACGAACGCGCAAACGCTATCCCGTCTGCGCGACTTGGTCGGCGCGTCCGAAATGGGCGCTGAAGGTGTCGCAGAACTGTCCTTCATCGCGGACTTGCTGGCCGCCCAAGGCTATGACGCTGATCGAATTATCCTAGACCCCGGCGTAGTGCGCGGGCTGGGGTATTACACTGGCCCTGTTTATGAGGCCGAGTTAACCTTTGAAATCACAGATGAAAAAGGGCGCAAGCGGCAGTTTGGCTCGGTTGCGGGCGGCGGGCGCTATGATGATTTGGTCAAGCGGTTCACGGGCCAAGCCGTGCCTGCCACGGGGGTCTCCATTGGCGTTGACCGCCTGCTTGCCGCGCTGGCGGCCAAAGGGCGCGGGGCCAAAGACAGCGCTGGGCCTGTGGTTGTGACGGTGATGGATCGTGATCGCATGGCCGATTACATGGCCATGGTTGGGGAACTTCGCGCCGCAGGTATCCGCGCCGAAGTTTACCTTGGCAACCCAAAGCAATTTGGCAACCAATTGAAATATGCTGACAAGCGCGCCAGCCCTATCGCCGTGATCCAAGGCGGGGACGAGGCGGCAAAAGGAACGATCGTTCTGAAAGACCTGATCGCGGGCGCGCAAATTGCCCAAACTGCAACGCTAGAGGAATGGAAAGGCCGCCCCGCGCAGGTGGAAGTGCCACGCAGCGAGTTGGTTGCCGCCGTGCAAAAGATGCTGGCCAATGGTCACTAAGGCGCAGATCGCAGCCGAGGCTGAACGGCTGTTCAGCTATTTTCAATCTGCGGGCGCGGTTCCCGTGGACGCCGATATTCTATTGCCTGCCGAGACGATCCTAGACCTATACGGCGAAGACATCCGCGCCCGCGCCTACACCGCGCTGGACCCTGTGCGCGGCGAGATGATGCTGCGCCCCGATTTCACCCTGCCCGTGGTGCAGGCCCATATGGCGGGCGGGGCCGATCCTGCGCGCTATTGCTATCGCGGCGAGGTGTTTCGCAAACAAGACCACCTTAGCGATGCCGCCCGCCCGTCTGAATACACCCAAGTCGGGTTCGAACTTTTCGACCGCGCCAACCCCGAAGGCGCGGATGCCGAGGTCTTCGCCCTGATCGCCCGCGCGCTGGAGGGATTGCCCCTGCGCGCCGTGACGGGGGACATTGGCATTTTAACGGCGGCGGTGCGGGGCCTGTCCACCACCCCCGCGCGCCGCGCAGCCCTGATGCGCCACATTTGGCGGCCCGCGCGGTTTCGCGCGCTGCTAGATCGGTTCTCTGCCCGCACGCCCGCCAGCCCTGCCCGCGCAGCCCTGCTGGAACGTCTGAATGCGGGGGATTTGCCTGCGCAAATCGCCGCTGCTGGCCCGATGATTGGTCTGCGCAGCGAGGGCGAGATCATCGCCCGCGCGCAGGCGCTGCTGGGTGATGCCGATGCCGCGCCCATTCCCGATGCCGAGGCGGGCTTGCTGTCGAACCTATTGGCCCTCGCTGCCCCTGCCCCGCAGGCGCTGGCGGCATTGCACCATTTTGCGGGCCAAATGCCCAGCCTTGCCCCTGCCGTGGCCCGCTTTGCCGCGCGGCTGGACGCGCTGCGCGCGCGCGGGGTCGAGGTGGACACCCTACCCTTTGAGGCCAGCCTTGGCCGCGCCAGCATGGAATATTATGACGGTTTTGTCTTTACCTTCACGGGGGCTGCGGGCCTGCCGCCCTATGCCAGCGGCGGGCGCTATGACGCGCTGACGGCGGTTTTGGGCGCGGGGCGGTCTATCCCTGCCGTGGGCGGCGTCATCCGCCCGCATCTTGTGGCGCAGCTACGGGGGGCGCTATGAGCGGTTCAATCAAAATCGGGGTTCCCTCCAAAGGGCGGCTGCAAGAGCAGACGTTCGATTGGTTCGGCGCACGGGGCCTTAGCATGCGCCCATCGGGGGATGCGCGCGAATATGCGGGCGCAGTCGATGGCATGGACGGCGTGGAATTGGTGCTGCTGTCGGCGGGGGAGATTCCGCGCGAGATTGCGGCGGGGCGCATCCATCTGGGCGTGACGGGCAGCGATTTGCTGCGCGAAAAGCTGCCCGATTGGCAGATGCAGGCGCAGGAGCTGGCCCTCATGGGCTTTGGCCATGCTGATCTGATCATCGCCGTGCCCAATGTCTGGATTGATGTCGCAAGTATCGACGATCTGGACGCGGCTTGCGCGGGTTTTCGCACGGCGCACGGGTTTCGACTGCGCATTGCCACCAAATACCACAGGCTGGTGCGCGACTATTTAACGGCCCAAGGCGTGGCCGATTATCAACTGGTCGATAGCCAAGGCGCGACCGAAGGCACGGTGAAAAACGGGGCAGCCGAGGCGATTGCCGATATCACATCCAGCGGCGAGACGCTGCGCGCCAACCATTTGCGCGTGCTGGAAGGCGCGCTGATTCACGCCAGCCAAGCCACGCTCTACGCCAGTCTGCGCGCCGATTGGACGGGGCTAGAGGGCGCGCGGGCGCGGCTGATGGAAAAGCTGGGGCTTTAGGTTCGCGCCTATTGGCGTGCGGGCGACCAGCGCAATGCCCACCCCCGCCAGCGCCATGCCCGCCCATGCCGCAGGGGGCATCGCCTCGCCCAAAATGGGCCAAGCGAACAGGGCCGCCAGCGCAGGCACAAGGTAGAAAAGGGCGGACACGCGCGCCACCTCGCCCGCGCGGATCATCGCCAGATACAGCGTCATCGCCAGCAGGGAATTGCCCAAAATCAGATAGGCCATCACAGCGATAAACTGCGGCTGCCAGTTGATATGCATTGTCTCAAACAGCAGCGCCGCTGGCAGGGTGCAGGCAAAGCCCACAGCATATTGGATAAGGTTGCTGGCAATCGGGTGATGATCGCAGCCAAAGCGTTTTTCCCACAGGCTGCCCGCAGTGATGCCAAACAGCGCCAGCACTGATAGGCCAAGACCCAGCGGGGTCGCCGCCTCGGCATTGCCGCGCGCCATGACGGCGACAACCGCCCCCGCAAGGCCAAGTCCAAGGCCAACCCAAGCCATCAGCCCCACCCTTTCCCCCACCCATTTCGGCGCAGCCAAGGCCACCAAAATCGGCTGCAAGCAGACGATGATGGCGAAAAGGGCTGCGGGCATGCCCGCCAAAAAGGCCGCCCAAGCCACGGCGAAATAAAGAAACTGGATCAAAAATCCAACAATCGCCAGATGCCCCCAATCGGCGGCGCGGCGCGGGAAGGCGGGGCGCACAAACAGGGCCAGCACGGCCATAATCGCCACGACAATCCCGTAGCGCAGCGCCAGCATGGTGAAGGGTTCGGCATAGGTCAGCCCCAGCTTGGCGATGGCATAGCCCGCCGACCATAGCACCAAAAAGATCACGGGCGCTGCGACAATCAGCGCGCGGTTGTTCATTTACCTCAGGCCCATTTCCGCCAGCGCGCGGGCCAATTCTTGCGGCAGCGGCGCCTCGGCCTCGCGCCCTGCGGGCAGATCGGGGGGACTGTCTTCGGGAGACAGATAACGCCAGCCCTGAAAGGCGCGGCGCGGGGCGGGATGGGTGCGGATTACTTCGGCGTCCATCACAATGCCGCAGCGGGTGATACCATCGCCGCCCTGCACTTCGGTCAGATCAAGGATGCGCTGGCGCAGCACGACCTCGCCCTTGATGATCCAATACAGGCTGCCGCCCGACAACACCTCGTCCACCCGTTTGGGGAACATGCGCGTGACATGGACATTCGTGCCTTTGGGCCAAAGGTGCGCGTGCGCGGCGCGCCAATCCAAAAGGTCTTGGATACTCTCACAGCCCACGCAAAGTTTGATGATGTTGATATGTTTCACGATTCCCCCAGTGCCACAATCATAGCCCCGCTTTCGCCCGCAACAAGGCTTGCCCTGCGGGTTATCCCCCGCTATCTTGCGTCTTTGCCGATTATTCCTACCACCTTTACGCTGCTGCCAAGGGGGCCACATGTCCGCATTTTCCGCGCCGATTGCCCAGCAAATCTGGGATATGAAATATCGCCTAAAGGACGCGGGCGGCACGGCGATTGACGCCACTGTCCAAGACACTTGGGCGCGCGTGGCCAAGGATTTGGCAAGCGTGGAAAAGGACCCTGCCCTGTGGGAGCCTAGGTTTTACGCAGCCCTAGAAGGGTTCAAATTCCTGCCCGCTGGCCGCATTATCGCGGGGGCTGGCACGGGGCGCTCGGTCACGCTGTTCAACTGCTTTGTCATGGGCACGATCCCCGACAGCATGGGCGGGATTTTCGATGCCCTGCGCGAGGCGGCGCTGACCATGCAGCAGGGCGGCGGCATTGGCTATGATTTCTCCACCATCCGCCCGCGCGGGGCCGAGGTAAAGGGCGTGGCCGCCGATGCCTCTGGCCCCTTGTCGTTTATGGATGTCTGGGACGCAATGTGCCGCACAATCATGTCGGCGGGGTCGCGGCGCGGGGCAATGATGGCCACTTTGCGCTGCGATCACCCCGATATCGAGGCCTTTATCGAGGCAAAACGCGACCCCGCCCGATTGCGCATGTTCAACCTGTCGGTGCTGGTGACAGACCCGTTCATGGACGCGGTCAAGGCCGATGGCCCTTGGGAGCTGACACATGGCGGGCGGGTTTACCGCACCCTGCAGGCGCGTGATCTGTGGAACCGCATCATGCGCAACACCTATGATTTTGCCGAACCGGGCGTGATTTTCATTGACCGTATCAACGCCGCCAATAACCTAAACTATGTCGAAAACATCGCCGCGACCAACCCTTGCGGCGAGCAGCCCCTGCCGCCCTATGGGGCCTGTCTTTTGGGCAGCATCAACATGGCCGTGCTGGTCAAGGATGCCTTTACCCCCGCCGCCGCGATGGATGCCTCTGCGCTGGATGATCTGGTGCGCACGGCCGTGCGGATGATGGACAACGTCGTTGATGCCAGCCGCTTTCCGCTGCCACAGCAGGCCGCCGAGGCGCAAGCGAAACGCCGCATTGGTCTTGGCGTGACGGGGCTGGCGGATGCGCTGCTGATGCTGGGCCTGCGCTATGGCAGCGATGCCGCCGCAAAACAATGCGAAGATTGGATGCACGCCATCGCCCGCGCCGCCTATTTGGCAAGCGTGGATTTGGCCCGCGAAAAAGGGGCTTTCCCGCTGTTTGACGCGGAAAAATACCTTGCCTCTGGCACGATGCGGGCGATGGATGATGATGTGCGCGGCGCGATTGCGCAGCATGGCATCCGCAACGCGCTGCTGACATCCATCGCGCCCACGGGGACGATTTCGCTGTATGCGGGCAATGTGTCATCGGGCATCGAACCCGTGTTCGCCTATGCCTACACGCGTAAAGTGCTGCAAAAAGACGGCACGCGCAGCGAGGAAGAAGTGGTGGATTACGCCGTCACCAAATGGCGCGCATTGCACGGCGATGCCCCTCTGCCCGATTATTTCGTGAATGCCCAAACCCTGCCGCCGCTGGATCATGTGAAAATGCAGGCGGCGGCGCAGAAGTGGATCGACAGTTCGATTTCCAAAACCATCAACTGCCCCGAAGACATCAGCTTTGACGATTTTGCCCAAGTTTACATGGCCGCATGGGATATGGGGTGCAAAGGCTGCACCACCTATCGCCCAAATGCTGTGACGGGGTCTGTGCTGACGGTGTCAGATGCCAAACCTGCCATTCCACAGACGCAACCGATGGGCGAAGTGGTCTACTTGTCCGAACCGATGGAGCGTCCCGCCGCGTTGGAGGGCGCAACCTATAAGGTGAAATGGCCGATCAGCGAACATGCCCTCTATATCACCATCAATGACACCGTGATCGCAGGCCACCGCCGCCCGTTTGAGGTGTTTATCAATTCCAAGAATATGGAACACTTTGCATGGACAGTGGCGCTGACGCGGATGATCTCCGCCGTGTTTCGGCGCGGGGGGGATGTGTCGTTTGTGGTGGAGGAGCTGAAAGCCGTGTTCGACCCACGCGGCGGCGCATGGGTGAACGGGGCCTATATCCCGTCGATACTCGCCGCCATCGGCGGGGTGATCGAACAGCATCTGGTGGCGATCGGGTTTATCGCGGGCGAAGGGCTGGGCCTGAAATCCGACCCCAAAGCGCAGGTTCTGGCGGTAGGGGACGGCCCCCGCGCCAGCTGCCAAAGCTGCGGATCGTTTGATCTGCGGATGGTAGAAGGGTGTATGACCTGCGGATCGTGCGGGAATTCGAAATGTGGGTGAGGGGGAAATGGAAAACGCATTTGCACTTTCTGCTCTTATTGCGCTGATATCATACCTAGTGCTGTTTTCCTGGGGCGGCAGGATTGCCGCGCAGGCATCAGGCGGGCGGATATGGTTGCTTGGAGTTCCGGCCGAGGGGCGTGATCGATGGGCGGCCATTGGATTTCGACTTGCGCTTGCTTTGGCCGCGTTCGCCCTGAGTTGGAACCTGCTTCACCCCCGCTTTTGATCGAAATAGCGTTGGATTGAGCGTTGACGTTATGGGGCTTATCTTTTGCAATATCGGTGCACTGCTGGCTTTCGGCGCGCAATTGTCGATGGGGCTTTGGCGCGTGGGCGTTCGAAAAGGGGCAGTCGGGCCATTGGTTTCGGTTGGGCTTTACCGGGCTATAGCCGAAATCCAAACTTTCGTCGGGCAAGGACTACTAATTTTGGGCGTCCTGCTAACCACAGCATCTGTTCTTGGCGCGGTGGCGTTTGCATTATTTGCGTGTACCGGCAAATACGCAGGTTAACACTGAAGAGGCGGTTTTGGCAGAAGAACATGGCGAGTCGTATCGCACCTTCAAGGCGAAAACGCCGCGATGGTTTGGCTTTGGTCGTTAACCCCCCTACCCCATCCTCTCGCTCGCATAACTCCCCGGACTTGCAGGAAACACCACCGTTTTATGCCCGTTGATAAACACCCGCCCCCGCACATGGGCGTGGATGGCGCGTGATAGCACTTGCGCTTCGACATCGCGGCCCAAACTAACGTAATCCTCGTTCGATTGGGCGTGCGTCACGCGAATGATGTCTTGTTCTATGATCGGGCCTTCGTCCAGATCGGCGGTGACGTAATGCGAGGTCGCCCCGATCAGTTTAACGCCGCGCTCAAACGCCTGTTTATAGGGGTTTGCCCCCTTAAAGCTGGGCAAGAATGAGTGGTGAATATTGATGATCCGCCCCGAAAAACGCTGGCACATCTCGTCTGACAAAACCTGCATATAGCGCGCCAGAATGATCAATTCCGCGCCAGCGTCCTGCACAATGCGCATCTGCTCCGCCTCGGCCTGCGCCTTGTTTTGGGGCGTTACTTTGATGCAATAATAGGCAATATCCTGATTTACCACGACCTTTTGGTAATCCATATGGTTGGAGATCACCGCCACAATTTCCACGGGCAGCGCGCCGATGCGCGAGCGGTAGAGCAGATCATTCAAGCAATGGCCAAAGCGCGAGACCATAATCACCACTTTTCGTTTGACCGTTTCGTCAAAGAAATCTGCCTGCATGGCGAACTTTTCAGCCACCAACGCAAAGGCCGATTGCAGCGCCGCCAGATCCTGCCCGCCTTCAGACCGAAAGCTGACGCGCATGAAAAAATTGCCCGTATCTGTATCATCAAACTGCGCCGAATCGGTGATGTTGCAGGCCTGATCGGCCAAGAATCCCGAAATGGCGGCGACGATGCCGCGTTTGGACTTGCATTGCACGCGCAGGGCGTAGGTCGGGATAGGGGCGGTCATTACGGCTCCGAGAATGGGTATGTTGCTGGCGCGCAGTAAAGAGGCAAGCGGCGACAAGCTCAATGCCTAATCGGCCAAGACGAACGCGTTCGCAGGCATGGGAAACGCCATTCGCGCAAACTTATGGGCCCGCCGCCGCGCCCCAGCGTATTTGCCCCGCCACATCGGCCCCAGCCTCAACCCCCAACACGCGCAGCACAGATAGGCCCAGCGTGAATTCCACCACGTCACCGTGGCGAGTGATGTGGGGGGCGGCTGGCCATTGGCTAAAGTCATAAACCTGCCCCGCCGCCCATTTATCCACCAGCGTCACGCCGCCATAGGCGGGGATGAACACCGTCTCGCCGCCGCCAGTGGCAACATGGGACACACCCGTGCCGACATGCACCGTGTCATTGCCCTTGCCCAGCCTCACACGATTGCGCCCCGGCCCTGTGTGGATGACGGAAGCCGCCGTCGCCCCCCTCGATCCAATCATTGCCGTGGCCACCAAAAATCTGGTTGCGCGCCGCGCCTGCGTAAATCGTGTCATCTCCCGTGCCGCCGTCCAGAATATCGCGCCCGCCGCCGCCCTCTAGGTGGTCGTTACCAGCGCCGCCGTAAAAAGCGTGGCGCGAGCTGGGCAGTTTGGCGATGGCGATCAGGCGGTCGTCCCCCTCGCCGCCGTAAAAACTGGCTCCGCCATATTTGGGGCCAATCAGCACGTCATTGCCGCGCGATCCGCGCAGATCAACCAGCACCCGTTCAGAGGTTTCAAAATGGATGGGGCTATCGGGATGGGCGACGATGCGCAGGGTGCGCCCTTCTTTTCGCGGTTCGGTCTCATTGCGCGCAACAACGGTCGCGATGCGGATATTTTCCACATTCATCGGACAATGCAGAACGTAACTATCTGGCCCGCCCATATACCACAGCGTGTCATTGCCGCCGTCCTTGGCCTCGCGGATTTTCTCGGCATCTGCGCCATAAGCCCAATAGCTGTCACCGCCGCGCGTGCCTTCCAGCACGACCGACCCATCGACCGCCATCATCGCATTCACCCCATCAGCAGGGTTTTCACAGCCGCGCAGATCAAGTCCCAAATCCAGCGCGCCCTTGACCAGTTCGGCGCGCAGAAAATCCAGCGGGGCGCTGGCGGCAAGGTTTGTCGTCTCGCCTGGATCGGCCACCAGATCGTAGATGTGTTCCTCGCCATTGGGATAGCGGAAGTAGCGATACTGCTGATACCCCGCCACCGAAGGGCGCACCGACAGCGTGCCAAACACCGCCGTGACGGGGGATTTGGAATAATCATATGCCCCAAAGCTGGGATCAATCAGCGGCAACAGGCTTTGCCCCGACACCCAATCGGGGCGCGGCGGCAGGTTTGCCAGCTGCATGATCGTTTTGGGGAAATTGTGCAAGGATACGGGCGTATCGACCACGCTGCCTTGCGCCATACGCGGCGAGGCGATGCAAAAAGGCACATGCGCTGCGCTGTCCCACTGGCTCATTTTATGGAAACTGTCGTGATTGCCTAGGTTGAACCCATTGTCAGACAGGAAGATCACCGTGGTTTTATCGCCCAAGGGCGAGGCGGCCAGCGCGTCCAAAAACCGCCCAATTTCATGGTCAACATGGGAAATGGCCGCAAAATAGGCGCGCACCACTTGCCGCCAGCCTTCATCGCCCGCCTTTTCGGGTGTCCAATTGCCATTGGCGATATAGGCGGCCTCATAGACGGCAAAGCCGGGTTGGGGGCCGTGGTAATCTTCGGCGGCGGCAATCTCGGGCCAGCGGATCGCGGCTGCGTCATACATCTGGTAAAACCGATCAGGGCATTCCAGATTGTAATGCGGATGCTTAAATCCCAGTTGCATCAGATGGCGGCGGTTGGGATCGGCGCGGCCCAGATGGTCGATCGCGTTTTGCGCGACATCGAAATCGTAGAAATATTTGTCTTGGCTACCATCGTCATTTGGGTGGTTCACGCCCTTAATGCCGGGGCCGCGATCAAGGTATTCTTTGATGCGCGTGCGCCCGTTCTTGTCGGCGCAAGGCACGTCTTCGTGAAACAGCACGCGGCGGTATCGCTCGGGCATGGGGCGATAGGTGGCGTCCACCTTGCCCGTGGTAAAATTGTAAAACCCCGCGCGGCGCAAATCATAGGCCCATGCCTTTTCGGGGGGCAAGACCTGCCGCCAAAAGCGGTTCAGATCCACCAGCCCCGAGCGAAACGGGGATAAGCCCGTGGCCAGTTCCGCGCGGCAAGGCGCGCACAGCGGCACAGTGGCATAGGAATTGGCAAAGCGCACCCCGCGCGCGAAAAGCTTGTCCAAATTGGGGGTCAAAATCGGGATGCCAAAGGCATTGCGCCACGTGAAGACATCAATCATGTCATCCACCCAAATCACGGCGATATTGTCGCCCGCTATGCTGGCGGCATCAAAGCTCATGCGCCGCCATCCGTCAGGCGCAGCCGCGCGGGCAAGGCCCAGCGGTGCAGCAGGCCATGTGTGCCGTCCATCGCCCATGTATCGCGCAGGGCCCCCGCATTGGCGGGATAGTCATGCGCGCCCTTGCGCGGGGCCGCGCCATGGGCATAGGCCACGAATACCTCACCTTCGGGGCGGGCCGTGCAGCGCAAGATGACGGCGCGTTTGTCCTTTGGGTCAACTTCCACCGTCTTGATCTGCGCCTTATTGGTCACGCCGTCCAATCGAAACCCCGCCAATGCCCCTGCGTCAAAGGGGTCGGCGGCGTCGATCACCAGCCCCTCCATGGCGGCGCAAGTCAGGCGAATGTCAGTGCCCACCCGCTCGGCCAGCTGCATGCGCGGGCTGTGCCAATTCACCCCCTGCTCGGCCGTTAGCAGCGCCTGCGCCGAGATTTCGGCCTTGGTGCGGCGGCCCGTATCCGTCATGCGCCCCGTGTCATCCATCGCATAGGCGTAAGTAGGCCCTGTGCAGATCAAGGGGGCATCGCCGTGGTTCCATGTCAATTCCCATTGACCATCCAGCGCGGCCCCTGCGGTGACAACCTGTGTGCCGCAATCAAACCCCGTCAAAAAGATCGGGCGCGGCGCACCAAGGCGGCCAAGCGTGCGGGTGATTTGCGCCATCACTGCCAAAATGCCATCGCGGTAGGCGGCAGCGTCGCCCGATATATCTTCAAGGCAATAGTCCAAACACACCGCCGCAACCTTGGCCGCACGGCCTAAACGAGCGGCGGCGATGGTGTGGTTTTGAAAGGCCTGCTCCAAATTGGCCATGGCCGCCCCTTTGCCCAGATCGGCGGCACTGGCGGCCATATCCGTCTCGGCGCGCAGCACGAACAGAGGCAGCCCCGCCCCCGCCGATTTGCGCAGGGCCAGCAAGGTCTCTGCCAGCAGCGCCTCGTGTGTCATCTCGCGCAGGGGCAAAAGACTGGGTGTAGACACCGCCTCGCCCTCGCCGCCCATACCCGCCGCCCCAATGTCATCGGCGGGGGCAAAAAGGTGATAGGGGAAACGGGTTGGCAGCGGCTGGCCAAGTTGCGCACGCGCACCGCCAAGGGCGAAAATCCCCATTACAGGCAAATGGCTATCGGCGAAAATCACCGCCTCATCCTTGTGGCGCATATAGCCGCGCGCGGCATCCGCCCCGTGTAAATTGGCGGTAAAATGCAGCCAATCGCCCCGCCAATGCGCGCCCCATGCGTCAATATCCGTATCCAGCGCGACATAGTCCGCGCCCGCCTGCGCGGCGCTGGCGTTGGGCAAATCCAAACGCGCGGCAATGTCTGCGATCACGCGGTCTGACAGGTGCAGCGTCAGACCTGTTTCATCCCAGCCAATCACATCGCCGTTGTCTGCGCGGATGATGACGCCTGTTTTGTCTGGCTTGGCCATAACCCCCCCTAAAATACCGACGCGAAACGTTCGGGCAGGGAATACAGCCCCTTGGGCCGCGCGCCGCCTGGTGCCCAATAGACCACTTTTTTCGGCTTCCATCCATCGCGCATCTCGGCGCGGAAATCGGCAAATTCCACATCCTCGCGAATAGGCTTTTCTTTGCACAGGCTGATATAGGTGTCCCACGCAGTATCCCAGCCCGTCTTTTGCCGCGAGACCTCTTCAAGCGAGCCGCTTTGAATGTCCCGCTGCGCGCGCCGTGTGGCAAGGCGGGCCGCGCACAAATCATAGTCAATGAAGCGCAAATGAAACAGATATAGATGCGGGTCGAGGTGCAACTGCGGATGGCTGGCAAAATGCCCACCCGGCACAATGTCGATGGTGGTCGACGTGATGCAGGGCTTGGCGTAATTGGCGTTTAGGCGAAAATTGCGCCGCACCTGCAATATGTTGCGCCCGTCCGTAATGGGTTCGGGTTCCAGATCGGGCGTATGCACCATTTCAATGGCAAAAGGCGTTAGAACCTTTGGCCCCTTTTTGGGGTTATAGGCCGTGACATAGTCGCGCAGGCTTGGCGATATTGCGGGGTCAACCACCACCAATTCATCTACATCGCCCACCAAAACCCAGTTGTAGAACTGCAAAAACCCCGAAGCAACCCGCGACAGCATCTGCCAGCGGCGTTGGTTAAAGCAATTGCGCGTAGGGTCAAAGGGCAGGTAGATGATGTTACAGCCTTCGGCGATTTTTTGATGCTCGGGATCGCCGCCATGCGATAGGACATAGCAGTTTTCGCGCCCCAATTGGCCGCCGTAATAATCGACCCAGCGGCGCAAAAAGAAATGATCACCGCCCACCATTGTCATTGCCATCATCGGGGCGCGGGTTGTGTCCATTTAAGTCTGCTCCGCCGTTTGCATATCGATTTGGCGCAGCGCCTCGCGCCGTGTGCGGCGGGCAAAGACCATCTCATCCTCGGGCAGGCCATTTGCCGCCCCCAAGGCCAGAACTTGATTGGCCGCGCGCAAAGCACCGCGCAGATGGCCTTTTTCCAAGGCCAGCAAAAGCATCGCCTTTTGCCACTTTGGCACGTTGCGGCGCGCGCGATATTGCATCCAAAAGCGCGGAGTCACATAGCCGTAGGCCAACATATCCTCGACCAGCCCTTGAAAAGCCCCCGATTTCATCACCACGCGCACGGCCTCGTGGGTGGCGTGGTTTAGGCGAATGGTCTGAACATTTGGCCCTGCCATGCGGGCGGCATGCTGCCTGTCCTCGGGCGTAAAGGGATCATACAGCAGCGCCGCCGCGGGGATATAGGGGATAGCAGCGGCAGCATCCAAAAACGGCTGCCCCTCCCAATTGGATTTGCGCACGGCAAAGGGAAACCGCGCCTCAAACGGGGCGATATGTTTGGACATAGATGTTTGCGCCGACAGCGCAATGACACGCGCGCGCGGCACAAGGGGGGCAAAGTTCAAGGCGGCAAACCCACCCATTGACGCGCCAATCATCACGATATTGGCAAAGCCATCGAAAAACCCCTGCCCCGCCAATGCGCGCAACATGGCGGGCGCTGCGGGATTGCGAAACCAGTCTTTTGCATGGCTTTGCACCCCTAAGACTGCCGCACCGATAGGGGCGAGGCGGCGATAGGCCCAAGGGCCGCGCGGCCAGCCTTCGTCAATCGTGGCCAGATTGTCAAAGCTGATGATCAGATCTTGGCTGTGCGGCGCGGCGGCGCCCATAGGCGGCTCGTACCACAGATTTGCCCCGCCATGGCCCTGCGCGGGGCCCATGACCAAAAACCGCGCCTTGGGCAAGGCTGCGCCCAGCGCCGTCTCGGGCGGCAAGATCAAGGGCGTGTCCTCGCTCATGCCGCCGACCATCGGAAATAGCGGTGCAGCGCCGCCAGTTCGGGGGCGCTGTCTTCGGCCAATAGGGCGCGCGACGGCCACAGCAGCACATCGCGGATCACGCCCGCCCCCAAGGTTTTCGCAAGACCCGAACGGTTCGAGCGGCATCCCACAAAAAAATCCAAAGGCCCCGTCAAACCGATTGCCGCGCCTTGGCCCACCGCTTGCGCCCCATCTGCCCAAAGATGCAGCGCGTGGCCCGTATAACTGACAATCGCCATGCGCCAACGGCCGTGCCTGCGCGGTGCAGGCAGATGCACCGCAACCCCGCCCGCGCGATCTTTGGCAAAGATTTGACCATCCGATTCCGACAGGAAAATCATATCGTTAGATGCGCCCGTGTTCAGCGCAAACAGGCTGCGAATATCGTCATCAGGGGCGGCAAAAATCACCGCCGCGGTAAATCTGGACGCACCCACAACTGCGCTGGCAAGGGTAAAGCCGCAATGCACACCCGTGCGCAACAAAAAGCCCGCAGGTTCCATGCCAAATCGCGCGCCGCCAATGTTGGGCGCGGTGGGGCGCAAGTCTGCATCGCCAACGCGCGCGCGCCATCCAACGATGTCATCATTTTCTACCAGCACCTCATCGGGGTGGGCGGCAAACCAAACCCCGCCCGAAGACGCAACCGCCACCGCAAGCGCCGCCCCTTCGCCCCCAATCAGGCAAGCCTCTGGCACAGTTTGCGAAATTGTCAGCACCAAGCGCCCTTATCCTTTGATTTGTTCTATTCTGCCCAAGATAACCGTTCCCTGCAAGGCAGTGAATTGTTTCATTCTAGGAAACAGATGGTTGCGCGCCCCTTGTTTTAGCTTAGGGTGCATAAAACACATGGCGCCCCAGGACATAGCATGGCCTCTCACCCAACACCCCCGACACAAGAGGCGCGGCCCCTGCCCAACCCTGAGGTTGCCTTGCCAAAAATGTCGATGCCGCCCGCCGAAACGGACTGGGTGCAGTCATATTACCGCAGTGCTGGCGCAATTTTGGAATATGGGTCGGGCGGATCAACGGCCTTTGCCGCCTGCCACACCAGCGCGGCGATTGTCTCGATTGAAAGCGATGCGAAATGGGCGGCGGATTTGATAGACACGCTGACACGCGCGGGCGTGATGCGCGACGGGATCGACATTCGTCATGCCAATATAGGCAAAACCCGCGAATGGGGCATGCCCGCCAGCCATAACGATTGGCGGCGCTATTGGGCCTATCCGATGGGGTTTTGGCAAAACCCGACGCGGATGGACCCTGACCTTGTGCTGATTGACGGACGGTTTCGCTTGGGTTGCTTTTTGGCTACCATCTTAAACACCCGCCGCCCCGTCACGGTGCTGTGGGATGATTATGTGGGGCGCGAAAACAGCCTGTATTCCATGGCAGAGGACTGGTTTGCCATCGCTGAAACGCGCGGGCGGATGGTGCGGTTCGACGTCACCCCTCGCAGCTATGACAACGCGCAATTCTCGGCCATGCTGCAAGGGTTCTTTTCGTCACGCTAGGCGCGTATTTTCGCCAATAATTGCTCAAAAACCAATGCGCCATAGGCTGAATTGCGGTGGGTGAAATCAATCTCGCCCAGCGAGTTGTGGGTGATGTAATCCAAACTGGTGTAAATTCCGCCCGAAATTGTGTGGTCTGGCTGCGGCAGGAACGTCACCCCATCTTGCGCCATTTCATCGGCAATGAACTGCCACACCTCGGCGCGCGCCGCGCGCGTGGCACGGCGCAAATCATCATTGACCAAAGGATCATACAGCGGACAGCCCACGGCAAACAGGGTGACGGAGTGCAAATAGATGCGCGCCTTCCCGCAAGCCGCCATATTGCGCGCCCATGAATAATTGGGCGTATTCTCTAGCTTTTCGCGCAGCATGGCACGGCGCAGTCCCGTTGACAGAAATTGGCCGCGCATCACCGCGTCCAGCATCCCGATGAATGTGCGCGACAAATCAATGCGGCAGCCCATAAACAAAACATGGTCAAAATCCGCTGCAGGCAAAAACGTCCGCCCTTTGTCGTTAAACTTGGCAAAGCGCGCCGCTGTCACCTCGTCGGTGGGATGGATCGCCCCTTCGCGAAACTCTAAAAAGCGAAAGCGGCGGCCAACATGGCCCCAATATTCCAGATCCATCCCCGATAGATCAACCAAGCCCTCATTATCGGCCAGCCGCAGGCAGGCGTAGTGACTGTCTCCAAAAATGGCAAGTTTTGGGGGGGCTGCGGTCATGGAACTTTTGTCTCATGGCTGGGCGCAAAGGCGTTGAGTATCGCCTCTTCGCAGGCCAATTCTTCGGCCTCGGCGTCCGATTGCTCGGGCGGGGCTGCGAAGGCGGGCTTGGCGGGGGCGGGATTGGCGGGGGCGGGATTGGCGGGGGCGGGCTTGGTGGGGGCGGGCTTGGCCGCGCCAAACTGCGCCGCTTGGTCGGCAAAGAAACTGGCCATGACATGATCCACCCCTTCGGGCAAAACCTGCCGCAAGTTGGGTGCAAAAAAGCGGCCGCGATAGGCAGGCGAGGTGATGATTTCATAGGATGGAAAGTAATCCACATCGACGCGCCCCTCGCAGGCGGCATGCGCCACAGCGCGCAAGATCGACTTGGACAGGCTGGTTGCAGTCAGAACATGCGCCCCGCTGGCTGTGGCTGTCAGAGGCACAGGCGAGACAGTCAACAAAACCTGCAAGCTGCTGTTTTCGCTGCGCAAAATTGCCATCGCTGCGTTCAAATCATCCAGCAATGCGCCATAGGCATGGTTTACAAACACATGCGCCGCCGCGTCAAACTGCCCCGCGATTGTGCCTGGGCAGACGGCATATTCCACCCCATTTTCAACGTTGGCCCAAGATTCCGTGAGCCCCATGGTAAAGACAAACACATCGCTGTGCTGCACAGCATTGCGGATGGCCGCCAGCGTGGTTTGGCGCGACAAAGCCACCTCAGCCGCGCTGGCAAAGCCGCGCGGCTCGATCGCGGGGCGAAAAGGGTCGTAAAACCGCCCCTCCATTTCCCAACATTCCTGCGGCACGTCAACATCGCCAAAGGCCCATTCCAGCCACTGGCGCAGCATTTTGGGCGTATAGATATTGCCCGTGCGAAAACTGAAAACGCCGTAGTTGAAATCATGGGCCAGTTGGGCGCTTAGGCCCGGCGGGCTCATTTCGAAATCGCACCAACCATAGCCGCGCGCCACCAAGGCGCGGCTGAAATGTTGGGCAAAGCATGACCCTGCGGTAGATATCTTTGCCTCTGGCCCAATGGGGAATTTCGGCTGCCACAGGCCCGCGATTTTCAACGGGTCCAGATCAGCCACACCCGTGCGCCAAAATCTATCGGCGGGAAGATTGGTGTAGGGATGGTTCATTTCAAAATCCACTGCACTGCACTGCTATCGCCAGCCTAAGCAAAGCGGCGGGGTAGGAAAAGTGCAACATTGGCAAAATCGCCCTTGCCAAAGAATTAATTGCGCAGATGTTAGTGCAAACGAGCGTCGGCAAGGGAATGGCATGGCAGATCGCGGCATAATGGACCCAACCAAACAGCCTTGCGGGGCCATCACGATGGCCTATCAGGATCATTTCTTTTTGGAACGCTGGGTGCGTCATTACGCGGCGCAATTTGGTCGTCAGCATCTGTATATTCTGTCGCACGGGGGCGACCCTGAACACGCAAGGATAGGCGAAGGGTGTAATATTATAACCTTGCCGCGCGACCCCACAATGTTTCGCCTTGACCGCCGCCGCTGGGCGTTTATCTCGCAATTCGCAAATGGTATGCTGCGCTATTACAACTGGCTTTTTGTGGGTGATGTGGACGAAGTGGTGATTGTCGATCCCGATGTTGCCGCCGATTTGCCCACCTATTTACGGCGTTATGACGTGCAAGGTGCGCCAAAGTCGCTGTGCCCTTTGGGGTTGGAACTGATCCATAACCCCGCGCAAGAACCCGAACCCATCGCCAATGACGCGCCCATATTATCGCGCCGCCGTAATTTTCGCGTGAACGCCAATTATTCCAAACCCTGCGTGATGCGCCGCGAAGCGGCCTTTACCATTGGTGGGCATGCCAACAACCATCTGCCCCGCGTTTTGGATCCGCATATGTATCTGATTCACATGCGCTTTTTCGATTATGACATCACTTGCGCGCGGCTTGCAGGGCGGCGCGAGATGCGCGAGATTATGACGGGCGATCGTGACCCCGCCAGCGTGGGCCACGCATGGGGCCGCGATCTGGAAAATTTCAAGGCGCTGGCCAGCGGCGTGCCCGTGCGCGAGGATGCCGAGCTGGCCGAGGTTCGGGCCAAGATGTTGGGCGAGCAGCAGCTACTGCATGATGGCAAAGTGGCCTTTTTCGGCGGTGGGCGCACAAAAGAATTCTACCGCCTGCCCGATCGTTTTGCGGGAGTATTTTAGATGGCGATACGCGATGCGATGCACCCATCCGTCAACGTCTTCGGCGGCCCGCTTGAAACCTGCTCTACCGCGCCCCTGACAGGGTTTTTCCGCGATGGCTGCTGCAATACTGGAAACATGGACGGCGGGATGCACACGGTTTGCGCCGTGATGACGGATGAATTTCTGGCCCTGTCCAAATACCTTGGCAATGATCTGTCGACGCCGCGCCCCGAATATGGATTTGCGGGGCTAAAGGCGGGGGATCGTTGGTGCCTATGCGCGGCGCGGTTCTTGCAGGCGCATGACGAGGGGGCGGCCCCGCAGGTGAATTTGGCCGCAACCCATCAGGCCACATTGGCCGTGGTGCCACTGGACATTCTGCGCCTTTACGCCGCCACAGCCTAGGGTTTTCGGCGGCGGTTTCGTTAAGGTTTGGCAGCCCTTTCGTTGTGCCCATCGGGAGCGGTTGCAATGCAGCCACGCTGCCGCCACCCTGATCACAATGCTATTGATCATTGCAGGCCCGCTTAGATCAAAACTTTGCAGCCCTAAACCAAAATTTACGCTGGCCAAAGTTCCTAGAAAAACGAAAAAGGCGCGCCAACCTGCGCGCCTTTTCATGCGATATGCGGCAAGTTTACACCTTCATATCAAAGCCCAAATGTTTGGCGACGGTGAAGATATCCTTATCCCCGCGCCCGCACATGTTCATGACGATGATATGGTCTTTTGGCAATGTGGGCGCGATTTTCATCACATGGGCCAGCGCGTGGGATGGTTCCAGCGCGGGGATGATGCCTTCCAATTTGCAAGACAGCTGAAACGCCTCTAGCGCCTCGGCGTCGGTGATAGAGACATATTTGGCGCGGCCCATGTCGTGCAGCCACGAATGTTCGGGGCCAATGCCAGGGTAATCCAGCCCCGCGCTGATGGAAAAACCTTCTAGAATTTGTCCGTCAGGATCTTGCAGCAAATACGTCCGATTGCCGTGCAAAACGCCGGGGCGACCGCCTGTCAGCGATGCGCAATGCTGCATACGCGCGTCCACGCCTTTGCCGCCCGCCTCAACCCCGATGATATTCACCGATGGATCATCAAGGAAAGGGTAGAACAGACCCATGGCGTTAGAACCGCCGCCAATGGCCGCGATAATGGTGTCGGGCAGGCGGCCGATCCCCTCTTGTTCGGCCAACTGCCAGCGCACCTCTTTTCCAATCACCGATTGGAAATCGCGCACCATCGCGGGATAGGGATGCGGGCCTGCGACCGTGCCAATGCAATAAAACGTATCGCGCACATTGGTGACCCAATCGCGCAGCGCGTCATTCATCGCGTCTTTTAGCGTGCCACGCCCCGAGGTGACGGGCACAACCTCCGCCCCCAAAAGGCGCATACGAAACACATTCGGCGCTTGGCGCTGCACATCATGCGCGCCCATGTAGACCACGCATTTTAGCCCAAACTTGGCGCAAACCGTGGCGGTGGCGACCCCGTGCTGACCCGCGCCCGTTTCGGCAATAATGCGCGTCTTGCCCATGCGGCGGGCAAGGATGATCTGCCCCAGCACATTGTTGATTTTATGCGCGCCTGTGTGGTTCAGCTCGTCGCGCTTCATGTAGATTTTGGCACCGCCCAAGTGGTTGGTCAGGCGCTCGGCAAAATACAAAGGCGAAGGGCGGCCCACATAATGTTGCCACAGCCATTCCATTTCCGACCAAAAGCTGGGGTCGGTTTTGGCAAATTCATACCGCTCTTCCAAATCAAGGATCAGCGGCATCAGCGTTTCGGACACAAAGCGCCCGCCAAATTTGCCAAAACGGCCCTGCTCGTCTGGGCCTGTCATAAAGCTGTTTACGCCGTCTTCCATCGCGATATCTCCCGTTTGGTCAGGTGTAGCGCGTGTTGGGCGCGGCGGAAAGAGGGCTTTGCGCCCCCTCGGGCCGATGGCCCTCACCCCGCAGGAAATTTTTAGAGCAAGGAAGTTACAGCCAATCACCTCGGCCCGTGCCAACGGCGTCACGCACGGTGGCAAAACCATCACGGGCCAAAAGCGCATCCAGACCGCGCGCGATTTGGGGGATCAGGGACAGGCCATGATAGACCAGCGCGGAATATAGCTGCACGGCGCTCGCCCCCGCGCGGATTTTGGCATAGGCATCCTCGGCGCTGGATATGCCGCCCACGCCGATCAATGGCAGTTTGCCCTGCGTCGCGCGCGACAGCTGCGCCAAAACGCGGGTGGATTTTTCAAACAAAGGCGCGCCCGACAAGCCGCCCCCCTGCCCCGCATGAGGGCCGCTCAACCCTTCGCGCGATAGGGTCGTGTTGGTGGCAATGATGCCATGAATACCTGCGCCCAGCGCCACTTCTGCGACTTGGGCGATCTCGTCTTCGGTCAAATCGGGGGCAATTTTCAGGAATATCGGAATAGGCTTGGCCAAGCCTTCGCGCGTCTCCATCACCCGCGCCAGCAGCGCCGACAGGGCCGCCGCGCCTTGTAAATCGCGCAGCTTTTCTGTGTTTGGAGACGAGACATTGACTGTGGCAAAATCCACATGCGCGCCGCAACGCGCCAGCACAATAGCGAAATCTGCGGCGCGGTCGCTGCTGTCTTTGTTGGCGCCAAGGTTTAAACCCACGGGCACAGCGCCCTTGCGGCGGGCAGCGAGGCGCGCGGCAATCACATCAGCGCCATGATTGTTGAACCCAAAGCGGTTGATCACAGCGCGATCATTGGTCAGGCGAAACAGGCGCGGCTTGGCATTGCCAGATTGCGGGCGCGGGGTCGCCGCCCCCACCTCGACAAATCCGAAACCCGCCCGCGACAAAGGCGCAATCGCCGCCGCATTTTTGTCGTAACCCGCCGCCAGACCGATCGGATTGCCGACAGCAAGCCCCGCAAAAGTCGTGGCAAGACGCGGCGATGAGATTTCCCCCGCAAGTGGCACAATTCCAGATCGCAGCGCCGTCAGCGAGAGCGCATGGGCCCTTTCTGGATCAATTTTGTGCAGCGCGCGCAGGCCCAGTTGCTCGATCAGGTTCAAAACACACCTTCAGGGAAAATATGGCCAGATGCGCCCAAGGGCAGCGATTTATCCCACGTCACATCGGCCATAGACAGCGCACGATAGAGGTGCGGAAACAGCACGCCGCCGCGTGCGGGTTCCCATTTCAGCGCATCGCCAAGGCGGGCGGCATCTATCGCCAGCAGCACCAAATCGCTTTCCCCCGCGAACCATTTTGCAGCCGTTTCGGCCAACTGCGGGGCGGTGGAAAAATGGATATAGCCATCGGCCAAATCGACGGGCGCGCCAAGGGTTTGCCCGCTTGCGCGCATCGCATCCCATTCGGGGCGGCGGAAAATTTTGTAGATCATCATGACGCGGTTCTGCCCAATGTTGCGCTTTTGGTCAATGGCAAAGGGCGCTATCATCGCGGCATGTGCGGACGTTTGACCATCACTCACCCGACCGAGGCTATGGCGCGGCTGTTTGGCGCGGCCATGGCCAATGATCTGCCGCAGGGGCCGAACTTCAACCTTTGCCCTACGCAGACTGTGGCGGTGGTGACAGGGGGCCCAAACACGGAACCTGCAACGCGGCATCTGCGGCCTATGCGCTGGGGGTTCATCCCCGCATGGTATAAGTCACCCTCTGACGGCCCGCTGATCATCAACGCCCGCGCCGATACCGTGGCCATCAAACCCGCCTTCCGCGAGGCAATCAGACAAAGGCGCTGCATCCTGCCTGCCTCTGGCTTTTACGAATGGTCCGCGGGGGTGGGCAAATCCCGTCTGCCTTGGCACATCACGCGGCGCGATGGCGCGCCCTTTGCCTTTGCAGCAACGTGGCAGCGCTGGGGCGAGATGGACACTTTGGCCGTGGTGACAACCTCGGCTGGCCCCGACATGGCCCATATCCACGACCGCGAACCTGTCATCTTAGAGGCCGAAGATTGGCCCTTATGGTTGGGCGAGGCGGGGCGCGGCGCGGCTGTTTTGATGAAATCCAGCCGCGGTATTTTGCAAGCGCACCGCGTATCGCCCGAAGTCAATTCCAACCGCGCATCGGGCGCGCACCTAATCCTGCCAATCCCCGCTTGAGCATCCCGCAAACGGGTGCTATCAGACATGATATGCGGGCGTTGTGTAATGGTAAGACCTTAGCCTTCCAAGCTAAAGACGCGGGTTCGATTCCCGCCGCCCGCTCCAAATAATCCCGTAAATTCCTGATCTAGGTGGTCTGCATACTTGACCTACCTCGGTGCTGTTCAGTGCTGGTGTTAAGCGGCCCTTAGTTCCAAGGCCGCTGGGCTTTTGCCGCCCAATGCTGATTGCCAGCGGCACGGATTGTCAAAGGCATTGAGGTGTTGCGCTGCCCGCCAATGGTTTGCCAGCAAACCATGAAAGGGAAAATGGCGACATCCCTGCGGCTATGCCAGTTTCTGCGCCAGATCATTTCAGCTGTGAGGGATTTGAAGTAGCTTTCGACCGCTGCGTCATCATTGCCCTATCCTGTCTATTTGATGGCGCGTAGTGCCCTCAAAAGACCGACGCGAAAACGGGACATATCCAAACACAGTTTCAATCCAGAGCGCGCTTCATCCCCTAACCTCACCCAAACCCGCCCACACATCCTGATCTGGCACATGCAACCGCAGCCTGTCCCCTACGCGAAACACCCCTTCGCGTTCGACCCAAGCCGTCACCCCGCGCCGACCTTTGGCCGCCGCCTTAAACCGCGCGCCAAATCCTGCATGCGCGGCCTCAATCGGTTCGTGTGGCAGGGTGCAAGGGCGGTTTTCCAGGTCGATCACCAGCGTCGCCCCCGCCTCGTTTTGCAATCGGCTGCTGGGGGGCAGGTGGGTGAAATCGGGGATGCCTTGCACCACCATATTCGCCCCGACCAGCGCGCCGTCCAAGGCATCAATCCCCATCTTGGCCGCAATCGCCGCCAAATCCTCGGCCGACAAAATGGAAAATTGCCGCGTGTTGCGAATGGGCGTGCCGCGTTTGTATTGCGCCAAAACGCGGCTGTCCGACGGGCGCGTCAGCCCGCCATGCGCCTCGCCAACTGGGCCTGAAAACAGCGCCTCGATCTGATCCACTTTGCGGCTGGCAAGCGCGGCATCACGATCCCCCACCAGCCCCAGCCAAGTGATCACACCATAGATATTCGTCGGCATCAGCGCGGGCATGGGCGGCCTTTCATCACAAAAAACGCCCCCAAGACAGTCTTTGGGGGCGTCATTATCATGCGCTGGGTTCGGCGCTGGGGTCAACCTTGGGCTTGCGCGCCCGCGTTTTGGGCACGGCCAAAATATCCCCCCCACTGGACGGCGGCGGCGGGCTCATCCCATCGTCCACAGCTGCCAACGGCTCGCCCGCAATCACGCGGGTGATCTGCTCGCCCGTCAGGGTCTCATACTCCAGCAGCCCTTGGGCCAGACGGTGCAGGTCTTGGTTTTTGTCGGTCAAGATTTTCTTGGCGCGGGCATAACCCTCGTCCACGATTTTCTTCACCTCATCGTCGATCAGCTTTTGCGTTGTGCCCGAATGCGATGTCCCGCCCGAGGTTGCCCCCAGATAGCTTTCGCGTTCATTGGCGTAATCGACATTGCCCAAGGCTTCGGAAAAGCCGAACTGCGTCACCATCGCGCGGGCGATGCGGGTGACTTGTTGAATGTCCGATGTCGCCCCCGACGTTACATTTTCAGCGCCAAAGATCAGCTCTTCCGCCACTTTGCCGCCCATCGCCATCGCGATTTTCGATTTGTATTTGGTATAGCTGACCGACAGCTGATCGCGTTCGGGCAGGGACATCACCATGCCCAGCGCGCGACCGCGCGGGATGATGGTGGCCTTGTGAATGGGATCGTGCTGCGGCACGTTCAGGCCTACAATCGCATGACCCGCCTCGTGATAGGCCGTTAGCTTTTTCTCATCCTCGGTCATGACCATGCTGCGGCGCTCTGCCCCCATCATGACCTTGTCCTTGGCCTTTTCAAAATCTTCCATGGTGACGAAACGGCGGCCCACGCGGGCGGCCATAAGTGCCGCTTCGTTCACAAGGTTCGCCAAATCAGCCCCCGAAAAGCCGGGGCAACCGCGCGCGATGATGCGCAGATCGACATCGGGGCCGAGAGGGGTTTTGCGGGCATGCACGCCAAGGATTTTTTCGCGCCCGCGAATATCGGGGTTGGGCACCTGAATTTGGCGGTCAAAACGGCCAGGGCGCAGCAGGGCGGGGTCCAAAACATCGGGGCGGTTCGTCGCCGCGACGATGATCACGCCTTCATTGGCGTCAAACCCGTCCATTTCCACCAAGAGTTGGTTCAGTGTCTGCTCGCGCTCGTCGTTGCCGCCGCCGATGCCCACGCCGCGCGCGCGGCCCACGGCATCGATCTCGTCGATGAACACGATGCAGGGCGCGTTTTTCTTGGCCTGCTCGAACATATCGCGCACACGGCTTGCGCCCACGCCCACGAACATTTCGACAAAGTCAGAGCCCGAGATGGTAAAGAACGGCACCCCAGCCTCGCCCGCAATGGCGCGGGCCAGCAGGGTTTTACCCGTTCCGGGCGGGCCCACCAGCAGCGCGCCTTTGGGGATTTTGCCGCCAAGGCGCGAGAATTTTTGTGGGTTGCGCAAGAACTCTACGATTTCTTCCAACTCGTCCTTGGCCTCGTCGATGCCTGCCACATCGTCAAAGGTGACGCGGCCATGCTTTTCGGTCAGCAGTTTCGCGCGCGACTTGCCAAAACCCATCGCGCCGTTTTTGCCGCCGCCCTGCATGCGGTTCATGAAGAAAAACCACAATCCGATCAGCAGAACAAAGGGCAGCCAGACCGAAATCGCCGACACAAAGCCCGACGGCGTTTGCGCCTTGGCCACGACCTGCACGTTATTGTCGATCAGGCGCTGGGTCAGGCTAAGGTCTTCGGGCGCGATTGTTGCCAGAATTTTTCCGTCTTTGCCCTGAAATGTCACCTGCTCGCCGTTCAAGGTGGCAGATTGCACCTCGCCCGCCTCGACCATGGAGACAAACTCGGAATAGCTGACGGCGCTGGCGTTTTGCGTTTGCGATGCTCCCCCGCCAAAGAATTGGAACAGGGTCAGCAGCAAAAGGAACATGATGACCCAGAAAGCGATGTTTCGCGCGTTTCCCACGAATTTTCTCCGTTAAATTGCCACGAGGGGGCCCGGCGGGCGGATGTGGCGCTTGGGTGTAAGATAGAGATGTGGCGCGCGCTTTCAATCCGCTAAACGCATTGAATACAGACTATCGGCGCTTGGGTGGCGGAAAAACGCGTAAGATGGCGCTAGGTCGGGACATAGCGGGGTGAAAATCATCTGCCCATCGCGCCACAGGCTGGGCTGCGAGATGAGGGCCGCGCGCGGAAGACCTGTGCTGCGCCAACCTTGCCATTGCGCCAATCCTGCTTGGCCCAATGGCCCAATTTGCGCAGCGATATGTGGATAGGCAGGCGGCGCGCCTGTCAGCCGCCAAATCCCATCCCATAGCGCGTTTGCAGCGCAAGCAGGGGCTGCGCGCCGCGCCTCACGAAAGGCCAAGATTTTACCTTGCTGCGGCAAAAGGTGGCAACCTGCCAATTGGGTCGGCAGGCCGCGTTCAATGCGCGCGATAGCCCCCTGCAGCGCCGCGCCGCGCGGCGCGTAGTCGGCGGGGGCTATCCACAAAATCGCGCGCTGGATCAGGCGGCGCTGCACTTCGGGCGGCGCGGCGCGCCAATCCTCTGACAGGGTGATGATGCCGCGCGACTCGGTCATCACGCGGCGGGCCAGATCGTCGCAGGCCGCCTCCAGCGCCACACTGGCTGCGCGCATGTGCTGCGCCACCTCTGCCAAAACCTGCGCACCAATCCCCAAGTTTTGCAGCAAAGGTTGGGCTTTGCGCGCGCGCACGCGATCGAATTTCATTTGATCGTTGCTAGGATCATCCACCCATTGCGCGCGCCTAGCAGTAAGGTAGGCGCGCAATTCGTCCCGAGTGGCCGCCAGCAGCGGGCGCAAGAATACCGCCCCCTCGGCGGCAAATCGGGGCTGCATCGCGGCCAGCCCATCCACCCCCGCGCCGCGCGCCAGCCGCATGAGGAAGGTTTCGGCAAGATCGTCTTGGCTGTGGGCCAGTGCCACCGCGTCAAGGCCCCGCGCCTGCGCCCAATCCGCCAGCAGCGCGCGCCGCGCGCGCCGTGCCCGATCTTGGACATTGCCGCGCCCATCCCATCCGCGCCAAACCAAAATTTGGTGATCATACCCCATAGAATGAGCCACTTGCGCAACCATGCGCGCCTCGTCCGCCGCCTCGGGGCGCAGGCCGTGATCCACAGTGGCAACCTGCACCCGCAGACCCAGATCGCGCGCCAAGTGTAGCATCGCCATGCTGTCCCCGCCGCCCGATACCGCCAAACCCAATATGCCCGTTGCGGGGTCAAATCCAAGTTGGTCTAATGCCGTCAGCAATCGCGCAGCAAGCGGGGCGCGAGATGCGGATTTTGGGCCTAGCTGCACCCCAGCCCTGCCATAGCGGTCTTGGCATCGCCCTCTTGCACCGATCCTGGATAGCGATTGCCCACCTCGTTCAGCGTCAGGCAGGCATCTGCCCCTTGGCCCAGCGCGCCCAAAGACGTGCCCAGTTTCAACAGCGCCTCGGCAGCAAACTCGCCCGCTTCATCGGCGGTAAAGGCATCCAGATAGGCGCGTGCCGAACCTGCCACATCCCCCGCAACGGCCAGCGCATCGCCGCGTTTGAACTGCACTTCTTGTGTCAAAGGGCTGCCGGGATAGGTTTGCACAAACGCAGAAAAACCCGCCGCTGCACCTGCAAAATCGCCCGCCTCTAACAGCGCCACAGCGCGGTCATAATCGCGCTTTTCGCCCACGGCCAATTCTGCGCCGCCGCCTGATGAGGGCGCACTGTCGCCGCTGCCTGCCTCTATAGCGGGCGCGGCAATCGCGCCTGCGTCCCCGCCCAAGGGCGCAGTGTCGCCCAATGTCATGGGATCGCAGCCATCCGTCGCCTCGCACAGGCGAAACTCTAAATCGCCCAAACGGTTGCTGCCATCCGCAATCACGCGGTTCACCTTAATCTCGACAGCTTCTGCCTGCGCGGTCAGGCGGGCAATCGCCGCCTCGATCGCATCCAGCCGCTGCAAGGCATCCCCGCCTGCCGCACCCGTTTGCGCCCCGCCCGTGGCGACAAGTTCGGCCTTCAGCGACGTAAATTCCGCCATCAACGCCGAAAGCTCTATCTTTATATCGGCCAAGGTCTGCGCGCGGTCTTGGGCCGCCAGTGGCGCAGCCATCAGCCCCGCCGCAAAGACCATCGCCAAGGCCCCCGCGCGCATGCGTTAAACCCCGCCGCCCAGTTGCAGCACCGTCACGGCGCGGCGGTTTTTGCTATAGCACGCCTCGTCCGAGCATACTTCCAGCGGGCGTTCCTTGCCATAGGTGATGGTGCGCAGACGCGCGGCCGTTACGCCTTGCGAAATCAGGAAATCTTGCACCGCAGCGGCGCGCTTTGCCCCCAGCGACAGGTTATATTCGCGCGTGCCCTGCTCGTCCGCGTGGCCTTCGATGATCACGCCATAGGATGGGTTGGCATTCAGCCAGCCTGCTTGGCCCACCAAAATTTGCCGCCCCGCATCCGATAGGGTGGATTGATCCACCAAGAACAGCACGCGGTCGCCGATGCTTTGGTTGAAATAAGCCGCCGAGCGGGGATCCGAGGCATCGCCCGCCCCCGCACCAATGCCGCCCGCCCCATTCGCCCCCGCGCCAAATCGGTTGGGGTTTTTACAGGCCGCAAGGCCAAGGGCGGCGACCAGGATCAGCAATTTGCTTGTGACGTTCATATCAGGTTTTCCTGCGTTGTTGGCTCGATTTTGCCATTCATAGCAGGTTTGCACGGCCTTGGGAATCGCCTGCGTGACAATTCACAAAACCGTGCAAGGATGCGCGGATTAAAGAATAAAATCGCTGCTGGTGAAACTATGCAGCCCCATCACCTTGATCACCGCCTCGCTGGATTTGTCGGCGTCGTTGTCGATGTAGATCAGGGTGTAATCGTTCGAAGTGCCCGAATTATTGACCTGTTTGTAATACACATCCCCCTGCGTCGAGGTGCCATGCGCGGTTTTGCCGTCGAAGGTAAATTTGCCATTGCCGCTGATCTTGGTGCTGGCGTCGATGGTGGACAGTTTTTTTTTTTTTTTTCCCCCCCCCCCCCCCCCCCCCCCCCCCCCCCCCCCCCCCCCCCCCCCCCCCCCCCCCCCCCCCCCCCCCCCCCCCCCCCCCCCCCCCCCCCCCCCCCCCCCCCCCCCCCCCCCCCCCCCCCCCCCCCCCCCCCCCCCCCCCCCCCCCCCCCCCATCAATCTTATCGCTGCCGCGCTTGAAATCGTAAATCACATCAGTGGTGCTGGAAGAGGTGGTCATTTCGGACATGGCGTTGAAATCAAACGTATCGGCATCTGCGCCGCCGTAGAGGTAGTCCTGAGACGTGCCGCCTAGCAATCACGTCCTTGCCGCTGCCGCCATACAGCATCGCCACTGCTACCGCCATACAAAACGTCATTCTGATCGCCGCCATAAAGGCTGTCCGCGCTGCTGCCCCCATTCCAACGCAGTCACTATTTGCCCGCCGTAAAGCTTGTCCGTGCTGCCGCCATACAGATCGCGCCCGCGCCGCCCACTAAGCTGTCTGTACCGTCAGCGCCCGTCAGGGTGTTGTCGCCTGCATTGCCCTCAGAGTATTCGCGCCGCTATCGCCTGTCGGTACAGATTGCCCGTGCCCAGCAGGGCCGCATGTTCCAACTGCTGGCAAAGGCGGAATTCGGTCAGGGTATCAATGAAAATCGGCCCGCTGCAGGTATCTGTACCAGAACCTGGCGATCAAAGATAAGGTCGCTGACGCTGTCAACGCAAACAAATCCATCCCCGACCTCGCCATACATCAGATCATCACCGCCATCGCCGCCGTTCAGGCTATCATTGCCCGCCCCGCCCTAGATGGTGTCATCGCCAACGACCTGCCCAAAGATCTGATCGCTGCCATCCTAGACCTGCAGATCACATCACCCAACGCCGCCGCCCGTCAGCACATCCGCGCCTCAAAGTGCCCGTTGGATCAGACGTGCCCGTGCAAAACCAAACACCACATAAGACGCGCCAGAATCGCTGCCATTCGGATCGGCCCCATATGCCCCGATGATCAGATCATCAAACCCATCGCCGTTCACATCCCCCGCGCTGGATACGGAGCGGCCGCTGTAGTCATTCACCGCCTCGCCATTGATTTGAAAGCCATTGCTGCCGTTCAGGTTGGATAGGCTGATATTGGCCGCAAAGCCCGATGCCGCGCCAAACACCACATAAGACGCGCCAGAATCGCCGCCATTCGGATCGGCCCCATATGCCCCGATGATCAGATCATCAAACCCATCGCCGTTCACATCCCCCGCGCTGGATACGGAACGGCCGCTGTAGTCATACGCCGCCTCGCCATTGATTTGAAAGCCATTGCTGCCGTTCAGCGTGGATAGGCTCCAGATTGGCCGCAAAGCCCGATGCCGCGCCAAACACCACGTAAGATGCGCCAGAATAGCCGTCATACGGATCGGCCCCATATGCCCCGATGATCAGATCATCAAACCCATCGCCGTTCACATCCCCCGCACAGGATACGGAACGGCCGCTGCGGTCATTCGCCACCTCGCCATTGATTTGAAAGCCATTGCTGCCGTTCAGCGTGGATAGGTTCAGATCGGCCGCAAAGCCCGATGCCGCGCCAAACACCACATAAGACGCGCCAGAATAGCCGCCATTCGGATCGGCCCCCCATGCCCCGATGATCAGATCATCAAACCCATCGCCGTTCACATCCCCCGCCGCTGGATACGGAAAGGCCGCTGAAGTCACCCGCCACCTCGCCATTGATTTGAAAGCCGTTGCTGCCGTTCAGCGTGGATAGGCTGATATTGGCCGCAAAGCCCGATGCCGCGCCAAACACCACATAAGACGCGCCAGAATTGCCGTCATTCGGATCGGCCCCTTCAGCCCCGATGATCAGATCATCAAACCCATCGCCGTTCACATCCCCCGCAGAGGATACGGAACGGCCGCTGTAGTCATCCGCTGCCTCGCCATTGATTTGAAAGCCATTGCTGCCGTTCAGCGTGGATAGGTTCAGATTGGCCGCAAAGCCCGATGCCGCGCCAAACACCACATAAGATGCGCCAGAATAGCCGCCATTCGGATCGGCCCCATATGCCCCGATGATCAGATCATCAAACCCATCGCCGTTCACATCCCCCGCAGAGGATACGGAAGTGCCGCTGAGGTCATTCACCGCCTCGCCATTGATTTGAAATCCGTTGCTGCCGTTCAGCGTGGATAGGTTCAGATCGGCCGCAAAGCCCGATGCCGCGCCAAACACCACATAAGACGCGCCAGAATAGCCGCCATTCGGATCGGCCCCAGAGTGCCCCGATGATCAGATCATCAAACCCATCGCCGTTCACATCCCCCGCAGAGGATACGGACCGGCCGCTTAGGTCACCCGCCACCTCGCCATTGATTTGAAAGCCGTTTGTTCCAGTCAGGCTGTTAAGTTCAATCACTGCGGGCATTTGCGGCACCTTCATCTGATCAACATACAACTGCCTACCAAAAAATCCCCGCCCGCGCAACTGTTTTGCGGCAAGACGCAGGCAAACCTAGGGCAACAGGGGCCGCGCCCCGCCCATCATCCGCACGCGTGATGCCGCCCGTTGGTTTTGCCGCGCTACAGGATAAAATCGCTGCTGGTAAAGCTATGCAGCCCCATCACCTTGATCACCGCCTCGCTGGATTTGTCGGCGTCGTTGTCGATGTATACTAGGTGTAGTCGTTCGAGCTACCTGAATTATTGACCTGTTTGTAGTAAACATCCCCTTAGGTCGAGGTGCTATGCGCGGTTTTGCCGTCGAAGGTAAACTTGCCGTTGTTGCCGATCTTGGTGCTCGCGTCGATGGTGGACAGGTCGATCTTATCGCTGCCGCGCTTGAAATCGTAGATGATGTCCGTGGTGCTAGCGGATGTGGTCATTTCGGACATGGCGTGAAATCAAACATATCAGCATCTGCGCCGCCGTAGAGGTAATCCTTGGACGTGCCGCCTTTCAAAATGTCCTTCCCGTTGCCGCCATCACAGCTTGTCATCGGTGAGATCACCATAGAGCATATCATTCTGATCGCCGCCGTAAAGCCGATCGCCGCGTAAAATACTGTCTTCGTCGGAGCCGCCATAAACCAGATCATTTACCTGCACCGCCATACAAACTGTCGCTGCCTGCATATCCATAAATTGTGTCATTGCCCGGCGTAGCCGTTGGCGCGGTCTTGCATCGTTAGACAAACGGAACGTGTCAGCGCCGCTAAGTGCCGATTCAAGCAAGGCAATATCGTCGTCGGTTGACGCAGAATATAAAGCATCTCTAAAAAGCTACGCGCGTTGAGCGAAAGGTCAGTTGCGATCCACAAATTACCTCCCGTCATAAATGTAGTCCGCTAGGGCCGTAATCCTACCTGAAAAAATCGCCTTCGGTGATTGTGAAGGAGCCGTAGACAGCAAGAACAAAGGTTCAATGTGCCATCGTCAGCGTAAATATAAATGCTGCTGTCATTGCTATTGTTGCCTCTTCGACAGTGCTAGGCCAGTTTGGGTAAAAGTAATCGTTGTAATAATTTTGAAAGAACCAACCAATGTTAAAATTTGCTGTCGAAAAGCTGTAATCCGCATCAATTGCTTGTAGCCATTTGGTACCCCCAACAACAATGTTACAGTTACTTCGCGCGTAGCCCGACAAGCAGCGTCTACTTTAACGAATCCTTAATCAGTCTGCAAGAAACGCGGCGGATTGCCAACCCATAATTGCCGGGGTCGGGAAAAACCGCAGCAGGTTTCCCCTGCTGCGGTTCAGGCCTTTGTTGGGCTGGCGTTCGCCGCCGCCAAGGCTGTGGACATAGGTGGCCACGGCGCGGATTTTCGTCCTCGGACAATTTGCCAGCCCAAGGCGGCATCACGCCGAACCGCGCGTTGGTGACGGTGTAATTGATCGTCTCACGCGCGCCGCCATAAAGCCAGATTGCGTCCACCAGATTGGGTGCGCCTTTGGCACGGTCCCCTAGGCCGTCTTCCATCGTGGCTGGCGGCGCAGTTTTCGGCAAAGACGGTGGCCCCCGCCAAGGCAAGCGCGGCGTCATGCTCTTGACCCGAGATTTGCAGGACATATTCCACAACTTCGCCGATTTGCGCCGCCTCTAGCAATCCATCCGCGCCGAATTTCGGCATTTCGGAATAGCGGGCATCGGCATCGGTTTGCGTTGCAGATACCGTGCGAGATGGTGGTGTGGATTCGCCTCCATATACCCGCTCCACAGCCAATCATTAAGTCCAAAAGGTTCAGGTAGCCCTTGCCCTGCCCCCTGCCGCGCCCGAGCCATGGCATTGCGCGCAGTTGTTTTTGAACACCGAGGCCCCTGCGGGCATGGCATAGGATTTAAGCGCATCATCGGCGGGAATATCGGCCAAAGGTTTGGCCACGAGGGCTCGCCTTGATCTCGGCGTTGGCCAGATCAAAGCGGGTCGATTTCCCCCGCCGCCACCGCTGCGCGTTCCTGCGGCCCCAGCAGCCCCTGCGTGGCACCCGAAATCAGCGGCAACCCATGATAGGCGATGGTATAGCCGATGCCCCAGACGATGCAGGCATAAAGGACATAAACCCACCAACGTGGCATAGGGTTGTCCAGCTCTTCAATGCCGTCCCAGCTGTTTGGCCTGTGGTGGCAACTTGGGGTTTGGCCGCGCCTTTGTCGCGCGTGACTTGCTTGGCGCACATCTTACAAATCCTTATCTTGCGCCATCACGGGCGCGGGTTTGTCTTCGTTGCGAAAAACCGAACGGGCGATGTCGTTATGCACGGCGCGCGACCCTGGGCGCCAAGCCCACAGGAACACACCTATAAAGAACGCAAACAACGCAAAGCAGCGCCCAGCTATCGGCAAATTCGCGCATCAGGCTGTAGGTATCCATGACGGCCCCCTATCGCGTTGGGTCTGGTTGAAGGTGGAAAAGTCCACCATCGTGCCTTCCCAGCACCTGAAGATAGGCAATCAGCGCATCCATTTCCGGTCAGCTGTGGCTGGCCGTCATAGTTGGAAATGGTGACCTTGCCATAGCGTTCTTCCAGCCCCGAAGTATCGGCATTCGGATCGCCCTGCGCGTCAAAATCGGCTACGGCATTTTCGATCATCTCGCTGGTGTAAGGCACGCCCACCACCAGCGCATGGGTAGACATGATCTGCGCGATATGTTTGCCATCGACATCGGCCCGAAAAAGGTAGCTGTATTTCGGCATCACCGATTCAGGCACCACCGATTGCGGAGTTGGTCAGATGGTCAACGTGCCACGCATCGGAATAGCGCCCGCCCACGCGGGCCAAATCTGGCTCTGTGCGTTTGCTGCCCCATTGAAAAGGGGCGGTCATACATCAGACCCGCCGCAAGGCTGTAGTGGCCATAGCCGTTCGACCTCAGTCGCGCATGGGGCGGATCATCTGGCTGTGGCAAACATAGCACCCTTCGCGAATATAGATGTCGCGCCCAGCCAGTTCAAGGGCGTGTAGGGGCGCACCCCTTCGACCTTTTCGATGGTGTTCTGGATGTAGAACAGGGGCGCGATTTCCACGATCCCGCCGATGGCAGAGGTGGTTCGGTTGATTTGAAGAGCTATCGCTGAAAGTTGGTGACGGGGAGATTGGGTGGCATATCAAGGCGTTGTTCACGCGCCGCAGTTCTCGCAGAGAAAAGGATATGCCACATGACGAAAGATACGATTGTTACGTTTCGCGCACCAGACGGATTTTCACCTGATCCTCTGACGGATTTGCTGCGCCAAGGGGCGCGTGATCTGATTGCTCAGGCGGTCGAGGCCGAACTCAGTTCGTTTCTCGCCACCCACGCGGGTGAAACTGACGGGTTTGGCCGCAGCCGGTTGGTTCGGCATGGCCACCTTCCCGAGAGAGAGGTTCAGACTGGGATCGGCGCGGTGGCGGTGAAAGTACCGCGTGTGCGGGATCGTGCGCCAGATGGCGATGTGCTGAAGTTCACATCGACGATTTTGCCGCCCTATCTTCGGCGGGCAAAGTCGATCGAGGAATTGCTGCCATGGCTTTACCTGAAGGGCATTTCAAGTGGTGACTTTTCTGAGGCTTTGGCGGCGCTGCTCGGCCCCGACGCGCCCGGCCTTTCGGCCAGCACGATCACCCGGCTAAAGGCGGATTGGTGGGAGGAATATGAACGATGGTCGCGGCGTGATCTGTCAGCAAAGGCTTATGTCTACCTTTGGGCCGACGGGGTCTACTTCACCCCGCGCCTGGACGAGGATCGCCAATGTATGTTGGTGATTATCGGCGCTGACGAATGGGGCAACAAGGATGTTCTGGGCCTGATAGACGGCTTTCTCGAAAGCACGCAGAGCTGGCGCGAATTGCTTTGGACCTCAAACGCCGAGGCCTGGGGGCCGCCCCAAAACTGGCCGTTGGTGACGGCGCGATGGGGTTCTGGGCCGCCCTACACGAGGTTTACGGCAAAACCCAAGTCCAGCGCTGCTGGGTGCATAAAACGGCGAATGTCCTGAACGCGCTGCCCAAATCCGTCCAGCCAAAGGCCAAGGCGCACCTCAATGAAATCTGCCCTCTCGGGCATGCAAGCATGCCCTGCCGGGTAACAGATGGCCGAGACAAGGGCCGCCGCCAATGCCGCCTTTGACTTCTTCATTGAAGCTTACGGTGTGAAATATGACCGTGCGGTAAAATGCCTGACAAAAGATCGGAATGATCTGCTGGCGTTCTACGACTTCCCAGCCGAACATTGGAAGCACATCAGAACGACGAACCCGATTGAGAGCACCTTCGCCACCGTTCGGCACCGAACCACCAAAACCAAAGGCTGCCTCAGCCGCCAGACAGCGCTGGCCATGACTTTCCGGTTGATGCTCTCGGCAAAGCAAAAATGGCGCAAACTCGACGGCCAAAATCGCCTGCCGGAAATCATCAAAGGGGTTGAATTCCGCGACGGATCAAGCAACAAATCAAAGCCGCCTGATCATGCCGTCACCAACTTTCGGGCATTAGCTCGCGATTTTTTCAGTGACGCCGATGGCAACGGGCGGCGAGTTTTCGGTGGAAATCGATCCAAATGAGATTGACGCCCCCGCCTGCGCGCGCTGGCCGATTTGGGGATGAACCGTGCCTCGATCGGCGTTCAGGATTTCGACCCCAAGTGCAGGCCGCCATTGGCCGCACTCAGCCCTTTTACCTGACGCGTCAAGTGGTCGATATGATCCGCGAGGTGGGCATCACCGCGCTGAATGTGGATATTCTGTTCGGCCTGCCACACCAGACCGAGGCGCGTATGGCCGAATCGGTGATGCAGCTGATCTCGCTACAGCCCAGCCGCGTGGCGCTATATGGCTATGCCCATGTGCCATGGATGAGCCGCCGCCAGCAAATGATCCCGTCGGACGCTATGCCCACCCCCGAAGAGCGGCTGCGGCTGTTTGTAATCGCCTCGGATATGCTGGTTAAGGCGGGCTATCAGGCGATTGGGATCGACCATTTTGCCCTGCACAGCGATGGGCTGGCCGTGGCGGCAATGCGGGGCAGCTACGCCGAAATTTCCAAGGCTACACGGATGATAGCGCCGAGGTGCTGATTGGCATTGGGGCATCGTCCATCTCGCGCTTTGCGCAAGGTTATGCGCAAAATGCCTCGCGCACGGCGGATTATGCCAAGGCGAGCGCGGGGCAGTTTTCGGTGCATCGCGGCCACTGCTTTTCGCCCGACGACCGCCTTCGCGGCGCGATGATCGAGCAATTGGATGTGCGAATTTCGCATCGACCGCGCCCGAATTGTGCAGCGTTTGGGCTTTTGCGCCCCCAGCTTGGACGCGCTGTCAAGCACCAAACCCATAGCGCCTTTCACCGCGGTGACCAGCCTAGATGATGCGGGGCTGAAAGTGTCCGCTAACGCCGCGCCGCTGATACGCCTGATTGCCCGCGCATTAGATGCCTATGATATGGGCAAGGGCCAACATTGTGCCGCGATCTGACCGAAAACAGGGCGGCGCGGACAAATTGCGCGTCCTTTCCTTGACATATCTTTCTTTGTGAATATATCGTGCCTTGAAGCAACCAAGCGAGGCTATGATGACACTGCCCCCATCCCGTCGATTTGGCCATGAAACCCGAAGTGACCGCCTTTTTCGACGTAGCCACCAACACCGTGTCCTATGTCGTGCGCGACCCTGCAAGCACAACCTGCGCGATTGTCGATAGCGTGATGGATATTGACTATGCGGCGGGGCGGGATCACCTATGATTCCGCCGATCAAATCATTGATTTTGTGCACAAAAACGGGTTGAAAGTTGAATGGCTGATCGAAACCCACGTCCACGCAGACCATCAGTCGGGCGCGCCCTATCTTCAGTCCAAACTGGGCGGCAAAATTGGCATTGGGGCCAATATCACCGTAGTGCAAGACACCTTTGGCAAAAGTGTTCAACGAGGGCACTGGAATTTTGCCCGCGATGGCAGCCAGTTTGACCGCCTGTTTCACGATGGCGACAGCTACTTCATTGGCGGGATGCAAGTTTTCGCCATGCACAATGCTGGGCCATACCCCTGCCTGCATGACGCATGTGATTGGCGATGCGGCGTTTGTGGGTGACACGCTGTTCATGCCCGATGGCGGATCGGCGCGTGCCGATTTTCCAGGCGGGGATGCGCGCACGCTGTACCGCTCGATCCAGCGGGTTTTGTCGCTGCCGCAGGAAACGCGCTTGTTCATGTGCCATGATTACGGCCCCGATGGCCGCGATATTGCCCTGGGGAAACGACAGTGGGCGAGCAGCGCGCACAAGCTATCCACGTCAAATATTGGCATTTCAGAAGATGAATTTGTGCAAACCCGCGAGGCGCGTGACGCCACGCTGGACATGCCAAAGCTGATTATTCCGTCCTTGCAGGTGAATATGAAAGCCGGGCGAATTGCACAACCCTGACGCCAGCGGCACGCGGTTTTTGAAAGTGCCGCTGAACCTTTTGTAGCCAATATCCTTGCCCGCCATACGGCAAAATTGGCGCTTGTTTGCGGGGCAAATCACACGGGAATCGCTTGAAAGGATCATTGGTTTCCGGAGATGGCTGAGAACAGGTAGGTATCGTCCCAAGCCGCTAATTTTCGTCGATTTTTCAGGCTGATCTTGCTGGTGGTGTTCTTGAAGATATTGAGGGCGGTATGGCGGATCAGGGCCATGTTGGCGGGGCCGTGGTTGGTGCGTAGGCGCATCAGGTCGTCGTGGAAGACCACATCCATGACCCAATGCAGGCGGTTCTCGACGCCCCAATGGGCGCGGGTAGACTGGAGAGCGAGGCCGCGGACAACGGCGCCGATGACAGGAAATAGCGCCGCGCGACGCTGGTCTGGCCTTTGTGCTCGGTGGTCGCCTCGACCATTCCGATGGCAGCAAGGCCCGGGAAGCGGTGGAGACCCGGCTCTGCGCGGTCTGGCCGCAGCCAGTCCACGTCGTAGCTTACCCACGCGCGGCGGGTCTCGATACGCCCGTGATCGGCATCGGTAGTCTCATGGCAGGCCAGACCGGTAGCCTGGTCGAAATACATCGCGACCTCTGCGTGCAGGGATTTCTGGTTGCCTTTCAGCGCCAACAGGTAATCCGCGCCGCGCCGCAGAATGGTGTCGGCGATGCCGTGCTGACAGCCCATGGCGTCGATGGTCACCAGCGCGCCGCGCAGCTCCAGACGTTCCAACAGGCGGGGTATAGCACTGATTTCATTTTCTTTTGCGGCGCAACGTTCCTGTCCCAAAACCAGCCGCTGCCGTGCCGCCCAGGCCGAGACCAGATGCAGCGCGCGGCCATCGGCCCCATGCGCGCGGCGCGAAGTCTTGCCGTCTATCGCCACGATATCGGCGTCATCCTCTACGCAGGCTGGCCACCCAGTTTGTGAAGCATTCGGAGAACAGTTCGTTCGGTAGCGCGTTCATCACATCGTTGAGGGTGTCATGCGACGGCACCCCATGTTTGAGTGGCAAGAACCGCCGCAGCCAGTCCAGCTTGCGCCTGCCCCAGAGCGAGATCTCGACAAAATCATCCGCTCCCGCCATCACCCCGCCGAGCACGATCAGCAGGATTTCATCAAGCGGATAGAGCGTCTTCCAGCTCTGGCGGGGGTCCTCAAGGGCAGCAAAGTGGTCAAGCAGATTGGGCGTGGTCATGGCGATCTCCGAAGCTTCGTTCGGATATCGGAGAATCACATATCGACACCCGCAGGAATCCCCCACGGCTTCAAGCGATTGCCGTGGGGCAAATCAACTCTGACTTGATTTTAGCGGCGGCTTCTGGCAACTATCGGGGCTGGGGGCGATCCCCAAAATACCCAAGGCAATCTCGCTTTAGGGGGCCAAGATAGGAGAGAAGCGGCATGCCAGGTGGCACCGTAAAAATGCGTTCAATCAAACAAAAGGTTACGGGTTCATCGCCCCTGACGAAGGCGGCGCGGATGTGTTTGTTCACATTTCGGCAGTTCAAGCGGCGGGTATGCGCGGTTTGAACGAGTAATCAGAAAATGTCGTATGAAATGGAAACGGGCCGCAACGGCAAACAGTCGGCCACGAACCTAAAAGCGCTGTAGTCCAAAGCCGTTTTCGCGTTTTTGGAGCGCCCTTTAATTTAAGGGGCGAGTTTGTTGTTGCTCAATGCGCCCGCGTCAGCCCAAGGGCCGAATGCACATCTCCACCCCATCCCAAATACCACGCATCCCCCGCCCGAATGACGGGGCGCCTTCATCACCGATGGCTGCGCGGCAATCTGCGCCTCGGGTTCTGAGCGCGCAGAAGTGGAAAAGCTGCAGTACGTGGTGGATTGGGTGTTCACCGCGCGCGGGCTCAATTCGGCGACGATTTGGTCAATCTCGCCCGCAGATAGCGGCTGGGCGCGAATATCGCCGAAGGTCACGCTGAAACCCACAGCGCCCAATTCCTTGACGGCCTTTTTGCAGGTATCGCACGTAGAAATGCCGTATAAATCCAATGCTTTGGTCATTGCGCCGCCCCAAAAATCGCCCGCGTGATGGCAACACCGCCCCATGCGGACACCGCAGTTAGCACCGTGCCCCATGCCACATCGGACATCACCATGCTGATATGCCAATCTTTCATAATGGCATAGCTGGTGAATTCATAGGTGCCATAGGCCATCGCCCCGATGATGGCAGCGGGCAGCACCACCGCCGAGCCCGTTTTCAGCGCGGGCCAAGAGACGAGGGTATATCGGCCCCGCGATATAGGCCAAATAGAACAGGGCGGCAGGGCCGATACGGATGTTTTCGGCCAGCATCGCGCCGATATGGCGGCTGAAGCAGCGGCTGCATGTGGAAATTCAGCATGATCGCGTCAAGGCCCAGAAGAAAAATAACCGTTGTGGCGATATAAAGCGTGGCAAGTTGCATGGCTGTCTCCCTTTGGTTAGCAGCTAGGGCGAGGGGGGCGTAAGTCCAGCCTTAGCGGCGGATGAGTTCGCGCAAGGTGGCGCGGGGCGGGGCATCGCGCAGCGGCAGGCGCAGGGTTTCGCGCCACTAGTTTTCGTCATAATCGGGAAAGAATGTATCGGCCCCGTCCACTGTCACGTCCATTTCGGTGATCAGCAAGCGGTCTGCTAGGGGCAGCAGGGCGGCATAAATCCCCGCCCCGCCGATGCCGCCAAAGGCGCGCATTCGGCAGGGCGCGGGCATGGGCCATGGCGGCGTCAAAGGGCAAAAACACGGCCCCATCCGCCGCCATCGGCTGCGATGTGACCACAATGTTCTGCCTGCGCGGCAGGGGACGAAAGGGCAGACAGTCCCAAGTCTTGCGTCCGATTATGATTCCACCCCACCCGTGGTCTCGCGCGAAAACAGCGCCAAATCTTCGGGGGCGTGCCACGGGATTTGGCCGTCCTTGCCAATCACTTCCTTTGCCGCGCGTGCCACGATTAAGGTCAGCATCGCCCCCCCCTACACGGCCACAGGCGCGCGGATGGCGGGGTCTGGATCATAGCCGTCAAGGTGAAATCGTCGAATTTGAAGGCAAACAGATCATCGACGCGGCGGTTGATCACCAGCTGCGGCAGGGGCTTTTGGCGCGCGGGTCAGTTGCAGGGCCACCTCCGCGCGGTGGTTGGTATAGATATGCGCATCCCCCGATGGAATGCACGAAATCCCCCGCCTCATAGCCCGTCACATGGGCCAGCATATGCAAGCAGCAGCGCATAAGAGGCCATGTTAAACGGCACGCCCAAAAACATATCGGCGCTGCGCTGATACGAGTTGCAAATGCAGCTTGCGCCAAGGATGCGCACTTGCCACATCGTATGGCACGGCGGCAGGGGCCATTTGGTCAACCTCGCCGGGTTCCAGGCCGAAACGATCATGCGGCGGCTGCTGGCTGTGTGCAAGATCAGGGTGCAAAAGATCCGGCGATCTGATCGCGCGCGCCTGCGCGATACAGCGCCCGCCCGTCTTTGTCGGCGCCCAAAGGTTGCAAGGTTGCGAATTTACGCCATTGGTGGCCATAAACGGGGCCTAAATCGCCGTTCGCATCGGCCCATTCATCCCAGATCGTCACGCCATTTTCTTGCAAATAGCGCACGTTGGTATCACCCGCCAGAAACCACAATAGCTCGTGCACAATGGATTTCAGGTGCAATTTCTTGGTTGTCACCAGCGGAAAGCCATCCGCCATGGGATAGCGCATCTGCATGCCAAAGACCGAATGCGTGCCCGTGCCTGTGCGGTCATCCGACGGGGTGCCATGGGCCAAAATATGCGCAAGCGCGTCGTATATTGCGTGCATCTATGCCCCCACTTTTACGCGAACACTACATATAGAAATTGCAAAAGCAAAGCTATCCCTGACGCTTTGCGCCACTTTTCTGAATTGAAAACATCTGGACTCATGTCTTTTGTGGTTGTTGATCGCCCAGTCAATAAGATTTGTTGACAGAGTGCGATTGTGGGGGGTTAACTTGGGGTGAAATGATGTGCTGTCGGCGCTGTCACATAGCTGTGGCATTAGGCTGCTAGCGTCTCATTCGCCCCGTGGGGCGCCCAAAGACCCCATAACCTCTGCCTAAGGGCGGATTATCAGGGAGACGACCGTGACCAAATCCACCATGAATCGCCGCAGCTTTATGAAGACCTCTGCCATTGGCGCAGGGGCATTCGCGGCCCCCGCATTGATCTCGTCCAAGGCGCTGGCGTCTTCGGGCGAATTGACCGTTGTTGGTTGGGCGGGGTATCCTGCGCTGACCGAAAAAGCGATACCTGCCTTTACGGCGGCGACAGGCATCACCGTAAATTTCAAAGAGCTGCCCGACCAAGACACGATGTTTGCCGAGGCAAAGATCGCCCTAGAGGCTGGCGGCGTTGATCTGTATGAACCCACAATCGAGCGTGTGGGCGCGTGGAATTCGAACGGGCTGCTTGGGGCCTATGACGAAAGCAAACTGGCGATGGACAATTACCTGCCAGGCATCGCCGACGGTGCGGCGGGCGAGCGGTCGCGCATTGACGGGCAGCTTTTGTATGTGCCATCAAATTGGGGCACCGAGGCGATGGTGGTAAACTCTGCCGATGCCAAACTATCCACGCCGCCGTCGCTGGGTGATTTGTTCAGCGCCGACAACCAAGTGACGCTGCGCCCGCATTCGGCACTGGCCGCGATGGGCCGTTGGCTGGATGCCACGGGCAAGCTGCCGCGTCCATGGATGGACGCCTACACGGACATGGGCGCGATGGCCGAGTTGTGGGACATCGCCTTGGCCGAGGCGATCAAGGCCAAGGGCAATGTCGTGCAGTGGTGGTCGGGCGAAAACGAGGCGAACGCTGGCTTTACCGCCAATGGCGCAACGGCTGGCCTGTGCTGGGATTCGACGGGCTTTAACCTGCGCAAGGATGGGTATGCCTATGTCGCCCCCGTTGAAGGCGCATTTGCATGGCACCAAGGCTTTGTGAAAATGAAAAATGCGGCCAATGACGAACAGGCGCATGAATTCGTCAAATGGATTTCCACCGCAGAAGGTGCCTCCCTTTGGGCTGGTGGCTTCTCGTCCAACCCTGTGGGCAAAGGCGCGTCCGATCTGCTGGATCCAGAGGTTTCGGCCTATTACAACGGCACCTTCAACGACGAGGCTTTGGCCAAATTGTGGTGGTGGCCAAACCAGTCGGCAGAATTCTTGGCCAAGCGCGCCGAATACGCCGACAAATACAAAGCGGCCTAATCAGGACGCTTACAGGAACGCTGGGCCGCATTGGCCCAGCGTTTTTTGCACCAAAACATGCCGCAAATGGGCCAATCCCAACAGCGGAGCCAGTCAAGCCGCGGCACAGTGGCGGGCCAGTAATATCAGGGATATATGCATGAGCGCGGGAATTGATTTGGATGATGTTTGCTGCGATTTTGGCAGCTTTCGCGCGGTAGATCACGCCAATGTATCCATCCAGCCGGGCGAGTTTTTCTCGTTCCTTGGGCCATCGGGCTGCGGCAAAACCACGATCTTGCGGATGATTTCGGGGTTTATTGAACCCACCCAAGGCCAGATCAAAATTGGCGGCCAAGACATGCGCGGCCAGCGGCCCAACCAGCGGCCCACGGCGCTGATTTTTCCAGAATTTGGCGCTGTTTCCACTGATGCCGATTTGGGAAAATATCAGCTTCGGGCTGGAAGTGCGCGGCGTGGATAAGGCCACCCGCCGCAAAAAGGCCGAGGAACTTTTGGAACTGGTCGATCTGGCGGGCGCGGGGGATAAGATGGTGTCCCAGCTATCGGGCGGGCAAAAGCAGCGGGTGGCGATTGCCCGCGCGCTGGCTGGTGGAACCATCTGTGATGCTGCTGGACGAGCCGCTGTTCGGCGCTGGATTTGAAGCTGCGCCAGCATATGCGCGCCGAGCTGCGCGCCATCCAAAAGCGCCACGGGCGTGACCTTTATCTACATCACCCACGACCAAGGCGAGGCGCTGGCCATGTCCGACCGCATCGGCGTGATGAGCCAAGGGCGCATCCAACAAATCGCGGGCCCGCGCGAGATTTACAACGCGCCAGTCAACGGCTTTGTCGCGGGATTTGTCGGCGAGAATAACATTTTTGACGGCACGCTTGGCGCGGTGGCCGATGGGATGGCGGGGTTTGACACCCCCTATGGCACCTTGCGCGCGCGCGTCTTGCCGCAGGCACAGGGCGAAAAGCTGCGCCTTTACGTGCGCCCCGAACATACTGTCATGTCTGCAAAAAAAGGCGGCGAGAACGCCGTTCCCGTGACGGTGGCCGAGGTGTCCTTTGAAGGCGCGTTTATCGCCGTTCTGGCACGCTGCGATGACGGCAAGCTGATCACAGCGGAAATTCGCAATGACGGCGCGGCCACTGTGCCTGACATTGGGGCCAAGCTGTTTGCCAGCTTTGACGCAGCCCGCGCGGCGCTGCTGCCCGACGCCAATGTGCGGGGCTAGGCCATGAATGACCTCATCCGCCGCTACGGCACCTCGATCACCGCGCTGATGTGCCTGCTGGTCGCCTTTTGGCTGGTGATGCTGGTGATCATCCCCAATATCACCCTGTTCGAACAAAGCTTTCGCCCCTATTTGCCCGTGGTCGATATTGGCGGGCCAAGGGATACCTACAGCCTGAACAACTATGCCAAAGTGTTCGATGGCAGAATAGAAAAGGTCGTTCTTTGGAATGACCTATACCATCCCAGTCCATGTGATGACCTTTGGCCTGACAATCTGGTATTCGATTGTCGTCACCGTGGCCTGCTTTGTGCTGGCCTATCCTTTGGCGTTTTTCATGGCGAAAATTGCCAATCCCAAATCGCTGCCCACGCTGCTGTTGCTGCTATTCATCCCGCTGTGGGTGTCCGAAGTGCTGCGCGCTTTTGCGTGGTGGATTATATTGGCACCTAGGGGCCCGCTGAACGCGCTGCTGCTGGCTATTGGGGCAATTGAAAAGCCCGTCCGCTGGATTGTGGACTATGACGGAGTGGTGATTGGCCTAACCTATACCTATGTTTTGTTTATGCTATTCCCAATTTACAACGCCACTCGTCCTCGCTGGACACCAACCAGATCGAGGCGGCGGATGACCTCGGCGCGCCGTGGTGGAAAATCCACCTCCGCATCGTTTTACCCCATGCCAAACCCCGTGATCGCTCTCGGGCGCGGTGATGGTGTTTATGCTGTCGGCAGGCTCCTTGCTGGTGCCCTCGATCCTTGGGTCGACCACTTCGCAGTGGTTCACTTAGACGCAGTCGATTGACCAATGGTTCAAAGATGCACTGGATTGGAACACAGCCTCGGCCTATGCGTTCATCCTTTTGCTTTTGTGCACGGTGTTTGTGTCCATCGCGCTAAAGGTGTTCAACGTCAAACTATCCGACATCGCGAAATAGGGGGCGGCTATGCTTAAATTGCGGATGACTTTGGCGCGCGCCTATATGGGGCTGTTTT
>JAXHON010000068.1:0-31246 GCA_034519315.1 Cypionkella sp. | reverse complement strand
GGCCACAACGGTGGTCGCGCCCACACGGCCCATCCGCCGATCTTCGATCCAGATTGGCCACGGTTTGTGCATCGCTGCGCAGCATCGGCGTGGCCATTTGCAAATCTGCGCGCGCGCGCATGGCCGCAATCAATTCGGTGATGAAATGGGGGGGCGTCAGTGGTGCATCCCCCTGTAAGTTCACAATAATATTCGCGCCTAGCCCCGCCTTGGCCACCGCTTCGGCCACCCTTTCAGTGCCGTTTTGGCAGGTGGCGCTGGTCATGATCACATCGGCCCCGATCCGCTGCGCCTCGCCTGCGATGCGCTCGTCATCTGTGGCGACGAAAATGGGGATGCCCGTCCCCGCTGCCGCAAGACGCGCCGCCTCTACGCTGCGCTCTAGCAGTGTCTTTGCCGCCCCTTTGGCACCGCGCAGCATGGCCAAAGGCTTGCCCGGGTATCGGGTCGAGGCATAGCGTGCGGGAATAATGATGCAAACATCGCTCATTGTTGCATCTCTTTTGCCAAACGATCAAAGGCCACAAGCTGCGCAATCAGCTTTGGCATGTCCGATAGGGCGATCATATTGGGGCCATCGCTTGGGGCGCGGTCAGGGTCTTGGTGGCTTTCGATAAACAGGGCCGACACCCCAACAGCGCAGGCCGCCCGCGCCAATACGGGGGCAAATTGCCTTTGCCCGCCGCTGGCCGCGCCCAGCCCCCCTGGCTGCTGAACCGAGTGGGTGGCATCGAAAACAACGGGCCAGCCTGTTTCGGCCATTGTCGGCAATCCGCGAAAATCGGTGACCAAGGTGTTATAGCCAAAGGACGTGCCCCTCTCGCAGAGCATGATGCGCGTGTTCCCCGTGCTGGCCAATTTCTCGGCAACATGGCGCATGTCCCACGGCGCAAGGAACTGCCCCTTTTTCACGTTGATTGCCGCCCCCGTCGCGCCTGCGGCCAACAGCAAATCGGTTTGGCGGCACAAAAATGCGGGGATTTGCAGCACATCCACCGCCTGCGCCGCAGGGGCGCAATCGGCGGGGCTGTGCACATCCGTTAGAACGGGCACGCCATATTCGGCACGAATATCAGCCAGAATTTGCAGGCCCGCATCAATTCCCAGCCCGCGCGTGGCCGTCAGGGATGATCGATTGGCCTTGTCATAACTGGCCTTAAATATCAGCGGCGTCTTGCTGGGCGCGCAGGCAGCGAGCAAGCCTTCGCAGATCATGCGCGCGTGGGCGTGGCTTTCCAATTGGCAAGGGCCGCTGATCAAGGCGATGGGGTTACCTGCGCCGATCTTGGCATCTTTGATGGTGACAATGGTTGGTGCCATGGCGGTTTAACAACTCCTGCGCGCTAGGGGCATTGCGCTAGTTATCCAAGCTGGGCAGGCAATAGCAATGGCAATGATCAAATGGCAGTCTCCCCGCAAAAGCGGTGAGTGCGCGATGGGGATGATACCGCGCTGCCCGCAGTAAATTTGCCCCTGAAAAATTGACAAGCGATAGGCCGCATGATAGCGGCGCACAAAATGGCGCATAATAATCTGGTAAAGGATATCGCGATGAAGCGCGTGGCAATTATGACAACTGTGCGCAATGATACCCTGTTCTTGACGCGCTGGATTGCCTATTACGGCGGTATTTTCGGCATGAAAAACCTGTTTGTGATCTTTGACGGGCATGACCAGACAATCCCAGAAGAGGCGCGGCAGGTGAACACAATTCAACTGCCAAATATCCCCCGCTCGGTCGTCATCGGCGAGAGGTTTCGTGCCCGCGCCTCGTCCAATTTTGCGGCCGCTTTGTTTGCCAGCTATGATATTGTCATCGCGATGGATGTCGATGAATTTATCGTGGTAGATCCCGCGCTGGGGATCAACTTGCTCGACTATCTATCTGGCGCGGATTTGCCGCCCTCGGTGTCGGCTTTGGGGCTGGATGTTGTGCAGCATATCGACAAAGAACCCGAGCTGGACCTTAGCAAAGGGTTTTTGGAACAGCGCCATCATGCATTGGTTTCGGCGCGCTATACAAAGCCAAATATCATCACAAAACCCCTGCGATGGGGCGCAGGTCATCACCGCATCAAGGGCCGTAATTTTCACATCGATCCAAACCTGTTCATGTTTCATTTCGGATCGGTGGATCTGGCCTTTTCCGCCGCCCGCAATGGCGACCGCGATGCCACGTCCGTCGGTTGGACGGCCCATATCGCCCGCCGTTACGCCCTGTTTGATCTGATGAAAAAATCAAATCCCGTCGAGGGAGACAGCTATTTTGCCACGGCGCGCAATCTGCTGACATGGCGCAGGCCGATTTACGCATGGAACAAACCGCAGATGATCAAGGGCGATCCCGTGGTGATCATCCCAGAAAGGTTCCGCCGCTGCGTCTGAATGCGGCGCGGCCGAAGAAAAAGCGCCGCACATTCGCCCATAGGCTTGCGTGCTGGCCTTGCCATTTTGATGGGACAGACAGCGCCTAGGATGAAAACCTAAAATCTGGCTTGGCGATCGGCAATGGCTTGCCTGCGGCGGGGAGGCACGCTATGCTAGCCTTGCGTTTCCAAGGCCATGACCACAAGTAAGGCCAACACCTGCGCCGTGCAGGATCTATGCAGAAAGTGCGCGCCGTGACTCAGATGAAATTGCCAGACTCAAACGTCAAGGCACCAATCAGCGCGGAGCCAGAGGCGAAAACTGATTTGCGCAGACTGCTGGGCGAAAACCTACGGCAGCAATGGCGCACCTATTCCATAGCAGCCTTTGCAATGGTGATTGTGGCGGCCATGACCTCGGCCACGGCGCTGATGATGCAAGGCATCGTCGATACGATGACACGGTCAGAGTCCAGCGCAGATGTCTATCAGGTGGCCACTTTGGTCGCGCTGATCTTTGCTGTGCGCGGCGTTGCGACCTACGTGCAACTGGTGATGATGAACCGCGCTGGAATGCGGATTGTTGCCAAGATTCAGCGCGATCTTTACCAAAAGCTGCTGCATCAGGGCATCGCGTTTTTTAATACATCTGACAGCTCGACCCTTGTGCTGCGCATCACCCAAGGGGCCAACGCCGCGCGCAATGTGGTGAATTTGATTGTGTCCAGCTATGTGCGCGATGTGTTGTCGGTGGTGTTTTTGGTGGCGGTGATGATCTACCAACAACCGTTTTTGACGCTGGGTTATGGCGCTGCTTATCAGGCCATTTTGCCTTGCTTGGCAATGCAGCATGTTGCTAGCGCGATATCGCGCGCGATAGCGCCGATCAGGAACAATCCTCGCTTGGGGAAATCATCAAGGTGATGCAGGAAACCGCGCTGGGCGTGCGGGTGATTAAGGCCTTTGCGCTAGAGGAAAAAATGGCGACGCGGATGGAGGGCGCCATCAGCGCCGTTGAAAAGCGATCCAACGCCTTTACCAATATCGCGGCCATCACCAGCCCGATGATGGATACGTTGTCGGGCCTCGCGATTGCGGGGATCGTGGCCCTTAGCACATTCGAGTTTTTGGGCCTTGGCAACAGCACGCCGGGCGCGCTTATATCTTTCGTGACTGCCTTGCTGATGGCATATGAGCCGGCAAAACGCCTGACGCGGCTGCAACTGCAAATTCACAGGTCGATGATTGCCGTCTCTCGTGTGTTTGAACTGATGGATCGTCCCGACAGCCTGCCCAATGCACCTGAGGTGACGGATATTCCACAGGGCGCGGGCGAAGTGGTCTTTGAGGGGGTAGAATTTGCCTTTAAGGGCCGAAAAAAGGTGCTCAAGCGTATCACGCAAACCTTTGCCGCGGGCAAAACCACCGCCCTTGTCGGGCCCTCTGGGGGCGGCAAATCCACGGTGATGAACCTGATCATGCGCATGTATGACCCCGTTGCTGGGCGAGTGTTGATTGACGGGGTAGACCTTCGGCAGGCCAGCACGGCATCATTGCGCAGCAAGATTGCGTTCGTTTCGCAAGACACGTTTTTGTTTTCCAGTTCGATCATGGATAACATTCGTCTGGGGCGCGATGGGGCCAGCGACGAAGACGTGATTGCGGCCGCCAAGCAGGCCAATGCGCATGAGTTTATCATGGACATGAAGCACGGCTATGACACCGAAGTTGGCGAGAATGGCAGTGCGCTGTCGGGGGGGCAAAAACAGCGCATCGCGATCGCCCGCGCGGTGCTGCGCGGCGCACCGATATTGCTGCTGGACGAGGCAACCAGCGCACTGGACGCCATATCGGAAGGTCTTGTGCAAAATGCGCTTGCGGCCGTTTCAAAGGGCCGCACCACGGTTGTGATCGCCCACCGCCTAAGCACCATTCTTAGCGCAGATATGATTTGCTACGTTGAGGGCGGCAAAATCACCGAACGCGGCACCATAACCCAGCTTTTGGCCATGAACGGCGGATTTGCGCGGCTGTATAACGAACAGTTCAGCGGGACGGTATAGCCGCCGTTAGCCACGCGGCAAAAAGCTGGCGCGCAGTATTTGGCTCAACTTGTCATTATCCATCGGCAGCATAAAGTTGTCCGCCCGCCCTGGCGTAAACATTTCAGGCTGCAAGGCTATCACGGCATCCACGTTGGGCAAATGGGCGGCGATGGCTTGATCCAAATCGCACATTGCCAAGACGGCGGCGAGTTCGGTCAAAACCGCTGCACCATCGCTGCGGCCAGAAATGGCCACAACACTGGCCAAAACCTCTGGCGCCTCGGCGGCGACGCGTTTGGCCACGGCATACATGGAAAATGCGCAGGCAAAGCCATGGGCCAGATCGAAATGCGCGGTCAGCGGATAGGAAATCGAATGGCAAATCGCCGTGCGCGATTGGCTGATGCATAGGCCCGCCAAAAGGCTTGCCTCGGCGATTTTGGCACGCGCAGGCGCGCTGTCCAGATCAGCGGCCAGAACGGGCAATGCGTCCAGCGCAAGGCCAATCGCCCGCCCCGCCATCAGGCGGCTAACGGGATTTCCATTGCGGTTCCACGCAGATTCGAACGCTTGGTTCAGCGCATCAAGACCTGTCGATAGCGTTGCCGCGCGGGGCATACCATGGGTTAGTTCTGGGTCAACCAGCGCCGCCTTGGGGAACAAATGGGGCGAAGCCAGCGACAGCTTCTTGGCGTTTTCATGATCCCAAATCGTCGCAAAGGGCGTCACTTCCGACCCCGTGCCCGACGTGGTGGGCAGCGCGTAAATGGGCAAAGTGCCCACCCCCACCAACGCCGCAGGATTGGCGATCATCTGTGCCAGATTGCGGTTTTCTTGCCCCCGCGCCAGTGCCGCCGCCAATGCCTTGGCCGCATCCAGCGCAGAGCCGCCGCCAAAGGCAACCACTGCGTCAAAGGACTGGTTTGACAGGCGATCAATTTCCACTTGGGTGTCAGTCAAGCCAGGATTTGGGGTGACGCTGTCAACCCAAGTCACATGGCCTGACGCGGCGATTGGGGCAAGTATCGCATCCGCTTCAAACTGCGCGCGGCCCCGCGCCGTGGTGACGATCAATACCTTGGCTGCCACCCCACCCAGCATCGCCGCCAATTCCCCGCGCACCCCTGCGCCAAAACGCACGTGCACGGGGTTAATGAACTGCCACGAAGCTGCGGACATATCAGGCTCCTGCTAAGTCAGCCGCGCGCCTTGGCAAGGCGCGCTGCAAAAAGGGCTTTGTTTTCGGCGGGCGTTTCCTTGGGGCGGCCTAAATCGTCGCGCGACCCTGTGGCTACGCGCAATTCAAGAAAACGATGACCCTTCATCGCAGTCAGCCGTTCAACAGCCGCGCGAATTTCGTCCTCGCGCACCAAGGGGCCGATCACTTCGTGATAACCACAAGCCTTGGCAACGCCTGTCAGGGACACATCAAAGGCCACGGTTGGCTGCCCGCCCACGCTGTCATGCGCGCCGTTGTTCAACACCACATGCAGCAAATTGCCTGTCGGCGTTGTTCCAACCGAGGCCATGCCCCCCAAATGCATCAGCGCTGCGCCGTCACCGTCTAGGCAAACGACATTCGCACCCGGCTGCGCAATCGAAATTCCCAGCGCGATTTGCGAGGCGTGCCCCATCGCGCCCACCGTCAAAAAGTCGCTGCTGCGGTCTTGTTGGTGATGCACGCGCTGTTCATACAGCTCTCGCGAGATCATGCCCGTTGTCGCAACCACAGTGCTGGCTGGGTCAATCGCAGCTGTCACCAGGGCAATCGCCGCCTCGCGCGTCAGCATATCGGGCTGGGCCGCGCGGGCAGGGCGTTTCTTTTCGGCTTTGCCAAACGCGCCTTTGTGCACCAAAATCACCACAGGCCCGCTGCGTTTCAGGGTCTCTTCGCAGGCCCATTTGGCCACATCCATCGCCGCAGCTTCATCCCCATCCAAAACGCGGTAGGGCAGCTCCATCGCGTCAAGCAGGGCTGGCGTCACGCGCCCCTGTTTGACGTGCTGAGGCTCATCTTTCACCCCAGGCGCGCCGCGCCAGCCGATCATTACGATCAGTGGCAGGCCGTAAACCTCGGGGTCAGACAGGGATAAAATCGGGTTCACCGTGTTACCAAGGCCCGAGTTTTGCAAATAGACCATCGGCAGCTTGCCCGACGCCAGATAATAGCCCGCCGCCAAACCGACGGCAGACCCTTCGTTGGCCGCAATAACGTGCTGCGCGGGGGGCAATGCCGCATCAACATAGGCGCAGAATTCCTTTAGCAAGGAGTCAGGAACCCCCGCCATGAATGCCACGCCCGCGCTTTCCAAAGCGCCATGAAATGCCTGCGGTGAAATCATTATTTCGTCCCCGGGATCAGTTCCAAAATCTCGTTGATCGACAACATATTGGAGTCGCATTCAGCCGAGCGTTGGTGCGTCAGGATCGACTGCGCGGTTTTCATCATCGCAGGATAAGCCGAGCGCAGCAGCTGGTTGGCATAGATCACCACATTGGCCCCTTTTGCGGCCAGTTCATCCTCGGTCACTTTGTTATAGCTGGACGGCACAACAACCAGCGGCTTGCGGTTGGGCAGCGCGCTATACATATCGCAGAAGGCGAAAATTTCGTCAGGCGTTTTTTCGCGCGAGTGGATCATAATCCCGTCTGCGCCCGCCTCTAGAAATGCCACAGCGCGTTCAAATGCGTGATCCAAACCCTTGCCCAGGATCAGGCTTTCGATGCGGGCGATGATCATGAAATCATCGGTTTGCTGCGCGGCCTTGCCCATGCGAATTTTATCTTGAAACGCGGGAATGCTGTCTTGGGTCTGCTCCACGTCGTTGCCAAACAACGAGTTTTTCTTTAGGCCCGTTTTATCTTCGATGATGACAGCCGAAACGCCAAGGCGTTCCAAGGTGCGCACGGTAAATACGAAATGTTCGGGCTTGCCGCCTAGTGTCGCCGTCATAAATGATCGGCTTGGTGGTCACCTCCAGCACTTCGTTCAGGGTGGTGATGCGGGCGGTGGTGTCCACAGCCTCAATGTCGGGTTTACCTTTTGACGTGGAATCGGTCAGAGACGAGGCCCACATGCCGTCAAATTCTTTGCGCCCCGTTGGCGTGTCGATGCCGATTTTTTCGATGATCAAGCCCGACAATGCGTTGTGCAAATCCAAAAACCGCACCAAAGGCTTGGCTGCCAACATGCGGCGCAGGCTGGCGCGGCGGATGTCGGGTGTTGTGCCAATTTCTTTGATCGCGCCTTGCAGCGCTGTTGAAGAAATGCCTTTGGTATAGGGCACTTCCACCAATTTTCCGCCCCATTCGGCCAGCGCGTCAATCACCGCTTGACGCGTCTTGGCCTGCACGCCCGTCTGCCAATCATCGCCATGCACGACGATATCGGGTTTGTATTGGCGCAGGTTGGGCACGTAATCCAAAGTATCTTGCGGCACCACGCGGGCCACAGATTTCAGCGCACTGACCACAGCCGCGCGGTCTTCCCATTTCATGAATGGCACGCGCTTGTAGCTGGCAATCGCCTTGTCGGTCAAAAGACCCACCGTCACATCGCCCAGCTCTGCGGCGTTATTGATGATATTAATATGGCCTGGATGAATCACATCGGCGCTCATGCCAACGTAAACAGATTTCTTCGACATTCTACTATGCTCCAACGCCCAAACGGCGAAAATATGCTCTCTGCCTCCTCATAGGGTGAGTCGCGGGACTACTCAAGAGCTGCTAATGTATTTTCTTGGTTGCCGACAAAAACCGCGCAAACCGTTGCCGTGACAATCCCCAATCAAATTTCCAATGGGGGTCCCTGATCTTCCAGTTAGGGCCATAGTTCACCGCCAAAATTGGCTCCAATATTGAGGGTGTATTCACCAAAGCGCCCCTCCAATCGCGCGGCACGAGCGGGAAGAACTCTTTCGCAGGAAATTCGCCAAACAGATGAGGATAGGCATATACTTTGTCATCCAAAACCCACATCGGAAACAGGTCGACTTCTATTCCGCAGGGCAGTTCCAGGGACACAAAAGCATTCTTTTGGAACGATGGCATTGTCTCCAGTATTTGCCGCATAAGGCGGCTCCAGTTTTCCACGACTTCGTCTAAGCTGTTGCCGGGCACAACGACACTAAGGTCGATATCGTCGTCATGCGGCAGTAACGTGCCTTCGCGCACAAACCCAAGTAAAGTGCCGCAGGCGATGCAGCTAGGCGCCCCCAAGTCATCAAGCTTTTGCATGGCTTCGCTCAACTCGGATAATGCCGTTTCCAGCGGTATCGCAGACATTGGCAGACGAAAACCATGTGACCCCAAGACCAAGGGTGCCGTTACAGCGTTCACTTCTGCCTCTAACGCGTCCGCCTCTGCGCTTTTGCCCTGCCAATGAAGGTTCGTGATAATTGTGCTATAATTTTTCCGCGCACTTTGATGATTTCTGCGGATAGATGAATTAAGTAGCAAATAAAACGTTTGTATATCATCTCTAGCGTTAGCTGGAAACTTCATTGACTTGATCTTGGCCGCGAATTCCCAATAGGCATCAAGCGCGATCGGGCCCTCCGGCAAACATTCCAATAAATCGGTTCGCAATTGTTTCAAATCTTTTGGCATTGCCATGCCAGCCAGCTTTTGGATGGTCGGATGCACTAGCATATCGCCGAGATTAAAAAATTGAGTTTCATCTTCGATCCTCTGCACCAATGAAAACGAAATTTTCGATGTTGCGGTGACTTTTTGTGAGAACAGAATAAAGCACATGCGTGCGCTGCCAGATCGATTGCTGATACTAAAATATGGGAAACGCGGCATTCGGTAAAATTTCAAAACAAACGGCTTTGCTTCGCAACCAGTTATTTGCAGAGAAAATTTCGATCGATCAAATAACCTTATCTTTATAAGGCCGAAAATTCGCGCGGCTTTTCCTAACGGTAGGCCGAACATTCCCACAAATGGCGCGCGAAAGTTAAATCGAAAACTGCGTCGGACATTTGGCAGTCGTAACTTTCCTTCGAATCTTGGTGGCGTAGCCATCGTGCAATTTACCCTTACGTATGATCTAAAACGCCGTGGCTTATCATGCTGATTATGTCTTGTCTACTCGATGTAAAAGAGATGTCTTTTCGCCCAATGTCCAGTCCCCCCTGGGCATCCTACTTTGCACCACGTTTACCTCGTCTTGCAGCGCGCTGGCGCTGGGTGTAGGGATGCGGCTTGGAATTTGCAGATCTTTGCACTGCCAGCAGGTGCAAAGAATGGGGTCAAAATGACTAAGCCACGGAAAACAGGCGTAAAGCTTTTGTTTGCGACATTGGGCGGGCGGTTTTCACTGGGTGATGCACGCGGCGTGCTGACCAAAACCAACGCGCTGCATGTCGCGATCAATACCCTGCTTGGGCACATTTTTTTTGCCTTTGCGCCTGTCTACAACCTAGGCCTGCTTGGAAAGATCACAGTGCGCAGCGACGGGCGGCCAGATCGCAATTTCAAACGCGTTTATGTGCAGCAGCAATTCCCCTTTCTGACATTTTCGCAACATGAGGGAAGGTCGTATAAAGTCATTTTTTATGCCATATTTTGGATGCGAAGCGCCGCCAATTATACTGTCGTGGTCGCAGACAAAAACGGGGTGGACATTGGCGAAACGGCGCAAATTGTGACGATCACAGCAGGTCAAGCGCGGCAGTTTGCGCGCGCGCCGCTGGATTTGGCGCGCCTGCAAGCAGATATTGCCGCGTCCAAATCCCTGCCCGAGACAGATGCCCGCGATTTGCTACTTCCATATCTAAAGCAAGTGTCTTGCAAATCCAAAGGCCTCGGCGACGTCATCGCAGCGCATTGTTTGATCAATGCGGGTTTGGGGCTGAATTTCCGCCTTACGCTCAAACTTGTGCGCAGGCTCAGCGCGATGCCAAATCGTGGTTCAATTGACAATATCGTTGATGCCGTTAACGCTGTTTTGTTCCCCAAGTTTTTGGGGCCACATGGCTATTCTAAACGTTTGGCGTCTGTCAGCCCGCAGGATTTGTCCACCCAAGTTGGGGCGATTTTTGATTTTCTGAACGTAAATGGCTATCCTGCGTTTTTGAATTGCGGCACTCTGCTGGGCGCGGTTCGCGACGGAGATTTTATTCCGCATGATGATGACTTAGATTTAGCCGTCTATATCACCGGCACGTCGATGGAGGAGATCGGAGAAAAGTGGCGCGCGCTGCGCCGCAAGGTGAAACAACATTTTCACACGCAACCAAAGGGGCGGTTCTTTGCGGTTATTTTGGAAAATGACATACAGGTAGATATTTTTCCCGCATGGGATTTAAATGGAACCGTATCGGTTTTCCCCTATGCCTTTGCCGAATTTGAAACCGCCCATATTTTACCCCTGCGCCAAGGTGAATTACATGGAAGTCACTTCCCAATTCCTGCCCAACCCGAAATATTACTAGAGGTCAACTATGGCCCAAGCTGGCGCAAACCTGATCCAAATTGGATATTTGATTGGACAAAAGCGCGGCGTGACTTTCAGTCTGTGCTGCACCATCTGATGGCCTGAACAAATTGCAATCTCGCTGCTGTGAACAATCTTGCAATTACATCTTCGTGCATTTGCTGCTTGTCCGTCGTCGTATGATTTGGAACAGGAGGCCTGAATTTGAATCGGAAATCTTGGTCTCATCGGGTGGCTCTGTTGCTTAAATTGGACCTGTCGCGGTTTGGTGCCGCTCCTTTGATAGCGTAATGTGCAGCAAAGGAGATGACTTATGGGCACAGGAAGAACGGACGAATTTCGTAAAGATGCGGTGCGAATTGCGCTGACCAGTGGTCTTTCGCGACAGCAAGTTGCGGATGATTTGGGCGTTGGCAAGTCGACGCTGAACAAGTGGGTGACGGCGCATCGGGATACGGATGTGGTGTCCTCCGAGGATCGCGACCTTGCGCGGGAGAACGAACGGCTTCGGCGCGAAAACCGCATTCTGAAGGAGGAGAGGGACATCTTAAAAAAAGCCACCCAGTTCTTCGCGAGCCAAAAGCCATGAGGTTTCGGTTCGTCGAAGAACATCGTGGGGCCTTCCCAATCGACCGGTTGTGTCAGGTCATGAACGTGAGTCCGCGTGGATTGCGGGCTTTCCGCAGTCGCCCGGCCAGCCGCAGGCAGCGCATGGATATGGTGGTTCTGGCACATATCAAGGAACAGTCGCGCCTGAGCTTGGGCAGCTATGGCAGGCCACGCATGACCGAAGAGCTGAAGGAGGTCGGTGTCGATGTGGGGCATCGGCGTGTTGGAAGGCTGATGCGCGAGAACGGGATCGTCGTTGAAAGAACACGCAAATTTAAAGCGACAACGGACAGCGATCATACGTTCAACATCGCCCCGAACCTGCTTGATCGCGATTTCAGCGCAGCCGGGCCGAACCAGAAATGGGCGGGCGACATCAGCTACATCTGGACCCGCGAAGGGTGGCTGTATCTGGCGGTGATCCTTGACCTACATTCCCGCCGCGTGATCGGTTGGGCCGTCAGCAACCGCATGAAACGCGATCTGGCCATTCGGGCGCTAAACATGGCCATCGCGCTGCGGTCACCGCCCAAGGGTTGCATCTTCCACAGCGATCGCGGCAGCCAATACTGTTCGCATGACTACCAGAAGATCCTGCGCGAGCACGGGTTCAAGGTGTCGATGAGCGGCAAAGGCAACTGCTATGACAACGCCGCAGTCGAGACTTTCTTCAAAACCATAAAGGCTGAGCTGATCTGGCGGCGCACTTGGGAAACGCGTCGGCAGGCCGAAACCGCCATCTTCCAGTATATCAACGGGTTCTATAACCCCCGCCGTCGGCACTCAGCATTGGGCTGGAAAAGTCCGGTCGCTTTTGAACGAAAGGTGGCTTAAACGAGCACTCGGAGCGGCACAAATACGCGACAGGTCCACTTTCTTCTTCTGGGGCTTGGCGATAACGCCGATCCCATCGCCCACAAAGGCTGGGGCGTGACCCTCTTGCACCGCCCAGCGCAGCAGGCCCGTGAAGGCGGCAAAGCGTTTGCGCTGGGTCTTTGGGGCAAGTTTTTCTAGGCCCGCGCCTGCTTTCGCGGCCTCGGCTGCGGTCAGGTTCTTAGTGGCTGGGTTCTTGTCCATGTTGCGGGGCAGGGCCGCGAAAACGTCACGAACGGCGCGCACATCGTCTTTGGTGATTTGGTCGATCCGCTTAGCGGGATCAATCACCGATGAGGCCCAAGCCATCGTTAGCTGGTAATCCCCCAGCGTCTTTTCCTTATTGCCCCTCTCGCGCTGGAAATCGGCATAAAGATCAACCGCCTCGGCCAGCGTGATCTTTGGCTTGGCGATCTCTCCGGGCAGGGGCGGCATGTCCGTCACCGCCATGCCTGCGAACATCGGGTCGGTGGGGGCCGTCAGATGAAATTCGCCCCGCAACCGTGCGGCAAGGATTCGATCAGCCTCAACCCTTGCCCGCAAAATACCCTCACAGGCGTGGTGGATCGCGTCTGAGGGCGCTGATGGTCGGGTTCTGGGGGAGAGTCCCCACGAGGGCTTTGGCTTCGCTGAGCAAGCCTTTGTCGTAGTGTTGGCTTTGCAGGGCAACGGCCTGTGATTTCTGCCGCGCCTCAATCGTCTGGGCTGCGTCCAGCTTGTCGATGTCCGGCCCATAGACCTGCCGAAAGCTGTGCCCCTCGTTCAGGGCGTCCTGAAAGATGTCGCGGATGCGCTGATCAATCTGATGGAGCAATGCGTTGGTCATGCTCAATTTATTGGCGAAAAGCAGGTCGATGTCATTACTGATTTTGCGGCAAAGCAGGGTCGCTTTTGCCCTGTCGGTGGTGTTCAGCGTGGTCTTGACCTCGCCGCGCCCGACCCTTGCCACCAAGTCCTTGGGCACTGCCATGCGAAAGTAAAACACCCCGCCACGCCGCACCAACCGTGGAGTTCCGCCCATCGTGCAAACCTCGACTGTACCAGCGAACTGTACCAGTTGGAGATTTTCGGCTTTCAGGTTTTGGGAAAAGCTATGTTTACCAATGGGTTACATGGTAAAATGGCGGAGAGACAGGGATTCGAACCCTGGGTCGGCGCAAACCGACATCGGTTTTCGAAACCGACGCATTCGACCACTCTGCCACCTCTCCGCGGTAGGGATCGTGGCGGGGATTTAGCGGCAGATGGCTGGGCTTGCAAGCCCTGAAAATGGCGCGATCAGGGATTTCCTATTGCGGCGAATGCGCTAAGTTTCACGAACGATGTGCGCGCAGCCTGCGCGCGCGATGAGATTTCATCAAGGAGGGCTGCACATGTTGGCACGGATGCACTTGGGCGCGCGCTGGGGCGGATGGCTGGGCAATTCCGCCCTTAGCAAGCTTGATCTTCGCAAACCTGCACGCGCCGCTTTGGTGCTTGTGGCTACTTTGCTGATTGCACAGGCGGCGGTCGCACAATCCGCCCCTGCCTCTGCCCGCCAATTGGGTGATGCGCTGCGGATGGATGAGACCTTGTCGATCATGCAGCGCGAGGCGGTGCAGACGGCAGCTGAAATCGCCCCAGACCTGTTCGGCGGTGCCGCTCCCGCTCCTTGGGCGGCGGCGGTCACTGCGCTGTATGATCCCGCCACGGCGCGCGCGCAGTTCGATGCCGCGCTGGATACTGCCTTGGCCCGCGCTGATGCGGAGCAGGTAGTGCAGGCGCAAGACTATCTGACTGCCCCCACGGGCCAGCTGATCCTGACCCTTGAAATCACCGCGCGCGAGGCGCTGCTGAGCGCCGATGTCGAGGCCGCAGCAAAGGACACGTGGGCGCAGATGCAGGCCGATCCGCTGCCCGCCTCGGCGCAGCGCGTCGATCTTATCCGCCAAATCGTGGCCGCAAATGATTTGATAGAGGTCAATGTCATGGCCGCGCTGAACGGCAATCTTGCCTTTTACAAGGGGCTGGCCGAGGCGGGGCTGATGGAAGGCATGACCAGCGACGACATGCTGGCCGAGGTCTGGGCCAGCGAGGCCGAGGTGCGCAGCGATATCGAAGACTGGCTTTATCCCTATTTGGCGCTGGCCTATGCCCCGCTAAGTGATCAGGATTTGCGCAGCTATATCGCCTTTTCCAACGCGCCCGCAGGGCAGATGCTGAACGCGGCCCTGTTTGCGGCCTTTGACGCGCTGGGCGCAGTGCAATCGCAGGGCATGGGCCTTGCCGCGGGGCAGTTGATGACGGGGCAGGATATCTAACCCTCGCCCGCGCCTGAAAATTCCCGCGCCTTGTCGGCGGGACTGCCGCGCGGTTTGCGGGGCATTTGTGGGGCAGTGGTTTGCCTCTGAAACAGGCTTGCATCAAAACTGGATGCGGGATTGCGGGTGCGGGCGTTGGGGAGGTATATTCAAGCCAGACCCGCTGGGGCTGGTGGATGGGGCGAGTGTTTATGGCTATGCCCTGCAGAACCCCGCAAGGTGGAGCGATCCGAGGGGGAGGCGGTGGCTTTGCCGTTTTCAACCGATCACAGCCAAACCAAAAGTGCGTCCGAAGAGCAAGCAGTCTGTGCGTCCTATACAGATGAAGATTGTGACGAGTTTTATGATCGCCTGTCAGAAGTTTGTAGAAATATCGACCCAGACAGAAACGATAGCAAAGCAAGGGAAGCTAGACAACGCTGCTGTAAGGCCGCTTTACAAGCATACGCAGATTGCAAAGCCCGAAATCTCGGCCTGCCATCTCTCATTCCTCCTCCTTTCCTTTACCGGCCCATTCGCCCAATTCGCCCCCCTGGTGGTGGCTTTAGTCCGATAATTCCTGTGTTCCCACCAGCCTTATCGAGCTATTGATGATGCTTGGGTTCAAAAAACTTGATTTGATAGTGGCAAATGATTTGTCAATAGCGTGTAGGAAGTTGAATTGACTCGCAAAAGAAAGGCAAAAGGATGAAAGATTCCGGTGAAATCCACATTACGGGTTTGTTCTCAATAGCTGGTGATCCGTTGGATATAACGATAGGCTTGCCTCAATATGACGGCCAAGCGTATGGTTGTGAGCTTTGCTTTCCCGGTGTGGCAAAAAGGGCGTTTTTTGGAGAAACATCGCTCCAATCGCTTATTTTGACCCTGGAACTCGTCGACGCTCAGTTGCATCCGCCATCGCCAAGGGTAATGGCAATGACGGGCTTAAAAAAGGACGATTACCCGCAGTTGGTAATGCACTACAGGCAAAAGACAGAGTGAACTTCTTGATTCCAAGGACGTGCGCGAATGCGACATGGACATAGGCAATGCGCTGGAATGACCCACTGAAGTCTAGCATAGCTTTCCGGGGCAGTGGTTTGCCTCTGAAACAGGCTTGCATCAAAACTGGATGCGGGATTGCGGGTGCGGGCGTTGGGGAGGTATAGTCAGGCAGACCCGCTGGGGCTGGTGGATGGGGCTAGTGTTTATGGCTATGCCTTGCAGAACCCTGCAAGGTGGAGCGATCCGAGGGGGGAGTCGGTCTTTGGTTCCCACCCCTTACTTAGGCAATCCACCACAGAGGCTGGATTGCAGTGTGCCGCGTTTTCGCCAGAAGACTGTGACGCTGCCCATGAGTTAGCACAAGCAATGTGTGGTATGATACCTGGCACGTCGTCAGCGGCTAAACGGGCAAGGCAAAGGTGCCGCGAAACTGCGTTCCAACAGTATGTTGATTGCCTTCGAGGGGCTCAGGGCGGATCACCCCCACCTCGCTTGGCACCCCCATTGCCATTCTTAGGGCCTTTTTCCCCGAGCAAGCCAAGAGGGGGCGGGGGCGGAAGTCCAATGCTTCCTTTTCCGCCCCCACTTTTGATGAGCTATTGATTTTTTGGGCCGTCGAAATGGCTTACGAAATCAACCCAAAAAAAATCATATCTGATTACGAACAAAACGAGTAAGGAAGACTAGATGGAACCGCTTCGCGAAATTGTCTTGACTGGGTTGGAAACCAAGGAGGGTTCAGCAGCCCCCATTACGATTTTTGCGCCAGAGAATCAAGATGGCACATACTGCTGCAAAGCATTTGTCCCCGGTGCAGGTCATATAAAGATATATGGTGAGAACGCTTTATCTGCGCTGATTTCGACGCTTAGGATTATTGAAACGCAAGTGTATGATCCATCACCGTCGAAATTGATAATGTCTGCGACCACACTGACCGAAGACGACTACCCCGAGCTTGCCATTTGCGTTCGGCAGGCTCCAGAATAATGAGCAAAGATCGGATATCCGTTCGGGCGGGTGGTTTCTGGCGGTGGGAGCGCCGCGCGGTTTGCGGGGCAGTGGTTTGCCTCTGAAACGGCCTTGCATCAAAACTGGATGCGGGATTGCGGGTGCGGGCATTGGGGAGGTATATTCAGGCAGACCCGCTGGGTTTGGTAGATGGGGTAAGTGTTTATGGCTATGCCCTGCAGAACCCTGCGAAGTTGCCCTTATCTGGCTTGACAACCCACGCCCTCTCGCAGCATAAGCCGCCATCTTGGGGGCAGATCCGATTCTGGCCCGAGATTTTTATTCATATCGCCCGCAAGGGCGCGCTGTTCGAGGCGGGCCCCAGTCGTAACAGACTGTCCCCAAAACGCCGCAAGGCTGCCACAGAATGCGAAGCATAGAAAAGGAAGACCCATGTTCGCGGTCCTGAAAACAGGCGGCAAACAATACAAGGTGCAGGCTGGCGACATCCTGCGCGTTGAAAAGTTGGACGCCATTGCTGGGCAAAAGATCCAGTTTAACGATATTTTGATGGTCGGCGGCGAGAGCCTGACCATTGGCGTGCCATTCGTGGCAGGCGCGGCTGTGCAGGCCGATGTGATCGAACAGATCAAGGGCGAAAAGGTGATCCATTTCGTCAAGCGCCGCCGCAAGCACTCCTCGCAGCGCACCAAAGGCCACCGCCAGCACCTGACGCTGCTGCGGGTGACGGATGTTTTGGCCACAGGCGCCGAAAAAACGGGCGTGGCACCTGCTGTTGGCACGGCTGACGCCCGCCGCGCCGCGCACAACAATGCCCCCGCCGCTGCGGCAGAGGCACCTGCGAAACCCAAGCGCGCGCCCAAGGCCGCCGCTGTAGCCACGGAGTAATCGCAAATGGCAACGAAAAAGGCAGGCGGTTCATCCCGCAACGGTCGCGACAGCGCTGGCCGCCGTTTGGGCGTCAAGCTGTTTGGCGGCCAATTGGCCATTCCGGGCAATATCATCGTGCGTCAACGCGGCACCACTTGGTTCCCCGGTGAAGGCGTTGGCATGGGCACCGATCACACCCTATTCGCCAAAGTCGAAGGCCACGTCACCTTCAAAAAGGGTTTCAAAGGCCGCACCTTTATTTCGGTTCTGCCAAAGACCGAGGCCGCCGAGTAGCCGAAACTTTACAATTCATGTGTAAGGGGGTCGGCATAGGTGCTGGCCCCCTTTGCTATTTGGGGGCTCGCGCTGTGATTGAAGTCGGGGGCCGCCCCCTTTACATGCACCTCAGAAGGAGGGGGTCATGATCTTAGATGTGATAGCCAATGCCAAAGCGGGCGAGATTTCCGCAGGTAAGTTCGTCTTGCGCCCCGCGCGCAAATCCGATGTTGGGCTGATCGCCCATTATGCGGGCGACAGGCGCGTGGCGATGGGCACCCATTCCATCCCGCATCCCTTGCCCCCTGGCGCGGCTGAGGCCTTTGTGGCGCGCGCGATGGCGGGCAAGCCTGATGAGGAAATTTGGATCATGGACGGCAGCGCGGCGGGTCTGGCCGAGGTTTTGGGCGTGATCAACCTCAAACGGATGGAGCCTGAAAAGCTGGTGGGCGGGCAGTCGGAAATCAGCTATTGGGTCGCCCCTGCCTATTGGAAAACGGGCATCGCATCGCAGGCGGTGCAGGCGCTGATTGCGGCCAATCCGCAAAAATGCCGCACCCTGTTTGCTGAGGTGTTTCAAGATAATGCCGCATCGGCGCGGGTGCTGACCAATTCGGGCTTTGCCTATTTGGGGGATGCCGAAACCTTTTCAGTCGCACGCGGCGCGCGGGTGGCGACGTGGACTTATGTCAGACCGATGTGAGACCTGAGACCGATATGAGACCCATCTGCAATAGACGGACTAGGGTGCTCCCCTTGCCCAGCGGCGGCAGGGGGTTTCACACCCCCTGATCGCTTTTGCAAAGCGATCTTCCCCCGTGGGATATTTTCGAAAAGAAGAAGCAGGGGCAGGGCGCGCATGTGCAAAGCCTTGAGACTTTGCCCCCTTTGGGGTATCGCGCCACAAGCCTTGTAGAAAGCCAAACCTCATGAAGTTTCTTGACCTGACCAAAGTTTACATCCGCTCGGGCGGGGGTGGGGCGGGCTGCGTGTCGTTTCGGCGCGAAAAGTTCATCGAATTTGGCGGGCCAGATGGCGGCGATGGCGGCAATGGTGGCAGCGTTTACGCCGAGGCGGTCGAGGGGCTGAACACCCTGATCGACTTTCGCTATCAGCAGCATTTCTTTGCCAAATCGGGCCAAGGCGGGATGGGGTCGCAGCGCACAGGCAAGTCGGGTGATGACATTATCTTGCGCGTGCCCGTCGGCACCGAGATTTTGGACGAGGATGAGGAAACTGTCATTGCCGATCTGGTCTCGGTGGGCCAGCGCATATTGCTCGCCAAGGGGGGCAATGGCGGCTGGGGCAATTTGGCCTTCAAATCATCGACCAACCGCAGCCCCACCCGCGCCAATTCGGGGCAAGAGGGGATTGAACGCACGATCTGGCTGCGTTTGAAACTGATCGCGGATGCGGGCCTTGTCGGCCTGCCCAACGCGGGCAAGTCCACGTTTTTGGCGGCGGTGTCGAATGCGCGCCCCAAGATTGCCGACTACCCCTTTACCACCCTTGTTCCCAACCTTGGCGTGGTGGGCATGGACGGGGCGGAATTTGTGATGGCCGATATTCCGGGCCTGATCGAAGGCGCCAGCGAGGGGCGAGGATTGGGGATGCAGTTCCTGGCCCACGTCGAGCGCTGCAAAGTGCTGCTGCATCTGGTCGATGGCACGTCCGAAACCGTCGCGGAAGATTACCGCGTTATCGTGACCGAGCTAGAGGCCTATGCTGAGGCGCTGGGCGATAAGGCGCGCGTGGTGGCGCTGAACAAATGCGACGCGCTGGACGCCGAGACCATCAAGGCGCGCAAAAAGGCGCTGGAAAAGGCATCAGGCGGGCCTGTGCAGGTGATCTCTGGCGTGGCGGGGATGGGGCTGCAAGACACATTGCGCGCCCTGCACGCCCATATCAAATATCAGGCGCCTGTGGTGAATGATACGCCATGGCAGCCCTAACCGCACCTGACATACGCGCTGCCAAACGGCTGGTGGTCAAGATCGGCTCGGCCCTGCTGGTGGATCGCGCGGCGGGGCTAAAGGGCGATTGGCTGACCGCCCTTTGCGCCGATGTGGCAGATGCCAAATCGCGCGGGGCGGATGTGGTGCTGGTGTCTTCGGGGTCGATCGCGCTGGGGCGCACGGTGCTGGGCCTCGGCGTGGGGGAACTCACGCTGGAACAATCCCAAGCTGCCGCCAGCGTGGGACAAATCCAACTGGCTCGCGCCTATCAAGATGCGCTGGCCCCGCATGGCATTATCGCGGGGCAGGTTTTGGTGACGCTGGAAGATACCGAAGACCGCCGCCGCTACCTGAACAGCCGCGCCACGATGGAAACCATGCTGGGCCTTGGCGTTGTGCCCATTGTGAATGAAAATGACACTGTCGCCACGGATGAGATCCGCTTTGGCGACAACGACCGATTGGCTGCGCAAATCGCGGTGACGGTGGGGGCGGATCAGCTGATTTTGCTGTCCGATGTCGATGGGTTCTATTCGGCAAACCCCAAGGAAGACCCGACTGCGCAGCGCTTCGATCTGGTGGAAACCATCACGCCAGCGATTGAGGCGATGGCGGGCGATCCGATTTCGGGCCTGTCCAAGGGCGGCATGAAGACCAAGTTGATGGCGGCGAAAACCGCTGTGGCGGGGGGTTGCGCGATGGCGATTATGGAAGGGTCGGCGCATCGCCCGCTGACCGCGCTGGCGCATGGCGCGGCGCGGACGTGGTTCTTGGCCAAGGGTGATCCGCAGGCGGCGCGCAAACGCTGGATCGGGGCCATGAAGCCGCGCGGCGAGGTGACGCTGGATGCTGGGGCCGCGCACGCGATGGCGCAGGGCAAGTCCTTGTTGCCCGCTGGCGTCACGCGGGTTTCGGGCCGATTTGGTCGCGGTGACCCTGTGGCGATACTGGCCCCGAATGGCGAAATTTTGGGCAAGGGTCTGATCCGCTATACCGCCGACGAGGCCCGCGCGATTGCTGGGCATCGGTCTAGCGATATTGAGGCGATTTTGGGCTATGCGGGGCGGGCGGCCCTTATTCACCGCGATGATTTGGTTGTCTAGGGCAGATCAAGGGTAATTTAGTCCAAAGTGAAAGGGCACGGGTATGAGCATTGATGCAAAGGCGCTGATGCGCGAGATGGGGGCGGCGGCCAAGGCGGCGGCGGCGGCATTGGCGGTTGCAAGCTCCGAGCGCAAGGTCGTCGCCCTGCAAGCCGCCGCGCGCGCGATTGAGGAAAGCGAGACGACAATCTTGGATGCCAATGTTCTGGATCTGGCGGCGGGCAAGGGAAAGGGTCTGTCTGCGGCGATGCTGGACCGCCTGACGCTGAACTCCACCCGCCTGCGCGGCATTGCCGATGCCCTGCGCGCCGTGGCCGAGCAGCGCGATCCCGTGGGCCGCGTTTTGGCCGAGTGGGACAGGCCCAATGGGCTGCATATTCAGCGCGTGGCCACCCCCTTGGGCGTGATTGGCGTGATTTTTGAGGCCCGCCCGAATGTGACGGCGGATGCGGGGGCGCTGTGCCTGAAGGCTGGCAATGCGGTGATCTTGCGCGCAGGTTCAGACAGCCAGAATTCGTCCGAAGCGATTCATGCTTGCATGGTGCAGGGGCTGCGCGCGGCAAACCTGCCCGAGGCGGCGATCCAGCTGGTGCCCACGTCCGACCGCGCCTTGGTGTCCGAAATGCTGACAGCCGTGGACTATATCGACGTGATTGTGCCGCGCGGCGGCAAGGGGCTGGTGGGGCTGGTGCAGCGCGAGGCGCGGGTGCCTGTCTTTGCCCATCTGGAGGGCATTTGCCACGTTTACGCCGACCGTGACGCCGATTTGGACAAGGCGCGCCGCGTGGTGCTGAACGCCAAAACCCGCCGCACTGGCATTTGCGGCGCGGCAGAATGTTTGCTGATTGACTGGCAATTTTACACCCAGCACGGCGCTGTGTTGATCGAGGATTTGATCAAGGCGGGCGTCGAGGTGCGCACAGAGGGCGAATTGCTAAAACTCGCAGGCACCGTGCAGGCCGCCCCAGATGATTTTGGCCGCGAATTTTTGGATATGATCATCGCCGCCAAATTGGTCGATGGCGTGGACGAGGCGATTGCCCATATCCAGCGCTATGGCAGCCAGCACACCGAAGCGATCTTGACGGAAAACCAAGCCACGGCGGATCGGTTTTTTCAGCGCTTGGACAGTGCGATTTTGATGCACAACGCTTCGACCCAATTTGCCGATGGGGGCGAATTTGGCATGGGCGGCGAGATTGGCATTGCCACGGGCAAGATGCATGCGCGCGGGCCTGTGGGGGCTGATCAGCTGACATCGTTCAAATATCTGGTCACGGGCAATGGCACGGTGCGCAATTAGCCCGCCTAAAACCGCAGTTGCAGCGTTTCCGCGCCCTCATCGCCCGCAACAATCACGCGGCGGTGCTGGCGCGCGGCTTCTAGTGCCAGCAAGGGGAAAGTGCACTTGGCCTGCGGAAATCTCTGACCAGTCGGCACTTGCAGGGCTGGCCAGCGCGTCCCAAAGCCCGGTTTCGCGGCGGATGCGGGGGGCGCGGCCTGTCACCGCCCAGCCCTGATCATCCAGCACAGCGTCAATCTGCCCGCCTTGGATCAGCGCGCTTTCCAAACATAACAGGCCCAAAAACACCATCTTCACATCGCGCCGCGCCAAATCTTGCGGGCTGTCCCAGCGGATGGTCAATCGGCTGCCCGCCTGACCGTCAGTGAGGATCGACATCACCTCGCTGCGCCCGATGCGTTGATCTGGCGCGCATTGGCCGAACGCCACGCGAAAGAACCGAATGCGGGCATTGGCCGACGCCGCGCTTTCCATAATCAGCGCCATTTCCTGCCCTAAGGCGGCGCTGCCATCCATCATCATCAACTCCACCCCGTTGCTGATCGCGCCGATTGGGCTAATAAGGTCGTGGCAGATACGCGATCCGACAAGCGAGGCAAGATGGATGGGGTCAAACACGGGCGTCGTCCTGATAAGGGGGAAAGATGCGCAATTTACTAGAGCCGGGGATGCTGGTGCGCCACCCAAGCCGCCCCGATTGGGGGCTGGGGCAGGTGCAATCGGCGGTTGGGGCAAAGGTCACAGTCAATTTTGAACACGCGGGCAAGGTGGTGGTCGATAGCGATCAGATCACTCTGACGCGCGATTTCTCACATTAGCCGCGAATTTGGTTAAACAAATGTTAAAATGTGATGGATCTGGCGGCAAACCGCCCAAAGGTAGGATTGAAGGTAAAGATGCGCGCATTCGCCCCCCGTTTTGAGCTGCGCCTTGCCGCCAGCCCGCAGGATTTGCGTGGCGGCCCAAGCGCTGCGCTACCGTGTGTTTGTACAGGAATTGGGGGCCAGCGGGCCGATGGTGGATCACGTAGCTGGGCTGGAAATCGACGCGTTTGATGGGATATTTGACCATCTCTTGTTGCTGGATCGTGCCCGCGATGCCCATCCATCTGGCCCCGTTGTGGGCGTCTACCGCCTGCTGCGCGGCGAGGTGTTGGGCGCAAACTCTGGCGCGGTGTCAGGTAAGGGCGGTCGGTTCTATTCTGAAGACGAGTTTGACCTGTCCCCCCTGCGCGCCTCTGGGCGGCGGCTGATGGAGCTGGGGCGGTCTTGCGTGCATCCCGATTATCGCGGTGGGGCGGCGATGTTGCATCTATGGAACGGACTAGCGGATTACGTGCTGCGTCACGGGATCGAGATTATGTTCGGCCCCGCCTCGCTGCATGGCACCGATGTGGCCGCGCTGGCGCAGCCCTTGTCCTATTTGCACCACCATCACCTTGCCCCGCCCGAATATCGCGTGACCGCCCGCGCCGCCCAGTGCGCGCCGATGGATACGGTTCCCATGGGTCAGATCAACCGCGCGCAGGCGCTGGCGGGCGTGCCCAACCTGATCAAGGCCTATCTGCGCCTTGGCGGGTTTGTCGGGCAGGGCGCATGGGTCGATCATGCCTTTAACACAACCGATGTCTGCCTTGTGATGGACACCGCGAAAATGAGCGCGCGTCACCGCAACTTTTATACCCGCAAAGCGGGGCGCGCATGACGGGCGGTTTTGGCCCAGGCGGCTGGGCGCGGATTGCCCTGCGCGGCACCGTTGTTGGGGCGCTGGTGTTTGGCGGCCTTGTGGTATTGCTGATCTTGCGGCTGTTCGAGCGCCCGCTGTTTGGCATGGCCCGCCCCATCACGCCTTATTTGGTGCAGGTGGTCTGCCGCGCTGCGTTGCGCGCGATGGGCATTGCACTCACCGTTCAGGGCCGCCCCATGGCGCAGCATGGATTGGTGGTGGCCAACCACGCCTCTTGGCTGGATATTTTTGCGCTGAACGCCGCGCAGCGCGTCTATTTCGTATCGAAATCCGAAGTGGCGCGCTGGCCCGGCATCGGCTGGCTGGCCCGCGCGACGGGCACGCTGTTCATCACCCGCCGCGCGACCGAGGCCAAACGCCAACAGGCCGAATTTGACGCCCGCCTGCGCGCGGGCCACCGCCTGCTGTTTTTTCCCGAAGGCACCAGCACCGATGGCACCTTTATCTTGCCCTTTAAACCCACGCTGTTCGCCGCCCTATATGGCCCCGAAATGGGCGATCTTTGGGTGCAGCCTGCCCGCGTGATCTATACTGCGCCCAATGGCCAACCCGCCAATTTCTACGGTTGGTGGGGCGATATGGATTTTGCCCCCCATCTGGCCGAAACTTTGGCCGCAGCTTTGCAGGGGCGGATCGATGTCATCTTGCACCCGCCGCTACGGGTGGCCGATTATGCAGGGCGCAAGGAACTGGCGGCGGCCTGCGAGGCAGCGGTGCGGTGCGGAGTTTGAGGCGGCCTTACAGCGCGGCAAGCAGTTTTCCCAGCGCCACTGCCGCGTCATCCGCGCCCCAAATTTCTGGACCAATAGCGAAGAAATCGGTCACGGGTGCATAGCGGCTGATCAGGTCTGGCGTGAGCGCGCCCTCGGTGATGCAGGGCACTTCGATAACTTGGCTCCACCATTCGATGATGTCAAAATCCAAAGGCTCGGCGCGACCAAGGGGGCTGTCGCCCGCAGGGCCAAAGGCCACGTAGTCGGCCCCCGCCTCGGCGGCGTTCATGCCATCGTGGCGCGAGGCACCGCAATAGGTGCCGATGATGGCATCAGGCCCAAGGTCTTTGCGCAGGGCGCGCACTTGGCGCGCGCCATCGGTAAGGTGGATGCCGTCCAGCCCGTGGGGCTCGACAAACTTTAGGTGGTTTTCGATCACAATCGCCACATCGCGGGCGTGTGAGATCACGCGGCAGGCATCCGCCGCGCGGGCGATGGTGTCGGGGTCAGTGGCCGCCAAGGCCAGCCGCAAGCAGGCAATGTCATGCGCGTCCATCACGCGAGCTAGGCGGTCTGGGAACACGTCCAGATCGAAAGCGGGCGGCGTGATCAGGGTGATTTGCGGGCGGTCTTGATCGGGCATGGCGGATTCCTATCGCTTTGGAACTGCATAGCGCATCGCGGCGGGCTTGGCGAGGGCGCGGCGATGGCCTATCAGGGGCCAGCGAAAGGGCTGACAATGACAGAAAATACAATCCCCCCCGCCTTTGTTCTGGTGCGCCCCCAAATGGGCGAGAATATTGGGGCGGCGGCGCGGGCGATGCTGAACTTTGGCCTTGACCGAATGCGCGTGGTGGCCCCCCGCGATGGTTGGCCCAGCCCGCAGGCGGTGGCGCTGGCATCGGGCGCGGGGCGGGTGCTGGACGGCGCGCAGATTTTCGCGGATGTGCAAGGCGCTGTGGCCGATTGCGATTACGTCTATGCCACCACCGCGCGGGGGCGCGAATTGACCAAGCCGATTTTCACCCCCGAGGCGGCGATGGAAGATGCCCGCGCGCGGGTGGCGGCTGGCCAGCGCGTGGCGGTGCTGTTTGGCCCCGAACGCGCGGGGCTGGAAAACGACGACATCACCCGCGCCAATGCGATTGTGACCGTGCCCGTGAACCCCGAATTTCCCAGCCTGAATCTTGCGCAATGCGTGCTGCTGCTGGGCTATGAATGGCGCAGGCAGACCGTTCCCACGCAAAGCCGCATAGATCACATGGCCCGCACCCAATGGGCGATTGGGGCAGAGGTCGAGGCGCTGGGCGATCATTTTGAATCCCGCCTGACGGATGCAGGGTTCTTTTATCCCCCCGAAAAAGTGGCGGGCATGAAAGAAGGGCTGCGCAATATGTGGACGCGGCTGAATCTGACGCAAGCCGAGGTGCAAACCTTGCACGGGATGCTGCGCCAAATCGCCTACAGGCTGCGCGCGCAAGATCGCGCAGAGTAGGGGGGCTTCCGCCCCCCTCGCCGCGCCGCGCCTCACCCCCTGAGGCAAGTGTGGCCCCCCGACCCCCCCCCCCCCCCCCCCCCCCCCCCCCCCCCCCCCCCCCCCCCCCCCCCCCCCCCCCCCCACCCCCCCCCCCCCCCCCCCCCCCCCCCCCCCCCCCCCCCCCCCCCCCCCCCCCCCCCCCCCCCCCCCCCCCCCCCCCCCCCCCCCCCCCCCCCCCCCCCCCCCCCCCCACCGCAACAAGGCAGACAAAACCACGGCGGCAGCCAGCGCAAGCGCGACAACCCCCCCCAACAACACCGCATATTTGCCGAGCAAAGAAGACCTTAGGGCCAGATCTGCCTGCTTCCTTGCTCTGAAAATATCCTCGGGGTGAGCGCAGCGAGGGGGTGAACCCCCCTTTTCGCCCCCTGCAATCGCGTAAATCGCTTTGGGCGGGCTTGAAGCGCCTCCAGCCGCGCCCTAGTGTTTGTCCGAAGTTTGGAGGCAGCAAGAATGACGGGCAAACGCAGCATTTTTGAAGAGGTGGGCAGCGCGGCCCCTGCCGTGGCCAGCGGCGGGATCGCCAGCGGCGCGCATCTTGGCGCGCGGCGGGGCATTCGCATTTGGCTGGGCGCGCTGTTTTTATTGGTGGCGGTGATGATCGCGGTGGGCGGCATGACGCGGCTGACCGACTCGGGATTGTCAATCACAGAGTGGAAGCCGATCACGGGGGCGATACCGCCCCTGAATGACGCCGACTGGCAGACGGAATTTGCCAAATACCAAGCCATCCCCGAATTTCAGTTGCAGAACAGCCAGATGACGATTGCAGAATTCAAAGGTATTTTCTGGTGGGAATGGGGCCACCGTCAATTTGGCCGCGTGATTGGGCTGGTTTGGGCGGTCGGCTTCTTTGGCTTTCTGGCCGCGCGCCAAATCCCGCGCGGCTGGACGCGGCGGCTTTTGGGTCTTGGGGTCTTGGGCGGATTGCAGGGCGCGATTGGCTGGTGGATGGTATCGTCTGGCCTGTCGGGGGATATGGTCGATGTCAAATCCTACCGTCTTGCCACGCATTTGGGGCTGGCCTTCATCATTTTAGGGCTGATTGCGCATTATATCTTTGAACTTTCCCGCAGCGAGGTTGACCTGATCACTGCGCGCCGCGCGGGCGAGGGGAAACTGGCGCGCATGACCACGGGGCTGATGCATTTTGCCTTTTTGCAAATCCTTCTCGGCGCGCTGGTGGCGGGGATTGACGCAGGGCGCGGCTTTCCCACATGGCCCGATATGAACGGGCAGTTCTTTCCTGCCGATGGTTTCTACGTCCCTTCGGGCGGCGGGGTATGGCACGCGTTCTTTGAAAACCCTGGTCTGGTGCAGTTCATGCACCGCATGTCGGGCTACCTGCTGGCCGCCTTTGCTGTGGTGGTTTGGCTGCGCGGGCGGCGGTCGGCCTACAGCGTGACGCGCCGCGCCTATGCGTGGATGATGGCCGCCATGGGCCTGCAAATCGGCCTTGGCATCTATACCGTTTTGACGGCGGCGCAGATGCACGTGGCGATCACCCATCAAATCACCGCTGTCGCCCTGTGGGTTTTGATCATCCGCGCGCGCCATCTGGCCGTAGCGCCCGTTGTTGGCAGCATCAGGCGCGCGCTATGAACGCCTTTGCTGACATTATGGCCCATCAGCGCCAGACCGAAGCCTTGGGCAAGATTATGGAGCGTCTTGGCTGGGATCAAGAAACCATGATGCCCGAGGGCGCGGCGGCGCAGCGGGGCGAGGAGATGGCCGCGCTGGAGGGTATCTTGCACGCGCGCCGCACTGATCCGCACGTGGGCGAGATGTTGGAACTGGCTCGCGCGCCAGATGCAGCAGGCGCGCGGGCGCTGCAGATGATTGCGCGCAGCTATAAGCGCAATGTAAAGGTGCCTGCCGATCTGGCGCAGAAACTGGCGCAGGTCACATCCACCGCCCAAGGGGTTTGGGCCGCTGCCCGCGCCGCCGATGATGTGGCGGCGTTTTTGCCCACTTTGACCGAGGTCATCGCCTTGCGCCGCGAAGAGGCAGCCTGTTTGGCGGCGGGCGGTGATCTGTATGACGCGCTGATCGATGATTATGAACCCGATACAAAGGCCGCCGATCTGGCCGCGATGTTTGACAAAATGCGCCCCCGCTTGGTGGCCCTGCGCGGGGCGGTTTTGGCCGCACAGGCCCCCGAACCCCTGACAGGCCATTTCCCGCGCGAAGGCCAGTTGGCCCTATCGCGCCGCATGGCAGAAGTCTTTGGCTATGATTTCACCCGTGGCCGCATTGATCTGGCGGTGCATCCGTTTTCCTCGGGCGGGGGCGATGACAGCCGCATCACCACCCGCGTGGCGGGAAACGATCCCTTCAACTGCATCTATTCCACCATCCATGAGCTGGGGCATTCGTGCTATGAGTTGGCCATCGACCCCGACTATAATTTCACGCCCCTTGGGCATGGCGTATCCATGGGCGTGCATGAAAGCCAAAGCCGCATCTATGAGAATCAAATCGGGCGCGGGGCGGCGTTTTGCGGGTTTTTATACGGCGAGATGCGCGGGCAATTTGGCGAGATGAACCTGAAAACGCCGCGCGATTTCACCCGCGCGGTCAACCGCGTGCATGCGGGCTTCATCCGCACCGAAAGCGACGAAGTGCAGTATAATCTGCACATCATGATGCGGTTCGATCTGGAACGCGCGCTAATTTCGGGCGATCTGGCCCCGCGTGATTTACAGGCCGCTTGGAACGACCGCTTCCTTGCCGATTTCGGCGTGGCCGTGCCGCGCGCGTCCTTGGGGATGCTGCAAGACGTGCATTGGTCGGCGGGCCTCTTTGGCTATTTCCCCACCTATAGCCTTGGCAATGTCTATGCGGGCTGCCTGAATGCCGCGATGCGCCGCGATTTGCCCGATTTGGATGATCACCTCTCGCGCGGCGATACGGCCCCCGCCACGGGCTGGCTGCGCGAGAAATTGCAGCGGCATGGCGGGCTGCGCGGGGCGCGCGCGACCATCGAACATGCCTGCGGATTTGCCCCCAGCGAGGCGCCGCTGCTGGATTACCTAGAGGCCAAGTTCACCGATCTTTACGCGCTATGATCTTGCGGCAAAGCGATGGGCGCCAATGTTTGGCGGGCAGGGCGCTTTTGCGCTGGGGGCTGGGATGCCCCGCTACGGCGGGGCGGATCTTGTGTAGCTTGCCGGCCTTGCGCTGACGATTTTTGCCCTTATCCTTGCGATGATGATGTTACGGCCCGCTGCGCCAAAAGGATTGTTTGCATGACCGCCTCGAAACCCACCCCGACCCTTGCCTTGGGCCAAGGCGCTTTGCAGCACTTTCTAGACCATGATTTCGGCGCAATCGGTGCCGATTTCAAGATAGACCGCGCCGAGCCAGACGGGCTGACGCTGCGCATGGTCGCGCATGAGAAATTCTTGCGCGCTGGCAACACCGTCTCTGGCCCCGCGCTGTTTGCCCTTGCTGATGTGGCGGTCTATCTGGCCATTCTCTCGCGTATCGGCATGGCCCCGCTGACTGTCACCACCAATTGCAGCATCGACTTTCTGCGCAAACCGAGCGCGGGGCGCGATGTGCTGGCCCATACCCGCATTCTAAAACTGGGGCGAACCTTGGCGATTGGCGATGCGCTGTTGGTCATGGATGGCGGGCAAGACCCTGTGGCTCGCGCCAGCCTGACCTATGCCATTCCGCCCGATTTTCGCGCAAACCGCGCCTAATGTTTCGGTCAGTGCCGTGGATGTGATGGCGTGGGTTTTGCAATTTTACGCGGCTTGTGCAACAACCTACGTCTAAGCTGGCTTTCACGGATACACTAAGGGCAGAGCGATCATGCGGACATTTTCAAAGGCGTGGCAATCGGATTTGACATGGTCGGATGTGACCCCGCAGCGCGATTTCATCAATCGCAGGCACATCATGCTGGGCGGGCTGGCAGCGGGGGGGGCTGCGCTGCTGGCTGGAACACCCGCGCGCGCGCAAAATCTGGTGCCCAACAGTCTGGCAGACATCACCAGCTACAACAACTATTACGAGTTCGGCTTTTCCAAGGAAGAACCTGCGCTTTATGCCAAATCGCTGACAACGGACCCATGGTCGGTTGTGGTCGATGGGATGGTGGACAAACCTGGCACTTACGATCTTGCCGATCTGATTAAGGGCCAGCCCATTGAAGAACGCATCTACCGCTTTCGCTGCGTTGAGGCGTGGTCGATGGTGATCCCATGGCAGGGCTTCGCGCTGGCGGGGCTGCTGGCGCGGCTGGGCGTGCAACCCAGTGCCAAATTTGTCGCGTTCGAGACGCTGGTGCGTCCATCCGAAATGCCCCAGCAGGCGGCGGGTGGTTTTCCCTTTCCCTATATCGAGGGGCTGCGTCTTGATGAGGCGATGCACCCGCTGACGATCATGGCTACGGGGCTTTATGGCGATGCTCTGCCCAACCAGAACGGCGCGCCGCTGCGGCTGGTGGTGCCGTGGAAATATGGGTTCAAATCCATCAAGGCGATCGTGCGCATCACTCTGACGGACAAGATGCCGCCGACGACATGGAACAATCTGGCCGCAAATGAATATGGGTTTTACGCCAATGTGAACCCGAAGGTGGACCATCCGCGTTGGTCGCAGGCGAGCGAACGGCCGATTGGCGCGGGCCTTTTTGGCGGGCGCAATGATACGCTGATGTTCAACGGTTACGGCGATCAGGTTGCAAGCCTTTATGCGGGTCAGGATTTGACGGTGGATTACTGATGGCCGCCTTTGCCATACCCGCAAGCGTGCTTGACCGCGCCAACAGCGCTTTGCGCGCGCTGCCGACTTGGGCCGTCTATCTGGGCGGCGCGCTGCCCTTTGCCGCGTTGGTCTATGGGGCCATCTATGGCGGGCTTGGCCCAGATCCAGTCAATGGGCTGGAGCGCGAGCTGGGCGAATGGGGGCTGCGGTTTCTGATCGCCTCGCTTGCCATCACACCCTTGATGAAGCTGGGACTGCGGGCCATTAAGTTTCGCCGCGCCATCGGGCTATTGGGGTTTTTCTATATCAGCTTGCATTTTCTGGTCTGGATCACGCTGGATTTGGCGCTGCGTTGGGGGCAGATCGGGGGCGAGCTGTATAAGCGCCCGTTCATCGCGGTGGGCTTTGCGGCCTTAGCAATACGTAACTT
>JAXHON010000027.1:0-6221 GCA_034519315.1 Cypionkella sp. | reverse complement strand
ACTCATGGGCTGTTTGTGGCGACAAATACCGTGCTGGCGGCGGGTGCGAGCATTGTGTTCCTACCCAGTTTTGATTTGCCGCAGGTGCTGGCGGGATTGCCCAAATCGACGGTAATGATGGGCGTTCCAACATTTTACACCCGCCTTTTGAACTGCGCGGAATTTACCCGTGAAAGTGCCGCACATATGCGGCTATTCATCTCAGGCTCGGCCCCTTTGCTGGCCGATACCCACGCGGAGTTTGCCGCGCGGACGGGCCATGCGATTTTGGAACGCTACGGGATGACGGAAACCAATATGAACACGTCAAACCCCGTTGATGGCGCGCGGCGGGCGGGCACAGTAGGGCTGCCGCTGCCAGGGGTAGAGTTGCGCATCACCGAAGGCAAAGAGGAATTGGCCCAAGGCGAGGTTGGCATGATCGAGGTGCGCGGCCCGAATGTTTTTGCCGGCTATTGGCAGATGCCTGAGAAAACGGCGGAAGATATGCGCGCAGATGGCTGGTTTATCACGGGCGATTTGGGCACGCGCGATGATCTGGGCTATGTTCAGATTGTGGGGCGTAGCAAAGATCTGATCATTTCCGGCGGGTTTAATGTGTATCCCAAAGAGGTAGAGCTGTGCTTGGACGCCTGCGAGGGGGTTTTGGAAAGCGCGGTGATCGGCCTGCCGCACCCCGATTTTGGCGAGGCGGTGTTTGCGGTGCTGATGGCGCGCGCGGATTTGGACGTAGGCGCTGTGCTGGCCAGCATTGCGGGGCAATTGGCGCGGTTCAAACAGCCAAAAGCGGCCGTGGTGTTAGAGGCGCTTCCGCGCAACGCCATGGGCAAGGTGCAAAAGGCGCAGCTGCGCGCAGATTACGCGGGTTGGTTTTCCAAATCCTCGCCCGCAGCGTCTTGATCTGCCAGTTCCAAAAACGCCTCGAAAGCGTCTAAATCCATAATCTCCATCTGGCCAAAGCCCTGCATCCAGACAGATGCGGAGCGCAGCGCGTCGGGTTGCAGTTTGCACCAAACCACGCGGCCACGCCGTTCGCGCGCGATCAGGCCTGCATCGGACAAAATGCCAAGGTGTTTGGAAATGGCCGCCAGCGACATGGCAAAGGGGGCGGCCACATCGGTTACGGCCATGTCATCCTCCAGCAGCATCGCCAGAATGGCGCGGCGCGTGGGGTCGGCAAGGGCTGCAAAGATCTGATCTCAAGGGCTGTTTCCATAGCGCCACTATGCGCCGCAAGGCGTAATCGTCAACCATTTGGTTGAATAAGCGCAATTTCTAGATTCGACTGCCAACTTGCACGGCGTGCACGGATTTCTAATTCAAATCCAGATGACTTAGGCACATACCGCGCCACGCTGTGAGCTAACCAGCTACGCCCGCACCGCTAAACCACCCGCAATCAAAGGAGATTGCCGCCCCATGGCGCAGCTGGCTGACGAGGACAGGCTAAAGGCGCTAGAGGCGCGGATAGCCGCCGCAAAAGCCGCCGTCAGAGGGCGCGCGCGACAAGCCGAAGACGGGCATCGCAATGCCCAACTGGCGTGGCGGATGGTGATTGAATTGGTGGCGGGTCTATTGATCGGCTTTGGCATTGGATACGGTTTGGATACCCTGCTGGGGACTATGCCGATTTTTCTAGTGCTATTCATATTCGCGGGATTTGCAGCGGGGGTGAAAACCATGCTGCGACCGAGCGTGCAGGACAATGCAGATCAGCGCGGGTCAGGACGCGCCACGATGGCTGCGGCCGTGGGCGAGGACGATGAAGTGGCAGACGAGCACGTGGCAGCAGCAGTGCACAGAGCGACGGCGGTTTGGTGTTTCACCCGCTGGATCAATTTCAGGTCAAGCCGTTGTTTGGCGATGGCCCCGTGGAATGGTATACGATCACCAATGTGACGCTGTGGATGGCGCTGGCCGTGTTGGCGGTTTACGCGATTTTCGTATATGGCGCGCGCGGGCGGGCATTTGTGCCAACGCGGATGCAATCGCGTGGGCGAATTGGGCTACGGCTTTATCTACAAAATGGTCGAAGAGGTGACCGGCCATGACGGGGTGAAATACTTTCCCTTGGATCATGACGCTGTTCCTGTTCATTCTGTTGTCAAACATGCTGGGCCTGATCCCGGCGTCGTTCACGCCCACCTCGCATATCGCGGTGACGGCGGTGCTTGGGCTTTGGCGTGTTTATTGCGGTCACCGCTCTTGGGCTTTGTCAAGCATGGCGCTGCGCTTTTTGGGCATGTTCTGGATGAAAGACGCGCCGCTGGTCCTGCGCCCCATCATCGCCGTGATCGAAGTGATTTCCTATTTCGTGCGCCCTGTCAGCCATTCCATCCGTCTGGCGGGCAACATCATGGCAGGCCACGCGGTTATCAAGGTGTTTGCAGCCTTTGCGCCGCTGATCCTGATTCGGGCTTCGGCATCTAGTCACGCCCGTGTCGATCCTGGCGATCACCGCAATCTACGCGCTTGAGGTGCTGGTTGCCGGTCATCCAGGCCTATGTTTTCACCATTCCTGACCTGTGTTTACCTAAAGGATGCGCTGCATCCTGGCGGCCACTAAGGTCAGCGGTCACCAACTCCTACACCATAATTCCATCGTAAGGAGTATCAACATGGAACTCGCAGCAGCAGCAGCTCTTGGCAAATTCATCGGCGCCGGTTTGGCCGCCATCGGTTCGGGCATCGCCGCCGTCGGCGTTGGCAACGTTGCCGCCAACTTCTTGGCAGGCGCCCTGCGCAACCCATCGGCAGCTGCATCGCAGACCGCAACGCTGTTCATCGGTCTGGCCTTCGCCGAAGCCTTGGGGATCTTCTCGTTCCTCGTCGCTTTGTTGTTGATGTTCGCGGTCTAATCCAGCGCCTTTCGGAAATGACGGGGCGGCGCAAATCCTGCGCCCCCTCGCATGACGACAGACACTGGCGGAGGACGCAATGAGCACGACACCAACAACCGAAGTGGCTGGCGCGGCCCATGAAGCCGCCAAGGCAGGCATGCCGCAGCTAGACTTTTCGACATTCCCCAACCAGATTTTCTGGCTGTTGGTCACGCTGGGCGTGATCTATTTCGTGCTGTCGCGCGTGGCCCTGCCGCGCATTGGTGGCACGATCGCCAATCGCAAAGGCACGATCACCGCCGATCTTTCGGCGGCCGAAGAGCTAAAGCAAAAGGCAGTCGAGGCGGAAGCCGCCTATGACGAGGCCCTAGCCACAGCGCGCAGCGAGGCGGCCAAGATCATCGCGGCGAATAAGGCCGAAAATCAGGCCGATCTGGCCAAGGCAATTGCCAAGGCGGATGCCGACCATCGCCACCAAAACGTGCAGAATCGGCGCGGCCGCATTGACGAGATCAAAGCGGGCGCAGTGGCGGCTGTCGAGGCAGTAGCCAAAGACACCGCTGCGGAATTGGTCGGCGCTTTGGGCGGCACGGCGGATGCCAAGGCCATCTCGGCAGCGGTTGCTGCGCGGTTGAAAGGGTAAGATATGACACGTTTTGCAATTCTTGCCCTGACAGTCGCGGCCAGCCCTGCCTTTGCGGCGACTGGCCCGTTCTTTTCGCTGCGCAACACCAACTTTGTGGTGCTGCTGGCGTTCTTGGTTTTCGTCGGTATTTTGATTTGGAAAAAAGTGCCTGCGCTGATTGGCGGTATGCTGGACAAACGCGCCGCACAAATCGAGGCCGACCTGACCGAAGCGCGCGCTCTGCGCGATGAGGCCAAGGCCCTGCTGGCCAGCTATGAGAAAAAGCAAAAAGACGTGGCCGAGCAGTCGGCGCGGATTATTGCATCGGCCAAGGAAGAGGCCGAGGCGGCTGCGGCTGCGGCCAAAGATGATCTGACAAAATCAATTGCCCGCCGATTGGCTGCGGCCTCTGATCAGATTGCTTCGGCGGAATCGGCGGCGATTGCGACTGTGCGCAACCAAGCCATTTCTGTGGCCGTGGCGGCTGCGGGCGAGGTTTTGGCCAAGCAAAGCAATGCCTCTAACACCAGCGCGTCGATTGATGCGGCGATTGCGGCTGTGGATGCCAAGTTCCACTAAGCGCAGCGCACAAGACATGAAAAAGGCCCAAGGGAAACCTTGGGCACTGTTTGTTGTGGAGCCGCTGCCCCTTTTAGGCAGTGGGGCGGATGATAATCTCGACGCGGCGGTTTTGCGCGCGCCCTGCGTCCGATAGGTTCGAGGCGACGGGCGCATCCTCGCCGCGCCCGATGGTGGCGATGCGGCCAGCGGGCACGCCATTGCCGATCAGAACAGTCGCGACAGACCCCGCGCGGCGCTGCGACAGGTCTTGGTTCAGCGCGGCGCTGCCTGTGTTATCGGTGTGGCCAATGACTTCGATGCGGCTATCGGGGTAGTCCATCAAGTTGCGGGCGACGGCCTGCAAATCGGACGTAAGATCAGGGCGCAGCGCGGCGCTGCCTGTGGCAAACAGCACGTCTTGGGGCATGTTCACAATCAGATATTCGCCCGTATTGGTGACGGATATGTTGGAATTGCCGATAGAATTGCGCAGGTCTTCGGCCTGTTTATCCAGCGTGGCACCAATGGCTGCGCCCACGGCCGTGCCGATCACGCCTGCGATAACGGCATTCTTAGCCTTGTCTTCTTTGCGTGTGCCACCAAGGAATGCGCCTGCAAGGCCGCCAATGATGGCCCCATTGGCCATGCGAGATTTGCCGTTGGCAGGCTCGGGCCCGGGGCCTGCGCAGGCGGTCAGCGTTAGGGTGGCTGCCAAGGATAGGGCAACTGCGGATTTCATCTTCATGGTCTGCCTCGTGTGTTGTTTGAAGAGCGTTTTGCCCTTGGCAGCGATTATACCCGCGCAAACAGTTTCGGCTAGGGGGCTTTATGCGGGTAAGCTGCTTCTTGCGCATCTATGCGCGCGGATTCGCGGGCCAAAATCGCGCGTTTGACGGGTAATCCCCAATGATAGCCGCCCAAATCGCCATTGGCGCGCAGCACGCGGTGGCAGGGGATCAGCAGGCTGATGGGATTGCGACCCACGGCGGTGGCGGCGGCGCGAATGGCACGCGGCGCGCCTGCAGCGGCGGCGATTTGGGTATAGCTGGTGACATGGGCGGGGGGAATATGCAGCAGCGCCTCCCACACTTTGATATTCAACGGGCTGCCGATCAGGTGCAGCGCGCCGCCCCGCCCTGCAAGCGCCGCGCGCCCCCTATCGGCAGCGCCATGGTCTTGGGCAAAGCGCGCTTTTGGCCAGCGGGCCCGCAAATCTTGCATCGCCCAATCCGCCCCCTTTTCGGCGGCGAAAGCCAGTCCGCAAATGCCGCGATCTGTGGCCATCACCAAGGCGGGGCCATAGGCGCTGTCCACCCAATCCCAGCCAATCGCCAGCCCTTCGCCCGCGCGGGCGTATTGGCCTGGCGTCATCGCCTCCCATGTTAGGAACATATCATGCAGGCGAGAGGTGCCCGATAGGCCCGTCTGCGCGGCGGTGTCCAGCGTGGTAAATCGCTGAGCCAGAAGGCTGCGGGCATGGCTAAGGGCAAGGTATTGTTGATAGCGCTGGGGCGAGACGCCAACCCACGCGGAAAAGACGCGCTGAAAATGCGCCTCGCTGATGCCCATTTTGGCCGAGAGTTCAGCCAAGGTCAGGGCATGATCCGCGCTGTCCATCACGGCCAGCGCGCGGGCGATCAGTTGGAAGTGGTAGGGGGGCATTGGTTCATTCATCAGGGCAGATTAGCCGTAGGCCGCGCGGCTGGCGACCCGAAACTTGCGCAAAGCACTTGCGCGATGGGGTAGGGCGGGGCAGAGATAGGGCATGACCAAGCAGCTGAACTACGCCGCGCTGACGCGGATTTTTGAAATCTTTCAGGCCGCAGAGCCGCAGCCCAAGGGCGAGTTGCACCACACCAACGCCTATACGCTGCTGGTGGCGGTGGCGCTATCGGCGCAGGCGACAGATGTGGGGGTGAACAAGGCGACCGCGCCACTGTTTGCGGCGGTGGACACCCCACAAAAGATGTTGGATTTGGGCGAAGCCGCGCTGATCGACCATATCAAAACCATCGGTCTGTTTCGCGCCAAAGCGCGCCATGTGATGAAAATGGCGCGCCAGTTGGTAGATGATTTTGGCGGCGTGGTGCCATCCTCGCGCGCGGCGCTGATGGGCCTTGCAGGTGTGGGGCGCAAGACGGCGAATGTGGTCTTGAACATGTGGTTCCATCTGCCCGCGCAGGCGGTGGACACAC
>JAXHON010000061.1:0-24705 GCA_034519315.1 Cypionkella sp. | reverse complement strand
CGTCAAAAAACATCCGCTAACCTATTGATTTAATGGTGCCCCCATACGGACTTGAACCGCAGACCCCCTGATTACAAATCAGGTGCTCTACCAACTGAGCTATAGGGGCACATGCGCGCCTCGATAGCGGCTTGGGCGGTGGGTTGCAAGATCAAGATGCGCCCGAATGGCGATTATTCACGCAAGGATCGCGCCAGCAGCAGCGTTGCCGTCAGCCCCATGGTCATCACGATCAGGGCAGCGGGGGCGGCCTCGCTCAGATGTTCCCGCGAAGCCAGCTCGTAGACGCGCGTGGACAGGGTGTTGAAATTGAACGGGCGCAGCATCAGCGTGGCGGGCAATTCCTTGACGCAATCGACAAAAATCACCAACAGCGCCGCCGCGATCGACCCGCGCATGATCGGCATATGCACCGATGTCAGCGCCCCCCAAGGCGTGCGCCCCAAACTGCGCGCGGCATGGGGCAGGTTGGGCGACAGCCGACCAAAGGCGCTGTCCACTGCGCCTTGGGCAATACCGAAAAATCGCAAAGCATAGGCCAAGATGATCGCAGCCGAGGTGCCGGTGATCAAAAGCCCCGGATCAAACCCCGTGGCGGCCAGCACCGTATCGGCCAGCAAATGGTCAAAGGCCGCAAGCGGGATCAACAGCCCCAGCGCCAGCACAGCGCCCGGTGCGGCATAGCCCAGCGCCGTGACGGGCAGCACCGCGCGCAGCACCCCGCTGCGCCCCATCCTTAGCCCAAACACCAAAACCACCGCCGCCGCCACCGTGATCAGCGCGGCCAATCCCCCCACCGCCGCCGTGTTCAGCGCCGCATCCAGCAGGCCAGGCTTGGCCCAAACCGAAGGCGCGGATAGTGACAATCCCAGCATCACCGCGACGGGCAAAACAAAGCCAATGGCAAACGGCATGCCCGCGACAGCAAAAGCCAAGCCCGCGCGCCATCCCGTCAGGCGGCGCTGCACAATCGGGCGCATGCTGCGACTCTGGCCGTAAAATCTTGCACCTTTGCGCGACACCGTCTCGAATCCATACAGCAGCGCAATCAGCGTCAAGATCAGCAGCGCAATCTGCGCCGCGCCCCCCACGTTACCCTGCCCAAACCACGTCGAAAAAACGGCCGTTGTCAGGGTTTGCACGCCAAAATGCTGCATGGTGCCGAAATCGGCCACAGTTTCCATCATCACCAGCGCGGTGCCCGCCGCCAACGCGGGGCGCAGCATTGGCAGGCCCAGCCGCCAAAACAGCGCAAGTGGCCCAAGGCCCAGCGCGCGCCCTACCTCTAGCGCGCCGCCCGCCTGCTCGCGCAGGGCGCTGCGCACCAAAATATAGACATAAGGATACAGGGCAAAGCCCAAAACCAGCGCCGCCGCCCATTCCGACCTTATTTCAAAAAACCAGTAATCGCGCGCATCGCGCCAACCAAAGGCCGCGCGCATCCACGTTTGCAACCAGCCCGCATAGTCCAACACGTCCACAAGGGCATATGCGCCGACATAGGCAGGTATCGCCAGCGGAAACAGCAGCAGCACCGACAGCGCGCGGCTGCCCCAAAACCGATACAGCGTCACCAGCCACGCCGCCCCCGCTCCGATCGCGGCCGCAAGCAACCCCACCACCAGCATCATCCGCAGCGTTGCAAAGAAATATCGCGGCAAGACGGTTTGCAGCATATGGGCCCAAATCGGCTCTAAACTGCCCAGCGACAAAACGACAATCGAGATCAGCGGCGATAGGACAAGTGCGACCACCACAATGGCAGCAATCATCCAACCACTTGGCGCGATACGGCGAGGCGGGCGCTGCGCGGCATCCATCACAGCGCCTCCATCACAGGGCGACCATCACAGGGCATCCATCACAGGGCGCGCATTGCGGAATTCATCGGGCTTCATAACGACCATCGCTACCGCAATGCGCATTGCATGTCCAGAAAGGCAGTTTATAGTTTGGCAAAACTTTTCCAACAGGCAGCACCTTCTTTCATGCAGATCGTCTACCATCTGGGCGCCCATTTCACCGACGAAGAACGGCTGTTGAAATGCTTGATCGCAAATCATGAGCTGTTGCAGTCCGAAGGTGTGGCGGTGCCCGACCCCAAAACCTATCGCGGCCCCTTGCGGGATATGGCGGTTCGCCTAAAGGGACGCGCCGCCAGCGAGGATCAGCAGCGCGATCTGTTGACCCAAATTTTGGGCCAAGCCCAGTTGGAACGTCTGGTCTTGTCTTGGGACAGTTTTCTATCCCTGCCGCCTTGGGTGCTAAAAGAGACGATGTATCCAGCGGCGGGCGAACGTGTGCAAGCCTTCCGCCAGATTTTCGCCAGCCACGAGGTCGAATTTTTCCTTGCTTTGCGCAACCCAGCCACCTTGTTGCCGCTGCTTTACCAGCGCAACAAACCCGAAAGCTATGATATGTTTCTGGGCGGCAGTGATCCTTATGAGTTGCGCTGGAGCTATGTGATTGCCCGCATATTAGAGCTGAACCCACAGGTTCAGCTGACCGTTTGGTGCGATGAAGACACGCCGCTGGTCTGGCCCGAAGTGCTGCGCGCCGTGGCTGGCCTGCCCGCAGATCAACCCCTCGTGGGCGAGAACGAGCTGCTGGCCATGTTGATGTCGGGCGAGGGGCTTGCCCGCCTGCAAGCCTATCTGGACACCCGCCCCCCCACCAGCATCGAGCAGCGCCGCAAAATCGTCTCGGCCTTTTTGGACAAATTCGCCCTGCCCGAACGTATCGACATGGCCGTTGAAATGCCCAGCTGGGATCAAGAGATGATCGACGATCTGACCGCAATCTACGAAGAAGACGTGGCCAAAATCGCAGCCTCGGGCAAGGTGACGTTTATTCAGCCGTGACACCTTTCTGATGTGGGCTGTTTTCTAGCGCGAAACCCTACCGCACCTTCAGTGTCGCCAGTCCAATCATCGCCAAAATCAGGCTGATGATCCAAAATCGGATGACGATCTGCGGCTCGGCCCAGCCTTTTTTCTCGAAATGGTGGTGGATTGGGGCCATCAGGAACACGCGCTTGCCCGTGCGTTTGAAATAGCCCACTTGGATCATCACCGACAGCGCCTCGACCACGAACAAACCGCCCACGATGGCCAGAACCAATTCGTGCTTGGTGCAAATCGCAATCGCCCCCAATGCGCCGCCAAGGGCCAGACTGCCCGTATCACCCATGAAAACGGCGGCAGGCGGGGCGTTATACCACAAAAAGCCCAGCCCCGCGCCAAACAGCGCGCTGGCAAAAATGAGCAACTCGCCCGTGCCCGGCACATAATGCACGCCCAAATATTCGGTAAAGTTATAATTGCCCACCACATAGGCGATGATGCCCAAAGTGCCGCCTGCGATCATCACGGGCATAATCGCCAGCCCGTCCAGCCCGTCCGTCAGGTTCACCGCATTGGCCGCGCCCACGATCACAATCATGCCAAAGGGAATGAAAAACCAAGACAGGTTGATCAGCACATTCTTGAACAACGGCACCGCCAATTGCATCGACAGATCGGCAGGGTGAAAGGCCGCTGCGGCATAAGAGGCGATCATCGCAATCACCAGACCAGCCGCCATCCGCACGCGGCCAGACACACCGCGCGTGTTTTGTTTGGACACTTTGGCATAATCATCGGCCAAGCCAATCAGCCCAAAGGCCAGCGTCACCATCACCACAATCCATACATAGGGATTGTCCAAGCGCGCCCATAGCAGCGTCGAGATCATAAGCGCCGACAAGATCAACAGCCCGCCCATCGTCGGCGTGCCCGCCTTGGCAAAATGCCCCTCTGGCCCATCGTCGCGTATGGGCTGGCCCTTGCCTTGGCTGCGGCGCAACATGTCAATCAGCGGGCGGCCAAAGGCAAAGCCAAAGACCAGCGCAGTGACAAAAGCCATGCCCGCGCGAAAACTGATATAGCGAAAAAGGTTGAAAAAATCGCCGCCATCGGAAAACTCGGCCAGCCAGTAGAACATTATATATCTCCCTTGTCGCTGCCAGTGGACTGCCCCAATTTTCGCAGCGCGTCAACGATCAGCGCGCATTTCGTGCCCTTGCTGCTTTTGACCAAAATCACATCGCCTGCATCAATCAACGCGCGGGCATGCGCGGCCAATTCAGCGGCGGTTTCGACCCATTCACCCCGTTTGCCGCGCGGCAGCGCCTGCCACAGGGCCCGCATACGCGGCCCTACACAATGCACGGTGTCGATCTGCGCCATTGCGGGATGCAGGGCAATTTCGGCGTGCAGCATGCCCTCCTCGGCCCCCAACTCTAGCATATCACCCAAAATTGCGATGCGCCGCCCATTGCCCACGCGCCCGACACCGTTCTTGGGCACATTTGCGGCCAAGACATCCAGCGCCGCCGCCATTGAGGCAGGATTGGCGTTGAAGGCATCATCCAGCAGCGCAAAGCTATGACCTTCGACGACGTCCAACACGATCACCTCGCGCCCGCCCCGCCCTGCTGGGGGCGTCCAGCGGCCCAGATCGGTCAGCGCCATCATGCGATCCAGCCCCAGCGCATCGGCGACCGCCAGCGCGCCCAGTCCATTGGCCGCAAAATGCGCGCCCAAAACAGACAGTTTGAACAGCATGGGCTGGGCGCGGTGCATCGCCTGAACCACCGTTGCACCCTGACTGTAACTGGCGCGGATCAGCGCGTAGTCGGCATCGCTTGCCGCGCCAAAGGTCACGCGGCGCAGGTCCAGCATATCGGCCTTGTGCTGCAAAATCGCCGCGATGTCATCGCCCAATGGCGCGCCTTTGGGCAGCACCGCGATCCCATCTTGGCGCAGCCCCTCTAGGATACTGGCCTTTTCCGTCGCAATCGCCGCCACGCTGGTAAAAGCCTCGAGATGCGCGGCGGCGACTGTTGTGATCATCGCCACATTCAAATCGGCCATACGCGCCAGGGGTGCAATCTCGCCCGGGTGGTTCATGCCAATTTCAATCACTGCAAAATCGGCATCCTGCGGCAGGCGCGCCAGCGTCAGCGGAACGCCCCAATGGTTGTTATAGCTGGCTTCGGCGGCGTGAACGCGGCCCTGCCCGCCCAAAATACTGCGCAGCATTTCCTTGGTCGAGGTTTTGCCAACCGACCCCGTCACGCCCACAACGCGGGCGCTGGTGCGGGCGCGGGCATGGCGGCCCAATCCCTCTAGCGCTTGCAAAACATCGGGGGCGATCAACAGCCGCGGGTCGCCCTCTAAACCTTCGGGCACGCGCGATACCAGCGCCGCCGCCGCCCCTTTGCCCAGCGCCGCGCGCACAAAATCATGCCCGTCCCGCATGTCTTTTAGCGCGACAAACAAATCGCCCGCCGCCAGCGTGCGGGTGTCAATCGACACGCCCGTGGCGTGCCAATCCCCTGCCGTTTGCCCGCCTGCTGCGCGTGGCGCGCGTCCGCTGCCGTCCACATCAAATCACCCCATCCAGCGCCGCAATCGCAAGGCTGGCTTGTTCTACATCATCAAAAGGATAGACCGTGCTGCCAACGGTCTGCCCCGCCTCGTGCCCCTTGCCCGCAATCAACAATGCATCCCCCGCCTGCAAGGCCGCAACCCCGCGCAAAATCGCCTCGGCGCGGTCGCCAATTTCAGCGGCATTCGGACAGGCGTCAGCGATGTTGCGCGCGCAGGAATCGGCAGGCTCTTCGCTGCGCGGGTTATCATCGGTTATGATGCAATCATCGGCCCATTCAGCCGCCGCCTGCCCCATCAGGGGGCGCTTGCTGCGATCGCGGTCGCCGCCCGCGCCAAAGACAATCACAATGCGCCCCAAAACATGCGGGCGCAGCGCGCGCAGCGCGGTGGCAATCGCATCGGGCGTATGCGCGTAATCGACAAAAACCGAGGCGCCATTTTTGCGCCGCCCTGCCAGCTGCATGCGCCCGCGCACGCCCGTCAGACGCGGCAGCACCTCCATCACCTCGCCCACGGGCGCGCCCGCGCCGATGACAAGGCCCGCCGCAAGCGCGACATTCTCTGCCTGAAATCCGCCAATCAAATCCAGCCGCACCTGATAGCTGCCGCCCTTCCCAAACCAGCAGCAGCATCCTGCCCTGCGCTGTCAAAACGCTGGCCCGCAATTTGCAAGGTGGCCTTTGGATCGGTGCTAACAGCCATCCGCCCGCCGCTACACTGCGCGCAGTTGCCAGCGCGGCCATATCCCCCCCGAATGGATCGCGCGCATTGATCACCGCCACCCCATCTTCGGGCAAAACGCGCGTGAATAACGCGGCCTTGGCGGCGAAATAAGCTTTGAATGTTTTGTGGTAATCCAGATGGTCTTGGGTGAAATTGGTGAACCCCGCCGCGCGCAGCTGCACCCCGTCCATGCGGCGCTGATCTAAGCCGTGGCTAGATGCCTCCATCGCGCCATGCGTGACCCCCGCCGCCGCTGCCTGCGCAAGCATCGCGTGCAAGGTGATCGGGTCGGGTGTGGTATGGGCTGATGGGGCAACCCATGCCCCCTCAACCCCCGTGGTGCCGATGTTGATGGCGGGCGTGCCCATCGCCTCCCATATTTGGCGGGCAAAGGTGGCGACGGATGTCTTGCCATTCGTGCCTGTCACCGCAACCATGGTTGCGGGCTGCGCGCCAAACCACAGCGCAGCGCGCCGCGCAGGCGCGTAAGCGCATCGCGCGGATCGTTCAAAACGCCTAGTACGCACATCGGACGCGCAGCGCCGCCTCGCGCCATCGCCGCCCCCGCAGGATCGGTCAGCACCGCCGCGCAGCCCTGCGCGCCAAATACGTATACTGGGTGAATACGCGCCGCCGCCGGGGCGCGACCCGCAGTCCGCCGGGCACGGCGCGCAAACAGACGCACCCGCGCCCGCACACACACCGCGCGGGCGGGGCTGGCTCCCCGCTTTACAGCCCCCCGTCAGCCGCGGGGTTGGCACCCGCCCTGCGCGGTCAGTCCCAGATCGGACAGCCGACTTTGGTGCGCAATTCCAGCGTGGTCTCTGGCGGTGATCCCCACCGGACGCCCTAGGGTCGCCCGGCGTTCAGTTCTTGTCTCACCACCATCGCGCAGGATCCGTCGCCGATCCTTGTCGACCCATTGGCCGCAGCCCCAGCAAGGGCGCGGTGCGGCGCACGATTTCCGCCGCCACAGGCACCGCCGTCCATCCCGCCGTGCGCTTTGGCTTGGCCCCCGATGTTTCCACTGGCTCGTCCAGCGTGACCACCAAGACATATTTGGGGTCAGAGATCGGAAAGACCGAGGCGAAGGTGTTGACAACCTTATCGTCGTAATAGCCGCCGCCCTTGCGCACCTTGTCGGCTGTGCCCGTCTTGCCGCCCACCTCATAACCCGCCACATCGCCCATGCTGGCCGTGCCCTCGGTGACAACGCGCCGCAGCATGGTGAGCGATGCCTTGGCCGCCGCTTCTGACAACACCTGCGGCCCTTGGTAGGGCGCGGCTTGGTGCAACAAGGTCGGTTTGACCAGCCGCCCGCCATTGGCCAGCGTGGCATAGGCCGCGGCCAAATTCATCGGGCTGCCACTGACACCATGGCCATAGCTGGCGGTGATGGTGACAATATCGCTCCAGTTTTTGGGGCGCAAAGGTTTGGCATTGGGCGCCTCTACCAGTTCAAGGGGCGAGGCATCCATCAATCCCAAGGATTTCAAAAACGCCTGCTGGCGCACCCCGCCAATCATCAGCGCGATATGCGCTGTGCCCACATTCGAGGATTTGGCAATCACATCCGAAACCGACAAAAGCGGCCCATAGTTCTTCTTTTCAAATTCCTGAATCTTATACTTGCCCCAGATCATTGGCGCATTTGCATCAACCATCGTGTCTGGGTTCACCAGACCCAAATCCATCGCCTGGGCTGCTGTAAAAATTTTGAAGGTCGATCCCAGTTCGTATATCCCCTGCACCGCGCGGTTGAACAGCGGGCTATCTTCGGGCAGGCCAGACGTGGGATTGGCGGGGCGGTCATTGGGGTCAAAGGTGGGGCCTGCGGCCATGGCCACAATCTCGCCTGTCGCCACTTCCATCAAAATCGCAGCCCCGCCCTTGGCAGACAGCACTGAAATACCCGTTTGCAGCACTTCCTCAACCGTTGTCTGCACCGTCAGATCCAGCGATAGCGCCAAAGGCGTGCCCGCAAGTGCTGGGTCGCGCAGCCGCGCATCCATCGCCTTTTCAAGACCAGCGGTGCCAATCACCTCGGCGCTATGAACCCCCTCTGCGCCAAAACTCGCGCCGCCCAAAACATGGGCCGCCAGTTGGCCATTGGGGTATAGGCGCATCTCGCGCGCGCCAAACAGCAGGCCAGGATCGCCAATTTCATGCACGGCTTGCATCTGCTCGGGCGACAGCGTTTTGCGCACCCACAGGAATTTTCGCCCATCCGTCATGCGGCGCAGCAAGGTGCCTGCGTCCAAGTCGGGAAACAGCGCAGCCAGCTTTTGCGCGACATTAGCAGGATCGACCAAATCCCTTGTTTGCACATACAACGCATGGGTTTGCATATTGGTGGCCAAAATATTGCCGTGTCGGTCAACAATATCGGCGCGCGATGCGCTGATGTTTGCGCCCAGATTGGCCGTGCGCGGCTCGGCAGGCTCAGACGCGGCAAGCTGGCCCATTTGCAACGCAATCATGGAAAACCCCGCCATGAAGGTCGCGGCCAACACAAAAATGCGCCCTTGCGATTGCCCGCGCGCGGCCTCGCGCAGGGCGGCATGGCGCTGCGCCAGATTCTCTTGCTCGATGCGATCGGGGTCTGCACCCTTGGCGCGGGCGTCCAAAATGCGGGCAAGAGGGCGAAGAGGAATGCGGGTCATGGCTGTGCTGGCAAGGTTTGAAGGTCGGCCATGAGCGCCTGAAGATCGGCATCATCGGCACTGGGCGTGGCACCAAGCGGGGCATCGGGTGCAGGATAGGCCACATCAGAGGCCGCGCCAAACTGCGCGGCATCCATCGGCAACAGGCCAAGGCGGTCAAAATTCAGCGTAACCAGTTCGCGCAATCGGTCGGGGCGGTTCAAATAGGCCCATTCGGCGCGCTGCACCGCCAGCGCGCCGCGCAGCTGAACAATCTCGTCCTGCATCGCGCGCAAATCGCGCATTGCATTTTGGGTGGCATAGTTTTCGCGGTAAGCCCAAGACCCAAGGCCAATCAGCACCAGAAAACAGGCGATGTAAAACATCGGCCGCATTACCGCCTCCCCTTACTATGGCCCGTTTCGGGCAGCATCGGCGCGCCCAGATCGGCCGCGGCCAACGCCTGCGCGGGGGCATCCGTGCGCCGCGCCACCCGCAACTTGGCCGAGCGCGCGCGCGGGTTCATCGCCAGCTCGTCATCATCAGGGCCAATCGCCTTGCGCGTGACCAAATCAAACCGCGCTGTGGTTTTTGCCGCCAGCGGCGCGTAACGGTTGGCGTTGGGCGCGTCCCCCGAAGCCTCTTGGAAAAAGCGTTTCACAACGCGGTCTTCCAGCGAATGAAAGGTGACAACGGCCAGCAAACCGCCCGCCTTCAGCGCCCGCTCTGCCGCGCCAAGCGCCGCAACCAGCTGATCAAATTCCCCGTTCACCGCGATACGCAAGCCCTGAAAGCTGCGCGTTGCAGGGTGGCTTTGCCCCGGCTTTGGGCGCGGCAAACATTTGGAAATGATTTCAGACAGTTGCAGCGTGCGGTTGATAGGATTTATCGCGCGCGCGTCCACAATGGCACGGGCGATGCGGCGCGCGGCGCGCTCCTCGCCAAAATGAAACAGAATATCGGCCAGCGCGCCTTCGGAATATGTGCATACAATATCGGCGGCAGATGGGCCATCTTGGCTCATCCGCATGTCCAAAGGGCCGTCTTTTTGAAAGGAAAATCCGCGCTCGGCTTGGTCGATCTGCATGGACGAGACGCCCAGATCCAGCACAACCCCGTCCAATGCCTCGCCCGCCAAAATGTCCAATTGGCTGAACGTGCCCGCCTTTAGTACCAAACGCGCGCCAAATTCCGCCTGCATCGGCGCGGCCATGGCCAGCGCGGCGGGGTCGCGATCAACGCCAATCACCCGCGCCGCCCCAGCTGCCAGCAGCCCGCGCGTATAGCCGCCCGCCCCAAAGGTGCCGTCCAGCCAAACCCCGCGCACAGGGGCCACCACTTTTAGAATTTGTTCCAGCAAAACAGGGATATGCGGCGCGCGGCTCATGTCTGTCTGCGCCCCAGAATGATGCACCATCACCCCGCCCTCGACGCGCGGCCCACCAAGGCCAGCGGATCAACGCCGCCATCCTCATCATCGCCAAATTCGGCATCGTAAACCTCGCGGCGATACAGCTTAAAGCGGTTGGTATAGCCCGCAAAGGCCGCCTCACCGCCCACATCGCCTTCGGCAAAACCCATTTTCGCGCGCACTTTTGCGGGCAATACGATGCGCCCATCGGGCTCAATTTCCACCATGACCGAACGCGAGATCAATTCGCGTTCCGCGCGGTCGCGCTCGGGCGATCCCCACTCCATCGCGTCGATCTTTTGTGCCAGCGCATCCGCGCCCGCCTTGGAATAGCATTCCACGAAATTCCGCTTGGCCCCGCCATAAACCATATAGACACGCGGGCGGGGAAATTCGGGCGATGAGGGGTCTTCGGCCTCTAGGATACGGCGAAAGGCGGCAGGCACGGAAACCCGCGCCTTTGCGTCTACCTTCTGGTAGAACTCGCCTCTGAACGCCTCGCTGGCCACGGCCTGCGCTCCTGTCCTATGCGGGGCCTTGCGCTCCGAAAAAGAAAAGACGGGCCGAGCTGCTGCCACTGCTCGACCCGCCTGCTGTCCCATCGCTGGGCGTCCTGCTGCGCTGACCATCTGGGGATTGATGTCTGCTCGCCAGCGCGCCGGATCTCTGTGTATCGAAAGGGCGGCTGCCTGTATGAAGCTGCCTTTTATTGTTCGGGGTCTTAAATCGCCCCTTTGTCTTGTTGACCGCACTTTCGATGAATTATCTATGCCACGGGCGCGCATGGGATGCAATGGGTTTTTTTGGGAAAGTGTGGAATATCTGGTTTTGAACAAGGGGTTAACACAAGATATAGCGCCGCCTAAATCTATATATCGGCTATTTTTGGCCTATTTCGGTAAAATTTACGCTATATCTAGTAAACGCCCCTTGACGAAAAATTTTTTCACTTTTTTGGCAAATTGGCGCGAAATGTGCCCAAAAACCCGCCCTTAGTTCGCAAATATGCGTGTTCCCCTACGGCGAGCAACAAAAAATCGGGCGCAAGGCCCGATTTCTGCATCATTTCCCATGCTATCCCAGAATGCCCCCAGACGGGCTAGGCCATCCCCCCGCCGATCAGCCGCGCGGCCAGCGCGGCATAGGCCGCCGCCTGCGGCCCATCGCCCAGCGCCACGGGCGCGCCCGCATCCCCTGCCAGCCGCACATCTATCGACAAGGGCAATTCGCCAAGGAACGGCAGATCCAGCCGCCGCGCCTCCTCGGCCACGCCGCCATGGCCGAACACATGCGCCTCGTGCCCGCAGTTTGGACAGATATAGGTGGACATATTCTCAATCAGCCCCAACACGGGCGTTTTCAACTTGGCAAACATATCCAGCGCGCGGCGTGCATCCAGCAGCGCCACATCTTGCGGGGTCGAGACGATAATCGCACCCGACAATTGCGTGCGCTGGCACAAAGACAGCTGCACATCCCCCGTGCCTGGCGGCAGATCAATGATCAAAACGTCCAGCGTGCCCCAATTCACTTGGCTTAGCAGCTGTTGCAGCGCGCCCATCAGCATCGGGCCGCGCCAGATCACCGCCTCATCTTCCTTTAGCATCAAGCCGATCGACATCATCGTAACCCCATGCGCGCGCAAAGGTTCGATGATTTTGCCGTCAGCGCTGGCGGGGCGTTTGGACACCCCCATCATGCGCGGCTGGCTGGGGCCGTGTATATCTGCGTCCAATAGCCCCACGCGCCGCCCTGCCCGCGCCAAGGCCACGGCCAAATTCGACGATACTGTAGATTTGCCCACCCCGCCCTTGCCCGAGCCCACAGCAATAATGCGCGAAATCCCAGAAATCGGCGCAGGCCCGCCCTGATGCGGCGTCGGATGCTGGCCGATCTTCACCCCGCCAGCGCCTTGGCCGCCCAAATTCGGCGGCGGAGCTTTCGCCGCAGGCCCATGCGCCGTCATCACAATCTGCACAGATGTAACGCCCGCCAGCGCCTTTAGCGCGGCCTCGGCCGCCGCCGCCGCTGGCTCAAGCGCGCGGGCCTCTTCGGCATTGGCCGCTTCGATCACGAATCGCACCGCGCCGTCTTTAACGTCCAACGCGCGGATCAGATCACGCCCGCCCAAAGTGCCGCCCTCTGGCGTTGGCACTTTGTTAAGAATGGTAAATACGTCCTCGCGCGTCACTGCCATGATCTGCCCCATATACTTGCCCCCCCAAATTGGTCGATTTTCCCAAAAGAACAAGGCCATTGCGGCACGCAAGCGCAGACTTTGCACCCGCAGCAATTTCAAACCGCTTTGGGAAAATTTCACAAAACGCCTGAATTTCTTGCGAACGCTTTGTTAAGTATAACATTTTTGTGATGCTTAGCCATGCAAGGGGCGCATGGCGGCATTGCGCAACTGCGGGATTGTGCAAATGCAGCATTAGCCTCATATTCGTCTCATCGGCGCAAGACAGCCACGGCAATTCGGCCAAGGCACCACGTCAAACAAACGCGCCTAATGTAAGATGAGGCTACCATGGCATATGTAAACGCAACCCGCTTTTCGCAAATCTCGCTGATCCAGCGCGTTCTGGCTGCAACATCGGGCATCACAGCCGCGCTGCGCCAGCGCCAAGTTTATCTGGCCACGCTGCGCGGGACCGGAACTGCTTGTCGGACCGCGATTTGGCTGGATCTGGGCATTCATAGCTTCATGCTGGGCGATATCGCCTTTGAGGCCGCTGATTTCACGGCGTCGGGTAATTCCTGAATGAGCCCAACCTCATCCCGGGGCTGATCATGGCGGCGGCGCGCGCCTCCCTCCTACCAGCGCCGCCGCCTTTTATTCGGGCTACACCGCGCCTCGCCTCCCCTCCTTGCGCAACGGGACGGTCATTCTGGTCATCCTCTCCCCAGACTTGACCGACGCGCGCTAGCGCTTTCCCTCCCATAGCGCGCGCGAATTCGGCATCCCGTCCTCCCACGGGGTGCCGTTTTTATTGTCAGACAATTCGACTTGACCTTGAGCGGTCTGGCCTATCGCTCAGAACGGCGCATCGGTTTCGACTGGTATGCGCCGGGATTACCCAACTCGCAACAACCGCTTTTCGCGCCGGCATGATCGAATTCCATCATCCAGTTTGTCGCCCTCAGTCCCCGATCACTTCGCCGTAGCCGAATTTCTGGTGAAACACGCGGTCGCCACGCGCCATAGGGAGACACGCCCTTGCCGCTCTATGGTCACGTGCCGCGCCTCGCACCGCGAGGCTGGGAAAACCCCGCTGGGCGCCGCGATCCTGCCCGTCGCACCCGCCTATAGCCGGGGCTGTCATAGCCATCTGCGGCAGCCACGCGCGACTCAAAATCGGTCGAGACACCAGAGCCTGCGAATTTTGGGGCCGCCGCCCCATAGGCCCCGCCACCTACAGGCGGGGGGACCGTGCGCACATCGACATGTTCGCTGGGCAGCTCGTCGATAAAGCGGCTGGGCAGCTGGCTTTGCCATTGCCCAAACACCCGCCGATTAGAGGCAAACGAAATGCTGCAAATTTCCTCGGCCCGCGTGATGCCGACATAGGCCAGCCGCCGCTCTTCCTCTAGGCCCTTTTGGCCCGCCTCATCCATGCTGCGCTGGCTGGGAAACAGCCCTTCTTCCCAGCCAGGCAAAAACACCACGGGAAATTCCAGCCCTTTGGCGGCGTGCAGCGTCATGATGGTGACCTTTTCCGCCGTCTTCGGTCATCTCATTATCCATGATCAGGCTGACATGTTCCAAAAACCCTTGCAGGCTGTCAAACTGTTCCAGCGCCTTGACAAGTTCCTTCAGGTTTTCCAGCCGCCCTTCAGCCTCGGGCGTTTTTTCGTTTTGCCACATGGCGGGCATACCCCTAGTGTCCAGATCTTCTGCGCCAGTTGCACATGGCCTGCACCCGCAAGCGGCGCGATGGGTTCGATCAACCCTTCCACCAGATCGCCGCCGCCCGCGTGGGTTTGCAGCAAAGCGTCGTGCCAAGCATCGACATTTTCCACAAACAGCCGCAACTGCGCGCGCCCTTGCCGCCCAGCCCGCGCCAGCAGCGCGCGCGCCTCTAGCAGCGGCAGGCCAAGCCCCCGCGCGCAGGTTTGAATTTTCTGCATCGCCACATCACCAAGACCGCGCTTGGGCAGATTCACAATGCGTTCAAACGCCAGATCATCTTCGGGCGAGATAACCAGACGGAAATAGGCCATCGCGTCGCGAATTTCCGCCCGCTCGTAGAACCTTGGGCCGCCGATGACGCGATACGGCAGCCCGATGGTCAAAAACCGATCCTCAAAGGCGCGCATCTGGTGGCTGGCGCGCACCAAAATCGCCATATCATCCAGGACTATAATCGCGCGGCGCCAGCCCGCGCCCCGCGGCCCATCGCCTCGATCGCCTCGCCAATCGCGCGCGCCTCTTCCTCGCCGTCCCAATAGCCCGTCAGTCGCGGCTTTTCGCCCAGACCCTTTTGCGAAAACAGCGTTTTACCCAGCCGCGTCTTATTGCCCGCAATCACCTCATTGGCGGCGGCGAGAATATGCTCGGTCAGAGCGGTAATTCTGTTCCAGCCGCACCACATGCGCGCCTGGAAAATCTTTCTCGAACCGCAGGATGTTTTCCACCTCGGCCCCGCGCCAGCCATAGATCGACTGATCATCATCACCGACGCAGCAGATATTCTTATGCCCCTGCGCCAGCAGCCGCAGCCACAAATATTGCGCCACATTGGTGTCTTGGTATTCATCCACCAAAATATAGCGAAACTGCCGCTGATACTGCGCCAGCACATCGGCATTGTTCTTGAAAATTTCCACGCAATGCAGCAGCAAATCGCCAAAATCGCAGCAGTTCAAATCCAATAGCCGCCGCTGATAGGCCTCATACAACTCGGTTCCGCGATTGTTAAAGGCGCTCGCCTCGTGGCTGGGCACTTGGGCGGGTGTCCAAGCACGGTTTTTCCACCCGTCAATGCACCCCGCCAACATGCGCGGCGGCCAGCGTTTTTCGTCAATATTGGCCAGCCTGATTAGCTCTCGCATCACCCGCAGCTGATCGTCGGTGTCCAAAATGGTAAAGCTGGATTTCAGCCCGACCAATTCGGCGTGGCGGCGCAGCAGTTTGGTTGACAGCGCGTGAAACGTGCCCATCCACGCCAGCCCCTCGCCCCCCTCGCCCTGCATGGCGTTGATGCGGTGCTTCATCTCGCGCGCGGCTTTGTTGGTAAAGGTCACCGCGAGTATCTGGCTGGGAAAGGCGCGGCCTTGCCGTATCAGATGCACAATGCGGGCGGTCAGCGCACGGACTTTTGCGCGCCCTGCCAACATCCGCTTTCAGGCCCGTCCATCTGCTGAACCGCCGCGCGCTGCGCAGGGTTCAGCCCGTCCAAATAGCCTGCATCCGCCCGCACATCACCCCCGCGCGTCGCCATCGCCCGCTGCGACAGCGGGATAGGGGCGGTTTGCGGGTGTGGATCGTCAAAATCATTCATCGCTATAAACTAGCGGCAAAATTTCCGATTGAAAAGCGGTGTTCGCAAAATGTTCCGCGCTCTTTTGCCACCCGAAATTTGACTTTGCCCCCGCGCGGGGCTATCCGAGCACAAGCGGCGCAGATTGCGCCCCTGTCCGCGCAAAGGTGCCAGATGACCTCCCCCCAATCCAAAGACCAAACCGCGCCGCAAGGGTCTGTTTTCATTGTCATCTTGTCCATCAGGATGCTTTTGCTGCTCGCCGCTTGGATCAAACCGTGGTCTCTACGGCCCTGCCCACCATTGTGGGCGATTTGAGCGGGCTGGATCATCTATCGTGGGTGTTTACAGCCTATATCCTTACCTCGACCGTTGTGGCCCCGCTTTATGGAAAGCTGGGTGATTTATACGGGCGCCGCGTGATGGTGTTCACTGCCGTGGCGCTGTTTCTGGCGGGGTCGCTGGCCTGCGCAGCCTCAGGCAGTATGAACGCCCTGATCGGGGCGCGCGCGCTGCAAGGTCTGGGCGGCGGCGGTCTGTTTGTGCTGGCCCTGTCGGTGGTGGGCGATGTGATTGCACCCAAAGATCGCGGCAAAGTCCAAGGCGTGTTTGCCGCTGTTTTCTCGCTGTCTTCTGTCATCGGCCCCCCTAATGGGCGGCTGGTTTGTCGAAGCCTTTAGCTGGCAATGGATTTTCTGGTCAATCTGCCCTTGGGGGCGGCGGCGGCGATTTTGTTTGGCCTGAACTTTCCCGCAAAGACCCAAACCAGCAATCCCCAAATCGATTGGCCGGGCGCGGGCCTTTTGACGATGGCGCTGTCGGTCGTCATCCTTTTATGCTCGCTTGGCGGGCGCGAGTTGCCTTGGGGCGCGCCGCTGACATGGGCGCTGATCGTGCTGGCAGTGCTGTCCACCCTAGCCTTTGTCTGGGCAGAACTGCGCGCGCACGAGCCGATCCTGCCCATGGGTCTGTTCAAGATGAACGCGTTCTCCGCCACCTCTGGTATCAGCTTTTTGCAAGGCGCGATCATGCTGGGCACGCTGTCCTTTTTGCCGCTGTATCTGCAAATCGCCCTTGGGTTTTCGCCCACCACCTCGGGCCTGCTGCTGATCCCGATGACAGTGGGCATTGTCGCGACCACCACGATTTCGGGGATTTTCATGGGCAAAACAGGGCGTTACCGCCCGCTGCCCATCGCAGGAATGGCGATCATCGCCCTTGCCAGCGCGCTAATGACGCAGTTTTCCCCAGCCACCACGGCGCTGTATTTTGCAGCGGCGCTGACCACCTTTGGCGCGGGGCTGGGGTTGATTTTCCCCGTCACAACGACCGTGGTGCAAAACGCGGTGCCGCGCGCGCTGCTCGGCACGGCCACCGCTTCGGGGGTGATGTTTCGACAAATCGGCGGATCGGTGGCGGTGGCGGTATTTGGCGCGGTGTTTGCCGCGCGCTTGGCCGCCAGCGCGGGCATTGCAGATATTGCGGGCTTGTCGCCCGAAACCTTAACGGCCCTGCCCCCCGATCTGCGCGCCGCCGCCGCGACAGCCATATCGCAATCCCTATCTCCAATCTATTGGGCCGTGCTGGCCATGGCGATCATTGGGCTGGCGCTGGCGCTGATCTTGCGCGAAATCCCTTTAACCAACCGCATGGTTCCAAAGGGCGAATAGCCTTTCGCCCAAATTTTAGGCGTTTTGCACAGAAAGTGATGCGCAGCGCAGAATTATAACCGCGCCGCCTTGTATCTTGTGGTTTTTCTGCCCAAAAATCCAGCATATGCTGCGGCGCAGCCCCTTGCGCTGCGTCGCAGCATATGCGGAACTGAAAGCGCTAACATAACAGGAGCCTCCGCGCCCCCCCACGCGCCTGCCGATTTCAAGAAAATTCTGATCGCCAATCGCGGCGAAATTGCCATTCGCATCATGCGCGCGGCCAATGAAATGGGCAAGAAAACCGTGGCGGTTTACGCCGAAGAGGACAAGCTGTCCCTGCACCGCTTTAAGGCGGATGAGGCCTATTTGATTGGCGAGGGCTGTCCCCCAGTGGGCGCCTACCTTGCCATTGGTGAAATCATCCGCGTGGCCCAGCAATGCGGCGCGGATGCCATCCACCCAGGCTATGGCCTTTTGTCGGAAAACCCCGATTTTGTGGATGCTTGCGATAGGGCGGGCATCACCTTTATCGGCCCAAAAGCTGCCACCATGCGCGCGCTGGGCGACAAGGCATCCGCGCGCCGCGTGGCTATGGCGGCGGGGGTTCCCGTTATTCCTGCCACCCAAGTGCTTGCCGATGATTTCGACGCCATCCGCGCCGAGGCGGCTGCCGTGGGCTATCCCCTTATGCTCAAGGCGTCATGGGGCGGCGGCGGGCGCGGCATGCGCCCGATCTTGGGGCCTGACGAGCTAGAGGCAAAAGTGCGCGAGGGTCGGCGCGAGGCCGAGGCCGCCTTTGGCAATGGCGAGGGCTATCTGGAAAAGATGATCCTGCGCGCCCGCCATGTCGAAGTGCAGATTTTGGGCGACAAGCACGGCGAAATCTACCACCTCTATGAACGCGATTGCACCGTGCAGCGCCGCAACCAAAAGGTGGTCGAACGCGCCCCTGCCCCCTATCTATCGAAGGCTCAGCGCGCCGAGGTCTGCGAACTGGGCCGCCGCATCTGCGCCCATGTCGGATACGAATGCGCGGGGACTGTCGAATTTTTGATGGATATGGACGACGGCAAGTTCTATTTCATCGAAGTAAACCCCCGCGTGCAGGTCGAACATACCGTCACCGAGCAGGTGACAGGCATCGACATCGTGCAGGCGCAAATCCTGATCGCCGAAGGCAAAACGCTGGCGCAGGCCACGGGCATGGCCGCGCAGTCCGACATCAAACTGCACGGCCACGCCTTGCAATGCCGCGTCACCACCGAAGACCCGCAAAACAACTTTATCCCCGATTATGGCCGCCTGACCGCCTATCGCAGCGCCACGGGCATGGGCATCCGTCTGGATGGCGGCACCGCCTATGCGGGCGGCGTGATCACGCGCTATTATGATAGCCTTTTGGTCAAAGTCACCGCTTGGGCGCAAACTCCGCAGGCGGCCATTCACCGCATGGACCGCGCCCTGCGCGAGTTTCGCATTCGCGGCGTCTCCACCAATATCGAATTTGTGATCAACCTTTTGAAACATCCCACCTTTTTGGATGACAGCTATACCACCAAATTTATCGACACCACGCCCGATCTGTTCGAGTTCAAAAAACGCCAAGACCGCGCCACCAAAATCCTGACCTATCTGGCCGACATCACCGTGAACGGGCATCCCGAAACCGCAGGCCGCCCGCTGCCCAACGCCCACGCCCGCGCGCCCAAACCGCCCAAAGCGCTTGGCCCCGTGCAAGACGGCCTGCGCCAAATGCTGCTGGCAGAAGGGCCGCAGGCCGTGGCCACTTGGATGTTGGCGCAAGACAAGGTGCTGATCACCGACACCACCATGCGCGATGGCCACCAATCGCTGCTGGCAACCCGCATGCGCTCGATCGACATGATCAAAGTTGCCCCCAGCTATGCCGCCAATTTGCCCCAGCTTTTCAGCATGGAGGCATGGGGCGGCGCGACATTCGATGTCGCCTACCGTTTCTTGCAAGAATGCCCTTGGCAGCGCCTGCGCGATCTGCGCGCGGCCATGCCCAACTTGATGATTCAAATGCTGCTGCGGGGCGCAAACGGTGTGGGTTACACCACCTATCCCGACAACGTGGTGCAGGGATTTGTGCACCAAGCCGCCAAAACGGGCGTCGATGTATTTCGCGTGTTTGACAGCCTGAACTGGGTGGAGAACATGCGCGTCGCCATGGACGCGGTGCAGGAGGCTGGCAAAATCTGCGAAGGCACGATTTGCTACACAGGCGATATGCTGGACCCTGCGCGCAGCAAATATGATCTGAAATACTATATCTCTCGCGCGGCAGAACTGAAATCCGCTGGCGCGCATGTGCTGGGACTTAAGGATATGGCGGGGCTTTTGAAGCCCGCCGCCGCGCGCCTTTTGGTGCAAACGCTCAAGGACGAAATCGGCCTGCCCGTGCATTTCCACACGCATGACACCTCGGGCGCGGCCGCGGCCACTGTTCTGGCCGCCGTGGATGCAGGGGTGGACGCGATTGATCTGGCGATGGATGCCTTTTCGGGCGGCACGTCGCAGCCCTGCATGGGTTCAGTGGTCGAAGCCTTGCGCCACACCCCGCGCGACACAGGGCTTGACCCCGCCGCCATCCGCGCGATTTCCGATTATTGGGCGGGCGTGCGCGGGCAATATGCCGCCTTTGAATCGGGCCTGCCCGCCCCCGCGTCCGAGGTTTACTTGCACGAAATGCCAGGCGGGCAGTTCACCAACCTTAAGGCGCAGGCGCGCAGTTTGGGGCTAGAGGATCGCTGGCCCGAGGTCGCCCGCGCCTATTCCGATGCCAACCAGATGTTTGGCGATATCGTCAAAGTCACCCCCTCGTCGAAAGTGGTGGGCGATATGGCCCTGATGATGGTGGCCCAAGGTCTAAGCCGCGCGCAGGTCGAAGACCCCGCCGTTGATGTCGCCTTCCCCGAGTCTGTGGTGGATATGCTGCGCGGCAACCTTGGCCAACCCCATGGCGGCTGGCCGCAGGGCATCTCGCACAAGGTGCTAAAGGGCGAAACGCCGCTGACAACCCGCCCCGCCGCTGGTGTCGCGCCCGTGGACATGGCAGCGGTGCGCGCCAAACTCTCCGCCGATCTGGACGGCATGGCGATTGATGACGAAGACCTGAACGGCTACCTCATGTATCCCAAGGTCTTCCTTGATTACATGGGCCGCCACCGCGCCTATGGCCCCGTGCGCACCCTGCCCACGCGCAATTTCTTTTACGGCATGGCCCCCAGCGAAGAGATTTCCATCGAAATCGACCCCGGCAAGACGCTAGAACTGCGCCTGCAAGCCGTGGGCGAGACGCAAGATGATGGCGAGGTCAAAGTGTTCTTTGAACTGAACGGCCAGCCCCGCGTCATCCGCGTGCCCAACCGCGCCGTTAAGGCCAAAACCGCCGCCAAACCCAAAGCAGTTGAGGGCAACCCCGCCCATATCGGCGCGCCGATGCCCGGATCCATCGCCTCGGTGACGGCCGTTGCGGGCCAAAAGATCAACGCAGGCGATTTGCTGCTGACCATCGAGGCGATGAAGATGGAAACAGGCATCCACGCCGACCGCGCGGGCACGGTGAAGGCCGTGCATGTGCAGGCGGGCAGCCAGATTGAGGCCAAGGATTTGCTGATCGAATTGGAGTGACCTTCACGCCAATTCCAGCGCGCCCTTGATCCATGGCCACTGCGCATGGGCGGGGGCGATCACCCGATCGCCAATCAGCCCGCGCAAATGTCCCGCGATTTGGGCGGGCACTTCGCGCAAGACACCTTCGCGGGCAATCAGCGACAGGCGGCGCGACAGCGGGGCGATGTTGTGCGGCGCATAGGGCAAGGGGGCTGCAGTCACACTGGCATGAAACCGCGCCACATGATGCAGCGCCAGCGGCGTCAGGATCGTCCAGCCCTGCCCCGCCGCCACCATGGCAAGGATCGCGCGGTAGCTGTCCAATTCAAACCGATGCGCCAGTTTGATATTCTGCCGCGCCAAATGCGCCGCAATCTGCCGCCCCATCACATGGCGCGCGGTGTATTGGATCAGCGGCAAATCCGCCCCTTCCTGCCCTTTGGGATAAATCGCCATAAAAGGTTCCACCATCAACGGATGCACCTCGCGCCAGCCATCGCCCTGCGCCTCTGGGCCAATATCGGTGACCACCACCATATCCAGCGCGCGGCTATCCATTTGGTCTAGCAGGCGGTGGCTGGCCCCCGTTTCCAGCAAAAAGCGGCAGTTTTTCAAATCTTGCGCCAGCGTGGACAAAAGCTGCGGCGTCACCTCATTGTCAAAATCTTCGATCATGCCAAGGCGCAGCGTGGTCAGCCCGCCAAGATCGGCCATCGCCAGATCGGCCCGCGCTTCGGCCTCGGCGTTCAAGATGGTTTGCGCGTGGCGGCGAAACATGATCCCGCCTTGGGTCAACTGCATCGGGCGGGCCGAGCGATCCAGCAGCAGCGCCCCCATCGCCGCCTCGATCACCGCGACTTGCTGCGATATGGCCGAAGGCGTCACGCCCAGCCGCTTGGCCGCGCCCGAAATGGTGCCCTCATCCGCCACGGCCAAAAACACCTCGATGCCCCATAGCGTGACGCGGCCCTGAGGCGCGGTGGCCATGGCTACAGCTTGGACAATTTGTCTTGCAGCGCGGCGAATTGCTTTTTGATTTCAGCAAGTTCGGCGGCGGCGTCACTCTCGGTGTCTTTTGGCGCAGGTGCAGCATCGCCGCCCCAGCCTGGCACCCCTGCCATCATGGTTTTCATGAACGCCTCTTGCTGTTTGCGCATCAAATCAAACCCGGGCATCGCCGCCATTGGGTTTGGAATGGCGTTCATGTTTTCAATAACTTTGACTTGCCCATCGCGCAGCATCTCAAAGCTGGCGGCCAGAAACTGCGGCACGACCGATTGCATATTGGTCGTATAGCTGCGCACCAAATCGGTCAGCACATTGGTGGGCAGCACCGTGTCGCCCTTGGATTCGTGTTCGGCCACGATTTGCAGCAGATATTGCCGCGTCAGATCATCGCCAGATTTCAGATCAATAATCTGCACTTCGCGCCCCGCGCGCACAAAGCCCGCAATATCTTCCAGCGTCACATAATCGGACGTTTCGGTGTTATACAAACGGCGGCTTGCATATCGTTTGATCAGCAGCGGTTTTTGATCGTCGGCCATGGCGGGCCTCCTTGTTGCATCTGCAAACAAACCTACCGCCGTTTGCACCTGCGAACAGCTTACCGCAGCGCAGAAAAAAATAAGAGCGGCAGGCACATGGCCCGCCCTTCGCATCATCTGATTGGGAGGAAGAGACGATACGTGGTCCGGGGGGATCAAGTCTTAGCATGCGGCGGTCGCAGCGGCGGTCGCCTTTTTCACGACAGTGGTCGCTTCGGTCGGTGGCACTTCTTGCACAGCGGCCCCGTTGCCTTCGGCAGAAGCGTCCTTGCCAGCGGCCATCATCAGTTCGACGGTTTCCAGTCTGAACTTTCTTGACGATCTCAGCAGAAAGCTGCCATATTTTCAGCAGCGAGTTCAGCAGCGAAGACTTGCGAAATCGGTCGCAGCTTTTGGTGTAATCTGCAAGCTTCTGCCTTGGCAGTTAGCGGCGCCCGACAGCTTGGCCAGCGTGTCTTTGGTCCATTGAGCCGACAACTCGGTCGACTTTTCAGCAGCTTCCAGCGCCACTTTCGACATTTTCTCGGCAAAAGCAGCTTGGGTTTGGAATGCGGTTTGCATGGCAGTGGTGTCCATTGGGAACTTTGCCATCATGTCTTGCATAACTTTGGTGAAATCGGTGGTGGTCGCCATTTGTTTTCTCCTTGGGAGGGTGCGTTCGGTTATCTTATGACAGCAAGATACATGCTGCATCGCAGCATTGCAAGCTAAATTCTGCACTGCGGCATTTACGCTATAAACCCTGGTTGCAGTGTGCGTTCACCCTGCGCCCGCGTCGCAGTTTCACAAAACTGACACGAAAACCCCTTGTTTTCTTGGCCCTACTTCGCCCTTGGGCTGGCCAGAACAGGCCGCGGCGGCGCATAGCACGGACCGGACTCGCCCAATGCAGGCGCAGCAATTCGTGCCCCCGACCGCCCCGCTGCCCAAGCCCCCCAGCGCGGCCACCACGAGCCTGCATGAAAATCGGCCCCCGCCTTCCAATCCTCGGGCGCGCCCGCAACCGCCCCGCCGTTGGTGTAATGGCCATATTTATCCTTGCTGGGCGGGTTGACGATGCCCGCGATATGGCCCGACTGTGCCAGAATAAAGGTCTTTTCCGCCGATCCCATCTGTTTAATGCCGTTAAAACTGCCGCGCCAATGGGCGATATGGTCGGTCTCGCAGGCAATCGCGTAAATCGGTATGGTCACATCGGACAGGCGCACGGGCTGACCGTATGACTGCATAGGTGCCCTTGGCAAAGCCAGTCATCTCTGGCAACAGTCGCGCAAATATTGGTGTCGCCATTTTGGCGGGCAGATTGGTGCCATCGCCGTTCCAATACAGCAGGTCAAAGGCGGGCGGCGTCTGCCCCATCATATAGGATTTGATCGCGGGCGTCCAAATCAGATCATTGGATCGCAAAAAGCTAAACGTGCGCGACATAAAGGATTTTGACAGCATCCCATCCAGCGCCGATTGCCGCTCGATCCCATCGACAAAGTCGTTTTCAAGGAAAACCCCGACTTCGCCAGGGTCTGAAAAATCGGTCAGCGTGGTAAAGAATGTGGCCGATTTGATCGGCGATTGCCCCTGCTTTCGCAAATGCGCCAGCGTCAGGCCCAGCGTTGTGCCTGCAATGCAATAGCCGACCGCGTTGATCTGATCTTGCCCCGTAATGTCTTGCGCCGCCTTGATTGCGGCCAAATACCCGTCTTGGATATAATCATCCATCGACACGCCAGAATAAGATTTGTCTGGGTTCACCCAAGACACAACAAACAGCGTAAACCCTTGATCTACAATCCATTTTATCAGGCTGTTGCGCGCGCTAAGGTCTAAAACATAGAACTTATTGATCCAAGGCGGAAAGATCAGCAGCGGGGTTTCATAGACCGTATCGGTGCTGGGACTATATTGGATCAGCTCGAACATCCTATTTCGAAACACCACCCCGCCGGGGGTTGTCGCCAAATTCTCGCCCACGCGAAAGGCGCTGCGATCGGCCAAAGACACCGCCAGTTCGCCGTTATTCGCCTCGACATCCGAGACAAGGTTTTGCAGCCCCTGCACCAAACTTTCCCCATCCGTCGCAATCGCCTTTTCCAAAGCATCGGGATTGGTGGCCAGAAAATTCGTGGGCGCCATCATGTCGATGATCTGTTTGGAGCGTTACGTAACTGAACGAAGTGCATAC
>JAXHON010000045.1:0-134921 GCA_034519315.1 Cypionkella sp. | reverse complement strand
TCGTGGCAAGGTTAGAACCAAGGGACTGTGGCGGATTTTGATAAACCAAATTGATCAAAATCACCAGCTTGAGCATCCAACTGTAAATCACCAAACTTAAGGTAACGCCGATGTTTATGCCCGTTAGATCCGCTATCTAATTCCACATAAGGGTTATCCAACCCACGGGAAAACATTTTAGCTTTATAGGCTTTTATATCCGGCTCAGTTAATCCTGCCCGTTTAATTAAACGCTGAAGCTTGGCATTAGACATAGTGGTTTGAATGCGTGAGATAACGCGATGCTGCACATTCTCAGGCACAGCATTAACACCACTCACATCACAATAACCCGCAAGTCCGCCCAACCAATTTAAAGAGGCTATTTGATCTAAGCGCTCCCGATTAGCATGCAGTCTAAGCTGTGCGCCCAACATTATTTTGTAACGAGGAAAGCTAACGCCAACATCGTTGGCTTGCAGATCACACAGCGCTTTATGCAGTTTGGTATAGACCTTATTCATCAATACATTTTCACGCATCTCAGCATCCGGCTTTAATAAAATATCGAGGTAATAATTCATACCGCCACCCTATACGCGAATTTTAGAAACGTAAGCCAAGCCTTTTTTACCGAGATAAAAAGCAGATACGCCGGCATTTTCGATTAGCATGAACAACTCTTCCGCTCGACTAATATCACGGTAGTGCTTTCCTTTGTCCTCTTGTTTATCCAATACTAATTCGATCTCCAATTTTCCTGAATGCTTTTGAACCAAGCATGGTGTACCTACAGTCTTTTTCCGCTTTCCAGCCATTGTATTAAGCCAATCCCTTACGCCATTGAATCCACGTTTAGAAAAGCCTTGAATCTGAACATCACCTTTCTTATTTCTCAAAAATGACAAACCGCGACCCTGTTCGAGCAAGCGCTCCGCTTGCAAATAAAGTGCGGCAGAATACAAGGCCATAGGATAAATAACGCCATTTTTACAGTATTCCTCACCTATCTTTTTTTCTCGTCAGGATATTTATCCGATAAATACCTAAGCATATTTAAAAGCTTGGCATCAAAAGCTAAAAATGAATCATCTTTAATATATGCATCTAGATCATCACTCGCTTCTTTCTCTGCCAAAATCAACTCTTCTAGCTTTTTCTGAGCTTTAGATTTTAATACCTGACTTCTCGGTGGGTTGTTATCGAGCTTTTCACGGTACTGGTTAAGTGCATCTACTTTTTTTTCAACCAGGACTCTCTTCTCTGCTATAACTATTTCTCTCATCTTGAGTATCGAGCCTTCATGACTATTGGAGTCAGTTAGCCTGCTCACCCGATTTATTAATTTTTTTGGTGAGCAATCAACGATTGCAAGCTTATTTGCTTCTCCACTTATAATAAAGTCTATTAATTGAGATTTATCCAAAAACAATATTGACCAAAGCAGCTTTGAATCATCAGAAAAAAACCATGGATTGGTATCCTCCAGCACGCCAAGATATGATGACTGGGCGCACCTATCATCTGATTTATTAGTTAAATAAATAAGTTAATCAGAATCTTTTTGTACACATCAGAAAACGTTTAGGGAACGATAGTTTTGATAAAATGAATGAAATAATTATTGCTAAAGCATTGAATATCAATGATACAAGACAGTGAAAAATGCATCAGATCTCAGAAAACGATTTACGGCTGAAGATAAAGGATAAAAATGAGCCAAGATAGTGAATACCCAAAAAGCCACCAAAAGTGGAAAGTTGCAGTTGGACGCAACAATTGCAGATGCCAACATCAAATATCCAACAGATTTAGGACTCTTGAATGATGCTAGAGAAAAATCAGAACAAATTAATCGATATTTTTTGTGCGGAACTAAAAATTAAAAAACCAAGAACTTACAGAATAAACGCTAGAAAACATTGGTTAAATCTTTCAAAAAAGAAGAATAAAAGTTACAAAGAAATTAGAAAAGGAGTTGGAAAACAACTTGGTTACTTGAAACGAAACTTAAAACATATTGACAAAATAATAGATAACAATCCATTGATATTGTGTGTTTTAGATAAAACAATGTATAAATATTTGTTGGTTATTACCGAGTTAGAACGCCAACAAAGGCAGATGTTTAAAGATAAAGCCAAGTCAATTTCAAACACGCGCGCGGCGTGACTTGCGTCTTTGGCATTCCGGGTGTGCATACGGTAGAGCTTTATCGTGGCCTAGCTGGCAGCCCGATCCGCCATATCACCGCGCGCCATGAACAGGGCTGCGCCTTTATGGCCGATGGCTATGCCCGCGCCAGCGGCACGGTTGGCGTGGCCTTTGTCATCACAGGGCCGGGGCTGCTGAACGCGCTGACGGCGATGGCGCAGGCCCGCGCCGATTCTGTGCCGATGCTGGTGATTTCAGGGGTGAATCGGCGGGATAGTTTGGGCAAAGGTTTGGGATTGCTGCACGAACTTCCCAACCAATCGGCATTGATCGCCGCGCTTTGCCCAACCCGCAGCGTGATGTCGCCCGAAGATTTGGCCCCTGCGCTGGATTGGGCCTTTCGCGCGATGACCGAAGGGCGGCCCACGCCTGTGCATTTGGAAATTCCCACCGATGTGATGCCGCTGCCCTGCCCGCCCCTGCCCGCGCCCGCAGCACAGCGCCCGCGCCCAGCGCCCAGCCGTGATGAAGCTGCCCGCGCGGCTGCCCTGCTGACAACCGCCCAGCACCCCGTGATCTTGGCTGGCGGCGGCGTGCGAGGCTGCGAGGCTGCCTTGCGCGATCTGGCCGAAGCGCTGGATGCCCCTGTCATTCAAACCGTGAACGCGCGCGGCCTCATGCATGGCCATGCCCTGACCGTGCCCGCGAGCGCGAGCCTTGACAGCGTGCGTGCTTTGATCGCAGGCGCAGATGGCGTCTTGGCCTTGGGGACTGAACTTGGCCAGACCGATTACGATATGTATGTGCGGGGCGGCATGCCTGACCTCTCGCATATGATCCGCGTCGATATTGATGCGGGCCAACTTTCCCGCCATCCCGCCGCCTTACACATCTGCGCCGATACGGGCGCATTTCTATCGGCGCTGGCTCCGTTGATTGCGGCCAAAGGCGCAGGAACGGGCGCGGCCCGCGCGGCACAAACCCGCAGCAATGCCCGCATTGAACTGGCCCGCCTGGATGCCGCCATGCCGCAGCGCCTTGCCATGATAGAGGCCATCCGCCGCGCGATGCCGCGCGCGCAAATCATTGGCGACAGCACGCAGACAATCTACGCCGCGAACCTTTTCTATGATCACGATCTGCCAAGTGGCTGGTTCAACGCCGCCACGGGATTTGGCGCGCTGGGCTATGGTGCGGGGGCCGCGATTGGCGCGGCGCTGGCGCGGACGGATGTGGCGACGATCTGCATCATCGGCGATGGCGGGCTGCAATTCACCGCCGCCGAATTGCGCACCGCCCTCGACGAAGCCTTGCCCATCACCTTTATCATCTGGAATAACGCCGCCTATGGCGAGATCGCCGATGCCATGCGCGCCGCTGGGACCGAAGTCATCGGCTGCCATCCCAGCCCACTAGATCACGCGGCCTTTGCCAATGCGGCTGGCCTGCCCTTCGTCTCGATCGCCGCCGACGAAGATCTGCTGACTTGGGCGCTGACCCAGCCGCAGACGGGGCCAAGAATAATCGAGTTGCGGGCCGCGTGACCAAAGGGGGCGCACGCGCCCCCTCGCTGCGCTCACCCCCTGTGGATATTTTCGAAAAGAAGAAACAATTTAAATTAAATTTTGCGCTTCTTCTTTTTTCAAATATCCTCGGGTGAATTGGCCGCAGGCCAAGAGGGGGCGAGCCCCCTTTGCTTTCGCCGTTGCAAAATTTGATCAAATTCTCGCGCGCCACCCCTTTACCGCCGAACCCGCCTTGTGGCATGTTTGCCAGATGGAACACATATCTGATCTGATTGCGGGTATTCCCGCCCGCCGCCTTGCAGAGTTTGCCGCGCGCGAGTCGCGCCGCTTTGCCGCCGCTCGGCCCAATGCGGCCAAGGTGCAGCTTCGCGATTATCTGGGCGGCGTGCCGATGCATTGGATGCGCGATTGGCCCATGCCCCATTTGCCCGTGATTGCCCAAGCGCAGGACGCAACCATCACCGATATCGACGGCTATGATATAGATGATTTCTGCCTTGGCGATACGGGATCGATGTTCGGCCACTCGCCCGCGCCCGTGGCCCGCGCGATCCGCAGACAGGCGCGGCGCGGTCTGACCTATATGCTGCCATCAATCGAAGCGCTTGAAGTGGGCCAGCTGCTGACCGCCACCTTCGGGCAGTTCCAATGGCAGATTGCTACCACCGCCACCGATGCCAACCGCTTTGCCATTCGCGTCGCGCGCGCCGTCACGGGGCGGCCCAAGATTTTGGTGTTTCATGGCGCCTATCACGGCACAGTTGATGATGTGATGGTCGAGCTTGGCACGGGCGGCCAGACCCAAAACCGCGCGGGACTTTTGGGGCAAATGGCCGATTTGACAGGCGGCGCTGTGGCCTGCGAGTTTAACGATCTGGCGGGGGTCGAGGCCGCGCTCGCCAAGGGCGATGTCGCCGCCATCTTGACCGAACCTGTCATGACCAATTCTTGCATGGTGCTGCCAGATGCCGGCTTCCATACGGGGCTGCGCGATTTGGCGACCCGCTACGGCGCGCTGCTGATGATTGACGAGACGCATACACTCTCAACAGGTCATGGCGGCTATACCCGTGTGCATGGATTGCAGCCCGATATTTTCGTGGCGGGGAAATGCGTGGCGGGCGGGATGCCAACCGCCATATGGGGCCTCACCCCCGATCTCGCCGACCGCTATCACGCCGCCAATGCCGCCCGCGCAGCGGGACATTCGGGCATGGGCACGACCCTCTCGGCCAACCCGATGCAATTTGCCTGCCTGCGCGCCAGCTTGGATCAGGTGATGACCCCTGCCGCCTATGCCCATATGGACAAGCTGGCTGATAGGTTGGCCACAGGTCTGGCCGAAGTGATCACCCGCCACGGCGCCCCGTGGCATATCGTGCGGGTCGGCGCGCGGGTGGAATTCATCTGCGCGCACGGACCGTTGAGGAATGGCACGCAGGCCGCCGCCGCCCACTGCCCCCCTGCCGAGTCTGCCGTGCATATCGCCTTGCTCAATCGCGGCAGCCTGATCGCGCCCTTTCACAATATGATGCTGATCTCGCCCGCCACAAAAAAGAGGCAAGTCACCCGCCTGATCGCCGCCTTTGACGAAGTTCTGGGCGAGTTATTTGCAACAAAGGCCGCCGCATGATGACCCCCAACGCAGCCGCCGCCCCTGCCGAGGCGCAGGCCTTCCTCGCCGCCCATCCCGAGATTGAGGCCTTTGATCTGGTGCTGACAGATGCCAACGGCATCGCACGCGGTAAAATCATTCGTCGGCACGAATTGATGGGACTTTATGAACAAGGCCGCCACCTGCCCATTTCCATCCTTGGCCTTGATATTCTGGGCGAGGATGTCGGCGATACTGGCCTTGTCTGGGATCAAGGCGATGCCGATCGCCGCGCTTGGCCGATTGCGGGCAGCCTGCGCGCGCTGCACGCCACCACCCCTGCGCGCGGCGAAGTCATGGTGCAGCTTTACGAATTGGACGGCGCCCCCATGCTGGCCGACCCGCGCCACGCCCTCGCCGCCCAAATCGACGCACTGGCGGCTATGGGCCTGCATCCCGCAGGCGCATTTGAATTGGAGTTTTACCTGCTTGACCCCGCCCTTGCCCCAGATGGCACTGTGCGCCCCGCGTCTGATGCGCTGGATGGGCGCGGCGGCGCACAGACCGAGGTCTATTCCGTGGACCGCCTGCACGGTATGCTGCCGATTTTCAACGATATATACGCCGCTTGCGCGCAGGCAGGCATTCGCGCCGAAACGTTGATCTCTGAATACGGGCGCGGACAATACGAGCTGACGCTGCACTACCGCGCCGATCTGCTGGCCGCCGCCGATGACCTTATCCGTCTGAAACGCATCGTTCGGGCCGCCGCGCGGGCGCATGGCGCGCTGGCCTGCTTCATGGCAAAACCTCATGCTGATATGGCAGGGTCGGGGATGCACCTGCATGTTTCGCTGGCAAACACAGCGGGCGAAAATGTCTTTTCTGAAAGCGCAGGGCAAGAGCCTACGTCAAACCCAATGCTGCGCCATGCCGCCGCTGGGATGCTGGCCCATATGGCCCCGTCCATGCTGGTCTTTGCGCCGCACGCCAATTCTTGGCGGCGCTTTGCGGCAAACTCTTATGCGCCCGTAGCCCCCACTTGGGGGGTGAACAACCGCTCGGTCGCCTTAAGAGTTCCCGCAGGCGATGTCCGCGCGCGCCGCCTTGAACACCGCCCCTCGGGCGTGGACGCAAATCCCTACCTTGTCGCCGCCGCCGTGCTGGCCGCGCTGCGCGATGGCATCGCGCGCAAAATGACCCCGCCCGCCCCCGTCACAGGCAACGGCTATGACGCGCCCGCAGCCGCCGACATGCCCCCCGAGATGCCCGCCGATTGGCGCAGCGCGATTGTGGCCGCCCAAACCTCGGATTTCCTAAAATCCGCCCTCGGCCCCGATCTGCACCGCGCCTTTATCGCGATCAAATGGGCCGAATATACTCGCATGGCCCGCCATGTCTCGGCCTTGGATCTGGATCATTACCTGCACCGCGCGTAACGAAAAGATCCAATTTAACACAAATTTTCGCTTCTTTTCTTCCCAAATATCCAGTCCGTCAAAAACCTGCGATAGTTGTTGCGGGCGGGAGCTTGGAAATATCCCGACGCTTGACGTCGTCCTCAGGCCTAAGCCCCGCCCGCATTGGTTTTGTCCTGCACACTTGATTGGGGCGGTATGGTGCTGACCCCGTGCGACTGGAACAGGAGGGATTATGGCAAAGATTGTGTTCGGTGTCGATGTGGCAAAAGGTTGGATCGACAGTTTTGGCCCCTGCGGTCATGAGCGGGTGGCGACGGCTGACATTCCCGCCTATGCGGCAAAGGTGGCTGCGCAGGGTGGCTGTGTTGTGTTCGAGGCGACAGGGGGGCTAGAGTCCCCGCTTCGCCGCGCGTTGGCCGAGGCGGGGGTGACGGCCTATCGGGTTAACCCCGCGCGGGCACGGGCTTTTGCGCGCAGCACGGGGCGGCTGGCCAAGACGGACCGTGTCGATGCCGCTGTTCTGCGCGAGATGGGGCTGCGGCTAGATCTGTCGATCTGCGCGCCCGAGCCTGAAGACTTATGCGAAATCAGGCAGTTGCGGGTGCGCCGCCGTCAGTTGGTGCAAGATCGCACGCGCGAGGTGGTGCGCGCGGGGCAGGCCGAAGGGGCCTATGCAAGGGCCTCGATCGCGCGGGTGCTGGCGCTGCTCGACGCGGAAATCACCGCCGTTGAGGCGGAAATCGCAGCCAAGATCAAGGCCAGCCCTTGGGCGCGCGCGCGGGTTGATCTGCTGCGCAGCGTCCGGGGTGTGGGGCCCGTGGTGGCCACCGCGCTTACTGACCGAGCTGCCCCGAGATTGGCCAAATCGATGGGGGTGCGGCGGCGGCGCTGGCGGGCCTTGCGCCGATGGCGCGCGACAGCGGCCTGCGATCAGGGACGCGACGCATCGGCGGTGGGCGCAAGCCCCTACGCGATGCACTTTACCTTGCGGCGCTCTCGGCCATGCGCCACTGCCCCCAAATCCGCGACTTCGCCGCACGGTTAAAGGCCAATGGCAAATCAGGAGAAACAATGCGTCATCGCCTGCGCGCGCGGAGCTCTTCAACCATTCTGAACGCAATGGTGAAGCAAAACAGGGCATTCCAACCTACGTGAACAACACACTTGCCTCGGGGGGGGGGGCTGGCAAAGCGCAGCTTTGACAGACGGGGGGCGCGAGCGCCCCCCTAGTGCGGCGCTGGGGCAGCCGAGTGGCGGCAGTTTTGCGCGCAAACGGGGGCGGCGCGACCCAAGGCCGCGGCAATCAGCGCGGGCACATTTGGATGCAAGCCAATGGGCGGCAGCACGCGCCCGCCAAAGCGCGCCTCGGCCAAAGCGCGCGGCAGGTCTGTTGTGACATGGCCGCCATTTGCCGCAAAAAAGGGCAGGCAAATGGCCCCCGCACCAAAACCCGTCGCATCGCGGAGCTGGGGCTTTTGGTCGATAAAGGCCACATCAACCCGCGCAAGCCCAAGGTCGCGGCGCAGTGTCGCGGCCACAGCCTGCGCCACATCCGCAGGCGCGCTGGATTTGAAACTGCCATGCGCGGCGACCAGCACTTCGGCGCGCGACAGATCTTGCCCCGTCAGCGCCTCGGCCACCACATCGCGGGCCAATTCATGCAGACTCGCCTCGCAGCCAAAGGGTTCCAGCACCTGCCAACCCTGCCCGCCCGCCGCGTGACGCAGCCTCTCGCCCAGCGCCACGCGGGTGAACCACCCCCCTGCCATGAACATCGGAAAGACAAGGCCGCGCGGGCCAAGATCTTCCAAGGCGGCGGCCAGCGCGCCGTCTTCGGCCAGGGTGGCCGCGCCGATACGCCTTGCGGGGGCATACTGCGCCACAGCCTGCGCCAGCTGCGCCAACTCAAACCCCGCAGGGGCGGGGTCGCTGGGTTGGCCATGGGCCACAATCAGGGCGGGCAGGGATTTATGCATCGTTAGTGAACCTAGCGCGGCGGGCCTAAGTTTCAAATCCTTTGGCCGCCGCGCCGGGTGCCGCCTGATGGTGCGGCGGTTGCTCTTGCGCCGTTTGCCGCAGCAGTGGCGCCGCTTTTTCCCAAATCGCGCGGCCCATAGCGGGAAACAGCGCGCCATCGCCCTGCGCCAGTGCGCGCGACTGCGTCATCATCACGATATGCAACGGGCGCAGGCCATGGGCCGCAAGGCGCAGCATATCATGTTTAACCCACGCGGTTTTGGCATCCCCCGTCCAACCCGTTTGCGTGGATTTGGACCATATTTTCACCCCAGCGGGCAAATCGCCGCCCAAAAATTCGGCCAATCCATAGCCCGGAAACACCGCATCAGGGCTGGCGGGGCCTCGCTGCATCAGGGCGCGGACGCGGCGCGCGCCTTCGCCAAGTAGGGGCAAATTTCCCTCGAACATCTCCCACAGCAGCCGCGCGGCGCAGGCGGCGTTCAGCGTGTTCGACCCTGTGCCAAAGTCGCCCGCCAGCCGCGCCTCGCGCCCATAGCGCAGATCGCTGCCCTGCTTTTGCACGATACGGCAGCCCTCCCACTCGGGCCAACCCAGTTGCCAAAAGAACAGATCCAACTTGGCGCGTTTGCTGGCCCAGTCCAGATATTCCGCCCCCTCCAGCCCCGTGTCACCCGTGGTGCCTGTCAGGCAGTCGATCACATAATTGGCCGCGGTGTCCGAGGGCCACAAGATCATGTCACGCAGCGCGCGGTCGAAATCGGGATGCGCGCGAACGCGCCCTTGCGCCGCCAGCCCATGCACCAGATGAAACGGCGCGGCCATCCCTGCGGGATAGAAAAGGTCCCGCGCCCGATGCGCAAAACCCACCGCGCCAAAATCGCCAGGCGCTGTGACCACCAGCGACACTTTTGCCGCGTCAAAGCCCTGCGCGCCAAATTGCGCGCCAAGATCACCCATCAGGGTGCGGCCCCATTCCGCCCAATCAGCTGTTTGTGCAAAAAACATCGCGCGCTCCTGTGGCCGCAAGCCTAGCCGCACTTGCGATGGATTTCCACCCGAAGCTGCCCAAAACTGCACGGATCTGCGCGCGCTTGGGTGCATATGCCACAAATACGCGCACCAGCCCTTGCGCGCGGGGCGGGTTGCGCCAAATATCATTTCAATCCCCGACGCGCACGACGGAATGCCCCTGCCCGCGCGTTGAACGCTAAAGCGCACCAACACAGGTTTTCACATGCCCAGCCCATTTTCCCGAAAAACCGCTCTTGTGCTGGCCGCTCTTTTGGCCTTGGGCGGGGCGGCCTATGCCTATTTTGGCACGGGCGATGCCGTCACCTACCGCAAGGCCACCGTCCAGCGCGGCGATATCGAGGTGACGGTGCTGGCCGCTGGCGCGATCGAAGCCAAGCAACTGGTGTCCGTTGGCGCGCGGGTCTCGGGGCAGATTGAAAAGCTGGCTGTTCACCTTGGCCAAGATGTGGCCGCGGGCGATATCATCGCCCAGATCGACCGCGAAGAGCAAGAGAACGACCTGCTAAAAGCCCGCGCCGCACTTGCGCAAATTGATGCGCAGATCACGGCGAAATCTTCTGGCCTGCGCAAGGCGCAAACCACTTTGGCCCGCCAGCAGCAACTTGGCGCGGCGGAACTTGTCTCTAAAGAGGCGCTGGAAAATGTCGCCGCCGAAGTGGATGTGATCAAGGCCGAACTTGCCGCGCTGGCCGCCCAAAAATCCAGCGCCGAGGTGAATGTGGCCCAAAGCCAATTGGCGCTGGAGCGCGCCACCGTCACCGCCCCCATCAGCGGCACCGTGGTGGCGATTGTCGTCGAAGAAGGGCAGACTGTCAGCGCCGCCCAAAACGCCCCCACCATCGTGAAAATCGCCAATCTGGATAAGATGGTGATCAAGGCCGAAATTTCCGAGGCCGATGTTGTGCGCGTGGCGTCTGGCCAAAGCGCCAGCTTTACCATTTTGGGCGACCCCAAGGCACGCTTTGACGCGGTGGTGCGCGATGTGGAACCCGCCCCGCAGCAACTGGCCAGCAGCGACACGATCCCCTCGAATGAGGCCATATATTACAATGGCCTGTTAGAGGTGGACAACCCAGATCGCAAATTGCGCATCGGCATGACGGCGCAAGTCTCGATCGTTTTGGACGCGGCGCGCGATGTTTTGTTCGTGCCCGTGGCGGCTGTGAAAAACAGCAAAGATGGCGACACTGTCCAAATCATGCGCGGCGGCGCGCCCCGCGAGGCGGCGGTCAAAACGGGGCTCACCGACAAGGTGCGCGTTGAAATCATCCAAGGGCTGGACGCGGGCGACGAGGTGGTGACAGGCACAGGCAGCGCGGCCAGCGACAGCGCCGCCGCCCCCGCCGTGCCCGCCGCCCGATTGGGATGTGATATGAGGGGATGTGATATGACCCCCGCCCCCCTTATCTCGCTGCGCGGTGTTGGCCGCCGCTTTGCTGCGGGCGAGCAAGAGATCACCGTTCTGCGCGATGTTGATCTGGACATCGCGGCGGGCGAATTTGTCGCCATCATCGGCGCGTCGGGGTCGGGCAAATCCACGCTGATGAACATTCTTGGCTGTCTCGATCGGCCCTCGATGGGGCAGTATCGCTTTGGCGGCCAAGATGTGGCCGCGCTGGATGTGGACGCGCAGGCCGAACTGCGGCGCGAACATTTCGGCTTTATCTTTCAGCGCTATCACCTGCTGGGCGATTTGGACGCGGTCGGCAACGTGGAAACCCCCGCCATTTATGCGGGCATGGCGGCTGGCGCGCGGCGGGCGCGGGCGGCGGATTTGCTGGGCCAGCTTGGCCTTGCCGCGCGCCTAGACCACCGCCCAAATGCCCTGTCTGGCGGCCAGCAACAGCGTGTGTCCGTCGCCCGCGCGCTGATGAATGGCGGCGAGGTGATTTTGGCGGACGAGCCGACAGGCGCGCTGGACAGCAAAAGCGGCGCCGATTTGATCGCCCTTTTGAAAGACCTGAACGCCAAGGGTCACACCATCATTGTCGTCACGCATGATCCTAATGTGGCCTCTCATGCGGGGCGGGTCATCGAAATTTCTGACGGCGAGATTTTCAAGGATACCCGCCAAGACGGAGCGGGCGCGCCGCGCGATCGCCTTGCGCCGCCGGCACGGGCAGCGGCCAAATTCGCCATCGCGGGCCGCTTGGCCGAGGCGTTTCGTATTGCCACAGGGGCCATGCGCGCCCATCCCCTGCGCAGTTTTCTGACCATGCTGGGCATCATCATCGGCATTGCCTCGGTGGTTTTGGTGGTGGCGCTGGGTGCTGGCAGTCAGGCCAAAGTGCTAAAAGACATCACCAGCCTTGGCACCAATACCATCACCATCCGCGCGGGCACGGGGTTTGGCGCGCGCGATTCTGCGCGCATCCGCACCTTGGTTGAAGGCGACGCCCGCGCGCTGGCCGCCCAAGATTTCGCCACCAATGTCTCGCCCGCCGTCAACACACAAATGAACGTTGTGACGGGCAACATCAGCGCCAGCGCGCAGATCAATGGGGTGTCGTCGGATTACTTTCCCGTGCACGCCTACACCGTCTCGATGGGCAGCGCCTTTTCGGATGATGATATTGAAAGCCGCACCCAAGTCGCTGTGATCGACGAGCCAACGCGCCTGCGCTTTTTCCCAGATGGGCGCGACCCCGTGGGCGAGGTGCTGATTTTGGGGCGCGTGCCTGTGCGGGTGATTGGCGTTGTGGTGGCGGGCGGGGCGAATTTCGGCCCCGACAGCTTGCGCGTTTGGGTGCCCTATACCACCGCCATGTCGCGCCTGACGGGGCAAAGCCATCTATCCAATATCGAGGTGCAAGTATCAGACAGCTACACCAGCGCCGAGGCCGAGGCCGCCATTGACGCGCTGATGCTGGCCCGCCACGGCACGCGCGATTTCTTTTTGTCCAACGCCGATACCATCCGCCAAACCGTCACGTCGACCGCGCGCACGCTCACGGGTCTGGTCGCGATGATCGCCGTCATCTCGCTGATCGTGGGGGGGATTGGGGTGATGAATATCATGCTGGTGTCCGTCACCGAACGCACCAAAGAGATCGGCCTGCGCATGGCGATTGGCGCGCGCCAGTCCGACATCATCAGCCAGTTTCTGATCGAGGCGGTGATGCTGGCGCTGATCGGCGGGGTTCTGGGCATCGCATTGGCACTGGGAGGCGGGACGATTGCTGGGCTATTCTTTACCGAGCTGCCGCTGATCTTTTCAACCACCGCCGTGGTGGTCGCGTTTTTGTCATCGACGCTGATCGGGATCACCTTTGGCTATCTGCCCGCAAGGTCGGCGGCGAAACTGGATCCCGTGGTGGCGCTAAGTCGCGATTGAGGCCGCACTATGCTGGCCGCTACGCGTGTCGGGACGGATGCCATACGCATGCCATACGCAAACCATACGCATGCCATACGCTAAACTTCCTCGACCAAAACCACCCCGCCGATCGCCTTGATCGCGCCTTTGATCTGCGGCGTGATCGGGTAGGATTTGGGCAGTTCAATATCAACTTCGCTGCCGCTATCCTCTTGAACTGTAAGGTAAATTTTCGATCTGGCTGGCCCGCTTAGCTTTCCCAGCAGCGCCGCCAGCGAGGTGGCGGCATCCGCGCGGCTGATGTGCACGCGCAAATCGGCAGCTTCGGCGGTATTTGCAACCATATCAATAGGTTGCGCGCCGCGCGCCAGCAGTTTCAGCGTCTCGCCCTCTAGGTTTGCCTCGACCGTCAGCACCACATTGCGCCCCGCCTCCAGCATGTCGCGCGCGGCCTCTAAAGTGTCGGAAAAAACGGTTACTTCATATAAACCCGTGGGATCGGACAGGCTAACAAATGCAAACCTATTGCCCTTAGCCGATTTCTTTTCCTGCTTGCTGGCCACAGAACCCGCCATTTTGGCGACGATTGGCCCACGTTCGGCCAGCTTGGTCATTTCGGCTAAGGTCTTGACATCACGGCGTTTTAGGGCGGGCATATAGTCATCCAGCGGATGGCCTGACAGATAAAACCCCACCGCTAGGTGTTCCTGCGCCAGCCGTTCCAGCGGCAGCCAGTCGTCGCGGTAGATCAGGCGCGGCTCTTGAATATCGCTGCCCCCTATCCCAAACAAACTGACCTGCGAAGACGCCTTCGCCTCATGCACCGCCGCCGAATAGGCCGCCAGCGCGTCCAGCGCGTCAAACACCCGTGCGCGGTTGGGGTCCAGCGCATCAAACGCCCCCGCCCGCGCCAGCATTTCCAGCGGGCGCTTGCCCACCCGTTTCAGATCCACCCGCCGCGCAAAATCATAAAGGTTGGCAAAGGGCTTGATCGCCCCGCGCGCGCCTGTGATCAGACGCATCGCCTCGACCCCCACACCCTTTAGCGCGCCCAGCGCATAGACGATCGCCCCGTCCCGCACCGAAAAAGTCGCCTCTGATGTGTTCACACAAGGCGGGCGCATGGCGATGCCCATCTTATCCACTTCGCGTTTATAAACCGCCAGCTTATCGGTCAGATGGATATCGCAGTTCATCACCGCGGCCATGAATTCGACGGGGTAATTCGCCTTGAGATAGGCGGTCTGATAGGACTGACCACCGCATAGGCCGCCGCGTGGGATTTGTTGAACCCGTAGTTGGCGAATTTTTCCAGCAGATCAAACACTTCGCCCGCCTTGGCGGCTGGCACGTTATGCGTTGCCGCCGCGCCTTCCACAAACTTTGGCCGCTCTTTGGCCATTTCTTCGGCGATCTTTTTCCCCATCGCGCGGCGCAGCAAATCGGCCCCGCCCAAGGAATAACCCGCCATCACCTGCGCGATTTGCATCACCTGTTCTTGATAAACGATAATGCCTTGGGTTTCGGCCAAAATATGATCAATGGTGGGGTGAATAGACTCCAGCGCGCGCTGCCCGTTCTTCACCTCGCAATAGGTCGGGATATTCTCCATCGGCCCCGGGCGATACAGGGCGACCAGCGCCACGATATCCTCGATACAGGTGGGTTTCATGCGCCGCAGCGCGTCCATCATGCCGCTGGATTCCACCTGAAACACCGCCACCGTGCGCGCGCTGGCGTATAGATCATAGCTTGGTTTATCATCCAAAGGGATCAGGCTGATGTCCAGTTTCACGCCCCTTAGGGCCAACAATTCCAGCGCGTTTTGGATAACCGTCAGGGTTTTCAGACCCAAAAAGTCGAACTTGACCAGCCCCGCCGCCTCGACCCATTTCATGTTGAATTGGGTGGCTGGCATGTCAGAGCGGGGGTCTTGGTATAGGGGCACCAATTCATCCAGCGGGCGATCCCCAATCACCACGCCAGCGGCATGGGTCGAGGCGTTGCGATACAGCCCCTCTAGCTGCGCGCCGTAATCCAAAAGGCGGGCAACAACCTCCTCGCGCGCCGCCTCGCGCAGGCGCGGCTCATCCGCCAGCGCCTTGGTGATGGATACGGGCTTTACCCCCTCCACAGGGATCAGCTTGGACAAACGATCCACCTGCCCGTAAGGCATTTGCAACACCCGCCCCACATCGCGCACCGCCGCCTTGGACAGCAGCGCGCCAAAGGTGATGATCTGCCCCACGCGGTCGCGGCCATATTTGGCCTGCACATATTGGATCACCTCCTCGCGGCGATCCATGCAAAAGTCGATATCAAAGTCGGGCATCGACACGCGTTCGGGGTTCAAGAACCTCTCGAACAATAGGCCATAGCGCAACGGATCAAGGTCGGTGATGGTCAGCGCATAGGCCACCAAAGACCCCGCGCCCGACCCACGCCCCGGCCCTACGGGAATGCCCTGATCTTTGGCCCATTTGATAAAATCAGCCACGATCAGGAAATAGCCTGGAAAGCCCATTTTGATGATGACATCCAGCTCGAACTCTAGCCGCGCGGTGTAGTCTTCGACGCTGACCGCATGGGGAATGATGGCCAGCCGCACGGCCAGCCCCTCATGTGCCTGACGGCGCAATTCCTCTACTTCGTCATCGGCAAAGCGGGGCAGGATCGGATTGCGCTTATAGGCGGCAAAGGCACAGCGGCGGGCGATTTCGACGGTGTTTTCCAGCGCCTCGGGCAGGTCGGCAAACAGGGCGGCCATCTCGCCCTCGGTCTTGAAATAATGCTGCGGGGTCAGGCGGCGGCGCGGGGTTTGTTGATCGACATAGGCCCCGTCCGCAATGCACAGCAGCGCGTCATGGGCGGCGTACATCTTGGCATCGGGGAAATGCACATCATTGGTGGCGACAATCGGCAGGCCCTTGGCATAGGCCAAATCCAGCATTGGCGCCTCGGTCAGGGCTTCGGCCTCGGGCAGGGTATCGCCTATGGGGTGGCGCTGAATTTCGACATAAAGGCGCTGCGGGAACATAGCCGCCAATGCGTCCACCAGCGCCTCGGCGCGCTGGGCAGCTGCGCGGTGCGGATCAAACGGCCCAAGGGGCCATCGCTGCCCCCGCTGAGGCAGATTAGGCCCGCCGAATGCGCGGCCAATTCTGCCATCGTCACTTGCGGTTGCTGCCCGCCCTTACCGATATATAGGGCCGAATTCAGCTTCATCAGGTTCATATAGCCCGCCTCATTCTGCGCCAGCAGAACTATGGGCGCAGGCGGGCGCGGCGGCGCGCCAAGCGGGGCGGGGTCATAGGCCAACGAGATTTGACACCCCACAATCGGCTGCACCCCCGCATCCTTGGCTGCGACCGAAAACTCTAGCGCGGCAAACAGGTTATTGGTGTCGGTCACCGCGACAGCTGGCACCTGATGCTTGGCGCATAGTTTGATCAGTGCCTTCAGCGGCACCGCGCCTTCCAGAAGCGAATGCTCGGTGTGGGTGCGCAGATGGATGAATCGGGGGGCGGGCATAGGGCCAGCCTATCCAATGGGCAAGGCAAGGGAAAGGCGATTGATTATGCAGCACCTGCGAAAAGTGAAATTGCAAAGGCGCGAAAGGTAATGCTTGCCAGACGCCTATGTGCAATGCTTCATGTCACTGCGCCGCACCCCCGTTTTACGCCGCATCGGGCGGGGGAGCATTGGCGAATGCAAAAGACCGCGGCGAGGCTGACCATGACCGAAGTTGCGTTTTTGCTGAACGGAACGCAGGTTGTGCTAAGGGGGGTCAACCCCACACGCACATTGCTGGAATATCTGCGCGAGGACGCGGGCCTTATTGGCACCAAAGAGGGCTGCAATGAGGGCGATTGCGGCGCTTGCAGCGTGTTGGTGACGGGTGAAGACGGCGCTAAGGCACTGAACGCCTGTATTTTGTTCCTGCCCCAACTGCACGGAAAAGCCGTCCGCACGGTCGAAGGGATCGCTGCCCCAGACGGCACGCCCCACCCTGTGCAGGCCGAAATGCACCGCCATCACGGCAGCCAATGCGGGTTTTGCACGCCAGGGTTTGTCGTCTCGATGGCGGCAGCGCATTTGAACGGCGACCGCGATCACGACACCACCCTTGCGGGGAACCTGTGCCGTTGCACGGGCTATGCCCCCATCATCCGCGCCGCCCGCGCCGCCGAAGCCGCGCCTATTCCAGACCATATGAAAACCGATAGCGCTTTCATTTTGGCGCAAATACCTAGGCCTGCGAAGCAAAGCTTCGCAGGTCAGGGGGTGAGCGGCGAACGCCGCGAGGGGGCAGACAGCCCCCTATCCTTCCGCCCAACCAGCATTGACGAATTGGCGCAGTGGTATGCCGCCAACCCCGATGCGACCTTGATCGGCGGGGCCACGGATGTGGGACTGTGGGTGAACAAATTGCACCGCGATTTGCCCAAAACCGTCTTTCTGAACGGCATTTCCGAACTGGCGCAGATTGCCGATTTGGGCCAAGATTTGCATATCGGCGCGGGCGTGACGATCGAGGCGCTGCGCCTGTTCATTGCCCCCCATCACCCCAGCTTGGCCGAACTCTTGCGCCGCTATGCCAGCACGCAGATCAGGAACGCAGCCACGATCGGGGGCAATATCGCCAACGGCTCGCCCATCGGTGACGGCCCGCCTGCGTTAATAGCTTTGGGGGCGACATTGCACCTGCGGCGCGGCGATGAGACGCGGGATTTGGCCCTTGAAGATTTCTTTCTGGACTACCGCAAACAAGACCGCCAGATGGGCGAGTTTGTGACGGGCGTGACCATCCCCAAATCCGCGCCAAATCTGCGCTGTTACAAAATCTCCAAGCGGTTTGACCAAGATATTTCGGCGGTTTGCGGCTGTTTCAATATCGACACTACGGACGGCAAAATCACCGCCGCCCGCATCGCCTTTGGCGGCATGGCGGGGATACCCAAACGGGCCAGCACCGTTGAGGCGGCGCTGCTGGGGCAGACCTTGACACCAGACATCGCCGCGCAAATCGCCCCGCAGGCGGCGCGCGATTTCACGCCCTTGTCTGACATGCGCGCCAGCGCCGCCTACCGCCTTGAGGTCGCGCAAAACCTGCTAATCCGCTATGCCCATGATCTGGCAGGTGTTCCAACCAATGTCTTGGGGGTGCAAGTATGAGCATCGGCCAGCCCCTCGCACATGATTCCGGCGCCAGATGCAACTGGCGGGATCGGCGCGCTATACCGATGACATCCCCCTGCCTGCGGGCGCGCTGCATCTGGCCTTTGGCCAATCTACCATCGCGCATGGCACAATTACGGAGATGGATTTGTCCGCCGTGCGCGCCAGCGAAGGCGTGGTTGCGGTGTTGTCCTGCCGCGATTGGCCCACCAGCCTGCCGCCAGAGATGCCCGATTGCAGCCCCTCGGCCCATGACGAGCCGCTGCTGGCCAAGGGGTCTGTGCATTACATCGGCCAGCCTGTGTTTTTGGTCATCGCCACATCGCACCATTTGGCGCGGCGGGCGGCGGCGAAGGGTAAGATCACCTATGCCGATTTGCCCGCACTGCTGACGATTGACGAGGCTCTGGCCGCCAATTCGCGCTTTGAACAAGGCCCGATCACTTGGGCCAAGGGCGACGCTGCCCGCGCGATTGCTGCTGCGCCGCATGTGGTGGAAGGCGTGTTCAACGTGGGCGGGCAGGAGCATTTCTATCTTGAAGGGCAAGTGGCCGCCGCCCTGCCGCAAGAAAACGGCGATTTTCATATCTATGCGTCCACGCAGCACCCTAGCGAAATTCAGCACAAAGTGGCCCATGCGTTCCATTTGCCCATGTCCGCCGTGCGGGTCGAAGTGCGGCGCATGGGGGGCGGGTTTGGCGGCAAGGAAAGCCAAGGCAACGCGCTGGCGATTGCCTGCGCGCTGGCGGCGCGGCTGACGGGTAAGCCCTGCAAAATGCGCTATGACCGCGATGACGATATGATGATCACGGGCAAGCGGCACGATCTGCGCATTCATTATCGCGCGGGGCATGACGCGATGGGGCGGCTGATCGGGGTAGAGTTTACCCATCTATTTCGCTGCGGATGGGCGCAGGATTTGTCCCTGCCCGTGGCCGACCGCGCCATGTTGCACAGTGATAATTGCTATCACATCCCCGATATTGCCATCACCAGCCACCGATTGAAAACCAACACCCAAAGCGCCACCGCCTTTCGTGGTTTTGGCGGCCCGCAAGGGATGATTGGGATCGAGAGGGTTATGGATCATGTGGCCTTTGCTGTAGGGCGCGACCCAAGCGCGGTGCGCAAATTGAACTTTTACCGCGCGGCGGATGGGGCGGGTGCCTTCGGCGAAGGTATTTTGGCCAAAATGAAAGAGGTGCAGACCACGCCATTTCATATGCCAGTCGAGGATTTCATCGGCGATCAGATTGTCGCACGGCTGGAGGAAAACTCGGGTTATGCGGCGCGGCGGGCGGAAATTGCGGCATGGAATGCGACCAGCCCGATTTTGAAGCGCGGTATTGCGCTGACCCCCGTCAAGTTTGGAATATCGTTCACGCTGACATGGCTGAACCAAGCGGGGGCCTTGGTGCATGTGTATCAAGATGGATCGGTGCAGCTGAACCACGGTGGCACGGAAATGGGTCAAGGCCTGAACCAAAAGGTGGCGCAAGTGGTGGCAGGGGTGTTTGGGCTGGAGGCGGGCGCGATCAAGATCACCGCAACCGACACCGCCAAAGTGCCCAATACATCTGCAACGGCGGCGAGTTCTGGCAGCGATTTGAACGGTATGGCGGCACGCAATGCCGCTGAAACCATCCGTGCGCGGCTGGCGGAATTTATCGCGGGAAAGATGGGGGTTGCGGCGGATAGCGTTCGCTTTGACAGCGGGCGGATTTTGGCAGGCGGCGAGGCATTTGCCTTTGCCCAAGTGGCGGCTTGGGCCTATCAGGCGCGCATCAGCCTATCCTCCACGGGGTTTTATGCCACGCCAAAGATCACTTGGGACAGGGTCAAGGGGCGCGGGCGGCCGTTTTTGTATTTCGCCTATGGGGCGGCGGTGACCGAAGTGGTGATTGATACGCTGACGGGCGAGAGCCGCATTTTGCGGGCCGATGTGCTGCATGACACGGGCAGTCCGCTGAACCCTGCGCTGGATATTGGCCAGATCGAGGGGGCCTATGTGCAAGGCGCGGGGTGGCTGACGATGGAGGAACTTGTCTGGGACGCCAAAGGCGCGCTGAAAACCCACGCGCCCAGCACTTATAAAATTCCATGCGCGGCAGACCGCCCCGCCGTCTTCAACGTGGATTTGTGGAACCGTCCGAACCAAGAGGACACGATTGGGCGCAGCAAAGCGGTGGGCGAGCCGCCGTTTATGCTGGGGATTTCAGCGTTCTTTGCGCTGCAAGATGCCGTGGCGGCCTGCGGGGATGGCACGCGCTATCCCGCATTGGATGCCCCCGCAACGCCCGAGCGGATTTTGGCCGCCGTGCAGGGGCAACGCCATGTTTGATAGCAATGCCCTTACTGAGGCAATAGCAGCCCATGGCCCCGTGGCGCGGGTGGTGGTGGCGAGCGTGCAAGGCAGCGCCCCGCGCGACGTGGGGGCGGCGATGCTGGTTTGGGCCGATACCTACCAAGGGGGCGGGCAATCGGGCACCATCGGCGGCGGCGCGCTGGAGTTTCAGGCAGTGCAGATCGCACGGCGCATGCTGGAAACGGGCATTGGCGTGCGACTGGACACCATCCCACTTGGCCCCAATTTGGGGCAATGTTGCGGCGGCGCGGTGCAGTTGGTCACCGAGGTTTTCACCGCCGCGCCAAATGAAAAGGCCGCCTTTGCGCGGGCGGTGCGGGCGGGCACAAAAGAGATGCCGCTTAGCATTGCGCGGGCGTTGGCGCAGGCGCGGCAGGGACAAATGATTGCACCCGCGCTGCAACATGGCTGGCTTGTCGAACCCTTGACATCTGCGCGCGCGCCAGTTTGGATTTGGGGCGCAGGGCATGTGGGACGTGCGCTGGTGTCTGTCATGGCCCCGCTGCCAGATGTGCAAATAACGTGGCTGGATACCGACTTGGCGCGTTTTCCCGATGACATTGCCAGTGGCGTTCGGGCCATGCCTGCGCCAGATCTGGCCCGCGCCGTGGCACTGGCCCCGACGGACGCGCATCATGTGATTTTGACATTTTCACATGCCTTAGATTTGGCGCTGTGCGACGGTTTGCTGCGGCGCGGTTTTGCCAGCCTTGGGCTGATCGGCTCGGCCACCAAATGGGCGCGGTTTCGCGGGCGATTGGCGGCACTTGGCCATGCGCCCGCTGCAATTTCGCGCATCACCTGCCCGATTGGCACGCCTGCCTTTGGAAAACATCCCCAAGCCATTGCCATTGGCGTGGCCGCTGCCATGATGCAAGGGCTGACCGCTGCGCCGCAGATAAAACAGGAGGCCCGCGCATGACATCGCCCCAACCCATTTTGCTGGCTGCCAAGGGGATTGGCAAATCCTATCCCGGTGTGCGCGCCAATGACGATGTGTCCTTTGCCATCTCGCGCGGCGAGGTGCATGCGCTGCTGGGCGAGAATGGCGCGGGCAAATCGACGCTGGTCAAGATGATCTACGGGCTGGTCAAGCCTGATGAAGGCACGATGGACTGGATGGGTGCGCCTTTTTCGCCCGCAGATCCTGCCAATGCGCGCGCGGCGGGCGTGGGGATGGTGTTTCAGCACTTTTCACTGTTCGAGGCGCTGAACGTCGCGGAAAACGTGGCGCTGGGCATGGAAAACCCGCCGCCCATGGCGCAGCTATCGGCGCGCATCACCAAGGTCAGCCATGCCTATGGTCTGCCGCTGGACCCTGCGCGGCGAGTCGGGGATTTATCGGCGGGCGAAAGGCAAAGGGTGGAGATTATCCGCTGCCTGCTGCAATCGCCGAGGCTGCTGATCATGGACGAGCCGACATCGGTGCTGACCCCGCAAGAGGTGGAAATTCTGTTCAAAACGCTGCGGCAGCTATCGGCAGAGGGCACGGCGATCCTTTGTATATCAGCCATAAGTTAGAGGAAATCCGCGCGCTGTGTGACACAGCGACGATCCTGCGGCGCGGACGGGTGGTGGCCACGTGCACCCCGCGCGAGACGACGGCGCGCGAGATGGCGGAGATGATGGTGGGCAGCCCGTTTGCACTAGACCCGCGCGCGGGCGGCAAGCGCGAGTTGGCGCTGGAGGCCCCGCGCTGTCGGTGGCTGACCTGTCAATGCAAATCGCCCATTCCGCCTTTGGCACAGCGCTGAATGACATCAGCTTTACCGTGCGCTAAGCGGGCGAAATTTTGGGCATCGGCGGGGTTGCGGGCAACGGGCAGGACGAGTTGTCGCTGGCGCTGTCGGGCGAGATCGCGATCTGCGCCGCCGGAATGGTCCGCGATTGGAGAGGCAGGACCTGTCGGCGCAACTGGGGCCCGAATGCGCGGCGCGCGCTGGGGCTATGTGCCGCGCCCGAGGAGCGGCACGGCCATGCGGCCGCACCCGATATGTCGCTGATCGAAAATGCATTTTTGACGGGCGTGGCTGCGCGAAAGCTGCTGCGCCAGCGCGGATTTGTGCGATTGGGCGGCGGCGCGAGGCCTTTCGCCGGACGAGATCATCACCAGGTTTCGATGTGCGCACCCCCATGCGGGCGTGGCCGCGCGGGCGCTGTCGGGCGGAAATTTGCAAAAATTCGTCATTGGGCGCGAGATCATGCAAAGCCCCGACGTGTTGATCGTCAATCAGCCGACATGGGGCGTGGATGCCAGCGCGCGCGGCCGCGATCCGCCAAGCGCATCGTTGGATCTGGCGCGCGAAGGGGGCGGCGGTGGTGGTGATTTCAGTCAAGATCTGGACGAACTGCTGGAAATCGCGGACCGTTTTGCCGCACTGAACGAGGCGGCTGTCTCGACCCGCGCCGCGCGCGCGTTCGGGCTGATCGGTCGAGGATATCGGCCTGATGCTGGGCGGCGCACACGGGATGCGCAAACCCGTTGAGGAGGCCCGCACATGATCCGGCTGATCCGCCGCCCTGCCCCGTCCAAGGCGCTGGATTTGGGCCACGCCGACCTTGGCCGTTTTGTGCTGACGATGGCGGCGGGCGGCGGTCCTGTTCGCGGCCATGGGGCAAAGACCCTGTTCGAAGCGATCCAGAACCATCTTTCTGGGACCCGCTGTTTGGGCAAATTTGCGTGGCTATTACCGTGCGCAACTTTTGATCAAAGGCGGGGCCGTTGGTCCTGATCGCCATCGGCCTGTCGGTGGGGTTCCGCGCGGGGTGTGGAACATCGGGGCCGAGGGCCAATATATCATTGGCGCGATTTGCGGCGGCGGCGGTTGGTCTTGCGTGCTTATCCGGTGGAAAGCAGTCTGATCTTGCCCGCGATGGTGGTGGCGGGGGCGGTGGGCGGCTATGCTGTGGGCGATGAATCCCGGCGATGCTGCAGGACCGTTTTGGCACCAACGAAATTCTGCGTGTCGCTGATGCTGGTCTATGTGGCGCAGGCAATCTGCTGGCGTCGATGGCCCTACGGGCGCGCTTGCGCAACCCCGACGGCATGGGGCTTCCCCGGCAGTCGCGTAACCTTGCGCAATACCCGTCGCGCGAACCCCAGCTGATCAATCGGGCTACGGGCATGCACTGGGGCGTCGTGGCTGCGCTGGTCGCGGTGATCGTTGCCTATGTTACGCTTTCACGTCACCTGTTTGGGCTTTCAAATCCGGCTGTCCGGCCAGAGCCGCCGAAAAGCGGCGGCGTTTTCCCGGGCGTGGAGCCTCGGCGCGGTTGATCTTGATCTGCATGGGCATTTCCGGCGCGCTTGCGGGCCTTGCGGGCCTGTTCGAAGTCACAGGGCCCTGTCGGGTCAGATCAGCGATTGATTTCGATGTCGGGCTATGGGTTTACCGCAATCATCGTGGCGTTTCTGGGCCGGTTGCATCCTGCCGGTATCCTGCTTTCGGGTGGCCTGATGGCGCTGACCTATATTGGCGGCGACATCGCGCAAAGCCACGCTTGGCCTGCCCTCGGCGGCGATCCAGGCTGCTACAGGGGATGCTGCTGTTTTTTCCTGCTGGCGATCGATGTGCTGACAAACTACCGCGATCCGCTTGCAAGAAGCGGCGGTCAGATGACAGGGCAGAATCGTCACACCTCGTTTTTGCGCAGGCCGCGCGATGCCAAAAGCGCAACGCCCCCACGGCCTTCTAATGGATTTGTCAGCCATCAACCCGATCTTGCTGCTGGCCTCGCTGATGGTTGCGGCCACGCCCATCCTGCTCGCGGCAATCGGAGAACTTGTCGTCGAACGCGCCGGCGTTTTGAATTTGGGCGTCGAAGGGATGATGATCACCGGTGCGGTCTGCGGGCTTTTGTGGTGGCGGTCGCAACCGGCAGTCCCCTGGTCCTGGGGCTTTGCCGGCGGCGGCTGTCGGCGGTGCAGTCCTTGCGCTGCTTTTCGGCTGCTGACGCAGGTATTTGCTGTCAAATCAGGTGGCGACCGGTCTTGCGCTGACCCTGTTTGGCCTTGGCCTGTCGGCCCTGATCGGTCAGGGCTATATCGGGGTCAAAGCGCCCGGCTTTCCTGATCTTCACGTGCCACTATTGGGCGATATTCCCGTGATCGGCCCGATTGTGTTTCAACACGACCCCATGGTCTATGTCGGTCGCTTGGCTCTGGTTGCTGCGGTCTGGGGCGTTTTTTGAACCGCACCCGCGCCGGGCTGATCCTGCGGGCGGTGGGCGAAAACCACCGACGCCGCACATGCGCTGGGATACAAAGTCGTGCGGATCAGAATGTTGGCAATCGGGTTCGGCGGGGCCTGCGCCGGGCTGGGCGGGGCCTATCTGTCGCTGGTCCGCGTGCCGCAATGGACCGAAGGCATGACCGCCGGTGCGGGCTGGATCGCCTTGGCCATCGTGGTATTCGCCAGCTGGAAACCAGCCCGGCTTTTGCTGGGTGCCTATTTGTTTGGCGGTGTCGACGGTGCTGCAGCTGAACCTGCAGGCAGCGGGCCTCGCGATACCGGTCGAATATCTTGTCGATGGCGCCCTATCTGGCAACCATTCGTGGTTCTGGTGCTATTGCTGTCAGGCCGGGGCGCGCGCACGGCGCACCTGCCACGCCCTGGGCCAGAATCTTTCACGCCTCGCGCTGAGCAGGCGCAGCTAATGCACGGGAGCAGCCGGTCACAAACGGGGAGAATGACGTTGAAAAGAAGAACTCTGCTCGCACGGGCGCTGCCGCTGCGGCTATGGCTTCACCCATGGGCCTGCCGCGCCGCGCGCGCAGGACAAGACCAAGGTCGGTTTCATTTATGTTGGCCCTGTTGGCGATGGCGGCTGGACCTATCGCCAGCACGACATGGGCCGTCTGGCCGTCGAGGGCTGACATTGGGCGATGCGGTCGAAACCGTGTTCGTGGAATCCGTCCCCGAAGGCCCGGACGCTGTCCGCGTGATGACCGCAGATGGCGCTGGGCGGTGCGCAACCTGATCTTTACAACCTCGTTCGGCTATATGGATCAAACCGTTGCAGTTGCAGCAAAATTTCCCGATGTGAAATTTGAACACGCCACGGGCTATCAAACGCGCCGCACCAACGTGTCGACCTATGCCGCCCGCTTCTACGAAGGGCGCGCTGTGCATGGGCACATATCGCGGGCAGAGATGACAAAGACCGAACAAGGTGGGCTATATCGGCGTCTTTCCCGATCCCCGAAGTCATCCGGGGCATCAACTCGGCTTTTCTCCATGCCAAGCAAGGTCGAACCCGAACGTCGAATTCGAGGTGGTCTGGGCCTACACATGGTTCGATCCCGCGAAAGAGGCCGAGGCCGCGACCGTGCTGATCGAGCAAGGCGCCGACGTGATCCTGCAGCACACCGATTCCACCGCACCGCAGGCCGCGGCGAAAGACGCCGGGCAATGTCATCACCTTTGGTCAGGCGTCGCGATATGGGTGAGTATACGCCCATGCCCGCGCGTGTCCTCGATCATCGACAACTGGGATTCCTATTACATCGACCGCGTGCAGGCCGTGATGGATGGCACCTGGGACAGCCAAGGCACCTGGGGCGGCATGGCCGCACGGCGCATGGTGGGCGATCGGCGAGATCACTGACGCCGTGCCCGCACGAGGTCAAGGCCGAAGCCGAAAAGCTGAGCGACGACATCATCGCGGGCACCTATCACCCGTTTACTGGCCCGATCAACAAACAAGACGGCAGTGTTTGGCTGGCTGATGGCCAAGTGGCCACGGACGGCGATTTTGCTGGCATGAACTTCTACGTCGAAGGCATCACCGGCGATATTCCGCAGTAAGCGCGGCGTTAAGACATCATAAAGGCCCGCCCCAATGTGGCGGGCCTTTTTTATGGGTGGCTGCTGTTTGGCAGACTGGGCGCAAGGTGGGCGCTATAGCGTGCAGCCCAATCGCCCAATTCAACAAATGCCTCGGGCTGCAAGGCGTAGATGCGTTCTTGCCCGCTGGCGCGGGCGCGCACAAAGCCCGAATCAGTCAAAATGCGCAAATGCCGCGACACCCCCGATTGCGCAATGCCCAAATGGGCCGAAATCTGCCCCACATTGCGCGGGCCGTTGGCCAGCACTTCGATGATGCGCAATCGGCGCGGATCACCCAAGGCACGGAAAAAGATTATATTTGCGCTCATATGTATATACATGAATTATTATATCTTAATGTCAAGTTATTTGGCCCCTTCTCATATTCAAATATCGGTATACGGTGTTCGACATTCCCGCGTGAATGGGACGGAAATCTGCTTGGGAGGGCAAAGAATGGCACATGTCGTGGTGTTGGGGGCTGGTTTGGGCGGCTCGATTATGACCGGTGGAATGCAGCGATCAGTTGCGCGTGGCGAAGAGACCTGATCACGGTGGTCACCGAAAAAGACCCAAAATACCATTTTAGTCCCGTCGAATCCGTGGATTGCAGTTGGGCTGAAGCGCTTCCCTGAAGAAATCACGATTGATTAAACACCAACGATGCAGAAAAAGGGAATCGCGTTCAAGCCTGTCGCGGCCGAGCGGCTGCACCCCGAAGAAAACCGCGTGGAATTGGTCGATGGCACCTCTGTCAGCTATGACTATTTGGTGATTGCCACAGGGCCAGAACTGGCCTTTGACGAAATCCCGGGCCTAGGGCCGCACGGCGGACACACCCAATCGGTCTGCCATGTGGATCATGCGCTGGCGGCCAAGGATGTGTTTGACAAGCTGCTCGCCAACCCCGGCCCCGTGATCATCGGCGCAGTGCAAGGTGCCAGCTGCTACGGCCCCGCCTATGAATTTCTGTTCATTCTGGAAACCGCCCTGCGCAAAGCGAAAATCCGCGACAAGGTGCCAATGACCTTTGTCACATCCGAACCCTATGTCGGGCATCTGGGCCTAGACGGGGTGGGCGATACCAAGGGGCTGCTGGAATCTGAAATGCGCGGCAAGCATATCAAATGGCACACGTCCTCTCGCGTGAAAAAGGTCGAAGAAGGCCGCATGACCATCGAGGAAATTAACGACGATGGGAGCGTGAAGGCGGAAAAAGAGCTGCCCTTTGCCTTTTCGATGATGCTGCCCGCGTTTCGCGGCATCAAACCTGTGCGCGATATTGAAGGCCTGTCTAACCCGCGCGGGTTTACGATTGTGGATCAGCACCAGCAAAACCCCAAGTTTAAGAACATCTTTGCTGTGGGCGTTTGCGTGGCCATCCCGCCGATGGGGCCAACGCCCGTGCCTTGCGGCGTGCCAAAGACGGGCTTTATGATCGAGTCGATGGTTACCGCCACGGCGCATAACCTTGGCAATATCGTGCGCGGCAAGGAACCCGATCAGATCGGCACTTGGAACGCGGTTTGCCTTGCCGATTTTGGCGACAGCGGCATCGCCTTTGTCGCCCAGCCACAAATCCCGCCGCGTAATGTCAATTGGTCTTCCTCGGGCAAATGGGTGCATTTGGCCAAAGTGGGGTTTGAGAAATACTTTATCCGCAAGATCAAGAAAGGCACGTCCGAGCCTTTCTATGAAAAGCTGGCGATGGACGCGATGGGGATCACGAAATTGAAGGCCGTGAAAAAAGGTTAGGGCGCAAGGGGCTTGCCCCCTACCGCTAAAGCTGCGCTTTGCGGCCACCCCCCGAGGATATTTTTGAAGAAAAGAAATAGGGGCGCGGGGGATTTGTCCTGCGCCCCTTTCTTTGGCTGGGCCGCGTCAATTTGCGGCGTTGGATGAGCTTTTGATCATTGGGGGCCGGGTTGTGGGGCTGGCGCGGTATGAAGCGATGGTGACTGCGCCCGTCACTCGCATCTTGGCGAACTGGAGCGGGGCTACCGCACTTTGCGCCGGGCCGCGTGCCCGTGATCCGGCCCTGACCGCACTGGCGCCTGCGTTTTTTCTGGGCGGCGGGCTTGGGCGGTTATGGGTTTCAAACCGCCGATGGGGCCACCCCGATTGCTGGCCGATCTGGCCCTATGGGCGGGACAGTTCCTTTGGTAGTAATCTGGTGGCGGCACCATCGCCTGCGCGTCTTCCAATAAATTCATAAAATTGAATTTTGTTTGACCTAAGTCAAAGCGCCCCTTTGCCGCGTGCTTACACTTGCCCAAAAAGGAGATATGACCATGAGTTACAAGGCCAAAACTGCCGATATGCGCGCTGAATTGCGGGTGATGAACAAATTCCTACCCGAGACTGCCGCAGGGTTTGCCCATATGTCGAAGGCCGCGCTGGAAGAGGGCGCGCTGGGGCGCAAAGAGCGCGAATATATAGCATTGGCCATCGCCGTCACCTAGCGCTGCGAGCCAGTGCATCAATTTTCATATCGAGGCGCTGATCCGCGCAGGGTCAACGCAGCGAAGAACTGCGGGTTCGAGTTTTGTCGATGGGCGTGCAAATGGGGGGAGGCCCTGCGCTGATGTATGCCGCCCATGCGCTGGCCACATGGGGTGAAATGACAGGCGCCTGCGCAGACTGTCGCGGCGGAATAATCAAACATTGGCGGCGACGCAAAGACGCGGGTCTTACGTTTAACATATATCAAAAGATGAATGTTTATAGGCTTGACATGACACCAATTCCCGCCGCCCGCTTTTGCCATTGGCCTGCCTGATCGGGGTTGCCAGTCTGCCCAGCACCATTTTGGCGCAAGACGCGCTGATGGCGGCGCGGCCCTTTTGCAAATGATGGGATAGCAACAGTGATGGCCGCGTCACCTTGGCCAGTGCAGACCCGCCGCGCCGATATTTTCACCGCCTTTGACGCGAATGGCGATGACAGCCTTTATCCACCGCCGAAATGGCGCAAATGGACGAGATGCGCACTTTGCTACAAGAAGAGATGGGCGACGACCAAGCTAAGGGCCAGAGGTTCAGGCAAAGTTCAAGGCAATGTCAAAGGGCAGGAAAAAGGGCACGGTATGGGCGGCCAAATTACCCGCGCCGACTTTGTCGCCAAATCTAAAGGCTGGCTGGCCAAAAAGGATCGCAATGGCGATAGTGTTGCCACATCGGGCGATTTTGGCAGGATGTAGCGACGAGCGGCACCTTTTATAGATACAAGGCATTTTGCAGATGTTGCGCCGTCACTCGCGCTGCGCCAACGGCGCGTTATGCAATTGACGCGCAGGAAAAGTAGCCGTGCGCGCAATTGATATTGCCCGGCGTTGTCATTGCATCATGGTGACCTTCCATTTTACGGCAGTTTGCATCATAAAAACGCAGGAGTTTGCATCATGTTCACAACCATTTTGTCCGCCATACCCATGTGGGTCGCACCGTTGTTGGTTGGGTTGGTTTGGCTGGGATCTCGGGCGGCGCACGGCGCAGCGTCTCGCCTTGGCTGATCTATGCCTTGCCCTGTTGGGGTTGCTGGCTGTTTATGCGGGCGCAGTCCCTTGAGGGGCAGATGTTGCGCTGGCCCGGCTGGCATTACCTATGCCTTGGGGGCCGCCGTCGGTTACAAAGTCCAACCAAGGTGGATCATAGCCCGAACGCAAAGCCGCGTGCAGTTGCCTGGCGAATGGGTGACCATGGTTACAATCATCAGCCTTTTCATTGCGAACTTTAGCGCTGGCTTTTTGCAAGGCGCAGCGCCCATATTGCCGCCAGCACCGTGTTCGCTGTGGGTTTTTTGCGGCGTTTACGGAGTCCAGCACATCCGGGCAACCTATTTGGTCGTGCAGTTTGTGTGGCTTTTTGGCCGACAAGCCCGAGCCTGGATACTAAGGTTTAATTTACCCATCCACCCGAATGCGCGTGTTTGTGGGGTCATAGGGGCTGTCTTCGACCACCACCGCATCCCACAACTCGCGGTTCATCCGCACCTTTAGGCGTGTGCCAACTTCCGCCAAATCGGGGCGCACGTATCCCATGCCGATTTGCTTGCCGAACGCCACTGAATAGCCGCCCGAGGTCAGACGCCCCACCTTTTCGCCATCCAGCAGCAGCGCCTCTTTGCCCCATGGGTCGGTGTCGGCGGGGCCGTCGATCAGCAGCGTGCAGCATTTGGAGCGGATGCCCGTGGCCAGCATCGCCGCTTTGCCTTGGAAATCTTCGGACAAATCGACAAAGCGAGTCTAGAAGCGCGGCCTCTATCCGGCGTGGCATCGCGGCCCAGCTCGTTGCCAAAGGCGCGGTAGGATTTTTCCTGCCGCAACCAGTTCTGCGCCCGCGCGCCAACCAGTTTCAGCCCGTGTTTTGCGCCCGCTGCCAGCAGTTGATCCACAGGTGGCGCTGCATCTCGATGGGGTGGTGCAATTCCCAGCCGAGTTCGCCCGTATAAGCCACGCGAATGGCGTTCACAGGAACCATGCCAAGTTCAATGCGCCGCGCCGATAGCCAAGGGAAGCGTTTGTTCGACAGCGCGGTTTCGGGGTCGGCATCTTTGATCAGTTCCGCCAGAGATCGCGCGGCTGTTTGGGCCAGCCAAAGCAAAAACGCCGTATTGTGTGGTGACATTTTGTATTTCGATATAGCCGAATTTCGGGGCCATATCCTCGGCGCATTTACGCAGGTAATCGCCATCATAATCTGTCCATGCGCCAGCAGAGACAAGGTAATACTCATTCTCGCCGTGCCGCACGATGGTATATTCGGTGCGCGTTGTGCCCGTGGGCGTCAGCGCATAGGTCAGGTTGATGCGGCCCACTTTGGGCAAGGCGTTGCAGGTGAACCAGTCCAGAAATGCCGTCGCCCCTGGCCCGCGCACGGCGTGTTTGGTAAAGGCAGTCGCGTCAATCAGACCAGCGGTTTCGCGGATCGCCTTTGCCTCATCAACAGCATATTGCCACCAACCACCACGGCGGAAGCTGCGGGTGTGATGATCGAAATCTTGCGGAGCATTCAGGGGGCCGTAGTAGATCGGGCGTTCCCAACCGTTTACTTGGCCAAACTGCGCGCCCAAGGCTTTCTGGCGATCATAGACGGGGGCGGTGCGCAGGGGGCGGGCGGCCTCGCGCTCCTCATCTGGGTGGTGCAAGATAAAGACGTGATCATAGCATTCTTCATTCTTGCGCGCGGCATATTCGGTGGTCATCCAGCCGCCAAAACGGCGCGGGTCTAGGGATGCCATGTCAATCTCGGCCTCGCCCGACGTCATCATCTGGGCAAGGTAGTAACCCGTCCCGCCAGCCGCAGTGATGCCAAAGCTAAAGCCCTCGGCCAGCCACATATTGCGCAGGCCAGGGGCGGGGCCAACCAGCGGGTTGCCATCGGGGGTATAGCAGATGGGGCCATTGAAATCGTCTTTCAGGCCCACGGTTTCGGATGAGGGAATGCGGTGGATCATCGACATATATTCTGCCTCGATCCGTTCCAAATCCAAGGGGAACAGATCGGCGCGGAAGGATGGCGGCACATCATATAGGAACCGCGCGGGGGCGTTTTTCTCATACGGGCCAAGGATCCAACCGCCGCGTTCCTCGCGGACATACCATTTCGCGTCAGCGTCGCGCAGCACGGGGTGCTGATCGTTGGTCTTGCGCCATTGCACCAGCGCGGGGTCTGGTTCGGTGACAATATATTGGTGTTCCACGGGAACGGCGGGGGTTTTTATGCCCAAAAGCCGCGCAGTGCGCTGGGCGTGGTTGCCCGTGGCTGTCACCACATGTTCGGCGTGGATTTCGAACTTTTCCTCAGCCGCAACCAGATTGCCGCCTGTCTCATGCATCCGCGTGCAAGAGACGATCCATTCGCTACCCGTCCAGCGGTAGCCGTCCACTTGGATTTTACGCTCAAACGTAGCCCCCAACTGCCGCGCGCCTTTGGCCATGGCTTGGGTCACATCGGCGGGGTTGATATAGCCGTCTTGGGGGTGAAACAGCGCGCCCACCAGATCATCGGTGCGCACCAAGGGCCAGCGATCTTTGATCTGCGCGGGGGTCAGAAATTCGTGATAAACCCCCGCCGTTTCGGCCACGGATGAGTAAAGCATATACTCATCCATCCGCTCGGCCCGCTGCGCCATGCGCAAATTACCCACCACGTAAAAACCAGGGTTCAGGCCCGTTTCCGCCTCTAGCCCTTTGTAAAAATCGACCGAATATTTGTGGATATGCGTGGTGGCATAGCCCATGTTGAACAGGGGCAGCAGGCCCGCCGCGTGCCATGTCGAGCCTGCCGTCAACTCGTCACGTTCGACCAGCATCGTATCCCAGCCTGCCTTGGCAAGGTGATAGGCAATCCCCGTGCCCACCGCGCCGCCGCCCACCACCAATGCTTTGACATGCGTTTTCATGGGAGCCTCCGAGATATGTTTGCGCTGTTGTGCCGCAAGTGGCCGCGATGGGGCAAGAGGGGGCCGACCTTTGGCGGCGAAAAACGACATGTGTCCTATTTGCGGCACTGGGTCAGGGGGGCTTTGCCCCCCTCGGAGCTAGCGCTCCTCACCCCCGGGCAAGTGTGTTGTTCTTGCGTAGGTTGGAATGCCCTGTTTTGCTTCACGCCGGCGTCAGAGGCAAGAGTGCGCGCGCGGCGAGACGCATGTTTTCCTGATTTGCCAGGCCTTTAACCGGCGCGAAGTCTATGCCCGGATTTGGAAGCGGAGCGCAGGCCGAGCGCCGCAGGAAAGGCACGCGAGGGCGCCCGCCGCCGCGCGCGCCGACGCGGGCCGCGCGCGCGCCACGGCGCAAGGCCCGCCACGCCTTGCCGCGCCGTCGATTTGGCCAATCTCAGGCAGCTCGGTCAGCAGCGCGGTGGCCACCACGGGCCCCACACCTGGGACGCTGCGCAGCAGATCACCCGCCGCGCGCCCAAGGGCTGGCCTTGATTTTGGCTGCGATTTCCGACTCAACGGCGGTGGTTTCCGCGTCGAGCGGCGCCAGCACCCGCGCGATCGAGGCCCTTGCATAGGCCCCTTCGGCCTGCCCCGCGCGCACCACCTCGCGCGCGTGCGATCTTGCACCAACTGACGGCGGCGCACCCGCAACTGCCTGATTTCCGCATAAGATCTTCAGGCTCGGGCGCCAGATCGACGGATCCAGCCGCCGCCCCATCTCGCGCAGAACAGCGGCATCGACACGGTCCGTCTTGCGCCAGCCGCCCCGTACTGCGCGCAAGGCCCGGCATGCCCGCGCGGGGTTAACCCGATAGGCCGTCACCCCCGCCTCGGCCAACGCGCGGCGAAGCGGGGACTCTAGCCCTGTCGCCTCGAACACAACACGCCACCCTGCGCAGCCACCTTTGCCGCATAGGCGGGAATGTCAGCCGTCGCCACCCGCTCATGACCGCAGGGGCCAAAACTGTCGATCCAACCCTTTTCCACATCGACACCAAACATAATCTTTGCCATAAATCCCTCCTGTTCCGTCGCACGGGTCAGCACCATACCGCCCCAATCAAGTGTGCAGGACAAAAACCAATGCGGGCGGGCTTCCGAGGACGACGTCAAGCGTCGGGATATTTCCAAGCTCCCGCCCGCAACAACTATCGCAGGTTTTGACGGACTGGATATTGGGAAAAGAAGGCGCGGGCGCATTTACCTTAAGATAGCGCGGCCTAGTGCGGCGAAGGCGGCAAAGAACAGCGCGGCCACGGTGATGATCGAGGGGCCTGCGGGCGTGTCTTGCCACAGCGATAGGGCAAGGCCGCCAAGGCAGGCAGCGGCGCCGATCAGGGCCGCGATGATGGCCATGGATTCGGGGCTGCGGGCAAGGGCGCGGGCAGCGGCGGCGGGGATAATCAGCATGGCGGCAATCAGCAGCGCGCCGACGACTTTTAGGGCAACAGCGACGACAAGGGCCAAGGCGATGGTCAGGGCAAGACGCTCGACATTGGGGTTGATGCCGCTGGCATGGGCGAGGTCTTCGGACAGGGTGGCGGTCAGCAGACGCTGCCAGCGCCAGATCAGCAAGGCCAGCACCAGCGCGGCCCCGCCCCAGATATAGGCCAGATCAAGGCGGCTCACGGCCAGAATATCGCCAAACAGATAGCTGGACAAATCGGCGCGCACATTTGGCACGAAGGATATGGCGACAAGGCCAAAGGCCAGCGCCGAATGGGCAAGCACGCCCAAAGTTGTGTCCATGGCCCAGCCTTTGGCGGCGAGGGTTGACACAGTGCCCGCCATGGCCAGCGCGACCGCCAGCGTGCCAACCCCGATGGGCAGATGAAGCGCCAGCGCCAGCGCCACGCCAAGGATCGCAGCGTGAGAGGTCGCATCGCCAAAATAGGCCATGCGCCGCCAGACGACGAAACTGCCCAAGGGGCCAGCGGCCAGCGCCAAACCAATGCCCGCAAGGGCGGCGCGGATTAGAAAATCATCAAGCATGGGAATGGCCATAATGGGGATCGGTTGGGCTGCGGCCGAAGGCGTCTTTATGGCCCATATCGGGGGCTGGCCCGCCGTCATGCCTATGGTCATGCGCGTGTTGATAAAGGGCCAGCGCGCCCAGTGTGCCAAGTCCGAACAGCGCGCGATATTCGGGGGCCGATGAGACGACATGCGGCGCGCCTTGGCAGCAGATATGGCCATTGAGGCAAATCACGCGGTCGGAGGCGGCCATCACCACGTGCAGGTCGTGGCTGACCATCAGCACCGCCGCGCCAAGTTCCAACCGCAGCTCTTCAATCAGGCGGTAGAACGCCGCCTCGCCTTGTTGATCCAGCCCTTGGGTCGGCTCGTCCAGCACCAAAAGTTGCGGATCGCTGAGCAGCGCGCGGGCCAGCATGGCGCGCTGCATTTGCCCGCCTGACAGTTGCGCCATCTGCGCGCCCTCCAATGCGCCAAGGCCGACGCGGGACAGCGCGCGCGCCGCATCTTTGCCCAAGACGCGCTGCGGCAGCGACAGAAATCGGCCCACCGTTAACGGCATGGCACGGTCAATCGCCAATTTCTGCGGCACATACCCAATGCGCAGGTTTTGCGCCCGCGCGATCTGCCCTTCAGACAGCGGCACGATGCCCAAAAGCGCGCGCAGCAGCGTGGATTTGCCAGACCCATTGGGGCCGACAAGGGTGACAATCTCGCCCGCGTCAATCGCCACGGAGACATCGGACAGCACGGAGCCGCCGCTATAGGTCACGCTGATATGCTGCGCAGAAATCAGGCTCATGCCGGCACCTCTTGGCAGGCGGGGCACAGGCCCAGCGCCTCGATTGTGGCGGTTTCGATGGTGAAGCCCTGCGCGTTTGCCGCAGTGTCTAGCGCGCTGCGGGCGGGGGCGGCGGGGGCCTCGGATATGGCATGGCAGGCGCGGCAGATAAGAAAGGCGGCAAAGTGCGCCTCGCCCATATGCATGCAGGCGGTAAAGGCGTTCAGGCGTCGGATGCGATGGGCAAGACCATGTTCTTCCAGAAAATCCAGCGCGCGATAGGCGACGGGCGGCTGCGCGCCAAAGCCTTCGGCAGCAAGGCGCGTGAGAAGATCATAGGCCCCCAGCGCGCGATGCCCCTCTAGCAATATCTCTAAGGTGCGGCGGCGCACGGGGGTAAGGCGCAGGCCCTTTTCGGCCAGTATCGCCTCGGCCCGCGCCAAGGCATCCGCCGCGCAGGGCGCGTGATCATGGGCGGCAAAGGCCAAATCAGGGGCGGCACAATTGGGGCACTGATCGTGGGGCATCGACGCCTCTTGCATTGTTATGATATAACATATAGACGGCAACAGTCATTTCTGAAAGGCCAATGTCATACGTTATATCATATCATCCGTTTTGTCCATGCTGCCCCTCACCGCCATGGCCGAAGTGCCGCGCGTGATCACCGATATTGCGCCTGTTTACGGCCTTGTAGCCCAAGTGATGGGCGATTTGGGCCAGCCGGTTCTGCTGTTGGACAAAGGCGCGGGGGCGCATGATTTTCAACTGCGCCCCAGCCAGATGTCCAGCATTGCCAGCACGGATTTGGCGGTGTGGATTGGCCCCAAATTGACGCCGTGGTTCGAGCGCGCGCTAGAGGGGGCCAAGTCCGATTTGGCTTCTTTGGTGCTGCTAGAAGTGGGCGGCACGCATAAAAAGGAATTTGCCGCCACAGGTGGGCATGACGCGCAGGGCGATGATCACGACGCGGCGGGGCACGATGACCATGACCACAAGGAAGCGGGGCGCGACGATCACGGCCACGAGGAAAGCCACGCCCATGATCACAGCGGCACTGATCCTCATGCGTGGCTAAACCCTGAAAACGCCGCACCATGGCTGGACGCGATTGCGGCCGAATTGGCGAAGCGCGACCCTGACAACGCCGCGATCTACGCCGCCAATGCCGCAGCAGCCAAGGCAGAGATTGCCGCGCTGGACGCCGAACTTGCCGCCGCCTTGGCCCCCGTCAAAGACAAAGGCTTTGTCGCCTATCACGATGCCTATGGCTATTTTGCTGCCCATTATGGGCTGGCATATAAGGGCGCGGTGGCGATGGGCGATGCAACAACTGCGGGTGCTGCGCATCTGCGCGAGATGCAGGAAAAGCTGGCAGGGGGGGTCGTTTGTGTATTCCCCGAAGGCCAGCACGATTCGTCGTTGCTGTTGCAACTCATCGACGGCACCCCCGCAAAAGCAGGTGCGGCGCTGGACCCCGAGGGCGCAACACTGGACGCATCGCCCAGCAGTTACGCCGATGTCTTGCGCAATTTGGCGGCTGCGCTGACAGGGTGCCTGTCGGGCGCTTGACCTTTTTGCAAATGCCCGCAACCTTGCCCCTAAATAGTGACAGGGGCGGAAATGGCGCAAATTGAAACCATGGGCAAAACGTCCCGCGGCACAGAGGTGCGGCGCGTTTCGCTGCGCAGCGAAAGTCTACAGGTATCGGTGCTAACGCTGGGTGCAGTGCTGCACTCTGTGCGGCTGGCGGGGGTCGACTATGACCTAACGCTTGGGTCGGACAAGCTGGCCGATTACGAAGGCGCGATGGGCTATTACGGCAGCCTGATTGCGCCCGTTGTCAACCGCATCGCAGGGGCGCAGGCCCAAGTGGCGGGGCGCGCGGCGCAGCTCGAGGCTAATTTTTTGGGTAAACATTGCCTGCACAGTGGCACCACTGGCGCGCAGCATCAGGTTTGGGATATTGCCGATCACGGCGATGACCATGTCACTTTGGCGCTGCATTTGCCAGATGGATTGGGCGGGTTTGCGGGCGCGCGGGATGTGACAGCGCGCTTCTCGCTGCGCCGCGACACCCTGCGCTTGGATGTGGCGGTGCGCAGCGATGCGCCAACCTTGTGGAACGCCGCCAACCACAGCTATTGGAATTTGGACGGGATGGCGGACTATCGCGGCCATGTGCTGCGGGTGGCAGCGGGTCACTATCTTCCGACCAACCTCGAATTTATCCCCACGGGCGAGGTCGTGGATGTAACGGGCACGCCATTTGATTTTCGGGCGGGCCGCGTGATTGCGCCGAGCGATCCACCTTTGGATAACAGTTTTTGCCTGTCAAACGCGCAGGTAGCACTGCGCGAGGTTTTGATGCTGCGCGGAAATTCGGGCGTGACGCTGCGCCTGTCCACCACCGAGGCGGGGGTGCAGCTGTATGATTGCCGCCATGACGGTTATCGCGGTGTGGCGATCGAGGCGCAAAATTGGCCAGATGCGCCCCATCATGCGGGATTTCCCAGTATAGACCTCGCGGCGGGCGTGCAAAGGGTGCAAAGCACCGCTTGGCAATTTTCAAAAGGGTAGGCTATGGCAGCTGACTATTCGCCCAGCACCCATCGCTGGGCCGTGGCCGCGTTATTTACGGTGAACGGCTTTATCATGGGGGCATGGGCGCCCCATATCCCACTTCTGCTGCCAAGGCACACGATCACCGAAGGCACGCTTGGCCTGCTGATCCTATGCCTTGGGCTGGGCGCTGTGGCGGCGATGTTGTTTACGGGACGGCTGATTGCAGCGCATGGATCGGCGCGCGTGGCCTCGGCGTTTGCGCTGGCGGCGACGCCGATGCTGGCGGCGGTGGTTTATGCGCCAAATATCTGGGTTTTGGCGGTGATGATGGCACTGATGGGGGCGGTGCTGGGCTGTATGGATGTGTCCATGAACGCGAATGCCGTGCAGGTCGAGCGCAAGCTGCACCGCGCGATCATGTCGTCCAGCCACGGATTCTGGAGCCTTGGCGGATTTGTTGGCGGTATTGGCGGATCATGGCTGATCGTTCAAGTCGGGGCTGAACGTCAGGCTATGATTGTCGGGGGGCTGTCCATCTTGCTGGTGCTGACGGCCCTGCCCTATTTGCTGAAGGACGCGCCAACCGCGCAAGCAAGGGATACCCGCACACCCAAAACCAAACTGATCGCGCGCGATGCCAGTCTGTGGGTCTTGGGGGCGATGGCGCTGTTTTCGATGGTGCCCGAGGGCGCAGTTTTGGACTGGGCTGCGATCTATCTGCAAAAGGAACTGGGCGCGGGGCCGTTCGCCTCGGGTCTTGGATTTGCATTCTTTGCAGGCGCAATGGCTGTGATGCGCTTTGTAGGGGACGGGGTGCGCAACCACCATGGCGCGGTCAAAACGCTGCGCGTTTCCGCCGTTTTGGGCGCGGCGGGTCTGGCGATAAGCGGGCTGGCCCCTACGCCTGCCATGGCGGTCGCGGGGTTTGCCGTGGCGGGGTTGGGCGTGGCCAATATGGTGCCGATCCTATTTTCGGCGGCGGGCAATTGGCCAGGTTTGCCACCTGGCATTGGGATTTCATCTGTGACGATGGTGGGCTATGCGGGCATCCTGATTGCCCCCGCTTTGATCGGTTTTGTCGCCCAGCATATCGGCTACCGCGCCACCTATCTGGCGCTGGCGCTGGTCTTGGGGGGTGTCGCCTTGATGGCAGGGCGCGCGCATCCGGCGGATGATTTGCAGCGGGGCTAGGTTATTGATCTAGACCGCCCAAGAAATCCACCTTGCCAATATCCACACCATTGCTGCGCAGAATGTTGTAGGCGGTGGTCATGTGGAAATAGAAATTTGGGATGGCGAACCCATACAGATATTTCGGCGCGGGGAAGGTCAATTCGCGCGGGCCAGCCTTGAAACTGATCATCCGATCTTCGGCCCCGTGAAAGGCATCACTTGGAATATTTTCAAGAAAAGCGGTGGTCTTTTCAATGCGCGCGCGCAATTCAGGCAGCGTGGTTTCGGTATCCTCAAAGCTGGGCACCTCTAGCCCCGCCAGCCGCGCAGACGCGCCTTTGGCGTGATCGGTGGCAATCATCACTTGGCGGGCCAGCGGAAACATATCGGCCACAAGGCGCAAGTTGGGGATGACGTCGGGCTTTAACCGCTTGGCCTCGGCAAGCGTTTCGGCCTTGGCGATACAGTTGGACAAGGCATTCAAAGAGCGGATGAAATGGGGTGTGGGGTTTTGCATCGGGCACCTGTGTGAGGAATTCTGGGGCATAGGACGCTAGATTTTTTTGCAGCGCAAGTGGTTGTGGCACTGCGCCGCTGTGCTAACAATTAGCCGTGGCCCGACAAGGTGCGAAAAATGACAGAAAATCCGTTGGCGCTGCAACATCGTAGCGCCCTGCCCGATGAATTTCGCCTGATCTTGGCCGATTACCCGCGCGAGGGGTGGTCGGCGCATCCCCACTTCAACGGGCTGGCCGCGTTTTGGCTGGATCGGCATTTGAACTTTCGCGCCATGATGGCGCAGATGCAGACCGATGCGCAATTGCGGCTGGATGGGCAAATGGCGGCGCAAGATTATGGCCAGCGGTTGGCAAAGCTGGGACAGCGGTTTTTGGGCGAGTTGGTGGGGCATCACCAGATCGAAGATACCGCCTATTTCCCGCATCTGGCGCAGCTAGAACCTCGCATCGCGCGCGGGTTCGAGGTGCTGGACGCAGATCATCACGCATTGCACGAATTGATTGACAGCTTTGCCGAAGGGGCCAATGCCCTGCTGCGCGAAAGGGGTGATGCCGCGCAGCGGGAATTGGTCGGCGGGTTTGGCAACGTTCTAAGTCGGTTTGAACAGATGCTTGGGCAGCACCTGAGCGACGAAGAGGATCTGGTGCTGCCAGTCGTGTTAAAACATCGGATAGATTGAGGATTAGGCCCCCAAGCACCAACGCATAACCGCCTTTTGCGCGTGCAGGCGGTTTTCGGCCTCGTCGAACACCACCGAATGGGGGCCGTCCATCACCGCCGATGTCGCCTCGTCATTGCGGTGGGCGGGCAGGCAGTGCATGAACAGCGCATCTGGTTTTGCGTGGGCCATCAAAGCCTCGTTCACCTGATAGCCGCGCAGTTGGTTGTGGCGGCGTTCTTTGGCGGATTCGGGGTCGTGCATGGAAACCCAAGTATCGGTCACCACCAAATCCGCGCCCTGCACGGCGATGGCAGGGTCGCGTTCGATAAGAACCTTGCTGCCCTTTGCGCGGGCGAAATCGACAAAGGCGGGTTCGGGGTCTAGCGGCTGGGGGCCTGTAAAGGTGAAGTCAAAGCCGAACTGGCCCGCGGCATGCAGAAAAGACGCGCAGACGTTGTTGCCGTCGCCAGCCCAAACAACTTGCCGCCCCGCGATGGGGCCGCGATGTTCCTCGTAGGTCATCACATCGGCCATGATCTGGCAGGGGTGCGTGCGGTTGGTCAGGCCGTTGATCACGGGCACCGTGGCATGTTCGGCCATTTCGAGCAGCGTCGCCTCTTCAAAGGTGCGGATCATGATCAGATCGACATAGCGCGACAAAACGCGGGCGGTGTCGGCGATGGTCTCGCCGTGGCCCAGCTGCATCTCGCGGCCCGAAAGCACCATCGTCTGCCCGCCCATTTGGCGCACGCCCACGTCAAACGATACGCGGGTGCGGGTGGATGGTTTTTCGAAAATCAACGCGACCATACGGCCAGACAGTGGCTGATCATCGTCAAGCGCACCTTTCGGGCGGCCTGCGCGGGCGGCTTTCATCGCATGGGCGCTGTCGATCATGCCGCGCAGATCAGCGGCGCTGGATTGGTGAATATCTAGAAAATGCTTCATCAGTTTGGCCTGTGTAAGAGCGTGCTGGGGGCTGTCTGCCCCCAGACCCCCGAGGATATTTTAAGAGCAAGGAAGCGGGCAGTCATTCCGCTTCCAAAGCGGTGGCGGCGCGGTCTAGTCGGGCAAGCGCCTCGGCTATATCGGTGTCTTCGATATTAAGGGCGGGCAGCAGGCGCAGCACGTTATCGGCGGCTGGAACGGTGAGAAGGTTTTGCCCATAGGCGGCCTTAACCACATCGGTATTGGGGGTCACGCATTTGAGGCCCATGATCAGGCCTTGGCCGCGCACTTCGCTAAAGATAGTGGGATGGCGGGCGCATAGGCTGGCCAGACCTTGGGCAAAGATTGCACCCTTGCGGGCGACTTCGGCCAGAAAGCTATCTTGCCCAACAATGCCCAGCACCGCCGCCCCAACTGCGCAGCCCAAGGGATTGCCGCCATAGGTCGAGCCGTGGGTGCCCGCGACCATGCCGCTGGCGGCGTTTTCGGTGGCCAGCACCGCGCCCAGCGGAAAGCCCCCGCCGATGCCTTTTGCGACCATCATAATATCGGGTGCAATGCCTGCCCATTCATGCGCGAAAAGGCGGCCGGTGCGGCCCATGCCGCATTGCACCTCGTCAAAGATCAGCAGCGTGCCCGTGCTGTCACATAGATCGCGCAGACCTTTCAGGAGGTGATCGGGCACTGTGCGAATGCCGCCTTCGCCCTGCACAGGCTCGATCAGCACGGCGCAGGTTTGATCGGTGATGGCGGCGCGCAGGGCATCGTGGTCGGCCCATTTGATTTGGGTGAATCCTGGCATCAGTGGGCCAAAACCCTTGACCATCTTTTCCGAGCCAGCGGCGGCAATCGCCCCCGTCGAGCGGCCATGAAACGCGCCTTCGAAGGTGATGATTTGGGTGCGATCGGTCGCGCCCTTTTCGTAATGATATTTGCGCGCCATTTTGATGGCAAGTTCCGCCGCCTCGGTGCCTGAGTTGGTGAAAAACACCGTATCGGCAAAGGTTTGATCCACCAGCATCTGCGCCAGTTGTTCCTGCTGCGAAATACGATACAGGTTCGAGACATGCCAAAGCTGCCCCGCCTGCGCGGTTAGCGCCGCCACCAGCGCAGGATGGGCATGGCCCAGCGCATTCACTGCAATGCCTGCGCCAAGATCAAGGTATCGTGCGCCATCCGCCGTGGTCAGCCAAGAGCCAGCGCCCGAAACAAACTCCAGCGGGGCGCGGTTATAGGTGGGCAGAACGGCTGAGATCATAGCGGCATCTTTCGCGGGTAAAGCCAAGGCCTAGCCAAGGCGGGTGATTTGGTCAACGGGGAAAGGGGGCGCGGCAGGCGCGCAAGGACAAAGCGTCAGCGAAGCTGGCGTCGGCGCAGGGTTTGAACTGGGGCGCTGTAATTTGTCATGCACCGTGGGTAGCGAAGGGCGGATGATATGTCCAGCCAAATTTCGGTGATGCCTTGCGAAAGGCGCGCTTGCTAAAGGTGGCGGCTCTAATTTATATAGTAAACGCATTTACAAAAAACGGCCGCAAGATGCCCGAACACAAGATTATCATCAACCAACCAGCCGCCGCCGTGTTCGCGGCCTATGCCGATGTCGCCTCGTGGCCCATTTGGGACAGCGAGGTGAAAAAGGTATCGCTGCCCAACGGGCTTATAACGGGGGCGACGGGGTATTTGACACCGCGCAGCGGGCCAAAGGCCAAGATATACGTGGTCGCGGTAGACCCCGCGCAGGGGTTTACCATCCAATCCCGCCTGCCCCTATGCACCATGCACTTTGGCCATAAGTTGGCGCAAACAGATGGCAAAACCACAGCCACGCATTGGGTGCGTTTCACCGGGCCTTTGGCGTTTTTGTTCGCGCGGTTGATTGGGCGCGGCATCGAGCAAACACTGCCCAAGACTTTGGCCGGACTAAAGGCATATTGCGAAGCGCGCGGCGGTGCGTGATGGCAGGGCGCAATAGCAAATGGAGCGATATTTCCCAATATGCGCGCCCGCAGCTTAGCCCTGGCTTTGTGCTGTGGCGCGATTTTATGCGCTGGAAAAAGGGGTTGAATGCGGCCTTGCGCCCCCATGGGTTGACCCAGCCGCAGTTCGCCGTTTTGGCGGTGATTGGGTGGATGACGCGCGATGACGAGCCTGTGACGCAGCAGGACGTGGTTGATTTTCTGGGCCTTGATCGGATGCATATTTCACAAATAGCCAGCAGGTTAGAGGCCGATGGCAAGATCACGCGGCACAGCGCAGCGCAGGACAAGCGCGCAAAATATTTGGGCCTGACAGTGCAAGGGGGCCGCCTGCTTGTGCAGGCAATGCCCGTGGTCGAAGCCTATGATTTAGCCTTCTTTGCGGCGCAGGAGAAAGAGGGCGGAACGCCTTGATGGAACGCATGGTAGCCACGCCAGATCACCCCGCCGCGCAGATGTCCTCTAGCATGGCGATGATGGGCGGATAATAGGCGCTGTCATAGCCGCTTTCGTTTTGCAGCACCGACAAAAAGACACCAACCCGCCCCGTTTGGGGATTGGCCAGCAGATATTGCCCGCCATAGCCGCCATGGCCCAGCCATGTGCCATTGGTGTTGGTGTGGTTGGAATAGCGCAAATGGCTGCGCGGGGCGGGCATGGGAATACCGCCCGCCAAGGTTGCGCGCAAAAATGCGGACGCGCCAAATTCCGCCCCATCCACCCCGCGCCCCATGCGGGCGAACAGCGCGCCATAGCGGGCCAAATCGCGCGCCGTCAGGCAGATACCGCCGTTCAAAATTGGCATGCCCGCGCGGTCGGTTTGCACATGCAGCGCCCCCTCAACCCCCGCAGCATCGGCCAAATCGGCCATCCATGCCTGCAAGCTACGCCCCCCCACCGCCTGCACGATCAGGGACAACACCTCGGAATTGGCGCTTTTGTAATCGCAGATCCCGCTGGGGTTGGTGCAATCTGCCGCGCCTGCCGCCAAGCCAATGGAGGCCACAAAATCGCGGTTTGTCGTCTCGCCCGGCGCAAGGCGCATCCCGCAGGCGGCCTCATGTGCAAAAACGCTGGCAAGGGGATCATGGTAATCCTCGCTATAGGCATTGCGCAGATCCATGTTCAAAACCTGCTGGACGCTGGCGGCAAAATAGCCCGCGCCGATCCACGGCAGATAGGTTGAGACAGGGGCGGCTAGATCAATGCGGCCCTCGTCCACCAGCCGCCCAACCATCAGGTTCAACGCCATTTTGGAAACAGACATGATCGAATGCGGCTGGCTGGGGGCGAAATCGGGCGCATAGGATTCGTATAAAATCCGCCCGCCTTCGATCACCACCATGGCCGAGAAAAACGGCGAAGTGGTCAGTTGCCGCACATCCGCCCGCGCGGCAATGGCCAAATCGGCGGATAGGCGCAGCGGCATCACCTGCCCCGCGCGATAGCTTTGGCTATAGCGCAGCAGGCGGTGCAGGTTGTGAAAGCCGTGGCGGCGGTGCGGGGCACTGTTCCAGCGCGGGCGCAGGTCGGGGCCGACAAGCAAATCGGGATTGGGATGGGTTTGCGGGGTCATGTCATCCTCTGGTCAAAGACAGCGGCGCGTTTTTCAGCACTTGGGGCATTATGCCATCAGACGCGCGGCGAGTTGGTTTTGCCTCTCGATGACGCGGGGCAGGTCAATGGTGGCCATCTGGCCCTGCGCCACCACGCGCCGCCCTTCGACAAACAAATCGCGCACGCGGGTGGGGCCACATAGGATAAGGGCGGCGACGGCATCCCATGCGCCTGCGGCCTCGATCCCTGACACATCCCAAATAGCGACATCGGCGCGCTTGCCCACCTCGATCGACCCGCAATCGCTGCGCCCCAGCACCTGCGCGCCGCCCAAGGTCGCCAGCTCCAGCGCGGCGCGGGCGGAAAAGGCATCGGCCCCAAGGGTGACGCGCTGCAGCAGCAAGGCTTGACGCGCCTCGGCGATCAGATTTCCCGCGTCGTTGCTGGCTGATCCGTCCACGCCCAGCCCCACTTTGACCCCTGCACCCCGCAAGGCGCGCACGGGGGCCACGCCCGAGCCAAGACGGCAGTTGGAACAGGGGCAATGGGCGACGCCCGTGCCTGTGCGGGCGAATAGGTCAATTTCCCCAGCGTCTAATTTCACGCAATGCGCATGCCAAACATCCGCACCCGTCCAGCCTAAATCTTCCGCATATTGGCCAGGGCGACAGCCAAACTGCGCCAGCGAATAGGCAATATCTTCATCATTTTCGGCCAAATGGGTGTGCAGCATCACGCCCTTATCGCGCGCAAGCAAAGCCGCATCGCGCATCAAATCGCGCGAGACAGAAAAAGGTGAGCAAGGCGCGATTCCAACCCGCAACATAGCGCCCTCGCGCCCATCGTGGTGCGCGTCGATGACGCGGATGCAATCCTCTAAAATCGCCGCCTCGCCCTCAACCAAACTATCGGGGGGCAAGCCGCCCGCACTTTCCCCAATGCTCATCGCGCCGCGCGTGGGGTGAAAGCGCAGGCCCACTTCGCCCGCCGCCGCGATGGTATCATCCAGCCGCGCGCCGTTCGGATATAGATACAAGTGATCCGATGTCAGCGTGCAGCCCGACAGGGCCAGTTCGGCCAGCCCCACTTGCGCCGAGACAAACATCTCTTCCGGCCCAAAACGCGCCCAAATTGGATACAGGGTTTTCAGCCAGCCAAACAGCAGCGCATCCTGCCCCGCTGGCACGGCGCGGGTAAGGGTTTGATACAGATGGTGATGGGTGTTCACCAATCCTGGCGTGACCACGCAGCCCTTGGCGTGGATGACCTCGCCCACCGTGGCCAGCCCCTGCCCCACGGCGGCAATCACTCCGCCGCGGATCAACACATCACCGCCCGCAATTTCGCGCCGCGCGGCGTCCATCGTTACGACCACATCCGCGCCTTTGATCAGTATTTCTTGCATATTGCCCCCGCTATCGCCCGTTTCGGAGGATTACATACACCTGACAGAATCGGGCCAAGGACTCAGGGGTTTTGACAACATATCAGTTCAAATCGTTTCCGAAAGACATTTCACTTTGGCCCAAATACCTAAGGGGTAGGCCGCCAAAGCGCCGCTTACGCACCTAGGGGCTGGCCCCCTTAAGGGCGGTTCAGCAACTCCATCGCTTGGGCGTGAATGGCGGCATTGGCGGCGGCGAGTATTTGCCCGCCCTCATGGGCAGGGCCGCCTTGCCAGTTGGTCACAACCCCGCCAGCCGCCTGTATCACGGCAATCGGCGCGGCCACGTCATAGGGTTGCAGGCCCGCCTCGATGACCAGATCAATCTGGCCAGCGGCGATCAAGGCATAGGCATAACAATCCATGCCGTAACGGGTAAGTTTCGCCTGCAATGCCACGCGGCGAAAGGCCTCTGCCTCGGTCTGCGTGCCCACTTCTGGAAAGGTGGAAAACAAAATCGCCTCGGCCAAGGGGCGCGCGGGGCGGGTTTTCAGGGTGCGATGGCCCAAGGGGCCAAGGGTTTGCGCGCGGCCAAACCCACCCTCAAAGCGCTCGCCAATAAAAGGCTGATCGATGATGCCGTAAATTGGCCCGCCCGCATCGCGCAGCGCGATCAGCACGCCCCAAGTCGGCGTTCCCGACAGATACCCGCGAGTGCCATCAATCGGGTCTAGCACCCAAGTCAGGCCAGAGGTTCCCACCTTGGCCCCAAACTCTTCGCCCAAAATCGCGTCATTTGGGCGGCGCTGCGCCAAAATCTGCCGCATTTGCTGTTCCGACAGACGATCAGCTACGGTGACGGGGTCAAAACGTAGAGATTCTTTGTTCTCGGCACTCAGGCCTTCACTGCGAAAATGCTGCAAGGTGGCAATGCGCGCAGCATCGGCCAGCGCATGGGCCGTTGCAACTATTTGATCCTGTTCCGCCACGTCCAGCATGCAAATCCCCAAAATAAAAGCCCCCGCTCGCATAGGCGGCGGGGGCGAATTGGTCAAGCGATGGAGGGGTTATGCAGCTTCCGACAAAACGCGCGCCAAATCGAACAGGCGGCGGCGCTGTGCCTCTGGGATTGCGTAATACGAGCGAACCAGATCCAGCGCCTCTTTGTCGGCCAGTATATCGGCCTGCGCAGGGGTGGGGGCTGCATTTTCCGAAAGACCTTCGAAAAAGAAAGAGATTTCAACGCCCAAGGTTTCTGCAATATCCCACAGCCGCGAGGCGGAGACGCGGTTCATACCCGTTTCGTATTTCTGGATCTGCTGAAACTTGATCCCGACATTATCAGCTAGTTGCTGTTGCGTCATGCCGATCATCCATCGACGATGGCGAATACGCTTACCTACATGGATGTCCACAGGATGTTTCATAAGATGTGTCCGTTCTTTCGAAAATAGATTTCCAAAGGATAAGCCCCTAACCGCAAAAAATTTCCAGATGCCCTTCCGCATGTGCTTCTACAACTTTGGAATAGACCGACTATCTGAAACGTTAGGATTTCCTATGCGAAAGAATAGGGTTTGATCAAGATCAAGGTAAACAAACCAAGGGGGAAAAACCCGCGGGACTTTTCAGCTCTAGGATGTTTACGCAACGTCACCTTTGTTCTGTGGCGCAAAGCGCAACGGCTGCGCGCTTTTTTCGGACGCTGGTCGGCAGTACGCTGGTCGGCACCAATGGTGATTCGTAATGGGCCCGCAGGAACGGTGGTCTTTCAAATGGGGATTGATGCAAAATGAAAGCATGGCAGGTGCAGGATTTTGGTGTGGGCTGCCAGTTGCGCGAGGTGGCGATGCCCGTCCCATTGCAGGGGCAGGCTTTGATAGCAGTGCGGGCTTGCGGGTTGAACCATGCCGATTTGCTAATGCAAGCGGGCCGCTATCAAGACACGCCCGCCCTGCCCTTTACCCAAGGGATGGAGATTGCAGGCGTTATAGCCGCCTTGGGGCCAGATACCGCTGGCCCCGCCATTGGCACGCGCGTGGCGGCCATGCTGGGCCAAGGCGGGCTGGCTGAATGGGCGCTGGCCCCGATGGAACGGCTGATCCCGCTGCCAGATAGCGTTGATGATGCCACTGGCGCTGGGTTTCAAATCGCCTATGGCACGTCACATCTGGCGCTGGATCACAAGGCGCGGTTGCAGGCAGGCGAGACGCTGCTGGTTCTGGGCGCGGCGGGGGGCGTGGGGCTGACGGCGGTTGAAATTGGCCGCAAGATGGGCGCAAAAGTGATCGCCGTGGCGCGCGGCGCAGATCGGCTGGCCGTGGCGCAGGCGGCGGGCGCAGATGTCACTATCGACAGCGAGACCCCCGATTTGAAGGCTGCGCTGAAAGATTTGGGCGGCGTCGATGTTGTTTATGATGCGGTGGGCGGGCCTGCCTTTATGGCGGCGCTTTCGGCCACTCGCCCCGAAGGCCGCTTGCTGACCATCGGTTTTGCGGGGGGCGATGTGCCGCAAATTCCCGCCAACCTGCTGCTGGTGAAAAACCTCAGCGTGATGGGCCTGTATTGGGGCGGCTATCTGAAATTCGCCCCGCAGCTTTTGACCCGCAGCTTGGCCCAAGTCTTGGACTGGATCGCGGCAGGCGAGTTGCACCCGCATATCGGCCTGACCCTACCCTTTGACCGCGCGCCCGAAGGGCTGGCGGCGCTAAAGGATCGCACTGCCACGGGCAAGGTTGTGATCACACTGTGACCATGGCCCGTTTGGGCGCGGGCGCATCACCCCCCGCCGCTGCGCGCAGCCGGTAAGCCTGCCGGATCATCTTCGCCAGCGCCGTGATCGCGGGGGAATGCACAGGATCGGCCACATAAAGATTGACCTTGACCGCGCCCAAATCGGGCAGCTCGCCGCCGTGGGCAATCCTTTCGACCGCCTGCGGCTCTGATCCTGCCAGAACGGTATGCACCGCCAAATCGGCAGAAACCGAAGCCTCGACTGCGCGGGTGCTGCTGCCATCCACCGCCATTTCCCAAGCGATGCCCCGCGCATCCAGCGCCGCCTGCACGCCTGCGCGAAAATAGCAGCGCTGCTCAAAGGCCAACCGCAGCGGGCGCTGTTTCCACGCATTGCCGCCCTGCGCCCCAATCCAGACCAAAGGCAGTTCGGCGACGGTTTCGCCATCGGGTGCCACGCTGGCCTCGGTCGTTAGGATCAAATCACATTCGCCGTGGGCAAATTGTTCCTTTAGGGTCTTGGTGAACGACGACACCAGCGTGACCCGCATTTTGGGGTAATCGGCGTTGAACGCCTTTAGAACGGGGGGAATCGCGGGGTAGACGATGTCATGGGGCACCCCAAGGATAATCTCGCCCGTCGCCTCGGGTGTTGTCAGGCGGGTAAAGACCTCATCATTCAGGGCCAGCATCTTGCGTGCATAACCCAGCAGCTGCTCGCCCGCCGCTGTTGGGGCCAGTTTGCGGGTGCTGCGATCCAGCAAAGACAGGCCCAGCATATCCTCTAACCGTTTGATCTGCATGGAAACTGCCGATTGGGTCAGGTTCAAAAACCCCGCGGCACGGGTCACACCGCCTGCATCAATTATCGCCACAAACGAGCGGAGAGAACCCAGATCGAGATTGCGCATTATCACAAGCCTTGATGATAAGTTTCAATAACATTCGTTTTCGGAATATGCGCCACTGTGGTAGAAAGATCAAGTTCAGTGATGCTGGCGCAGGCCACAATCACACAAACAAATGAAACCGATGTAAGGAAATCCAATGTTCGCCGCCCTTGGCCACAGCGCCACCCGCCCTTCGATTCTGTCCTCTTTGTTGTCGGCGCTGCCCTATTTGCGGCTGGCCCCCGCAATCGCTGCCAGCCGCGCGCGCCTGACCGAATTGGACGATGCCCAATTGGCTGATATTGGCCTAACCCGCGCGCAGGCCGCGCAAGAGGCGGCCCTGCCCGTCTGGAACGTGCCCGCGAACTGGCGGATGTAAATTATCCGCACAGATAGCCCTTGAAACATAGGGCAGTCATGCCAATATGCTCGCCATAGGCGCGATGGCGCGCCCCCACCTATTGGAGGCTTAAATGGCTGACTATCAGACGATCCGGACAATCGGCGCGGGCGCCCGGACCGCCGAGATTGACCAAGGGCTGCGTGCCCATATGAACAAAGTATACGGGCTGATGTCTGTGGGCATGCTGCTGACGGCAGCTGTTGCATGGGCTGTTGGCACGAATGACGCGATGATCGCGGCGATTTTCGGCACGCCCCTGAAATGGGTCGTGATGTTTGCGCCGTTGGTTATGGTCTTCGCATTTGGTGCGCTGATCAATCGCTTGTCGGTCGCCGCTGCTCAGCTGTTCTTTTACGCCTACGCCGCCCTGATGGGGCTGTCGCTGTCGTTTATCTTCGCCGTCTACACGGGCACGTCCATCGCACAGACCTTCCTTGTCACCGCCATCGCCTTTGCGGGGCTTAGCCTGTACGGCTATACCACCAAGCGCGATTTGTCGGGCATGGGCACATTCCTGATGATGGGTCTGATCGGTCTGATCGTGGCCTCGATTGTGAATATCTTTCTTGCCTCGTCGGCATTGCAGTTTGCAATTTCGGTCATCGGAGTGCTGATTTTCGCGGGTCTGACCGCCTATGACACTCAGTCGATCAAATCGGAATATGTCGCCCACGCACAGCAAGGCGACGAGGCATGGCTGGGCAAATCGGCGATAATGGGCGCGCTGCGCCTGTATCTGGACTTTATCAATATGTTCATGTTCCTGCTGCAATTCTTGGGCAACCGCGAATAACGCGCGCGACATTCAAACAAAAAGGCCACGGGAAACCGTGGCCTTTTTCTTTTGCAACAAAGGCACATCGCCCAAAAAGGCCGCCTATGAAAAAACCGCGCTGTTTCCAGCGCGGCTTTGGTCACATCGACGGGCAGGATATTACTTGATCTTGCCTTCTTTGTACTCGACATGCTCACGCTTGACGGGGTCGTATTTCTTGACAACCATTTTATCCGTCATGGTGCGCGCGTTTTTCTTGGTCACGTAAAAGTGCCCCGTGCCTGCCGTCGAGTTCAGACGGATCTTGATCGTCGCCGGTTTGGCCATCGTAATTCTCCTACAGCCCAAGGCCGCGCCTTGGTGGAATGTTGAAGCCCGCCTTTTAGCCAAGGCGCAGGCAGAGTCAACAGGGAAACGCGGTAAAAGTGGATAGGGCGGATGCCTGCGGCGCAGGTATTTGTGCCAAAATGAAAGCAGGCGAAAGTATCTTTCATTTTGGCCCAAATACCTTCCGCGAAGCGTCCGTCTTAACGGCCAGCGAAGTGGGCAATATGCGCGGACGGCCTATAAGCCGGATTCTGTCCAAGGGGTGCCCCTTTGGATGATCATTCCTCTGCCAACCGTGTTGCCACGGCGGTCAAGCTGCCAACCCGGGCCTTTGGGCTGAAGTTCCCTGTAGAGGTCTCTGCCCGCCCGAAGGCGCATGGGCAGACCTTTCTACGCAAGGCCCCTATTTGGCATTGCTCCGGGTGGGGCTTGCCGTGCCACCTGTGTTGCCACAGGCGCGGTGGGCTCTTACCCCACCTTTTCACCATCACCCCGCATGCGGGGCAGACCTTTCTCTGTGGCGCTTTCCCTGAGGTTACCCTCGCTGGGCATTACCCAGCACCCTTTCTTCATGGAGTCCGGACTTTCCTCGTCAGGTTACCCCGCCGCGATCATCCAGCCATCCGCGCCCCTGCGCATTAGGCCAAGGGCGGCGGGCGGTCAACGGCAAAGCTGCGGGCCAGATCTTGGGCAAGGGCGGCGTCCCATCCGTCAATCGGCCCGCGCGCCCAAGGACGAAAGCGCAGGCGAAAGGCGCTCAGCAGCGCGTCATCGGGTGCATCGGGGTAGCCAAAGGCGCGCAAGCTGGGCAGAAAGGTAGTAGGTTCGGCGAGGGCGCTGGCCTGCGGCCAGACCGACAACCCCGCGCGGGCCAGCCGCTGCCAATCGAACCGCGCGCCAGGATCGCCTTTGCGCGTAGGGGCCATGTCGGAATGGCCAATGATGCGGTGGGGCGCAATGTTCCAGCGCGCCATGACGCCGCGCAGCAGCGCCTCTAGCCCATCCATTTGCCGCGATGCGAAAGGATGATCGCCGCGATTGGCCAATTCGATGCCGATTGAATGGCTGTTTATATCGTCCAGCCCTGCCCAAGCGCCCGCCCCTGCGTGCCACGCACGCTGGTTTTCGTCCACAAGCGCCTCGGCGCGGCCGGCCTCGTCTATCAGCCAATGGGCCGACACCTCATGCGCAGGGTCGCACAGCCGCGCCCGCGCCTCGGCGCAAGATGCCATCGCCGTGTAATGCAAAACGATCAAGCTGGGCCGCACGCCGCCACGGCGCGGGCCAAAGTTTGGGGAAGGCAGCGCCGCGTCTATGGCACAACCGCGCGGTAAGGGGCGGGGCTCCATCCGCAGGCGTAGCCGTCACCATCTGGGTCCATGCCTAATTTGTCGCGATCGGGCCCGCCTGCGGCCAAGAACGCCTCTTGCGCCAAATCATCATTGGCATAGGGGGCGCAGGCGGCGTCTTGTTTTTTGAACCGAAGGGGCGAGCGGCGGAACAGTTTCACCCCAACAGGGTGCTGGGTGGCCAGCGCGTATTCGACAATGCTTGGCCCAACCCCCGCGCGCTGCGGCAGCGCACCCGGCTGGTCGATTTGATATTGCGCGCGGTTCTTTTCAATACGCGCCTTATCGCTTTCGATGGTTTCGCGCGCGGCCACAGCCTCGAAATCCTGTTCGTCCGAAACGCCGCCAACAACGGCCATTTCCGACACGGTTTCCGAAATACCCGCAGGCGCATTGCCGCGCGGGCGCACGGCGGCCAGTTCATCAGATGAGATCACAGGAGCGGCGGCGCTGCCAATCACCCGCGCGGGCGCAGAGGCGGTTTGGGGCACAGGCGCAATCGGCGCGGGAGGCACAAACACTTGCTGCGCAGGCTGCGCCAGAACTGGCGCGGCCACTTGCCCGCCGCCCAGTTGCGCCGCTTGTTCCTGCAAAGACCTAGGCGCCAAGGGGTTGCCGATCACATTGCCTTGCTGGGCGCCAGCGATTGCGGCGGCGGCCCCTGCCGTTGAAAATCCTGCGCTAGGCTGCGCCGCACCTGCAGGCGGCAAGACGGCAGTTCCCGCTGACAAAGGCTGCGCCAGCGCCGCTTGGCGGTTTTTTAGATAGCTGTCGTAATCTTGAAACCCCACGCCCAGACCCGAATCTGGGACAGCAGGCGAACAAGCCGCCAGCCCTAGGGCGGCGATTGCCGTTGTGAATGCGCGCATTTTTGCCTCGGTCGTTTATTATTTTAACGACGTCTTACCACCATTTTTGCGCTTTGGCTACAAATCCTGCGGATTTCTCTAAAACATAGGCGTGGTTCAGCAAATCTGCCTCACCCCAAGGTTGGCCAATCAGTTGCAGCCCCAATGGCAAGCCTTGCGCGCTCAGCCCCATTGGCACCGCCACCCCCGGCAGGCCCGCAAGATTCAACGTGACGGTGAAGATGTCGTTCAAGTACATTTCAACAGGATCGGCGCTGCCCTGCTCGCCCAAACCAAAGGCGGGGGTTGGCGTGGCGGGGGCCAGAATGCAGTCAATGCCAGCTGCAAAGGCCGTCTCGAAATCGCGTTTGATCAGCGCGCGCACGCGGCGGGCACGGTTGTAATAAGCATCATAAAACCCCGCGGACAGAACATAGGTGCCGACCATAATGCGGCGCTGCGTTTCGGGGCCAAAGCCCTCTGCCCGCGTTTTTTCATACATCTCGGTGATGCCATCGCCAGCGGCCAGCGCCGCGCGGTGGCCATAGCGCACCCCGTCATAACGCGCGAGGTTGGATGACGCCTCGGCAGGGGCGATGATGTAATAGGTGGGCAGCGCGTATTTCGTATGCGGCAGGGAAATATCGACAGTCTCCGCGCCAGCCGCGCGCAGCATTTCCGCGCCCTTATCCCATAGCGCGGCGATTTCGGGGGCCATGCCATCCACCCGATATTCGCGTGGAATGCCGATCTTCTTGCCGCGAATATCCCCCGTCAGCGCCGCTTCGAAATCGGGCACGGGGATGTCTGCGCTGGTCGAATCCTTGGCGTCATGCCCCGCCATCGCGCCCAGCATGATCGCCGCATCGCGCACTGACTTGGTCATCGGGCCTGCTTGGTCAAGGCTGGATGCATATGCAATAATGCCATAGCGCGACACGCGCCCATAGGTGGGTTTGATCCCCGTGATGCCTGTAAAGGCCGCAGGCTGGCGGATCGAGCCGCCCGTATCCGTGCCCGTGGCGGCAAGGCACAAATCCGCCGCCACCGCCGCCGCCGACCCGCCCGACGATCCGCCAGGTGTCAGCTTGCGATCGTCCACGCGCCAAGGGTTGATGGCGGGGCCATAGCAGCTGGACTCGTTCGATGAGCCCATCGCGAATTCGTCCATATTCAACTTGCCAAGGCAAACCGCGCCTGCCTCGAATAATTTGGTGGTGACGGTGCTGTCATACTCGGGCTTGAACCCCGCCAGAATGTTCGACCCCGCCTGCGTGGGCACGCCCTTGATGCAGAACAAATCCTTTATCCCCAGAGGGATACCGCATAGATCGGGCGCATCGCCCGCCCGAATGCGCGCATCCGCCGCCCGCGCCTGCGCCAGCGCCAGATCGGGGGTTTTATGCACAAAGGCGTTCAGCGCGTCGCCTGCGTCCATCGCCGTCAGGCAAGCCATCGTCAGATCGGTGGCCGAAATATCACCCTTGCGCAAAGCATCCCGCGCGGCGGAGATTGTCCAAGAATTGCTCATTCCACCACCTTCGGCACTGCAAAAAACCCCTCGCGCGCATCGGGCGCATTGGCCAGAACGGCGGCCTGCTGATCGCCGTCATCGACAACATCCGCGCGGCGTTTCAGGCGCTGCGGCGTGACCGAAGTCATCGGTTCAATCCCTGTCACATCCACTTCGTTCAGCTGCGCCATCATACCCAAAATACCCGACAGCTTTTCGGCCAAAGGGGGCAAATCGCCCTCATTAACCCGAATGCGGGCCAGTTTTGCCACTTTGCGCGCGGTATCAATATCGATGGACATGGGGCTGCTCCGATTTTGGATCGCCCCCGTTTACCCGCGCGCAAGGATAGCTGCAAGCCTATGTGGCGCGCAGATCATCCAGCACATAGCCCGCGCGTTGAAAATCCCGCCAGACCCAAACCATGCGATCCAAGAGCTGCGTCTTGGCGCGAAATCAGCAGCGCGGCCCAGCGGTTCAAATGTTTCGTCGGAACAAACGGGCGCGGGTCTCGCCATATTTATCGCAAGATACATTGATATCGGCTACGTCCCCCCAGCCAAACATCGTCACCGATCGCCATGCCGCGCCAGGCAAAGTCGAAAATAACCGTCATCCCCGCCTTAGCGAAAAGAAATCCTTTAGCAGCGCCTCGGCGGCGTCTGCGCCAATCCCATCATAGACCTGCGGGGCGTGGTGGCATTGCGGGTGCGAAAACACCCGCGCCCCTGCCGCCACCCCGCCCGATTTGGCATCAGACGCCCCGTAATACAGCCGCGCCACACGCGCCGCCGAAATCGCCGCCGCGCACATTGGGCAGGGCTCTAGCGTGACATATAAATCTGCCGCCAGCAGCCTCTCAGTCCCCAATTTTGCGCAGGCTTCGCGGATCGCCAAAATCTCGGCATGGGCGGTCGGGTCATTCAATTCGCGCGTGCGATTGCCAGCTTGCGCCAGCACCTCGCCCCCCATCACCAGCACCGCGCCCACAGGCACCTCGCCCCGCGCGCCCGCCGCCACCGCCTCATCCAAGGCCAAATCCATAAACGAGGTAAAGGCGCGTTGCTCTTTCATATCGGTTCAAATACCTTGGGGGCGCGGGGGCTAGCCCCCGCTTACTCGCGCAGAGATGCGCCAAGCACAGGATGCCCGACGTGGCCGAAAAGACAAGCCCCCCGAAAACCACCACTCCCGCAGGCGAGCGTATCGCCAAGGTTCTATCCCGCGCAGGCATCGCATCCCGCCGCGAGGCCGAGCGGATGATCGAACTGGGCGAGGTGTCGGTGAATGGCGCGGTGATCACCTCGCCCGCGCTGAATGTGACGGCGGCGGATAAGATCACCGTCAATGGGCGGCCCGTTTCCGAACCCGAACCCGCGCGCCTGTGGCTGTATTACAAACCCGAAGGTCTGGTCACATCCGCATCCGATGAAAAGGGGCGCGAGACGGTGTTTGACAACCTGCCCCCCGAATTGCCGCGCGTGATGTCGGTGGGGCGGCTGGATTTGAATTCCGAAGGTCTGCTGCTGCTGACCAATGACGGCGGGCTAAAACGCCGTCTAGAGCTGCCCTCGACAGGCTGGCTGCGCAAATACCGCGTGCGCATCAATGGCAACCCGATGGACCCTGATCTAGAACCTTTGCGCAAAGGTATCGTGGTGGACGGCGAAAAGTTCCAACCGATGCAAGTGGTGATTGACCGCATCCAAGGCGCGAATGCATGGCTGACGGTGGGCCTGCGCGAGGGTAAAAACCGCGAAATTCGCCGCGCGATGGCCGAGATTGGCCTGACGGTGAACCGCCTGATCCGCATCTCTTATGGCCCGTTCCGTTTGGGCGATTTGACCCCGGGCGCGGTGGAAGAGGTGAAACCGCGCGTTTTGCGTGAACAGCTGGGCGAAGATCCTGCGGCGGCGGGCGCCTCTGCCGCGCGCCCGCGCGTCACCCGCTCGCAGCAGCGCGAAACCAAAATGGCCAGCGAACGCAGCGCCGCCATTGCCGCAGGGGCCAGCGCCAAAGACTTTGTCCGCAAGCCGCGCCCTGATCGCGCCGAAACGGGCGCCGCGCCGCGCAGACTGGCTGAAAAACCGCGCCATGGCGGCCCAAAGCGCGGCTAAGGCCCCATTTTGGCGAACAATCCCCGCTTTTCCCCCCTAGCCGCAAGGGGCGGCAATGCATATAGTCATAACAAGTTGCGGCTTGCCCGCGTTTTTGGTCGCTGGAGGCGGCCCTGAACATGACACAAAAGCGTTTCCACCGCCTGCCCTATTTGCTGCTGATGGGCCTGATCATTTACGTATCGATTCTGGGGGGCTAAGGCATGGCGCAGCGCTTTCGCGGCAAATTTAGCCCCGCCGAACAAACTGGCCCCGCGCGCGATGTGGCGGCCACGCCGCGCCTGCGGCTGATGTTTATCATGCCTTATCTGTTCCTAATTGCAGCCTTTTTGAACCAATCGCCTGACCGTCTGTTCATGGGGCTGGCCACATTTGCGCTGATGACAGCCTCGGCTTGGGTCACGCGTGATGGCTTGCGTGCGCAGGCAGAATTTGATGCGCGCACCATGGCCCGCCCGCCCAAACTGCCGCGCAAGATATTGGGCAATATCTTGATGGGCCTTGGCCTTGCGCTGGGCGCGGAAATGGCAGGGCAGTCCGATTTTTACATCGTGCTGTTCGCCGCGACGGGGATGATTTTGCACGGCTTTGCCTTTGGCGCAGACCCACTTCGCAGCAAAGGCATGGACGGGGAAAACCAATTTCAAACCGACCGCGTCGCCCGCGCCGTGGAAGAGGGCGAGGCAATGTTGGCCGCGATGGCCGAGGCGATTGCCCAAACCCGCGACCGCGCCCTGATGTTGCGGGTGGAAACCTTTGCCCATACCGCGCGCGGCCTGTTTCGCAGCATCGAAGATGACCCAGGCGATTTGACGGCGGCGCGCAAGTATTTGACCGTCTATTTAATGGGCGCACGCGATGCGACGATCAAATTCGCATCCCATTATTCCAAAACCCGCGAGGCCGCCGCCCGCACCGAATACGAGGCCTTGCTGCGCGATTTGGAAACCACCTTTGCCAGCCGCACGCAGGCCCTGATCGGCCAAGGGCGCGTGGGGCTGGACATCGAAATAGACGTGCTGCGCGAGCGGCTGAAACTGGAAAACTAACCGCGCAATCGCGCCTTGGACACGGGAAAAAACATGAGCAACGACATCCGCACCGCCGCCGCAACGGCCTTGGCCGAAGCCGAGCAAATCACCGCAAAAATCCTGCCCGAACCCAGCACCGCGCTGATCACACTCGACACCGCCCCCGCCCCCGAGGCGGGCGAAATTCGCAAGCGGATGGACGAGATTGATATGGGCAACACCCAATCCATCATCTCTTTCGGATCGCGCGCGCAGGCCGAATTGCAAACCATCAGCCAAGAAATGCTGGCAGGAGTCAAAAACAAAGATGTTGGCCCTGCTGGCGACAGCCTGCGCAGCATGGTCACCACATTGCGCGGCTTTTCCGTATCAGAACTGGACGTGCGCCGCGAGCGGGTTTGGTGGGAAAAACTGCTGGGCCGCGCCGCGCCCTTTGCCAGCTTTGTCGCCCGTTTTGAAAAGGTGCAGGGGCAGATTGACGTGGTGACCAATGATCTTTTGCGCCACGAACATACGCTGCTAAAAGATATTAAATCGTTGGATATGCTGTATGAAAAGACGCTAGATTTCTACCACGAGCTGGCGCTGTATATCGCGGCGGGTGAGGCCAAACTTGCCCAGTTGGACGCAACGATCATCCCCGCCAAAGAGGCCGAAGTTGCCGCAACGCCGCAGGCCGATCAGGTGATTGTTGCGCAGGAATTGCGCGATTTGCGCGCCGCGCGCGACGATCTGGAACGCCGCGTGCATGATTTGAAACTGACGCGCCAAGTCACCATGCAGTCGCTGCCCTCTATCCGTCTTGTGCAGGAAAACGACAAATCGTTGGTGACTAAAATCAACTCGACCTTGGTCAACACCGTGCCCTTGTGGGAAACGCAGCTGGCGCAGGCCGTCACCATCCAACGCTCGCGCGAGGCAGCCGAAGCGGTGCGCGCGGCCAATGATCTGACCAATGAATTGCTGACCTCGAACGCGGATAATCTGAAAGAGGCCAACAAGATTGTGCGCACCGAAATGGAACGCGGGGTCTTCGACATCGAGGCAGTGCGCAAGGCCAACGCCACGCTGGTCGCCACAATCGAGGAAAGCCTGAAAATCGCGGATGAGGGTAAGGTCAAACGTGCCAGCGCCGAGGAAGAGCTAAAAAAGATGGAAGGCGAATTGCGCGATGCGCTGATCGCGGCCAAGTCGCGCAACACCGCGACGGGCGCAAATATTGGCGGGTCGGTCTAAGAAATGGCGCAGGCGGCCTGGCACAAGCGGGGGGCAATAACGGCCCTTTTGCTGGCGCAGGCCGCCTGCGCGCCCACACAATCGCCATTGGCGCGGCCCAATGTGCCAGCGCCTCTGCCCAGCGCACAAAGCACAGAGCTTGCCGCCTATTACGCTGGCGTGCAGCAATCGCTGCTGTCGCAAGGGCTACTGCGCACCGATGGCGGCGGGGTGGATACGCCCTTTACTGCGGAGATGCTGACCACCAATTTCCTGAAAATTGCGCTGTATGAAGAACATGGCTTTGCGGGGCGGGGCGGGGCGGCCCTGCGGCTGACGCGGTGGACTGGCCCCCTGCGCGTCGGCCTGCATTTTGGTGCAGCGGTTGCGCAAGATCGCCAAAACACCGACCGCGCGCGCATCGCCTCTTATTTGGAACGGCTGTCAAATCTGACGGGCCTGCCTATGTCTGTGGTCAGCAGCGGCGCCAATGTCACAATCGCGATCACAAATGCCGACGAGAGGCGCGCCCTTGGCCCCTTGATCCAGCAAAGTCTGCCACAAGTCAGCACAGCCCAAGTGGCGGGTGTCACTGGGCTGGACCAGCGCACCTATTGCCTTGTGCTGACGCAAAGCGAGGCAGCCACCAGCACCTATCGCAGCGCCTTTGTCTACATTCCCGCCGAACATCCCGACCTGATGCGCCTTGCCTGTATCCACGAAGAAATCGCCCAAGCCTTGGGCCTGCCCAATGATGTGGGCACAGCGCGCCCGTCGATTTTCAACGATGACGAGGAATTTGCGCTGCTGACGCGCCAAGACGAGGCGATGCTGCGCATTCTTTACAACCCTGCCCTACAGAACGGCATGACCGAGGCCGAGGCGCGCCCTATTGTGCTGGGCCTTGCGCGGGCTATGCTGGGCGGCAACAGTTAACGCCTTTCTAGGCAAGGAGGACGCGATGGTTTTGGGATTTTTTGGCGGCGAATTTGTTGATGTCATCACATGGCTGGATGATACGCGCGATACGATGGTGTGGCGGTTTGAACGCCACGGCAACGCCATCAAATACGGCGCAAAGCTGACTGTTCGTGAAGGCCAAGCGGCGGTTTTCGTGCACGAAGGTCAACTGGCAGATGTGTTCAGCCCCGGCATGTATATGCTGGAAACCAATAACTTGCCGATTCTGACCACCTTGCAGCACTGGGATCACGGCTTTGACAGCCCGTTCAAATCGGAAATTTATTTCGTCAACACCACGCGCTTTAACGATCTGAAATGGGGCACGAAAAACCCCATCATCGCGCGCGATCCTGAATTTGGTCCCGTGCGCCTGCGCGCCTTTGGGTCTTATTCGATGCGCGTGGCCGATCCCGCCAAATTTTTGACTGAAATCGTCGGCACGGATGGCGAGTTTACCGCCGATGAGATCAGCGACCAAATCCGCAACATCATCGTGCAGGAAATCTCGCAAATTCTGGCAAAATCGGGGATACCCGTGCTGGATATGGCGGGCAACACCGCCGATTTGGGCAAGCTGCTGACCACCGCGATCGAAGGGCGCATTGCCGACTATGGCCTTAGTATTCCCGAATTCTATATTGAAAACATCAGCCTGCCCGACGAAGTCGAAAAGGCGCTGGACAAGCGCACTTCGATGGGCGTGGTCGGCGATTTGAACAAATACATGCAGTTCAATGCTGCCGAGGGGCTGGCGCAGCCCAATTCGGCCATGGGCGCCACGATGGGCGCGGCTATGGGGGCAGGTATGGGGGCTGGTATGGGGGCGGCGATGGGCGCAGGCCAAGTTGGGCCATGGGGCGCAGCGCCCGCAAGCCCGCCACCAGCCCCGCCGCCAGCCCCGCCGCCTGTGCCTGCGGCCGCCGCATGGCATGTCGCGGTTAATGGTGCGGCTTCGGGGCCGTTCAGCGATTCCGATCTGAAATCCATGGCGCAAACGGGCCAACTGACGGCGGCCACTTTGGTTTGGACGGCGGGGCAAGATGGTTGGAAAGCCGCCGCTGATACCGCGCTGACTGCATTGGTGAACGCGGCCCCGCCGCCCCTGCCCAAGGCCTGAAATCATGCTGGACACAGCGGCTGCCCATCGCTGGCCCTGCCCGCAATGCGGATCGGATATGCGCTTTTCCCCCGACAAAGGGGAATTGGTCTGCGCCCATTGCAGCCACGCCCAACCCCTTGCCGAGGTTGGGCCATGGAAGCGCAACGCCGCCTTGCAGGAAATACCGCTGGATCAAGGGCTGGCCGCTGATCTTTCCGCAGAGCTTGGCGAAGACGTCCGCGCCAGCCATTGCCCCAGCTGTGGGGCTATCGTCGAATTTTCTGGCGCGCAGCACGCGGCGCATTGCCCCTATTGCGACACGCCTGTTGTCGTCGATACAGGCAAGCGGCGGCATATCAAACCCCAAGCCGTGCTGCCGTTCGAACTGACCGAAGATCAAGCGCGCGAGGCGCTGACCAAATGGCTGGGCAGCCTGTGGTTTGCGCCCAATAGCTTGCTGGCCTATGCCCGCAAGGGCCGCGCATTGCTGGGGCTATACACCCCGTTTTGGACATTTGATGCCGCCACGACCACCCGCTACACGGGCGCGCGGGGCGAACATTATTATGAAACTCGCACGGTCACAGTCAACGTTAATGGCCGCAGCGAACAGCGCACCGAGCAGGTGCAGCACACCCGCTGGTATCCCGCATCGGGCCGCGTATCGCGTGATTTTGACGATGTGATCACCCTTTCTTCGACCAGCCTGCCCCAGCGGCTGGGCAACGAGCTGACGCCGTGGGATATGACGCGGCTACAGCCCTACCATCCCGATTATTTGGCGGGCTTCAGCGCGGAAGGCTATACGATCCCGCTGGCGGATGGTTGGACTTCGGCGCAAGACATCATGTCCCGCGTCATCCGCCGCGACATCGCAGCCGACATCGGCGGGGATGAGCAGCGCATCGACAGCATGGACACCCGCTATGCGAATGAGACGTTCAAGCATGTCTTGCTGCCAATTTGGACAGCGGCCTATAAATACAGCGGCAAAAGCTATCGCTTTTTGGTCAATGGCCAAACGGGCGAAGTGCAGGGCGAGCGGCCCTATTCGGCATGGAAAATCGCCTTTGCGGTGCTGCTGGTCGCGGCAATCGGCTTTGGCATTTTGTACCTGAACGATCCCGAAGCGTTGGGCCTGCCGCGCCCTGCGTGGATGGATCGGTTGGCGGGGAAGATATAGTTTACCTTAACCTTTTCCGAAACAACCTAGATCTTTCGAATGGTATCGCCCAGTTGCAGCACGGGCAGCAGCTCGATCACCTCGCCGCCAAGGGTTAGGCTGCCGTCGCTGCCGCGTATGCCCGCCACGATTTGCGCCGCTTTGCGGCCAATTTCCAGTCGGCAGGCGTCCATCGTGGCAAGGCGGCGCGGCAGACCGTCCAGCAATTCGACCCCGTTGAATCCCGCAAGGCCAACGCGATTTGGCACATCAATGCCTGCGTCCAAGCAATAAAGAAGACCGCCCGCGCCGATCATGTCATTGGAATAATACAGAAAATCCACCTTCGGGCTACGGTGCAGCACAGCTTCGGTCATCTCGCGGCCCTTTAGCAAGGCCGATCCGCCCGAGTAAAACTCGCGGTCAACCAAAGGCACGCCAGCGCGGGCCAGCGCATCTTCGAACCCTTCCAGCCGTTTGCGGGCGCGGTGGTCATAGGGCATCATCGTGCCAAGAAAGGCAATGTTGCGATAGCCCGCCGCCAAGATCGCCTCGGCCATTTGGCGGCCCGCGCGGCGGTGCGAAATGCCCACGGCGCTGTCAATTGGGCTGCCGTCAATGTCCATAATTTCGACCACGGGAATGCCAGCGCGCGCCAACATGGCCTGCGCTGCTTCGGTATGTTCCAGCCCTGCCAAAATAACGCCTGACGGGCGCCATGACAGCATCTCATACAAAACCGCTTCTTCGCGTTCGGGCGAATAATTGGTAACCCCGACCACGGGTTGCAGCCCAGTATCCTCGAGGGTTTCAGAAATGCCCGACAGCACCTCGGGAAAGACCATATTGGACAGCGATGGGATGATCACCCCCACCAGATTAACCCGCTGGCTGGCCAATGCGCCTGCGATTTTGTTGGGCACATAGCCCAGTTTGCGCGCCGCCTCTAACACACGCTCGCGCGTGGCTTCTGACACATCGCCGCGATTGCGCAGCACGCGGCTGACCGTCATTTCACTAACGCCCGAAGCTTCGGAGACATCGCGCAGGGTCAGGGTGCGCTGTGGGTCTGATTTTGGTGTGGTCTTGATCACTGGGCAATTCCGCGATGGCAATCGTCCAGTCATCTGTAACGCCAAATCCCCCCTTGTCCAAGCGCAGATTATGCACTATGTTAGCGGTAACGGTCGCAAGACTGGCGATCTCCTGCGCGTCCTGCAAGCTCTCAACCCAGACGCAACGGAAAAAAGGGGGGATGGTGGGCCAAATTCATCCCCCCTTACCCTTTTCCTGATAAGTTGTTGCGCTGGCCTGCGTTTTTGCGCGATAAGGCGGCTATGCCCCTGTGCACGTGGGCTCCGTAGCTCAGGGGATAGAGCGGCCGCCTCCTAAGCGGCAGGTCGATGGTTCGAATCCATCCGGGGTCACCAAATTTTCGCGTCCGTCTTGAACGGACAATCAAGAAAACTGACGGCCGACTTAGGGTTGTGGGGCCGCAGGTGGGGATATATGCGTTGCGGCAGACAAGGCCGTGAATGATCGTTGCCAGCGGCCCCTGATGCAGCCAGCTTTTATCCGCTGCCTTTCTTGGCGCGATTTGATTTTCGCTGTCGATTTCGCTGGTGGCAACGCCGGGCTTTTTGGCCGCAGGGATTGGCTATTCGCGATGGGAAACGCGGGGGGCAAAGGCAAAAAGGCCCCCTTTCGGGGGCCTTTCTTACGCATCCAGATGTTCGACGCTTAGCGCGTTGGCCTGAATAAAGTCGCGGCGGGGTTCCACCACATCGCCCATCAGCTTGGTGAAAATATCATCCGCCTCGGCCAGATCGTCGATTTTCACCTGCAGCAGGGTGCGCGCCTCTGGGTCTAGGGTGGTTTCCCACAGTTGTTCTGGGTTCATCTCACCAAGGCCTTTATAGCGTTGTAGGGTCAGGCCCTTTTCGCCCTCGGCCAAGATGGACTTCAGCAGATCAATCGGGCCATAGACCATCTGCTCGCGGTCTTTGCGCACCAGCCGCCCTGTTTCGCGGTAGGCGTCGCGGCTGTCTTTGGACACCGCCGCCAAGCGCCGCCCCTCGCCCGAACGCAGCACCGCGCCGTCCAGCGTGCGCAACTCTTCCACCCCGCGCAAAATACGGCTTAGACGGATACCGCTGTCTTGGGTGATCCGCCCCGTCCAGCCCTTTTCGTATTCGGCGGCAACAAGGTTCAGCCGTGCGGCCACGCTATCGGCCAGCGCCTGCAAATCGCCGTCGGCGCGGCCCGCATCAAATGCCCCCGCCAGCGCCGCCTGTTCCAGAATGGCGCGCGGATAATGGGTGGGAAAGGCGTCCAGCACGCGGCGGAACGCGCGCGCCGCCTCGATCACGCGGGCAAGGTCTGCGCCGGCAATTTCCTCGCCCGATTTCAGGCGCAGCACCGCGCCCTCGATCCCCATTTCGATCAGATAGTCTTCCAGCGCGGGCTGATCTTTTAGGTAAACCTCGGACTTGCCGCGCGCCACTTTGTAAAGGGGCGGCTGGGCGATATAGAGATAGCCACCTTCGATCAGCTGCGGCATTTGACGGAAGAAAAATGTCAAAAGCAGCGTGCGGATATGCGCGCCGTCCACGTCGGCGTCGGTCATGATGACGACTTTATGGTAGCGCAGCTTGCCGATGTTGAACTCGTCGCGCCCAATGCCTGTGCCCAGCGCGGTGATCAAAGTGCCAATTTCGGCGCTGGCCAGCATACGGTCAAACCGCGCGCGTTCCACGTTTAGAATTTTACCCTTCAGCGGCAAAACCGCTTGATTGGCGCGGGATCGGCCCTGTTTGGCGCTGCCGCCAGCAGAATCGCCCTCGACCAAAAACAGTTCAGACTTGGACGGATCACGCTCTTGGCAGTCGGCCAATTTGCCGGGCAAACTGGCGACATCCAGCGCGGTTTTGCGGCGGGTCAATTCCCGCGCCTTGCGCGCCGCCTCGCGGGCAAGCGCCGCCTCGATGATTTTGCCCACAATGATTTTGGCATTGGCGGGGTTTTCTTCGAACCATTCGGCCAGTTTTTCGTTCACCAAGTTTTCCACCGCAGGGCGCACTTCGCTGGACACCAGCTTATCCTTGGTTTGACTGGAAAATTTTGGATCGGGCACCTTGACCGACAAAACGCAGGTCAAACCTTCGCGCGCATCATCGCCCGTGAAATCAACTTTTTCCCGTTTGGCAATGCCAGAGGTCTGCGCATAGGCCCCCACGCAGCGCGTCAGCGCGCCGCGAAAACCCGCCATATGCGTGCCGCCATCGCGCTGCGGGATGTTGTTGGTAAAGGGCAACACCATTTCATTATAGCTGTCATTCCACCACATCGCGACTTCGACGGTGATGCCGCCCCTCTCGCCAATCATATAGATCGGGTCTGGCATGATGGATGTTTTCGAACGGTCAAGGTATTTCACATATTCGCGCACGCCGCCTTCATAGAATAATTCGGTATGCAGCGGCTCGGCGGGGCGTTCATCGCGCACGATGATGCGCACGCCCGAATTCAGGAATGCCAATTCGCGCAGGCGGTTTTCCAACGTTTTAAAGCTGTAGTCGAGGTTGGAAAACGTGCCCTCGGGGTGGTTGGTTTTGGCGCTGGCCAAAAACCTGACCTGCGTGCCCTTTTGCCCCGGCGCTGGCCCAACTTCGTGGACATGCACGGTGCAATCGCCATGTTCAAACCGCGCACGATATTCCGTATCGTTGCGCCAGACGGTCAGCTCTAACCACTCTGACAGGGCGTTGACCACTGAAACACCCACGCCGTGCAAACCGCCCGACACTTTGTAGGCGTTGCCCGAGTCGTCGGTGTTGTTGAATTTGCCGCCCGCGTGCAGCTGGGTCATAATGACTTCGGCCGCCGAAACCCCCTCTTCGGCGTGGATGTCCACGGGAATGCCGCGCCCATTGTCGCGCACGGAAACGCTGCTATCGGGGTGGATGATCACCGTCACCGCTGTGGCATGACCCGCCAGCGCCTCGTCGATGCCGTTGTCTACCACTTCGTACACCATATGGTGCAGGCCCGACCCGTCATCTGTGTCGCCAATATACATGCCAGGGCGCTTGCGGACAGCCTCTAACCCCTTAAGAACTTTGATAGAATCAGCGCCATAGGCGTTTTGTGCGGCGGCGTTGTCGGCCATAGGGTTTTTATCCTTCATTGCTTGCGCAACTTATAGCGTTTTGCGCAGGCAATGTCACGGTCTGACCCTATATTTTGTGCTAAAGAAACGGGATCACAAGGCCAACCAGAACCAATAAAACACCCGATCCAATGTTCATCCGACGCAGCGCGGCAGGGCTGGACAAGAGCGCGCGGGCACGGCCCAAAAACAGCGCCAACACCAGATTGCCGCCCAGCGTGACCCCCGCCGAGATGCTGATGATCGCGGCAATATCCAGCGCAGTCAGGCTGCCCAGATCAAAGAAACCGGGCAGGGCGCCCATATAAAACAATATGGCCTTGGGATTGCCCACCACGGCGGCCACCCCCACCGAAAACCCCGCCCAAAGGCCAGGTTTGGTCATGCGATTATCCCCCGTCAGACTGCCCGCAGGGGCGCGCAGCAGCAGGATGCCCATCACAATAAACACCCCCGCCGCAACCCAGCGCAACAGGCCTAAGATGTCGCCATAAACTGTATGTATCCACGAAAGGCCCAAAATCGCCGCGAGTGGCCACAGCAAATCACCCAGCGCCACGCCCACCGCCAAGGGCCATGCGCCGCGAAATCCGCCCGTCAGCGCCCGCGCCGTCAACGCCACCCAAACAGGGCCAGGCACCGCCCATAGCCCCAGCATGCCCAGCGCATAAAGACCCAATTCGTACAAAGTCGTATTCACAAACCTACCCTTCTGAAATCTGTGATTGCCCGCCCGTTTCGGTCACTGTCACGCTTTGCCCGCGCGCACCCAAGGCATCAAACAGCCCCGCCTCGGTGCCCGTCATCAGCGCCTGCGCGCCCAAGCTGCATATCTCGTCATAAAGCGCGGCGCGGCGGGCGGGGTCAAGGTGGGCTGCCACCTCGTCAAGCAGCAAAATCGGCGCGGCCCCCAAATCTTGCGCCAAGGCCCGCGCATTAGCCAAGATCAAACTGATCAGCAGCGCCTTTTGCTCGCCCGTCGAGCATTGATCGGCTGGCACGCCTTTGGCGGCATAGACCCCTAGCAGATCGGTGCGGTGCGGGCCGATCAGGCTGCGCCCCGCCGCCATGTCGCGCCGCCGACCTTCGGCCAAAGCACCCGCCAAATCTGCGGCATCCTCGCCCACAATCTCCAAATCGGCCACGGGAAAGGCGCTGCTTTCGCCCTGCGCCGCCAAAATTCGCGCCACAGCCTGCGCGCGGTTTTTACGCATACGCCCGCCCGCCTGTGCCATCTGCGCCTCTAACGCGCCATACCAATGCGCGTCTTGAACCTGATCTTTTAACAAACGGTTCCTCTCGCGCATGGCCTTTTCATAGGCAAGCACCGCCTCGGCATGGTCGGGCAAGAACGACAGCGCCATGCGATCCAAAAACCGCCGCCGCGCCTCGGCACTGTCCAGCCATAGCCGGTCCATCGCGGGAACCAACCACAAAACCCGCAGCACTTGCCCCAGCGCAGTTTGCGTGGCGGCCTTGCCGTCGATTCGCAGGCTGCGCGCCTCGCCCGCCTCGGCCCAAGTTTCAATCTGGTGATCCGCGCCCAAGCCCGCCACTTCTGCGCTGACCTTCCAGCCCACGCCAGCCTGCCGCCGCGCCAATTCATCGCCCCCCGCACGCCGCAACCCGCGCCCTGGGGATAGCAACGACACCGCCTCTAGAATGTTGGTCTTTCCCGCGCCATTTGGCCCCGAAATCGCCACAGGCCGCCCGTCAAATTCCAGCCGCGCGCTGGCATGGCTGCGAAACTGCGTCAGCTGCAACGCCCGAATGGCAAGCCCGCTCACGCTGTTTTCCTTTCACATTGGTGTAAATACCTCACGGGGGAAACCTGCGAGCGCGCTCGCAGGTGAGGGGGTGTGAAACCCCCTCTTCTTGCGGCCTGCCCGCCTAGACCCGCATCGGCATCACGACATAGACCGCCGACATATCATTGCCTTCGCGCATCAACGTCGGATCGCCCGAGGAATTGAACATGAACACAGCATTTTCGCGGTCAACTTGGCTGGCGATTTCCAGCAAGTATTTGGCATTAAAGCCTATTTCCAGATGCTCGTCACCGTAAGCCACCGCCAACTCTTCCTCGGCTGCGCCCGAATCGGGGGCGTTGACGGACAGAACAAGGCGGTCTTCGTCCAGCGACAGCTTCACCGCACGCGAGCGTTCGGATGACACGGTTGCCACGCGGTCAACCGCGCGGGCGAATTCCGCAGCGTCCACTTCCAGCCGTTTGGTGTTGCCCGTGGGAATAACGCGGGTGTAGTCGGGGAAGGTGCCGTCGATCACCTTGGATGTCAGGGTGATTTCGGGGGTCGCAAAGCGCACTTTGGTTTCCGACACCGACACGGCAATCACCGCCTCGTCATTATCCAGCAACTTTTTCAGCTCGTTCACCGTTTTGCGCGGCACGATCACGCCGGGCATATCGGCAGCACCGCTGGGCAAATCGGCATCAATACGGGCAAGGCGGTGGCCGTCGGTCGCCACACAGCGCAGCTTTTGCCCGCCATCGCCTGCGGCCACATGCATGTAAACGCCGTTTAGGTAATAGCGCGTTTCCTCGGTCGAAATCGCAAATTTCGCTTTGTCAAACAGGCGGCGCAGCACAGGGGCTGGGGCAGAAAAATTGGTGGTATATTCGCTGGACGCCATCACGGGAAAATCTTCGCGCGGCAATGTCGCCAAATTAAACGTGCTGCGTCCCGCCGCAATGGTCAAACGGCCCGAGGCGGCGTCATCGGTGAGCGACACCAGCGCGCCATCGGGCAGCTTGCGCACAATCTCGTGCAGCATCACAGCGGAAACTGTGGTGGCCCCTGCCCGTTCGACCATGGCAGCCGCGCGGTCTTGCACCTCGATATCCAGATCCGTGGCGCGGAACACCACGCCATTGCCCTCGGCTTCGATCAAGACATTGGCCAGAATCGGGATGGTGTTGCGCCGTTCGACGACCGATTGCGCCTGCGCCAAAGCCTTTAACAACGTGGCGCGTTCAATGCTCAGTTTCATCAATCCATCCCTTTGCACAAATCCCGCGCGCCAAAACATGGCCAGCATCGGGGAGGCCAAACTATCCGATTTCTGCCCCATCGCAAGGCAAAAGACTAGCCCTGCAATGCACGCGCGGCGCAGGCGCAGCAAATCGTCGGACAGCTGGCTATCAGTGGACATCAAATCTTCGATCTTGCGCACGCCGTGCATGATCGTCGTGTGATCGCGCCCGCCAAAGCGCCGCCCGATTTCAGGCAAAGATCGCGGCGTCAGCTGTTTGGCCAGATACATTGCCACTTGGCGGGGCCGTGCAATCGCGCGCAGCCGCTTTGGCCCGATCATATCGGACAGGCGAATGTTGTAATGCTCGGCCACTTTGCGCTGAATTTCCTCGATCGTCAGTTTGCGATCCGAGGCGCGCAAGATGTCGGACAAACAATCTTGCACCAATTCCAGATTGATCTCGCGCCCGACCAAGGATGCAAAGGCAAACAGGCGCGTCAGCGCCCCTTCCAGCACCCGCACATTCGAGGTGATGCGGTGCGCCAAAAATTCCAAAACGCCGTTATTGATCACCAACCCTTTGTATTGCTGGGCGTAGTAATCGGCCTTGGTTTGCAAAATGCCCAGACGCAATTCATAATCAGTCGGGTGCAAATCCACCACCAACCCGCATTGCATACGGCTTTTGATGCGGTCTTCCAGATCCTTGATCTCGCCCGGGGCGCGGTCGGCGGAAATGATGATTTGCTTGTTTTGATCAACCAAAGCATTGAAAGTGTGGAAAAATTCCTCTTGAGTGGAATCTTTTCCAGCGATGAATTGCACATCATCTACCATCAGAACATCGACGCTGCGGAAAATGGATTTGAAATCCATAATCTGCTTTTCACGCAGGGCTTGGACAAAGCGGTACATGAATTGTTCGGCCGAAAGGTACAGCACTTTCAGCTGCGGCTGGCGCGTTTGCAATTCGTGGGCGATGGCATGCATCAAATGGGTTTTGCCCAAACCCACGCCGCCATATAAAAACAGCGGATTAAAGCTGACAGGGCCGCCTTCTGCCACGCGGCGGGCAGCGGCATGGGCCAGCTCATTGGGCTTACCCACGACAAAACTGTCAAATGTGAACCGCGCATCCAACGTGGCGCCCGGCAGGGGCTGCTCGGCGCGTGTATCGCGCTTGGCTTGGCGGTCTGGCGCGGGCGCGCTGCGCTGTGCGCCGCTGTCCAACACAAATTCCAATCGCGCGACAGGCTGGCCTTCGGATTGCAGTAAATTCAAAATCTGGTCGCCAAAATTACGTTTGACCCAGTCGCCGAAGAAACTTGTTGGCACAACGAAACTGGCAACGCCGTCGTTCAACTCGGCCAAGGTCAAAGGTTCGATCCAACTGACATAGTTATTCCGACCGATTCGCTTGATCAAAGCCTCACGAGATTGCAACCAAACCGCAGAAGGCATTCCGTACCGTCCCCATCATCCATGGCGCGGCTTTGCGCGCCTTATTTATCCATGGCGCGGCTTTGCGCGCCTTGTTTTATTACGCATTTCCCATGAAAAATGGGTGCGCTTACCCTGCAATCGCCCCCGCCCAGCAGCGCGCGGTTTCTTGCAGTTAGGGCACGGATCGGTAAATCCCCACCCGCAAAACGACGGATCAAGATTACCAAATCGGCCCAGAGTTTCTGGCCAATTTTCGTTACAAGCCATTGATAAAGAACGTTTTTAGATCAAAGCTTGAGCTTGGCAGCAGCTTTGATCGCCCCGTTTCTTACCCCCAGCACGTCCCCAAATAGCGCGATGCGACTCGCTGATTGCACACTACCAAGACCCGCAAACCAAGTGCAACAGAACTTCGGTCTTGACAGACGAATAGGCGCACCGAATCTGCCAAGCTGTGCAATTGCGCCACGCATGCGCAGCCTGCCGCATGAACGGGTGTAGAAACACAAAAAACGCGGCTGTTTCCAGCCGCGCATTGCATCTGATTTTAACAAGATTAGGCCGAAGCAGCCACGCCCAATGCTTTAACGCGCGACGCAAGGCGCGACATCTTGCGGGCAACGGTGTTCTTGTGCAGCACGCCCTTGGTCACACCGCGCGCCATTTCGGGCTGAGCGTTTTTCAACGCTTCGGCGGCTGCCGACTGCTGGCCCGATGCCAGCGCCTCTTCTACTTTGCGCAAGAAGGTGCGGATACGCGAACGGCGCGCCTTGTTGATGTCTTGACGCGCAACGGATTGACGGGCGCGTTTTTTGGACTGGGCGGTGTTTGCCATGCGAAGAGTTCCGGTTCTGTCAGTGTCAACTTGAAGCCTGCGCTATAGGTGCGGCGCGGCGGGCTGTCAACTGCGAAAACCTTGAAACTTGGCTTTACTGGCTGATCTGTGCCCAAATTTTGCGGCGCTATCGGTCGCGAAATTGTGGTTGGCGCTTTTCTAAAAAGGCGCTCATGCCTTCTTTTTGGTCTTCGGTCGCGAAAAGGCTGTGGAACATGCGCCGCTCAAATAGCAGCCCTTCGCGCAGTGTCATTTCTTGGGCACGGCCAACCGATTCCTTCACAACCATTGCCGTCAATTGCGATTTTTCAGCAATTCGGGTGGCTGCTTTCATAGCTTCGTCCAGCAGATTGCCCGCCGCCACAACGCGCGAAACAAGGCCCGCGCGCTCGGCTTCGGCGGCATCCATAAAGCGGCCCGTCAGATGCATGTCCATCGATTTGGCCTTGCCCACCGCGCGGGTCAGGCGCTGCGTGCCGCCCATGCCTGCCACGATGCCCAAATTGATTTCGGGCTGGCCAAATTTGGCCGAATCAGCGGCGATAATGAAATCAGCCATCAGCGCCAGCTCGCATCCCCCGCCCAGACAATAGCCCGCCACGGCCGCGATGATAGGTTTGCGAATGCGGGCAATCGCATCGGCCTCGCGGCCGAAAAGATCATCAAAGAACACCTCGGCAAAGCCTTTTTCCGCCATTTCGCGCACGTCGGCCCCTGCGGCAAAAGCCTTTTCTGACCCAGTTACAACAATGCAGCGCACGGTATCATTGGCCTGCGCATCCTGCATCGCATCCGCCAATTCTTGCATCATTTTGGTGTTGATTGCATTCATCGCATCAGGGCGGTTTAGCGTGATCAGCGCAGCATAGTCCCTAATCTCGACAATCAGCGTTTCATAGGCCATGTTCGCGGCTCCTGTTGACAGCTTTGGCGCGTTCCTAGCAGTCTGGGCGCAAGGATCAAGGTAGATTATGGGATACACGCCGCTAGGTTTGGCAGCGCGGGCAGTAGAAACTGGATCGCCCCGATTGCACAATACGGGTAATTTCCCCGCCGCAGCGGTGCTTTAGGCAAGGTTCCCCCTCGCGCCCGTAAGCCGCAAAGCTGTGTTGAAAATAGCCAAGTTCCCCATCCGCCTGCCGATAATCGCGCAAAGATGACCCGCCAGCGGCAATCGCCGACGTCAGAACCTCACGAATGATGGGCACGAGCTCGGCAGGGCTTGTGACATCGCCTGCAAAGCGCGTGGGCGAAATTCCCGCGCGGTGCAGCACCTCGCAAACATAAATATTGCCAAGGCCCGCCACGATGGTCTGATCCAGCAGCGCCGATTTGATTGGGGTTTTGCGCCCTGCCAAACGCTGCGCCAAATAGGGCCCGTCAAAGGCATTGCCCAGCGGCTCTGGGCCCAGACCAGCCAACAGCGGGTGCTGATCAGCCGTCGCCGTATCCAGCAAATCCATCGCACCAAAGCGGCGCGGATCGTTAAAGGTCACGCGCGCGCCGCTGTCCATGTCCAGCACCACATGGTCGTGTTTTTGCGGTGCAGGGTTGTCATGGACAAATTCGCCCAAAATCTGCTCTGACACCAATATCCGGCCCGACATGCCTAGGTGCAACAACAGCGTCTCGCCCGTCGATAAATCAGCAAGGATATACTTAGACCGCCGCCGCAGCCTCAGCACCCTTGCACCCGTCAAACGCTGCGCCATATCGGGCGGAAACGGCCAGCGCAGCCCCTCGCGGCGCAGATCGGCGCGGGCGATAACTTGTCCCTCCATCGCGGGCAAAAGCCCCGCGCGCACGGTTTCCACTTCGGGCAGTTCGGGCATTTTTACCTTTGGACATTTGGGCGCATTGAGGCGCGGGCCTAAGCGCCCTATAAGGGGGGTAAGCAGGGCAATGGGCAAGAGAAAATGAACGATACCTCAACCACACATTTCGGATTTCAAACCGTTCCCGAAAACGAAAAGGCAGGCATGGTGCACAGCCTTTTCACACGTGTGGCCAGCAAATACGACATCATGAACGATTTGATGTCAGGGGGCATGCACCGCCTGTGGAAAGACGCGATGATGGATTGGCTGGCGCCGCGTGCAGGGCAAAAGCTGCTGGATGTCGCGGGCGGCACGGGCGATGTGGCCTTTCGGTTTCTGACCCGCGCGGCAGGCGCGCAGGCAACGGTGCTAGACATGACCGAGTCCATGCTGATCGCAGGGCGCGCCCGCGCCGATGCAGGCGCAATGGCGGATCGGCTAGATTGGGTTGTGGGCGATGCTATGGCCCTGCCCTTTGCCGACAATTCGTTTGATGTTTACACAATTTCACTTGGCATCCGAAATGTGACGCGACCCGCCGATGCGCTGCGCGAAGCCTACCGCGTTTTGCGCCCAGGCGGGCGGCTGATGGTGCTGGAACTTAGCCATATCCCGAACGATTTGGCGCAGTGGGTCTATGACAAATACAGCTTTAACGTCATTCCTGTCATGGGGCAGCTGGTGGCCAATGACCGCGATAGCTATCAATATCTTGTTGAATCTATTCGCAGATTTCCACATCAAGACACATTTGCGGGCATGATCCGCGAGGCTGGGTTTGATCTTGTGTCCTATCGCAACCTGAACATGGGCATCGCCGCCCTGCATTCGGGATGGAAGATTTAGGTGCGCGGGCCGCATAATATTTGGCGCCTGATCCGCACGGGGGCCACGTTTGAACGCACGGGCGCGATGGATGTTGTGCTGGCGGGCCTATCCACGCCGCCGCAACTGCGCCTTGCCGCAAGGCTGCTGGGCTGGCCGTTCAAAATTCTGGGCCTGCGCGGCGATCCTGAACTGCCGCCCGTCACCCGCGCTTTGTCGGCGCTGGGGCCTGCCTATATCAAATTCGGTCAAATCCTATCGACCCGCCCCGATATCGTGGGCGAGCAATTGGCAAGCCAGCTGAAATATCTGCAAGATAAGCTGCCGCCCTTTTCCATGGACGAGGCCCGCGCCAGCATCGCCCATGATTTGGGGCACGACGTAGACGAGATATTTTCAACCTTTTCAGACCCTGTTGCCGCCGCTTCGATTGCGCAGGTTCACCGCGCCACGTTGCGCGCCACGGGGGCCGATGTGGCTGTCAAAGTGCTGCGCCCCGGGATCGAACGCGCCTTTCGCCGCGACATCGACGCCTTTTATTTTGCGGCCCGCGCGATTGAATTCCTGGCCCCCTTCGCCCGCCGCTTGCGCCCGACCGATGTGATCACCCATTTCGAAAGCGTGGTGATGGCCGAGCTGGACTTACGCCTCGAATCAGCGGCGGCCAGCGAGTTTGCGGATAACACTGCGGGCGATGCGGGTTTTGCCGTGCCGCGCCCCGTTTGGGATTATTCGGGGCGACGGGTGATGACGCTGGCTTGGGCAAGCGGCGTGTCTATGGCGGATAATGCCGCGATTGACGCGCTGGGGTTGGATCGCGCGGGTTTGGGCGCGCGGGTGCTGCAGCTGTTTTTGTCGCATGCGCTGCGCGATGGGCTGTTTCACGGCGACATGCATCAGGGAAATCTGAAAGTCTCCGCGAATGGCGATATTATCGCGCTGGATTTTGGCATTATGGGGCGGATCGACAGCTATACCCGCCGCGTTTACGCCGAGATTTTGATGGGGTTTATCGGCCGTAACTATCGCCGCGTGGCGGAAGTGCATTTCGAGGCGGGCTATGTGCCAGCGGGGCGCGATATTGACGAATTTGCGCTGGCGCTGCGCGCCGTGGGCGAGCCCATTTTTGGCATGGACGCCACGCGCATTTCGATGTCGCGCCTACTTGGGCATTTGTTCGAAGTGACCGAACGCTTTGGCATGGAAACCCGCACCGAGCTGATTTTGCTGCAACGCACGATGGTGGTTGTTGAAGGCGTGGCCCGCAGCCTTGATCCCAATATCAACATCTGGCAGGTCGCCCGCCCTGTGGTCGAGGATTACGTGGCCAAGAATGTTGGGCCTTTGGCCGCCCTTCGCGATGCGGCGCAGGCAGCACAAGTATTGGCCCGCTTTGGCCCGCGTTTGCCGCAACTGATCGAGGGCGCGCTGATTTCGCTTGGCAAAGCCCCTGCGCCCACGCCGCAAAAAGGCTATGCGACCAAGGCGCTATGGGCGCTTGCGCTAGTCGGGTGTGTAGGTTTCGGGTATTGGCTGGGAAAACTCATCTAAGGTCACGGGCGGCGCATCGCTGATCACGGGCGCATCATCTACCCCCGCATGAATATCGCCACCGCTGCCTTGCTCGGGCGCGGTATCGGGCGTGTTCGTGCCTGTCTCGCCTTGGGTATTTCCGCCGCTGTCACTGCCATTGCCACTTTCGCTATTTGTGGCGGGGGCAATCGTGCCCGCCACGCGCAGGGCTGAAACGTCAGTTGCCGCCACTTCAATCCCGCCCGCCAGCACCAAAACCGTGCCAGTCGGGCCGCTGCGCGCCTCTTGAATGGGCGAGTAGGCCTGCACAGCGCTGGGCTCGCCAACTTGCTGGCCATTGCGAAAACTTTCAATACTTAGCGAATAGATGCCATTGGGAAGGGGGGCGCCCGTGGCGTCAAACCCTGACCATTGATAGGGGCCTGTGCCCAAGGGCACATCTTCGCGCGCGACCAAATTACCTTGCGCATCACGCACCGCCAAAACGGCGCTGTCTGCACCTGTGGCGGTGGCGTAACTGATCGTAACATCAGAGTTGCCCAAGTAGACGGGGCTGGGCGCACGCGCCTCTTGCCCGACCCAGGCTGCCAGTTGCGACATGCCCATCACGCCAAACTGGCTGGATAAGGTGGACAGCATGTCATTGGTTTTCACTTGCTGCTCAACCCCCGAAAACGTGGCGAGTTGCACTGCGAAATCCGCCGAATCCATGGGATTGGTTGGATCTTGGTTCTTGATCTGCGTGGTCAGCATTTTCAAAAATGTGGTGAAATCTGAACTGATCGCCGATTTGGGTGCAGTGGATAGTGCGGTCTGCATAGTCATCTCCTTTCAAAGGCGCAGATTCAGGCTGCGCGATGGGTCTGATTGGGGGCGCGGCACGGCGAAGGCATCGTGTTGGGGCGCTGGAATGGCCGCGCTAGACACATCCTCGTCGCCGTCTGGCATAGGCAGGGTTTGCGCGCCTTTGCCGCCCGAACCCCATTGTCCAAAGCTTAGCGAAGCCCCCGCAAAGCCTGCATTCTTGAAATCAATCAGCAATTGTTCCGCGTTGCGCCGCAATAAGTCGGCGGTTTCGGGACGCTCGGCCGAAAGGACAATCTGAACTTGGTCGCCGCGCTGGGTAATTTCAAACCGCAATTCACCCAGTTCGGCAGGGCTAAGAACCAACTCGACAGGGCCTTCTTGCGCCATTTGCGCCAGTGGCAGCAGTTGCGCGCTAAGCTGTGCGGCTGTTGTCGTTGGCACAGTGGCAACGGGGGTAATCGTGGCTGTGCTGGCGGGTGCTAGGGGCGGCAGGGCAGTCTCAACCACCCCCTCGCCCAGCATTATTCCATCCGCCCAAGAAATATCTGCAAATGGGCCATCTAACCCAGCCTGCGCCAGCCAAGCGGATACGAACGCAGATTGCACAGCGGGTGCAGCAGCCATTGGTCGCAATAGGATGCGATCGGACGCTGCAAAGGACGGGGCCGTTTGCGTGATCTCTGGGCCGATACCATCATCCCCTAATGTGCCAAAGTGGGGTGCGTTGTATGGTTCACTGGCCGCAGGGTTTCGCGCGGGGGGCGGCAACGGGGCTAAACCCTGTGTAAGCTGCGGCATAAGGGGCGGGGCGGCTTTGGGTGCAGCATCGCTGCGGCTTTGCATGGCGGCTGCGGGGGGGGCATCATTGATGTCACGGCCCAGCGCCAGCAGTTTCGCCGCGCCAATCGGCAAGCCTGCGGGCAAGACTGCGGGTAACGCTGCGGGTAAGGCTGCGGGCGGATTAAGTGCTGGCGACGTCTCCACCAAGGAACCATCTGCGATCGTTGCCCCTTTGGGGCCATAGCCCGCCGAGGGCTGGTCAGCTATCGGCCTTAGCGAGGCCGCAGACGCAGGCGCATTGTCGCCCGTGAATGCCGCACTTACCCCGCGCAGGTCTAAGGTTGGGGATGCCTTCGGTGCCAAGGGCGCGGCCGCCCCAAGTGCCGACAATAAATGCGGTGCCTGCGCAGGTGGCGCGGCGCGCAGCAAAACAGCGCCCGTCAGAACGGGCCCACTGCGGCCTTGTTGATTTCCTGCCCCTTCGCTGGCTGCAACCTGCACCTCGCCCGAAAACGGGACACTGCGCGGCGCGGCTTCAAAGGGCGCCGCTGATTCGGGCGTAAGCGGCCCCGACAGTGGCACGAATTGTTCGCCCAACACCCGCGGTGCGGCAGATCTTTTTGGCAGGTCGCGCACAACATGCGCAAGATTTTCAGGACTTTGGCCAGAGATTTCCTCAGTCAGCGACGAGCCTGCCCAAGCCTGCGTCGGCGCCCCCAGCACTGCTAAGGGGATTGTGGCATCTGCCGCGCCTGCGATAGGCGGCAGATCGCCCGCGCCCATATCGGGCAAACCGGGCAATTCCTTGGAATCCGAATCATCCACCTCGGCTGCGAAACCGGAAAATTCGCCCGCGCTACCACTCGTATTTGATGCAAGGTCTGCAGCGATTGGCCCTTGCAATGCGGGGCCTATCAGCCTGTGCAGTATATTCGCGATCATGATCCCTCGACTTCTGCCGCGCCTTCTGGCGGTTGGATCAAGATAGTTGGGTATTGGTTACCATCTGTTTACCCACAGCATGCATAATCCAGAAAATATGAACGAAAAGGATCGCGCGATGGACCCTGCATATACCAGCCAGTTGCCACAGACACGCCCGCCCCGCAGCCCCGCGCTGGCTGGGCAAGATGCGCTGCTATTTGACAAGGCCCGCGCGCTTGAGGCCAGCTTTTTGTCTGAGATGTTGGGACACGCGGGGCTAAACGCGGCTCCAGACGGGTTTAGCGGCGGCGCTGGGGAAGAGCAGTTTTCCTCGTTTCTGCGGGCCGAGCAGGCCAAAGCTATGGTGGCCAAGGGTGGCATTGGTCTGGCCGAACAGATTTTTCACGCCTTAAAGGAAAGGACATCTGATGCAAAGTAATGTCACAACTGTCGAACTGCTGGATCACATCCACGCCGCTATAATGGTCGCAGATTTTGATCGCCTGACATCGCTGACCCCCGCGCTAGAGACCTCTCTGGCAGATGCGGGGAACATTCAGGACAAGTGGTTGTTGGCACAAATCAAGCTCCGTGCGGAACGAAACGCGGCCTGCCTTTTGGCCGCAGGGCGCGGCGTGCGCGCCGCGCAGCGCCGACTGATCGAATTGCGCGCGGCGACGCAAGGATTTTCCACCTATAATATAACGGGGCAGCGCGCCCAGCACGGCCTGCCCAGCAGCGTGGCCCGCAGGTTTTAGATGCGACGTGTAGGCCAATAGGTCAAATTCTAATAATCAGACGGATCGGCGTTAGGAAAATCTTAGGTCCTTGAATGACTAAATGGCTCTGCATCCCGTGAAGGGGTGGCGCGGCCATAGATCACGCAGATCGACGGGGCGCAGCGTTAGAACGGCCATTCACTGGGCGCATTCGCGCCAAGTCAACCACGCCGCGCAAAGCGCAGGCAGATTGTGAAGGAACTAGGGTATGTCTTCTATTTTGACCAATAACAGCGCGATGGTGGCGCTGCAAACCATGAAGAAAATCAACAGCAATATGGCCATGACCCAGTCGGAAATTTCGACGGGTAAATCGGTCGCCAATGCCAAGGATAACGCCGCCGTTTGGGCGATTTCCAAAGTCATGGAATCGGATGTTAAAGGTTTCAAAGGCATTTCGGACAGCTTGAATTTGGGTTCGTCCACAGTGGCCGTGGCGCGCGAAGCTGCCGAAACTGTGACCGATCTTTTGACCGAAATGAAAGGCAAGATCGTTGCCGCCCAAGAGGGCAACGTTGACCGCGGCAAGATCCAGACCGACGTGGCAAAACTGCGCGAGCAAATCGGCTCGGTCGTGGGTGCGGCACAATTCAACGGCCTGAATCTGGTGAATGGCGGCGGCAATGTTGATATTCTGTCTTCGCTGGATCGCTCCAGCTCGGGCGTTGCGGCATCGTCGATCACGGTGACCGCACAAAACCTGTCCACGGGTGCCTATGCCGCAAATGACGTGTTCAGCGCAGGGTCGGGCGCTGCCCTAGTTTCGGGCGCTGGCGACACATTCGCACTTAGCCTTGACGCCGCCACAGGCACTGACACGATCACCATCCAAGACGGTGCAACGGCCTGGGCTGCTGGCGACGAAATCACCATGCGTTTTGGTGACAAATCCGCCTCCTATACCGTCACTGCCGATGATTTGGGCGCGGCCTCGTCGACAGCCGATCTTGTCGCTGTTGGCCTAAAGAATGCCATCGACGCGCTGGGTATTTCGGGTTTGACCGTTGAATATGACAGCGCAAACGCGGGCGAGCTGGCCCTGACCAATGGCGGGGCAACTGATATGGCCGTCAGCGGGCAATTCAAGAATGCCAATTCGGGCGGTCTGGGCGCACTTGCTGCGATCAACGTGTCAACCGAGTCAGGTGCCGAACTGGCCTTGGGGTCGATTGAAACCTTGCTGCAAACCTCGATCAACGCGGCAGCTGCGTTTGGTTCCAGCCAAAAGCAAATCGACATTCAGTCCGAATTTGTGGGCAAATTGTCTGATGCGCTGAAATCGGGCATTGGCGCAATGGTGGACGCCAACATGGAAGAAACGTCCGCTCGGTTGCAAGCCTTGCAAGTGCAACAGCAGCTGGCGACGCAATCGCTGTCGATGGCAAACCAACAGCCGCAGAACATCTTGTCTCTGTTCCGTTAACAAGATCTGGCCGAAGGGGACAATTCCCTTCGGCCGTCTTTTCCTGCCCAAAACGGGTCATATTTGTAACTCTGTGCAGTCCAGGAAGGATATGCTGTGTTTGCCCAACTCGCCCAAACTGGCGCAATTTATGCGCGCCCCGAATCTCCGCAAAAGACCCCACGCGCGCTGGAATACGAACTACTTGCCCGCGTCACTCAAGCCTTGTCCACCGCATGGATAGCGCGCAAAGAAAACTATGGTGGCTTGATGGCCGCGTTGAATGACAACCTGCGCCTATGGGCTACATTGGCCGCCGATGTTGCCGAGCCTGGCAATGGTCTGCCCGCCCCGCTGCGTGCGCAGTTGTTTTATCTTTACGAATTTTCTGTTCAGCACAGCCGCGCGGTGCGCGACAATGCCGCCTCGGTAGAGGTCTTAATTGACATCAACACCGCCGTCATGCGGGGCCTACGCGGCGATTCAGGTGCCCCATGACAGGACTTGTTTTGAAACTTGGTCCGCACGAGCGGGTACTGATTAACGGCGCCGTGATTGAAAACGGTGACAAGCGTTCACGCCTAGCGATCATGACGCCGAACGCGCATATTTTGCGGCTGCGCGATGCAATTCGCCCAGACGAGGTCACAACACCAGTGCGCCGCGTTTGTTATATTGCGCAGTTGGTTCTGTCTGGCGATGCAGATCCCAAAGAGGCGCGCCTACAGCTTTTGCGCGGCATAGAGCAACTTAGCCAAGTGTTGACCGACTATGACAGCCGCACACTTTTGTCACAGGCCACCGCCTTTGTCTTGGAAGATCAGCATTATCAGGTGCTAAAGGCCCTTCGCAGCCTACTTCCGCGCGAAGAACGTCTGTTCGCAGCCGTCCCCCACGCATGAGTTACGCTCCAGCCATACCGCTTTCGGGCTATGCTGGCTGGACGTTTCTAAGCCGTACGTTGTCTAGCCAAACCACAGCGCTGACCCAAACGCCGCAGTACAAGCGTGACGAAGATTATTTTCGCGCGAATATCGGCAAAATTGACACCGCAGAACAACTGGTCAAGGATCGACGATTGCTAGGTGTTGCTTTGGGGGCCTTTGGGCTGGACAATGACATCAATAACAAATTTTTCATCCAAAAAGTGCTGCAAGACGGGACTTTCAATCCCAGTGCCTTGGCCAACAAATTGGCAGATAAACAGTATCAGAAACTTTCGGCGGCCTTTGGCTTTGGCGATTTGCCAATTCCGCGCAGCAAAATATCGGATTTTGCGGATAAGATTTTGGGTCAATATCGTGATAAGCAATTCGAGAGGGCGGTTGGCACGCAAAACAATGACTTCCGCCTTGCCCTAAACTTGCAGCGCGAACTGCCGCAAATTGCCAATAACGCGAGCAGTTCGGAAAACGCGAAGTGGTTTTCAGTGATGGGCAGCACGCCGCTGCGAACCGTGTTTCAAACGGCCCTTGGCTTGCCCGCCAGCACCGCGCAACTGGACTTGGATCAACAATTATCGATCTTCAAATCCAAGGCCAAGGCGCAGTTTGGCAGCGATAGCCTATCGCAATTCGCCCAGCCCGCTGCGATGGATAAATTGGTCAAACGCTATTTGCTGCGCAGCGAATTGGATAGTTTCTCGCAAACGAACCAAGCAGGCACTGCACTAACATTGATGCAGCAAGCACTTGCGTCCCAGCGCCGCTATCGCGTTTGATCGCAGCTGCCGCCCTGTTTTTGGATTGCCAGATGACCCGCCAGTGCTAAGGGCTAGACTGGCCCAAAACCTGCGCCAGACGAACAAAGCTGCCTTGCACCCCATCAGGCGGTGCATCTTCAGCCAGAAATCCATCCAAGGCGGGCCAAATGGCAACAGCAGCATCCACCATGGCATCTGACCCAGCCACATATAGGCCTGCTTGGATCATCATTTCGCTGCGATCCCACGCGCCCAAAAGCTGCCGCGCCAAGGTTATCAGCTGATTTTCATCGGCGCTGGCCGCCTGAGGCAAGCTGCGCGAAATTGACCGCAAAACATCCACGGCGGGAAATCGCCCGCGTTCAGCAATGGCGCGGTCCATCACCACATGGCCATCCAAAACGCCGCGCAAGATATCTGCGATCGGCTCTTCCATGTCAGACCCTGCGACCAGCACGGTGAAGACGGCAGTAATGTCGCCGCTGCCCGTCTCTGGCCCTGGGCCAGCTCTCTCGGCCAAAGACATAATGGCGTGCGCCACGGAAGGAGGGAAGCCGCGCATCGACGCCGCCTCGCCCGCAGCAAGCGCCACTTCGCGGTGTGCCTCGGCAAAGCGTGTCACCGAATCGGTCAGCAACAAAACGTGTCGACCTTGGTCGCGAAAATGCTCGGCCACGGCCATGGCCGCCAAAGCGCAGCGTTTGCGCACCAGCGCAGATTGGTCTGACGTGGCGGCGATCACGACTGCCCGCGCCATACCTTCGGGGCCCAATACCCTTTCAACAAATTCGCGCAGCTCGCGCCCGCGCTCGCCCACCAGGGCGATGACGACGACATCGGCGTCAACCCCCCGCGCAAACTTTGCCAAAAGCGACGACTTTCCGACGCCCGAGCCAGCAAAAAGACCAATGCGCTGCCCGCGTGCAAGCGGCAGCATTGTGTCAAACACCGCAACACCCGTCGGCAAACGTGCCCCCAATCGGCGCCGCTGTGCGGCGGGCGGGGCACTTGCGCGCAGATGCCGCGTGCGCGGGCCACGAAATAAGGGGCGCCCGTCCAGTGGCTGGCCATAGGGATCAATGATACGGCCGATCCATGCGTCGTCGGGGGCAATTTCCGCAACCCCCAAGAGGCGCACTTCGGCGCCCAAGGCGATGCCATCGGCCACGCCATCGGCCATGACAAGTAGCCCCGTGCCATCCATGCCAATCACCTCGCCCGCCATGCGGCCCGCAATCATCACACGGTCACCTTGGCGCGCAGCACTCTCTATCCCCACGACGCGCAGGGTAGACCCCGACACCGCTGATACACGGCCCATCGGCGCGATCACGCGCACATTATCCAGTTGTGCCAGCAATCCATCGAAAATTCCGCGCATTTTTTCACTCCTTCTGGAATCGCTTACTCTTTCTAAAGGAATCACCCTTAAAGCTTAGTGAAGGTAATCGAGGGAGAAGCCCCGATGTTAGAAAAACTAGAACTGACCAGAATGGCGCAGGCCTTGGCCTCTCATGCTGGCGCGCGCATGGGCGTGATTGCGCAAAACGTGGCCCATGCCGATACGCCGGGATACCGTGCGGCGGACGTGGCCAGCTTTGCCGAAAGTTATGCCGATCAGGGCCGCCAGATGGATTTGCGCACCACCCGCGCGGGGCATTTTCCATCCGATAATACGGGCGAGGCGCCCCCCTTAGAGTTGCGGCGCAAGTCGCTGGCGGGCGCGCCCAACGGCAATTCGGTTTCGGTCGAACAGGAAATGGTCAAGTCGGCAGCGGCGCGGCAAGATCACGAGATGGCCTTGGCGATTTACCGCAACACCTCGGCCATCATCCGCGCCTCTCTTGGCCGTAAGGGTTAGGGGGCGCTATGGCAGATTTGATCAACACCCTGTCGCTCGCCGCCTCTGGCATGGAGGCGCAGGCACGGCGATTGCGCCATGTCTCCGAGAATATCGCCAATGCAGACACCACAGGATACAGACGAAAAACCATTGGTTTTCATGAGGCTATGGACAGCGGCATGGTAGAGACCACCCGCGTGCGGCTGGATCAGCGCCCGCTGGAACGGGTCTATGATCCTGGCAACCCTTTGGCCGACGAGACAGGGCATTATGACGGCTCGAATGTTGATTTGGTGATTGAAATCGCTGACGCCCGCGAGGCGCAACGCAGCTATGAGGCCAACCTAAAGGTTTTTGATCAGGCGCGGCAGATGACACAAAGCCTGTTCGAACTTTTGCGCAGATAAGGACATCCAGAATGGATATTAGAAACACGCTTGCCAGCCATAGCTATGCCAGTGCCAAAACGGCAGCCGCCCCCAGCCCAAAACAGGGCGCGGCCGAGGCGGGATTTGCCCAGATGGCGGGCAGTTTCACCAGCACACTTTTGCAAGGAGAACAAACCGCGCGGGCGGCGATGACAGGGGGCGCCGACCCGCATTCCTTGGTTCAGGCGCTCGCCTCGTCGCAGACGGCGGTAGAAACTGTGGCCACTGTGCGCGACCGCGTGGTTGAGGCCTACCAAGAAATTCTGCGGATGCCAGTGTAATAGGGGGCCGATATGACCGAAACTGCCATTTTCGACGTTTTGCGACAGGGACTTTGGGTGGCCGTGTTGATCTCTACTCCTCTCTTGGCGGTGGCCTTGGTGATGGGGGTGGTCGTGGGCCTGTTTCAGGCCCTGACGTCGGTGCAAGAAATGACGCTGACCTTTGTGCCAAAAGTGGGCGCAATGCTGGTGGTTTTTTGGGTCTCGATGAGCTTTATGACCGCCACTTTGGTTGCCTTTTTCCAAGATCAGCTGATCCCTATGATTGCGGGGGGCTAAAAGATGGACGCGGCCACCTACACCACGCTGACACGTCAATCGGGCCTGATGCGCGAGATGCAGACCGTGGCGAACAACATCGCCAATATCTCGACATCGGGCTTTCGCCGCGAAGGGGTCATGTTTTCCGAATACATCGCCCGCCTTGGCGATGGGCCGTCATTGTCAATGGCCCACGGCAATACCCGCGTCGTGGATCTGTCGCAGGCAGGTGTTACCCAAACAGGCGGCCGTTTTGATTTGGCCATTCAGGGGGACGGCTTTTTCCAACTCCAAACCCCAGGCGGCGCGCGGTTAACGCGCGCGGGCGCCTTTACCCCTTCGGCCGAAGGGGCCCTTGTGAATATGGACGGCCACACCCTGCTAGATCAAGGCGGTGCGCCGATTGCAATTGCACCTGATGCGCGCGCGGTGGCCATTTCCCAAGACGGCACGATTTCTGCTGATGGGCAGGAAATCGGCCGCATTGGCCTGTGGCAGCCCACCGATCCGCTCACCCTGCGTCACGAGGCGGGGGTGCTGTTTTCGGCGGAAAACACTGAACCCCTTGAAGACGGCGTCATGCTGCAAGGATTTTTGGAAGATAGCAACGTCAACCCCGTGTCCGAAATTGCCCGCATGATCGAGGTGCAACGCGCCTATGAGTTGGGCCAGAGTTTTCTTGATCAAGAAGACCGCCGCAGGCGCGGCGTCATCGACACCTTGGGCCGATAGGAGAATGCCATGAAAGCCCTACAAATCGCCGCATCAGGCATGAGCGCGCAGCAAATGAAAGTAGACGTTGTGGCCAACAACTTGGCCAATATGTCCACCACCGGCTACAATGCCCGCCGCGCCGATTTCGCAGATTTGCATTACCAGCAATTGGCGCGGCCAGGCTCTATTTCCGCGCAAGACGGCTCGATGCTGCCAACAGGCATTCAACTCGGCCTTGGCGTGCGCCCCGCCGCTGTGTCCGTGATCTTGCAACAAGGATCGCTCAGCCAAACCAACGGCGATCTGGATTTGGCTATAGAAGGGCGCGGCTACCTAGAGGTGACGCTACCTTCGGGCGCATCGGCCTATACGCGCGATGGTGGGCTGAAACGCAGCGCCGATGGGCTGATCGTCACTTCCGAGGGCTATCAAGTAGCCCCGGGCGTCACCATTCCCAACGACGCTGTTTCCGTCGCAATCAATGCCGATGGCGAGGTCTATGCCAATTTTATCGACCAAATCCAACCGCAGCTTTTAGGCCAATTCAACATGGTGGGATTCACTAACGAAAAGGGGCTAGAGGCGATGGGGTCGAACTTGTATCTGGAAAGCCCCTCTTCTGGCGCGCCAATCGTCAGCACACCGGGCGTCGACGGTCTGGGCACGCTGCGCCAAGGCTACCTTGAGGATAGCTCGGTCGATGCCGTGCGAGAGGTGTCCGAGCTGATCAAGGCCCAGCGGGGCTATGAGCTGAACGCAAAAGTTATCACCGCAGCCGATCAGATGCTGTCGGCCACCACGCAGGTGCGATGATGTGGCGCGTGGTTTTCGCGTTTTTGGCAGGGCCTGCCTTGGCAGATTCGGTTGTCGCAACCCGTCCTATCGCTGCAAACGCCACTGTCAGCGCCGATGATGTGACTTTGGTAGCGATGGATATTCAGGGCGCGGCGGCAGCGTTGGATCAAGTCATCGGACAGACCGCAACTGCGCCCATTGCGGCGGGCCGCGCTGTGCAGACCAGCCAAATTTCGGGCCGCGTTCACATCGCCCGAAACACTGTGGTCAGCGTCGTCTTGCAGGCGGGCGGGCTAGAAATTCGCACCGAAGGGCGGGCGCTGGCGGCTGGATCTTTGGGTGATGTTATTGAAATCATGAACCTTTCATCGCGCTCGCGCATCAAAGGCACCATTATTGACGCGGGCAAAGTGCGCGTTGTCACTGGCCCTTAGTTGGAGAGAATATGCGTAGTTTTCTACTTTTGCCCTTGGTTTTGATGTCCTGCTCTGCGTTGGGGCAAGTCGGCCGTGCGCCACAGTTTTCGTCCTTGGACGACAGCTTTCAGCATAGCGCGATGTATGCGGCACCATTGCCAGACGAAGTTTTGCGCAAAAGCCCCAGCGACACATCTTCACTTTGGGCGGCGGGCAGCGATTCGCTATTTGGGGACCGACGGGCCTCGGGGCGCGGCGATATCTTGACCGTGGTGATTGAAATTGATGACAGTGCTGAATTCAAAAACTCTTCGGGTCGTGATCGATCGGGCAAGGAAACAGTCGGTGTCGGCTCGCTGTTTGGTATTCCGCAGCGGTTGAATGCGCGTCTGCCAGAAGGGGCCAGTATGGCGCAGGCGGTGGACACCAGTGCGGCCTCGACCTTTTCAGGCAGTGGATCCGTGTCGCGCAAAGAAAAACTGACCCTGCGCGTGGCCGCCACTGTGATCGAAGAATTGCCAAATGGGGTTTTGCGCATTGAGGGTCAGCAAGAGGTGCGGGTGAATTTCGAGTTGCGCGAATTGATCGTGACGGGATTCGTGCGACCCATCGACATATCGCGCCAAAACGAGATTACATATGACAAAATCGCTGGCGCGCGTATTTCTTACGGCGGTCGTGGGCTGCTTAGCAGCGCCCAGCAACCCCGATATGGCCAACAAATCACAGATATCGTTTCGCCGTTCTGAGGGATCATGATCAAAAAGCTTCTCCCCGTTTTTCTGGCATTGATTGGCGCAGCCCTTGGGATAGGCGCGGGCGTCATGTTGCGCCCTACCCCGCCGCCCTTAACCCCAGAAGAGGCAAAAGCTGCTGCAAAAGCAGCGGAAAAGGAAACCCCGCCCGAAGAATTGCCCGATTATTTAAAGCTGAATAATCAATTCATCGTGCCTGTAGTCAAAGAGGGCCGCGTTGCCGCAATGGTCATTCTGGCGCTAAGCCTAGAGGTCGCAAGAGACACATCACAGGAGATTTTCGCGCTCGAGCCAAAGCTGCGAGATGAATTTCTGCAAGTTTTGTTTGAACACGCCAATTCTGGCGGATTTGACGGGTCTTTCACTGATGGCGATAATCTTGTGATATTGCGCCGCGGGCTTCTGGAGGCGGCGCAACAGGTGCTGGGCGACAAGGTTTCAGACGTTTTGATCAATGATATTGCGCGTCAGGACAGCCGCTAAAGCAATGCGGCCAAGCCATCGGATTGGGTTTGAAACCCTCAATCTTTGTTGCTCGCGCCGCTCGCCACGACCCGCGCAGCCATTATCTGCATTCCGCGCGATCTGCCAAAAGCGAAATAGGCTGCGTCGCGCGCATCCAGACGGAACGCAGATTGCAGGGCCAGAATTTGCCCCAATTCCACGCGCCGCTTTTCCGCCCAGTTTTGATAATTCAGCGCAGTGATTGCATCCGAAATGCCCACGCCTGCCCCAATTTCAGGCGCGCTGCCGGTTAAGTTTTCGATTTGTTGCTTCGTCTTTTGGCACTGCGCCGCCGCTTTGTTCAGTTGGGCGAGTTTTGCATCTAGCACCATATCTGTTAACTGAGATAGCCGTGCGATACGGGCAGTTTTATGCATCCACATTGTCCTTTGTAAAATTCTGACCACGCGCTTTGGCAAGTTTACGCATTTTCTCTGCAAATCGAATCGCTGCGGCCACGGCGCGGTAATGTTCAGGGCGAATTTCAGCACCCAAATCAACGCTGGCATAAAGCGCGCGCGCCGTTGGGGGGTCGCTGTGTATGGGCACCATTGCCGATGCAGCCGCCTTACGGATGCGGGCGGCAACTTCATCGACGCCTTTCGCCAAACAAGTCGGCGCGGCCCCTTTTTCGCGCGACCATTTCAAAGCAACCGCATAATGTGTTGGATTAACAATGACGACATCTGCGTTGCCCACTTCGGCAATCATCTGATTTGTGGCGATTTCGACGCCGCGCGATCTGCGCGCGTGCTTCATATGAGGATCACCTTCGGAATCCTTCATCTCGTCCATCATTTCTTTGCGCGACATGCGGTTACGCTGGGCATGCTGCGCGCGCTGCCACATATAATCACCTGCCCCAAAAACCGTCGAAATCAGCAGAACTAAAAACAAAAACTCGATAAATAGGCGCAGCATCAGTGCCATTGATGTGGCCGTATCAAGGTAAATGCTGCCCATGACATTTGGCGCGCGCAAGATCAGGTACATGCTGAGAAGGGTGCCTATTGCCGCCATTTTTGCGGCATTTTTGCCAAAGTCGACCATGCCCGCTAAGCCAAACTTTTGCTTAGCATTGGCCAAAGGCGAGATCCTCGATAGCTTTAACTGCAGTTTTTCCGGTGAAAAGTGCATCGCCCGTTGTGCAAAAATCGCCATCAGAACCACAACGGCGGGAATGAGAAATATAGGTAGACTTGGCGCAGCAAAGGCCCAGCCGATTGCGCCGATGGGGGCCTGCTGGGACTGAGTGATTTGTACCGCCAACCTATCTGCCTGCCCAAGCGTCGAGATAAAGGCGTTCCCAAAAGTGACCACTCCAGACCCGCCAAAAGTGACTGTTGCAATTGCAAGTCCAAAAAACGCGGCTGCTGTTGTCAAATCTTGGGATTTCGGAATTTCCCCGCGTGCGCGGGCTGCGTCCAGCTTGCGCTGCGAGGCGTCAAATTCCTTTTCGCTTGAGTCGTCCTCGCTCATGGTTGCACCGCGAATGGGGCGGAAATGACCACCTGAAAATGGTGCAGCCAGATGGCCAGTAGGATCGGGGAAACCAGGGCAATCATCAGCAGCCCTCCGCCCGCCAAGGCAGGCGCACCGATGAAGGACACCATTAACGCAGGCAAGGCACGGTTGATCACGCCCAAAGCGACGTTGTAGAGAAACGCCGCTATTGTAAACGGAGCGGCAAGGACGAAGGCCAGCGCAAAGGCCGAAGAAACCTGCGCCACGCCCCATTTTGCCCAGTCCGCCGCGCTGGGCAACGTGCCCGCAGGAAATGCCCAATAGGACTGAATCAACGCCTGCGCGAGGTGGATATGCAGGCCGCTTGCCAAAGCGAGGGCGAGGCCCGCCATCACCAAAAGGTTTGACAAAGCGGGCTGCGGTTCTGGCCCAGCGCCACCAAACAATTGCGACAGCGAGGTGGCATTGGCGGCAATTGATCCCGCAGTTTGCAGCGCCAATACCATCATGCGCAGCGCCAATCCAAAGGTCAGCCCGATTACGGTTTCGACCCCCATTGCGGCAAGTGGCGCGCTCGCGTAACTGGGAATCGCGCCCGCCGCTGGCGCAACGACAATGGTAAAGGCTAGTGCCACAACCAATTTTACCCTTTGCGGTATCGCCTGTTCGCCAAATGCGGGCAGCAGCGCCATCGCGGCGGCAACGCGCAGAAAAACCAGCCAAAATCGCCACGCAATATCTTGGCCAATTGCCTGAAAATGAGACAGAGTTTCAAATAGTTCTGTCATGCCGCAACGACGCCCAGCATGGCAGGGCGCGCCTCCATTCCGATTTCTTCGTAGGATAGAACGGGGGCCGCTATCCCCTTGGCCGCGATGACCGTGCGTAAAAATCGGCGGCGTGCTGTAGATGTTACAAGTGCGGGGAAATTCCCGCTTTCTGCGGCTTTGTTCAATCTGTCGGCAATGCCCGCCGCAAGTTTGTTGAAATATTCGGGCGGCAAGGCAACATCGCGCTGGCCACGATCACCATCAATTTGGTGATTTAGGAAAATGCTTTCCCATTCTGTGGCCAGCTGGATAAGTGGGATCGTTCCATCGGTGCGTTTTAATTCGGCCACCAATTGGAACCCCAGCCGCTGCCTGACATGTTCGCAAATCGCTTCGGGCAATGCGAGGCCCCGGGCCTCGGCAATCGCCTCTAAAAATTAGGGGGGAGGTTTCGAATGGAAACGCGTTCCTCCAACAGCAACTTTAGAACCGCAAGCAGCATATCGGCGGGCACCTTTTCGGGGATCATTTCGTCCAAAAGACGTTTGTTCGATGCCGCCCGCACAGGATCAGATAGGGTAGCGAACTCGTCCAGCAGGCGGCGTTGACCGCGAAGAGTGAGCAGGCGTGCCAGATTTCCTTTTATGATTTCCAGAAGATGCGTCGCCAAAACTTCGGCTGGATAGACGACGGTCAACCCTGCCAAGGCCGCGTCTTCTTGCACATCAGGCCTGATCCAGCGCGCGGGTGCGCCGTAAACAGGCTCTCGTGTATCCACGCCGTCGGGCGCAATAATTCCGTCCGACAGCAGCACCAAAACCCGATCTGGCATAAGCCGGTCGCGGGCGCGCTCAACCGCTTGCAGGCGAATACGGTAGGTTCCGCTGGGCAACGACGCATCATCGGTTAGGCGCATTTCCGGCAAAATTAACCCGTAGGTGGTCGCAACATGATTTCGCATATTTGCGATGCGCGTCTCCAATCCCGTCACAGGATCCAGCACCATGCCAACAAGATCTGGTGAGAATTCAACATGAATTTCGTCAAAATCCAGCAAGTCACCAATATGTTTGGCTGGGGTTGTGGGCGGGGCGGCAAGCACCGAAGTTTGTGCCATTTCGGTAATTTTTGCGGCGCGCCACGCGAGAAAGCCCAATCCAGCCGCCGAAAGAACGAATGGCACGAATGGCATTCCTGGCACCACCGCCAAAAGCGCCATCAAGAATGCGACGGTGCCCAAAGCGCCTGGATACTTGCTCAGCTGTGCGAAAAATGAAACATCCGCCGCGCCCTTGCCCGCGCCGCGAGAGAGCAAAAGCGCTGCCGCCACCGAGATCACAACTGCGGGAATTTGCGACACTAGGCCATCGCCCACAGTCAAAATGGAATAGGTTTCAAAAGCCTTTGCCACGGGCATGTCATGAATAACGATCCCCATGATCAACCCCATCACAAGGTTAAGCCCCGTGATCAAAAGACCCGCTACAGCGTCCCCTTTGACAAATTTTGACGCTCCATCTAGCGAGCCAAAAAAATTGGTTTCGGCCAGTTCCAATTCGCGGCGGCGCTTTGCCTCATTGTGGTCGATCGCGCCGGCCGCCATGTCTGCATCAATCGCCAATTGCCGCCCTGGCATTCCATCCAGCGCGAAACGGGCGCCGACCTCGGCCATGCGGCCTGCGCCTTTTGTGATGACGACAAAATTTACGATCAGCAGCACAAGGAAAATCACCAAACCAAGCAGCAGGTTGCCGCCCATAATGAATTCTGCAAATCCAGCGATGACATGGCCTGCGGCGTCTACGCCCGTGTGCCCCTGACCGATGATCAACTTGGTGGACGATACGTTCAACGAAAGGCGCAGCAAGAGAGATGCAAGCAAGATCGTCGGAAAAGCGGAAAAATCCAACGGGCGTTCGATGAATAGCGCAACCGTCAGCATCAGGATCGCAAGCGAGAACGACAATGCAAGGCCGACATCCAGCAACCAGGCTGGGATCGGCAAGATCATCATCACGATGACCGCCATCAGCGCCATCGCCAGTAGGATTGTCGGTTGAAAAAATCTTTCAAAAGTCCACATGAGTCACTTCACCTTAACGTAAAGCGGTGGACTGCAGCCGCCTCTTGCGGAACCAGCGATCCGTTAACCCCAGTTCCCTGCTGCAAAAGGGGAAAGGAATTGGCGCGCGCGGGTGCAATGGGACGGGGCGGGGCTGCCCTTTGAGGAGTTTGCATCGCGTCCCAAGCGGCCTCGACCTTTTTCAAATACGTGTTGGCATGCGATGGAGTGCGAGAGTGATAGGTTGCCACAGCCTGCGGCCAAGTGCCCATTTCCAGATATAATGATGCCAAATAGTTTGCTGCGTATTGGGCATTTGTGACAGGATCAAAAGCGGCATCCAGTGACGCAAATCCCTTTGAATGCCATCTTAGGTTGATTTGAAAGCAGCCAATGTCGAAATTAAGATTGCCTTTTTCAATTTCAGCGGCAGCAAATTTCACCGCCGCCAGCTTTGTGTCAAAAAAGTAGCTTTGGCCGGAAATATTTGCAGCCCAAGGCCATGGGCTTACCGTTCCGTTTTGCAGACGGCCCGTTTCTACGCGCGTGATTGACAAAAGAACCGGCAAAGGAACGTCGCTACGTTCTGCGGCGAATTGGGCAGCCATATCACATGTGCGGTTGGGGTCGGCGCTGCTTGCCTGCAAAATAGTAGGCACAAAAAAGCAGAGGCATGCAACCAAGATCCTAACAAACGACTTCTGCCGCATCCTAATCCTTTCAACGCTTTTGCATTGCGATAGGGGCAGCCTAATCGCGATCAATTACCAAATCGTAACTTCGGTTGCGGTTGGTCGATTTTCACGCGTCAATGCCGCGTTAAGGCTGCGGCAGGGCCACCGCATTCAAAAGCTGAGAAACCTCTTTGCGCGTGTGTGCGCTTTTCTCGGCCAAACTTAACCCGCGAGCCAAAGGGCCAAAAGTATCAACTTGGCCCGCAACGGGATCGCCATCTTGCACAAGGCCTCGCGCCAAATCCATCCAAGCCGACTGCGGCCCTTTGGCCAAAGCGATCCAGTCATTCGCTTGCGCGAGGGCGAAAACTTGCGCAGATTCAGGTGCGTCTTTCAATGCGCGTGCCGCTGCACCAAAATCGCCGATAATTGTGTACGCCGCTGCGCGCAACTCTGCGGCCAAAATTGTGTTATCGCCCTCCAGGGCGGCCAAGGCGGCGCGCGCATCTTGGCGAGCAATTTCAATTCTTGCCAACAAAAGTCCACGATCTTGCCTGCCTATTTTCATCCAATCCTGAGCGTAATTTGGCAGGCCCAAATCCAATAGCCGTTGGGCGATTATCTGTGCTGTTTCAGCAGTGGCCGCCGCCGCCACATCGGGCGGGGAAGAGATTGCATAGATCAGCAAATCCGAATCGTCGGCCAATGAGGCCAGCACTTGCAACACAGTTGGCGCCTCTGACGGAAGGTCTGCAAGGCCTGCGAAGGCCGCCGCAAAGTCGCCCGAGGCCGCCTGAGCGTGAAGTTTGGCAACGGCGATTTTTGGCCCTAGATCAGTCGTGTGCATTTCCGACTGCATCGCGGCAAGGGCAGCGACGGCATCTTTTTCGACAGGTAGACCTTGCGCGATACGTGCTTGGACGCGCGTGATGGCAGCTTCGGCTGTCGCCAAGGTGTTGGCGTTCTTTGCGTCGTCGCCGAGGTTGTCTAAATGCCTTTCTGCACCGACCGCGTCTCCTTTCGCGAGGTCAATTTTTGCCTGTGATACGGCGATCTGCGCAGTGTCTTGGGGACCAGCGCGCATCATGATATTGCTCAGGCTCGACGCAGTTTCATTGTCTTTTAACGCCAAAAATCGTTCTATAAGACTGGGACCCAAAAGATGGCGCAAGTGGCGCGGCAACGCGGCAAAGGCGAGGGTAACAGCCTTACCATTCACCTGAGATCGCGCCGTCAGTTTTGGGTCAGATATACTAGCCCACAGTGCGGCGGAAGTTTCGCAGTGTCCCTGCCCCTGAAATCCGCCAGTGGGGTCTGCCTGCCCGTCTACCAAGTAACTGAGTGCCATCAGTGTTGGCTCATTCTTTGCGGCCTCGGGAAAGGCCTGCATAATTTGGCGCGCTTCTTGGCCGAAACCCAAAAATAATCTGGCTTTGACAGCGCGCGTGATCGCCGTCGGCTCTGGCGTGTCGAATTCGCCCACAAGGGCTGTCATGTCTTGCGATAACAGTGCGCCAACACCGTTGTCCGCCCCCCAGTCGTGTAGGGCCAAATCTTCGTTTGATAGGCATTCAGCGCCCTGCGCACCAAGCGGGATCTGCGGCTCTCTGGCTGTTTTCGTTTGGACGCCACCCAATTCTTCTAAAGCTATGCGCGCCGCCTGAACCTCGGCCTTAGGGGGAAGAGGTTGCTGGTTTTGGGGCAGATCAAGATCAATCACGCCTTCGCTTGCGCCTCGACTTAATTGGCGCAACAACTGCTCGCGCAGGGGCTGTAGATCTGGGGCAGACGACGGCAGGATAGCCAAATCTGGTGCTGCGTCAGGGCTGGGCGCCTGCGATTTTTCGCGCGCCACTTGCAACCAGTTGTAACCTGTTGGCCCTGAAACGGCATTGACTGCCTCTGGCTGTGGCAGCGCCGCGATGCGTTTTGGCAATTCAGTTTCAAAAGACGACCCATTGGGCGGGGGGCCGTCACGCAAGTCTATTACGACAATTCCAGATCGAAACTCAAATGGGATGGCATGGCAAGCGCAGGCAAATCCAATGTCCAGCTCTGATGTGACTGGATCAGATGAAATCGCAGCGAGTCGCGAATTGCCAATGCGCTTGAATACGGATTGTAGATCGTATGTGGCCTGTAGATTGCGGGGCCGAAACCGATAGCCGTCATTGGTGCGGCCAAACTCCCAATCTATGGCTGTGCCAAAGTTCAGCACCACGCGGGTAAATCCCGCGTGCTCGCCCGTCGTCACCTCGACGGGCGTGGCCAAAGCTGGGCTGGCCACAAATATCAACAGGGCGATGAGGCGTTTGATCATGCGGCGTCCTGTTTTAGGCTGCGCAGCGATTCCTCGACAGCGGAAAAACTGGGCCTGACGTGATGAGGGGTATTTTGCCGACCCACCTCGATGCAGATATTGGGGGCGTGACGGTGCAGGTTGGCGACCAACACCTCGCGCACCAACTGGTAGAAATGGCCATCATCTTCGACCACGGTTTTCACTCTTGCGGCAAAGGGCCCGGCCAGACCATAAGCTAAGAAGACGCCCAAAAAGGTACCAACCAAGGCACCGCCAATCATTTTCCCTAATATTTCGGGTGGTTGGTCCAAAGATCCCATGGTTTTGATCACACCCAAAACAGCGGCCACAATACCCAACGCAGGCAAAGCATCGGCCACAGATTGTAAAGCGTGGCTAGAGTGTAAAGCGTGATTTAACGCCGCCTCGACGCGTTTATCCAGCACTTCCTCCACCTGATGAGGATCATCATAATTCATCGAAGCGGCCCGCAGCGTATCCGCGATGAGATCCACTGTTTCGTGATCATGCTGAATGCGCGGATAACGCGAAAAGATCGCCGATTCATGCGGATTTTCAATATGTTCTTCAAGGCCAACGGGATTGGTGCGCGCAAGCCTTATCAACTCGAATAACAGGCAAAGCAGATCGCGATAGTCATCAGGCTTCCACTTTGGTCCCTTAAAGACCTTGCTGACATCTTTTGCCGTCGTTTTGACGGCCGCCATGTCATTAGAGATCAAGAATGCACCGACAGCCGCCCCGCCGATCATAATCATTTCAAAGGGAAGCGATGCCAGAATCGGCCCCAGTTTACCCCCAGCCAGCATGTAGCCGCCAAAGACCATAACCATGATCACAACAATACCGATCGCGCCGACCATAACATTCCCCTAGATTGCGAACGACACCAAGCCGCTGTGCCAAAATGTGCCACACGCGCCTTAACAAACTGCAAATTTATCCCTTCGGGGCCAATGCATTTCGCCCCGCGATCAGAACCGAAATTGAATAGGCCCTCTCGGGGGGCATGCCGGCCAAAATTGCCGCCGCAGCAGCAGGCTGCATGCGGCTTAGGAACCCAGCCGCAAAATCTGGTGCCATGGCCGCAAACAGCTTGGCGGCATCAGCGGGTTTCATGGCTTCATAAACTGCCGTCAAGGTGCCCAAATCCTGTTCGGCCGCGCCATCGGCCATCGCGATGGTTTTTTTCAGACTTTCCTCGGCTTGGGCCAATTCGGTCATCCGCTTTTCCAGCGCTTCTTGCGCAAGGGTTAAGGCCGCCGCTTTTTGCGCAACCATCGCCTCGCGGGTGGACAGCTCTTGGTCACGTGATTTTAGGGCTTGGGCCAATGCCGCTGGCGGGGCTGCGCAACTGGCAGGCGCTGCGGGCAAATCGTCTTCGGGGCCACCCGATGCCGGCGCATCGGAAATTGCGGCCAATGCCGCGCCCAATTCGGTGCCGAGCCGCAGAGCCCCCGATGACGCAAAGAATAGTGCCAAGATCACCAATGCGCTGGGCGTGATTTTGCGCGACAAAGTCATTCCGCCGCCTCTAGGTCGCGGCCCTCATTTCGGCGGCGCACAAAGCGCAGCTTGCGATCGCCGTCTGGGTCGTCAGCTAAGTCTGCGCCTTTGGCCTCTGGTTTAGGCAAATCATGCAGGGCTGCCATCAAGAGCTGTAGCTGGGCCATGACAGCTTCGGCGCGCTGGGTTTGATTGCGCAGCCCATCGGACTGCGCATGCGCTGCGCTGCGCGCGCCCTCTAGGGCGCGGGTCATATCATCGACCTGAACCGAAAGCACGGCAATGGCGCTGCCCATTCCCGATTCAAGCGTTGTGAATCGCTTTAAACGATTGGACAAAACGTAACAGTAAACCGCCGCACCAAAGCTGCCAGCGGTCATCAGGATATCAGCGATAAACTCCATCTTGCGCCCCTAGTTCAACACAAATTCCGTCACCAGCAAATCGCGCACGCGCCCATCCCCCGTGACCATTTGAATACGGCGCAAAAGTTGCGCGCGAATGCGCAGCAGCATGGCTGGATCGTCCAATTCCGCGGGATCAATTGCACGCAAATAACCGTTCATGACATCTACAATACGCGGCATAAGCAGTGCCACATCAGCGGCGTAGGCTTTGGCCACTTCGATCTGCGACGAAAAACGCAAATTTCGCCCAGACTGGCTGCTACCCAATGTGATGATCAATGGATCAACGGGCACAAAGGCTATATCGGGCAGCGGGCTGGCCGCGTCTTGAGCAACCGATTCCCCTGCGGGATGGCTGCCCAGAATCATCCCCGAATAGGCGGCAAAAAAGCCGCCGCCACCCAAGACAAGCGCCAGTAACACCCCGATCATAAGGGGTTTTTTCGATTTCTTCGGTGCCACTTCCTGCGGCGCTTCGGCATCAGCCACGGCTGCCTCCAATACTGTCTTTCACAAATGCACATTACCCAAAGGTCACTAACCGATTGTTAAGACCAATCGGTCAATCTGCTTCAAAGGGCAGAAGCCTTGCAGGAGAGTGACGTGCAGAATTTAATCCAAATCTGGCAAGCGATGGACATGCGCCGGCGGATGGTTGTGGCAGGGGCAACCCTTGCGGTTTTTGTGGCGATTTTGGGCCTATCGCGCATGGCCGCCGCGCCGAACATGACGCTGCTTTATGCAGGGCTGTCGTCTGCCTCGGCGGGAGAGGTGGTGGCGGCGCTGGATGCGCAAGGCGCAATTTACGAAGTGCGGGGTGATTCGATCTATGTCGACGGCGCGGTTCGCGACAACCTGCGCATGACCTTGGCCAGCGAAGGCCTGCCCGCCGCAGGGGGCGCAGGCTATGAAATTCTGGACGGACTTTCTGGGTTTGGCACAACGTCGCAGATGTTCGATGCCGCCTATTGGCGCGCCAAAGAAGGCGAGTTGGCCCGCACAATTTTGGCCAATCCGCAGATAAAATCGGCGCGGGTTCATATCGCCCAAGCGCCGTCGCAACCGTTTCAACGCAACGTGAAACCTTCGGCCAGCGTGACCATAACCTCGATCACTGGCGCAATCGCACCGCTGCAGGCACGGGCGCTGCGCCATTTGGTGGCCGCCGCAGTGCCGTCGATGCTGCCCAATGACGTCGCGGTCATTGATGCGGTTTCTGGGCTGATCCCATCTGAGGGTGATCAGATTGCCCCCAGCGCGATGGGCGACACCCGCGCAGCCGAACTGCGCGCCAATGTCGAGCGATTGCTGTCCGCCCGCGTCGGTCCAGGCAAAGCGGTTGTCGAGGTGAACGTCGATGTCGTCACCGAAAGCGAGCAGATCAGCGAGCGCAAAGTTGATCCGCAGGGGCGCGTGGCGATTTCCACCGAAACCAACTCATCGACAGGCAGCGAAAGTGCGGCGGGCAGTGATGTAACCGTGGCCTCTAACCTGCCCGAGGGACAAGACGGGGCTGGCGGTAACGGAAAATCCGAAACCTCGGAACAGCGCGAAAGAGTGAACTATGAGATTTCGGAAACCACGCGCGACGTGATCAAAGCGCCGGGGTCAATTAAGAAGATATCTGTCGCCGTTTTGGTTGATGGATCGCAAACCGTGGGCGCCGATGGAACTGTCACCAATACCCCCCGCCCTGACGAGGAGCTGGCGGTTTTGCGCGAGCTTGTTGCCTCGGCAGTCGGTTTAGACGAGGCGCGCGGCGACGTTCTGACACTGAAATCGCTAGAGTTTCAGCCCCTGCCCGAAGCGGGCGCGCTGGCCACAGCCTCTATGTTTGCAGGGTTCAACATGATGACCTTGATCCAAACTTTGGTGCTTGGCTTGGTGGCGCTGGTGCTGGGGTTGTTTGTGATCCGCCCTATGCTGGCGGGGCGCTTTGCACCTGCGCGGGCCGAGGCGCTGCCTGCGCCAGATAGTGGGGGCTTGGCCCTGCCTGGGGTGGCGGGCGGCGACGTGCTGACAGGCGAAATCGACAGTTTTGGCGATTTGCCCATGGTCAATTTGGACAATTTCGACAGGACGGGCAACGGTGCGGACGCTAGCGCCGACCCCGTCGCCCGCCTGCGCCGCCTGATCGAAGAACGCCAGGCAGAATCGGTTGAGATTCTGCGTGGCTGGATGGAGACCGAGGAGGAAAAGGCATGAGGGCGCTTAACCTAGAGGTGTTCGAAGCGCCGCTGGAACAGGGGCAAACCCCTGTGGTCGTCTTGGAGAGCATTGCTTTTGAAGAGGCCAAATTGATGGCCTATGATCAAGGCTATCGCGCGGGCTGGGACGATGCCGCCGCTGCCCAGCAAAACGATCAAACCCAAATCAGTGCCGAATTGGCGCGGCATTTGAAAAGCCTTAGCTTTACATTCGCAGATGCGCGCCAACATGTGCTGGGCGCGATGGAACCTTTGCTGCAAGATATCGTCGCCCGCCTGTTACCGGCCATCGCGCGCGCCTCGCTTGCGCCGACCATCGTGCAGCACTTGCGGCCTTTGAGCGATCGCGCCTCGGATTGCCCTGTCGAAATTATGATCAACGGAGCTGTCCGCCCAGCCGTAGAGGCGATGATGGCCCAGACCAATGGCCCGCCCCACCATCTTATCGATGAGCCCAGCCTTGGTGAAGGGCAGGCCGTTTTAAAATTAGGCCAAAGCGAAACTCGCATCGACTTAGATGGCGCAATCGCCGAAATCGCGCTTGCTGTAACACAATTCTTTCAGCTTCCAGAAAGGACGCAAAATGACTGAACCCAACGATCAAAACCCGTTTGGCCAAGTGCCAATTGAGGTGACCATTTCCGTGGGCAAGGCGCGCCCACTGGTAAACGACTTGCTGCGGCTTTCACGTGATTCGGTTCTGCCTCTAGATCGCCGCGTGGATGACCCAGTCGAATTATATGTCGGAGACAGGCTGATTGCGCGCGGCGAATTGCAGGAATTGGACGGTGAGGGTTCAGGGCAATTGGCGGTGCGCTTGACCGAAGTGGCCAATTTGCGCGGCGGCATTTAACATGGCCGATAAAAGGCGCGCAGGCCGCGCAAGACTGGCCACTGGCCTCATCAGCCTGATTGCGCTGATCATCGCGGGCCCCGTTTTGGCGCAAGATATTTCAATAAACTTCGGGGACGACACCTCGCTGGCGGCGCGGTCGATCCAACTTTTGCTGCTGGTCACTGTGCTTAGCCTTGTGCCTGGGCTTGCGGTGATGATCACCTGTTTTCCCTTTATCGTGACAGTTCTGTCGATTCTACGGCAGGCGATTGGGTTGCAGCAATCGCCGCCCAATATGCTGATCATCTCGCTGGCGCTGTTTTTGACGTGGTTTGTCATGGACCCCGTTTTTACCAAGGCATGGACTGATGGGCTGATGCCGTTGCAAAATGGGGCCATTGATGTGCAGGCGGCTATCCCGCTGGTTTTAGCGCCTTTCCGCGCCTTTATGGCCGCGCGGCTAGACCCCGAAACCTTTGCCGCCATGGCAGAGTTACGGGTCGAGACGGCGGCATTGGCCATTCCAGACGCGCCGCTGTCGTTGTTGGTGCCGTCGTTTATTCTATCAGAAATTCAGCGTGCTTTTGAAATTGGGTTTGTGATTTTCTTGCCGTTCTTGATTATCGATTTGGTCGTTGCTGCGATTTTAATGTCCATGGGGATGATGATGGTTCCCCCTGCCGTCGTGTCGCTGCCCTTTAAGCTGGCCTTTTTTGTCGTTGCCGACGGTTGGTCCCTGATCGCCAGCGCTTTGGTGCGCAGCTATGTTTAATGTAGGGGACAGCTGCGCGATGCGGCGCTATTTTGCAAAGTCGCAAACGAAAAGTACGCGCTAAATCTGGAAAGTTAGCGCGCCACTCACCCGTTTGCTGGCTGCGCGGCCCCTTAATTTACCACGGATTAGTTTACCACGAATTCAGCATGCAGCGCGCCTGCTGCATTGATGCTTTTCAAAATGTCGATCATATCATTTGGCGCCACGCCCAAAGCATTCAACCCTGCGACCACTTCAGACAAGGACGTGCCGCCCGACACTTCTGCCAGACCTGTGCCAGGATCATTTTGGATGTCCACTGTGCTTCGGGGCACAACGATGGTTTCGCCTTCGGAAAATGGGTTTGGCTGCACAACAACAGGTTCCTCTTGGATGCGCAGGGTCAGATTGCCTTGGGCAACGGCGACGCGGCTGATGCGCACATCTTCGCCCATCACAATCGTGCCCGACCGTTGGTCCACCACGACACGGGCGCGGCGCTGGGGATCAACGCTGAGATTTTCGACAATGGCCAAGGCCCGCGCGGGCGAGCCTTGGCGCGTGGCGCGAATGTCCAGATTAACCGTGCCCGAATCCAGCATTTCGGCAGTGCCACGGCCAAACTGCGCGTTTATCGCCGCCTCGATCCGCGACGCTGTGGTGAAATCTGGATCGCGCAGCGCAAGGCGCAACGAGCGTAGTGAGGCAAATTCAAAGTCAACTTCCCGTTCGACCCGCCCACCAGATGGGATCACCCCCGCGGTGGGTACGCCTTGCACCACGCGGGCCGCCTCGCCTTCGGCAGAAATGCCGCCCGCGATGATCGCGCCTTGGGCCACGGCATAAATCTGCCCGTCCGCCCCGTTCAAAGGCGTCATCACCAGCGTGCCACCCAGCAGGCTTTTCGCATCGCCCATGGCCGAAACGGTCACATCAATTTGCGAGCCTGCCCGGGCAAAGGGGGGCAGCGCGGCTGTCACAAAGACAGCGGCAACGTTCTTGGGGCGAAAATCCTCGCCCGAGACGTTTACGCCCAATCGCTCTAGCAAATTGGCCATCATCTCTTCGGTAAAGGGGGCGTTGCGCAAACCGTCCCCTGTGCCGTTTAGCCCCACAACCAAACCATAGCCCACCAGATCATTGGCGCGCACGCCATCAAATTCGACAAGATCCTTGATCCTGATCGGTTCGGCCTGTAGCGGGGCGGACATCGCCACTGCGGCCAAAAGCAAGTATAAAGCGGTGGTAAACTGGCGCATCACAGATAATCCATCAAACTAAGGCGCGTCATGCGCGCGGTAAGTGTGTAAATCTTTTCAAGTTGCGACTGTGTGTCTTGCAGCTTTGAGGCCGCCTCATAGGGATCCACCAGCGTGATGTCGTTGCGCACGATTTCCAAACTGGTCACTTCCGCGCTGTTGCGGGCGGCGGCGGCCTGCACTTGCGCCTCAACTGCGCCCAGTCGGCCCGTCAGATAGGCGCGATCGGTGTTTGTTTGCAAAAGGCTAAGGCCCGCGCGATTGGCAATATTCTGGCGTTCCTCAAAATTTCCCGCCAGCAGCCCGCGGTCTAGCAGCGCGGCCATGGTCAAACCTTTCAGCGTAGCCTTTATCGCGGGGTCAAGTGCGGTGATTGGCATACTTGCCTCTTCGCCCGCCGCCACGGATAGGGGCGCGAGTGGCGCACCGCCTTGATAGACATTGGCCTCGAACCCTGTTGGGCTATCGAACCACGCGCCCAGCGCAGTTTCGATATCGGCAGGTGCGGTCAGGCCCGTAATGGCCGTTTCGGCCGCACTGAGCAAACTATTTGCATCCGCCAATGCAGGGGAAGATGTGGCCATCCCTGAAAAGATCGACCGATCGCCAAAGCGGGTGTTCAGCGCGGAAACAACCGTTTCCAAGTTCGACCGCGCCGTGGTGCCCGCCGCCGCAACACGTGTCTCGGACACCCCTGTGCTGACGCCTATCAGAAATTCGGCCAAATTAGAGGAAAGATCATGCACCGTATTCAGCGCGGTTTGCATCGCCCCCATCACCAAAAGCTGTTCGCGCGCCAGTGTTTGATAGCCGTTCAACCGCGCGACGCTTGCATCTAAACCCGCAAGGGGCACCACATCGCCGCGCACTTTGGCCGTGATGTCGCGCGACTGCCCCGTGACCACCTCGGTTTGTAGCAGCTGCATTTCGGTTTTTGTCGTCACATTCTGCCGCCGCAGCAGGAAGGATTGCGCAAGATCACCGTATGAAATCGTGGTCATGTCAGAATCCCAACAAGGTTTGAATCATCTCAGAGGCGGCTTTCATCACGCGGGCGTTGGCCGCGTAGGACTGCTCGATCAGCAGCAACGTTTGCATTTCCTGGTCGGTATCCACGCCGTCCGCGAGTTCGATGCTTTTCAAATGGTCAAAGCGGGCATTGGCGAAACTGGTTTCGCCCTGCGCAGTAAGTCGCGCGGACGCGATACCCGAAACCATGTCGGCAACCAAAGTGTCATAGCTGCGCGTGCCAAGGGAAAACCCGCCCGACACGGGGCTACGCTGGGCAGTTAGGGTTTCGCCCAAAGCGCCCAGCAAGCTGGCATTGCCAATCGCGCCCTGAGCCGCAGCGCCAAGACCGTCGCGCAGCCGCCACAAAGCGCCGCCTTGGGCGGGGTCGGCGGCGGGGTTTAGCCGCAGCCTTTGGGCAAGGCCCAGTTCGTTGGCCGCGGCAAAGGGCCCGCCCATGTCCGTAAACAGACCCGCATCCCCAGGGGCAAGGGTGGTGTCCACCGCAGGGCTGGCAAAACGCTCCAACAGATCGCGGGCGATGGCGTCCAGCTTTTCTTGCATTTGCGGAGCCGTGACATCGCGAAGGGCAAAATAGGCGGCCAAAGTGCCGCCCGACATCAGCCCGCCTTCGGCATCTGTGGGAATGTTCTGCCCGTTCAAGGTAAGGCCAGATAACGCGCCGCTGGCAAGGGTCATGTCGGGTGTGATCACGCCCACGGGGATAAATCCGATGGTCGCGGCGCTGCCTTCAACCAATACCGCCCCGCCCGTTGTGAACAGCGCAATCTTGCCGCCATCGCGGGCTACTTCGCGCAGCGGGATGATTTGTGCAATCGAATCAATGATTTGTTGACGTTGGTCCATCAGGCCAGAGGCATCGCGCCCCGTGCCGACATGGGCCAGAACCTTGGTGTTCAAGTCGGCCACTTGGGCCAGCGCCTTATTCAGGCGGCCCACCTCGTCTTCGATCATATCGTCGGCGCGGGCGCGCTGGGTTTGCACCTCGGTGGCGGCAGCGCCAATGTGGCCGATCAGGTTTTTGGCAGCTTGGGCAACCGAGTTCAACCGCGCCTCGCTGTCAGGACGCGAGGTTGCCTCAATCAGGGCGCGCTCAAAGGCGGCAATGCGCGCATTGACCGAGGTTTCGCTGTCGGGCGTGCCAATGGCGGTTTCAATGCGCTGCAAGAAATCGCTGGCGACGCTGCGCGCGCCGGCCCCCGCTCCCGCAAGACGGCGGTCAGAAATGGCAACTGGGTCGGAATGGCGGACAATGCCCGCCACACGCACCCCCTGCGAGGTGGCCCCCATTTCGCGCACAGCGACCTGCATTTCGCGTCGCCCGTAGCCTTCGGTTTGGGCATTGGCAATGTTGGTCGATACCACTTCTGCGCCGCGCGCTGTGGTGGACAGGCCCGACAGGGCCGCATGCATTGCCCCTGAAATAGACATCTATCTGCCTATCGCTTGATATTCGTGGTTTCTTGCAGCATTTCATCCACGGTTTGGATGACCTTGGCGTTGGACGAATAGGCGCGCTGGGTTTGGATTAGGTTTGTGAGTTCGCCTGCCACATCGGTGGTTGAACCTTCGCGCGCATAGCCGACGACTGCGCCAGTTGGCCCATCCCCTGCATCCCACAAGAAAAACGACCCTGATGACGGCGAAACCTGATAGGTTTGATTGTTGAGCGCCTTTAGCCCGTTCAAATTGGGCACATCTACCAGGGGGATTTGATACAGACGGCGCGTAAAGCCCGTATCATAAGTCGCGTTCAAATAGCCGTCTTCATCCACCTCGACCACCGTCAAGTTGCCCACGGGAGAGCCGTCTTTGGTAATAGAAGTGGGGGCAAAGCTGTCTGACAATTGGGTCAGCCCATTTGGATCGCCCGTGCGCCCAATGGCCACGGTCAAGGGACCGCCTGCCACGGTCAAACCCACCTCGCCCGTTGCAGCATTATAAGCCCCCCCAGAAATTGCTGTCACCGAGGCCAAAGTGCCACCATTGCCGCGCGTGTCATCAAAGACGAGTGTATACTCGCCGATCAGAGTATTGCCCTGCGCAGAATCGCGGATTTGCAGGTTCCATGTGTTCGATGCGCCTGAGGCGGGAACGCTGGGGGTAAAGTTGATCGACAGCGCCTCGGATGTGCCAAGGTTGCCAAAATATTCCACCGACAGGGGCAGCGGAGTGCCACTCGCCCCCGCCTCGGTCGCCGTTGCAGGCAAGTTTACCCCCAGTCGTAGCATGGTTGTTGGATCGCCCGCTTGTTGATTTGCGTTCACAACAACAGGCGTCAGCCCCGCAATCGTATCGCGCGGCAGCACGGGAATTGTGCCATCGGCATTGGCCGCCCAGCCCAGCAGCACAAGGCCCGATGCGGTGCGCAACATGCCTTGTGCATCGGGGTTGAAACTGCCCGTTGTGGTCATCATCAGGGCGCGGTCGGATATTCCCTCGCCAATTCCAACCGCAGAGGTCACGGGAAACATGCCCCGCCCAGAAACGGCCAAATCCAGCGCGTTAGTGGTGGACACCAGCGCGCCCCTCTCATCCACAAGGCGCGTCGACGCGGCCCGAACCCCGCCCGCCGAATAGACCCCAGACCCTGGGTTGGGCGTGATTACCATGGTTTCAAAACTGGTCGAAGCCCGTTTATAGCCAAAGGTGGCCGAGTTGGCGATGTTGTCGGAAATGGTGGCAAGGCGGGTGGCATTGGCATTCAGCCCTGCGACCCCCGCACTGAGCGAGGAGGAAATCGTCATGTTTGCGCCTTTCTGCAGCAACCTTTTATGCACCAGCTCTGTCACAGCAGCTGTTAAAATCCCCCTAACAATTAAAATCCGTTGTAATTTAGCAATCCACCGCTGCTTTCAGCCCGCAGGTGGCCCCGTTCACCGATCTTTGCGCAGCAAGACAACTTCGATGCGGTTATTGCGAATGGCCGCGGGGTCATTGGTGACAGGTTTTCGGTCTGCGTGGCCCGTGACGCGCACAATGCGGGCAGGCGGCATATTCGCCCCCTCAAGCAGTTGGCGCATCATGTGGGCGCGCCGCGTTGTCAAATCCCACGCGGGATTTTCGATCAGCGTCACAGGATAGGTTTGAATATGCCCGTTCAGCGCCAGATTATTTGTCGATATGGCAAATACATCGGTCAGCAAGGCCGCAATCAGGCGCGTGTTTTCGGTGGGCTGGTCGGTTTGGCCATCAAACAGGGGGGCATCTGGCAGATCAAACAATTCCACAACCAGACCTTCGTCGGTGACGCGCGTGATGACGTGCCGCATAAGACGCTCCATTGTCATGGATTCGCCGCCCCGTTTGGAAAGCTGCTCAGACATTTGGGCAAAGGCCTGTTGCTGGGCAGCTGCCGCTTCTTCAGCCGCGTCCTCTTTGCCGCCTTGCTCGGCGTCTTCACTGGGTTCACCGTCAGGCTGGCCTGTGCCGTTTTTGGCCAAAGACTGCTCGGAGTAAATCGAATCGCCGCCAAAGGCGCCGTCCCCGCCGCCAGAAACGCGGGTGATCGGAATTGTCGGATTAAAGTAATCCGCAATCCCCTTACGCTGTTTTTCTGTTGTCGCGTTTAGCAACCACATCAACATGAAAAAGGCCATCATTGCCGTCACAAAATCGGCATAGGCAACTTTCCAAGCACCGCCATGGTGCCCGCCGCCCTGAATAACCTTTTTTCGTTTGATAATGATTGGCGCGGCATTACCCTGCCCGGCCATAGAACCACCCTTGAATTACACCCAAGGACCAGTCTTATGCCAAAGGTGTTAGCACGGCGTTAAAAGCGCAATTTTAGGGGAATTCATGGTATTGGGTTTGCCCTAACGCTCGCGCAGGGCTTGGCTGGATTTATAAAGCGGCTTGGTCAGATAGGTCAGCACCGTTTTGCCGCCCGTTTGCAGCTCTACGTCTGCTTGCATACCGGGGCGAATTTCCAGACCTTGCTTGCGGCCCGACAATTGCCCCCGATCAACTTGCAACGTCACTTTATAATGCGCATCCCCATCGGGCGCGCGCGAATTTTCGTCCTTGAACGTATCGGCAGAAATAAAGGTAACCTTGCCCTTTAATGATCCATAAATCGTGTAATCGTAGGCGGTCAGTTTCACCGTTGCATCTTGGCCCTGCCGCACCGATGCAATGTCGCGGGGTTTGACCTTGGCTTCGATAAACAACTCTTCATCCACGGGGATGATTTGCAGTATTTCTTCGCCCGAACGGACAACTCCGCCAATCGTCGTTACAGACAGCTTATTCACAATCCCCCGCATAGGCGAGACAAGGTTAGTGCGGCGCAGCTGGTCTTGGGCCAGTTCCAGCTTTTGCCGCAGGCTGGCCAGTTCAGTCTGGGTTTTGGAATAGTCGCTGGCGCGTTCCATTTTGGTTGTCGTCACCGCCTCGTTCAGGCGGTTCTCTGCATCTGAATAGGCTTTGCGCGCGCGCGTCACCTCGATCAGAGGGGCGACATCGCGTTTATACATCTTTTCCAGCAGGTCACGCTCTTGTGCGGCCTGATCCAGCACCGCCTGTCCGCCGTCCACGCGCGAGGCGTATTCGGCTTGGCGTGCCTTCAACAAGGCACGTTCCGAGGCGACAATATCGGGCACACGCAGCGTTATATCCTGCGGCACGTCAAAGGCGTCCAGCCCCGCCATTTCCGCCTCTAGCCGCAGGCGGCGGGTTGCAAGGGCTGCAATTTCGTCACTCAATTGATCGACAGCGGATTGATACTCTGTGCCATATAGGCGGGCAAGAACTTGGCCCGCCTCGACCAAATCCCCTTCTCCCACGTTCAGCTCAGCCAGAATCCCGCCCTCAAAATTTTGGATAATCTGCGGGCGCGAGGATGACACAACCTCGCCTGTGGCACGGACAATCTCATCCACCCACGCTATTGCGGCCCATGCGATAAACACGGCCACAGCGGCGGCGATTGTCCAGATCATGCGGCTGGGGCCGCGCATCTTTAGGGCAAAGTCGTTGTCTAATGCTGCCAGGCTCATTCTGTGACCTCGTCAGATTGCGCCGAAGCGCTGGGCACAAGACGCACAGCCCCAATAGTCACGGCCCCAGTACTGACGGCGGCGGCAGGATTGGGCGCACCTTGCGCGGGCGCTGCACTGCGGTTCAAATGGGCCAGCACGGCATCGCGTGGCCCGTCCACCATAGCGCGGCCGCCTTGCAAGATCATCACACGCTGCGCCAGTTGCAAAATGGGCAGGCGGTGCGTGGCGATGATCGCCGTGCGACCTGCCAGCCATTCCGAAAGACGCGCCACCAGCGCGGCTTCCAAGGTTTGATCCAGCGCGGCGGTGGGTTCATCCAGAATAACAACCGAAGGGTCAGCCAGCCACAGCCGCGCCCAGCCCAAAGATTGGCGTTGGCCCACGGACAGGCCCTCGCCCATTTCGCGAATTTCCAGATCCAAGCCCCGCGGATGGGCGCGCACAAATGCCCCAAGACCCGCAAAATCCAACGCTGCCAGCAAACGCTCGTCGTTGCGTTCGAACCCTGTCATGTTCAGATTGTCGCGCAGGCTGCCCGCGAACAGGCGCACATCTTGGCCCAAATAGCCAATGGCGCGGCGCAGATCGCGCGGATGCACTTGACCAAAGTCCACCCCGTCCAACAGAATGCGGCCCTCGCCCGGCTCATAAATGCCTGCAAGCATCCGCAGAAGTGTCGATTTACCCGACCCGTTTGCGCCCAAAATCGCCACGTGCTGCCCTGCGGGAATGGCCAGCGCGTCAATATCGACAGTGGCCGCGCCTTTGGGATCATAGCGAAATGTCGTCTTGCGCAGTTCAAAATGGCCCGCGATGTGGTCGCGGCGCAGGTAATGGCGCGCGGGATCTAGGGCCTGCGGCGCATTTGCAATTGCATCCAGCCCGTCCAGTGCTGATTTCACATTGCTCCATTTCGCCATCGTCCCCGACAGGGCGGCCAGCGGGCCAAGGGTGCGGCCCGTCAACATGCCCACAGCAATGATCGTGCCCACGGTAAATTCGCCCGCAAAAACCATGTAGGCCCCCGCGACAACGGCCAAAACATAGGTCGCCTGCTGCACGCCTTGGGCCCAATAGCCCAGCTTGGCGGTCAGCTGGCGCTGGTCTGCCGAATGCACTGCCGACAGGGCAGAGAGCTCCGACCAAATGCGGCGAATGCGATCTTCGCCGCGCTGTGTGGTCACGGTTTCTGCCTCGAAAATCGCCTCGTATAGCAAACGCGCGGCGCGGGTGCTGGCCCCTTGGGCGGCATGGGTCATTGCCACCATTTTGCGTTGCAGTAAAAATCCAGGCAGCACCATCAGCGCGCCGCCCGCAACCAAGATCCAAACCAAATTGCCGCCGATGCTGGCAACAAGGGCCAAGAACAGCAAGATAAAGGGCAGATCGGCCACGGTGCCGATGGTGGTTGCGGTAAAGAATTCGCGAACGGACGAAAACTCGCGCATCGCGGAAAACAGCGTCGAGGGGCTGCGCGCGGCGGGCCCGTGTTTCATGCCCAGCAGCTTTTCCATCAAATCGGCCTGCACCGCCAATTCGATCCGCTTGCCCGTCATGTCCATCAGGCCAGAGCGGGCAAGTTTCAGCGCAGCTTCCATCACAATGGCCAGCATTGCGCCCATGGCCAACACCCACAGCGTGGGTTGGCTTTGATAGGGGATCACGCGGTCATAAACTTGCATCGAAAACAGCGAAACGGCAACGGCCAGAATATTGGCAACCAACGAGCCTGCAGCCACCTCCATCAACTGGCGGCGATAGCGGGCGAATTGGCCCCAGAACCAATGTTTGGGCGCGGCTTGGGGGGTGTGGCGCTGCGCGATTTGTTCGATGCCTGTTTGAATACACAGCACTTCGCCTGCAAGGCCCGCTTGCGCCAAAGCCACCTCGCGCCGCTGATCTGGCGCGTCGGGATCATATAGGTCCACTTGCCCGCGCCCTGCGCCCAGACCCAAAAGCAGCGCCAGCGCGCCCTGCTTGTTTAGCGCAAATGCAGGAAAGTCGCCTGCCTGCGCGCGCGAAATGTCGCGCAAGTTAGCCGTGATACCCAAGGCTTTCAAAGTGGGTTGCAACTGGCCCAAGCTGGGGGCCGATCCGCTGTCGTGCAAGGTCAATTGTTCCAGCACATCGCCCACGGATACCTTATGGCCGTGCAGCCCCAAACCCATCGCGATCATTTCCGCCAGCGCGCGCGCTTGGCTGGGCTGCGGGGCCACGGGCGGGGCCAGTGGCGTTTGAACCGCCTCTGACAGGGCGGCCGTCACTTCGGCGGCGCTGATCTGGGTGTTTGCGGGGACGGCGGTGGCGGTGATTTCCGCGCTTGGCCGCGCCATTGCAGCGGCCAAACGGGCCGCGACCTGCGTGCTGCGCGATTGCGCTTGCAGCGAGATGATATCGGATGTGGCGGCGCGCTTTTTTGCTGTTGACGCTGCACTCATAGCCGTTCCCCATCAACCAAAAGACCCAAATCGCGGGCGATTTCGACGCTGCGCAGCGCTATATCAAACCGCAAGGATGCTTGGTCACGCTCGGCGCTGGCAAAGGCGTCGTATTGGCTGACCAATTCCAGCAGGCTGCGGCGGCCCAGCTTATACTGCTCGGTGAACAGTTCCAGATTGCTTTCGGTCTGCGCCAGAACCTTTGCCCCTTGGGCCGCGCGGGCGTTCAAGGTGGCAATTTCGCCCGATAGGGTGATCAGGCGGCGCTGGGCGGCCTCGGCGGCCTCGGCGTTTTGGCGCTGCACGACTGTTGCTGTCTCGGCCAGCGCCTGCATAGTTTGCCCCGCACCGGGATTCAAAATGCCAAGACCCGTCAGCCGCAAACCTGGGTTTGTGCTCTTGTCCGTCACATCAACATTGGCCGACAGCCCTGGCAGCATATCTGCGCGCGAGAGGTGCGATTGCGCCAGCACGCGCGCGCCCTCGCCCTGTTTGCGCAGCACGCTGAGTGCGGGCGGGCCTTGGCGCATATCGCGCAATGTGTCGATGCCGCGCATATTGGGCACAGCGGTGCCAATCAGGGCCGCCAGTTGCGCCTCTGCCGTGGCGGCGGCGGCGGCATCGGCTGACAGCTGCGCCTGCACCTCGGCATAGCGCTGCGAGACCACCGATTGCTGCGACATATCCGATAGCCCGCCATCGACGCGGGCGCGCATCATGTCTTCAAATTTTGCCAACCGCTCTGATGTGCGGCGCGCCACGGCGGCCTGCGCATGGGCGCGCTGGGCGTTGATGTAATGGGTCAGACCGTCGAAAACGCGCTGGTTCATCGCCTGCGACAGGCCCACAGCCGCCACTTCCACATCTGCGGCGGCAAAATCACGCTCGGCTTTGCGGCGGCCATTGTCCAAAAGGGGTTGGTTCAGCGTTAGGCTGGCGACAAGGCCCGAGAGCGAAGACAGGCTCACCGATGGCCCGATCTGGGGCAGCCAGTTTTTCGACATGGCACCCGCGCGCAATTGCGCGACGCGCAGCTCGGCCGCTGCTGCGCCTTTGCTGGCGGCCAGCACCTGCTCTGCGACCGTGGCAAAGGGGCCGCCTTGGGGCAGCACCGAGTTGCGGCTTTGCAAATCACGGATCAGGCCAGAGGCGGCTGGGGCACTGGTCATAACCCCTTCGGTGCCCACATTGCCCGTCAGCGGCGCGCCCGTGTTCATCCGCGAGGGTTGATCAAGGCAGGCGCCCAGCAACAACAATGCGGCAAAGGCAGGCCCTGCGCGCCGCGCAAACCCTGCCTTACCTTTCCCTAATCTGCGCACAGGCATGGCCCCTTTTTTGTTCTTAGGGGGCTGGGATTATTTGCATATCGTCATCTACCAGAACCGATACGCCTGCACCCAAAGTATACAGTCGATAGGTCTCGCCATTGGAATTGACCGTGGTGTTTTGGTCGGTTGCCCCCACCAGCGTCACGGTGTCATCTGCGTTACCAGTGATGGTCATCTGCTTATCTGCCCCCGTCAGCGCCGCCACAGTGGCGCGGTCAAGGGTCACGTTCGCATCTGCCGACAGCAGATTGATTGTGCCAAAGTCAAAGCCTTGCAGCCCCGCGCGATCCAACTCCACCGTCACTTCGGTGGTGGAACGAAGATGCAATGTGCTGCTTTCGTTGCCCGCAGCATCGACATCACGAATGACCAAATAAGATCCATTCGGGACGTTGGACGCGAAATTCACCGTTTCCGAGGCAACGCTGGTGCCGTCTTCGCGGGTGTGCGACCAAGTCGAAGATGGCGAGACAATCAGTTGCTGCGCCGCGCCCGTAGCGCCAACAGCGTGATAGGTGTAATCACCTGCGGCGGCGGCGGTGATCACCCCCGACATCGTGCCTTGGGTGCCCACGTCCTGTAAGAACAGCGGATCATCTGGGGCGCGGGTGTCGATCGTCACCGACTGCTGCGTGGTGGCCACGTTTTGGTATTGATCGGTCGCCGTCACAGTGATCGTGCTGGTGCCATCGACAGCGCCTTGGCCAACCAAATGCGACAGGTTGAAATTCGCCGTCCAGTTGCCAGAGCCATCGGCAGTCACCGTGCGCGTTTGGCCCTCGAAGGTGACAACCACCGTCGAAAAGCGGTCGGATGTGCCCGTGATGTCTACCCCTGTTGCCGCTTCGGCAGCATTGATCGACGTGCCAAAGGCATGGCCTGCATTGATCGCGGCTGTCGCCAGCGTATCGACGTTGAAATTGTGCGTGACACTGTTCGGGTTGCCTGCCGCATCGGTGCTGGTCAACGTGACGCTGGCAGCGCCGTTCTGCGTGACCGTGCCACCGCCAAAACTGGCCGTCCATTGACCATTGGCTGGAACAGTGATGGTTTGCGTTGCCCCGCTGGACAAGGTGATGGTCAGGCTTTGACCACCCACCGACACGCCAGACAGGGTAAAGCCATTGTCACTCTCGGCTTTGTTCACCCAGTTATCGCCAGCCAGCGAGGTGACCGAAATGGCATTTGCCACGGTATCAATTGCGATTGACGTATTAAGGGCCGCCGAAACGTTCAAGTTCACGTCAGTTGAAAACACTTGGATCGGAACCAAGTGGTAATCGCCGCCCGGGATCTGCGTTTGGGTAAAGTTGACGCTCCACGTCCCATCTTGGCCGACAACCGCCGATTGGCTGTGTCCATTGGCCACGACGGTAACCGTCGACCCCACTTCGCCCGCGCCCGAGATGATGGTTTTGCCACCCGAGGAGACATAGCTTGCGATATTGTGAATATCGCCGTTAGACGTGGTGCCATCCAGCACCGAAAACGCCGCTGGCGTCATGTCGATGATATAGGTCGATCCTGTCAGCGTTGTCTGCCCGCCTGTGACGGTATTGGTCACGATCACGCTGGGCACATAGGTGCCGTCAGGCGGCAAGCTGGTGCCTGTGTAGGTCACGCTCCATGTGCCATTGCTGCCGATCGTCGTGCGTTCAGTGTTAGTGCCAACAGTCACAGCGACAGTATCACCTGGATGTCCTGTGCCAGTAACGACGATGCTGGGGTTAGATGTATTTGTCGTCAAAACTGGCTGCGTGCCGGTATCCACCGTTGGCGGCGTGTGCGTTGTGCCGCCGCCGCCCGTGCCGCCGCCGCCTGTGCCGCCGCCGCCTGTGCCTGCCGCCGCCTGTGCCGCCGCCGCCCTCCGCCGCTGCATGCCACCGCCGCCTGTGCTACCGCCGCCCGTGCTACCGCCGCCCGTGCCGCCGCCGCCTGTGCTGCCGCCGCCTGTGCTGCCGCCGTCAGTATCACCGCCGCTGCCGCTGCCCAGCAGCGCCGCGCCGCCAGCCAAAGCTGCAGCCGTGCCTAAACCGCCCAAACCAGCCGCCGTACCACCGCCCGCCAAAAGGCCTGGCACAAGACCCGCCATTCCCGCAGGCTCGTTAGACGCCAGCAGCGCATCATCCAACACATCCGATTGCGAAAAACGCAGATCGTCCAGCGGGCTCCACTTTTCCATCGCTTGGGTGGGGCCGTAGTCGGCGAACAAGACGCCATCCACGCCATCAGCCACCCGCACTTCAACGATTTCATCGTTCGAAGACAAATATAGCTTGCTGGGTGCGGTGTTTGCGCCAGCAAAGTAATTTGACAACACGACCGAGCGGCCATCCATCAGCTGCACGATCAGATCGCTGCCTTGCTGCTTGTAGGCCACCACAGACCCTGGGCTAAGGTTAAGTGAAATGCTTTGCCCCGGCTGGACAGCAATCAGATTGCTTTGCCCCTCGCCGCCAACTGAACCCAGTTGCGTTCCGCCCGCAGAAGTGCGGACAGCGAAATTGATCGCTGACACCATAATACCGCTCCGCCTCATGTCCAAACTTATGTGTTTGGTACGTTTTGCTCGTTTTTTAGCCCGCTTTAGGGACCTTGTAGAAAGTTTATCTTACCTTTCGCCAATTTCCTAGCCCTTTGCATAGGTTTAGTCCAAAATTGTCGTGGGATCACCACATTCAGGACTAAATTGCGCTGTTTTGGTTACAGAAACTGACGGTTACCCATCCTTTCGCCCGCAATCATGGCAAAACTGTGGCAAGATTTGCCGCAATTGTGTCCAAGTCAGTGTCTTAAGTCGCCGTTTGACGCAGTTTCGACAGTTGCACGGCCAAAATACCCACCGCAGCAATAACAACGCCCACGATATCCCAAACGCCGATTTCCTCGCCCAATAGGGCTGCGGCGATGATCACGCCAAAGGCGGGGTTCAAAAAGTGAAAGGTCGAGGCTTTGATCGCCCCGATCCGCCCCACCAGCGCAAACCAAATCAGCGTTGCGGCAAGGCCAGGGATCAGCAGTTGATAGGCAAAAGCCGCCCAAATTTTGGCGCTGTGCATCACCACAGGGGTTTCGATCAACGCCGAGACAATCCCCAATGCAATCGCGCCTACCCACATTTGCAACCCGACGATCATCAGCAGATTGCCGTCCTTTGTGACCGTACCCACCGTCAAAGTGGCCACGGCCAGCGCCGCCGCCCCCACGATACAGGCCAGCACCATGATAGGATCAGCCCCGCCCGACAGGCGCGAGCCCATAACAATCGCAACGCCCGCAAACCCCGTAACCATGCCTGCCACGCCCAGCGCACCCATCCGCTGCCCGCGAAAGACCGAGGCGAGCAGCGCCACGATCAGTGGCATGGACGCGGCGATGATGGCCGCCAGCGACGCCTCTATCTTTTGCATCGCTAAAAAGTTCAGGCCCAAGTATAGCCCGTTTTGGCACAGCCCGAAGATGATGACAGAGCGCCCAGTGGCACGGTCAATCCGCCAGCTTTGCCCCAAAGCGCGGGCGATGATCACTGCAATCAAGCCCGATAGCGCAAAGCGGCCTGTCAGGGTCAAAAACGGCGGCGCGCCCTCCATCAAGATGCGCGCGGTGGCAAAGGCCGATGACCAAATCATCGCAAAGACCACACCCATCACAATCGCCATTCTATCCATAGGCCGCCCCTTTGGTCTGACCGCAACTAAAAAAGGGCCGCCCTTAGGCGACCCTTTTGGAGACTAATTGCTGCCAGAAATTAGCCGTTCACGATGTCTTTCAGGCTTTTCGCGATCGAGAATTTTACCGATTTGTCCGCCGCTTTGGTCATCGTCTCGCCCGTGGCGGGGTTGCGCACTTGACGTTCGGGGCGTGCGCGGCAGGCCATTTTGCCCAAACCTGGCAAGGTGACAGCGCCGCCGTTGGCCACTTCGCGCGCCACAACCTCGGCAACGGCGGTCAGGGCTGCGGTGGCGGTTTTCTTGTCGGAACCCATAGCGTCAGCGATAGCGGCGACCAGTTGCGACTTTGTCATTGCGGTGGACATTTTGTTTCTTCCCTCGTTCAGGGCCGACGTTCAGCGCGGCCAGTTGATCGCCCTAGGGGCGCGTGATGTGCTTTTGGCAAAACCAGCGACATTTGCAAGCATTTTTGTCCGATTGGCAAGCCTATTGTTCACAAAAGCGCAACTCTACAGAAACGCCGTCTCTTCAAAGCTGCGCAACTTGCGGCTGTGAATGCTGCCAATCGGCATCTTGCGCAGGCGCTCCATCGCGCGGATGCCAATTTGCAAATGACGGCTGACTTGGGTTTTGTAAAAGTCCGACGCCATACCGGGCAATTTCAATTCGCCGTGCAATGGCTTGTCCGATACGCACAAAAGCGTGCCATAGGGAACGCGAAAGCGGAACCCATTGGCGGCGATGGTCGCGCTTTCCATATCCAGTGCGATGGCACGGCTTTGGGACAGGCGGCGCACGGGGCCAGAATGGTCGCGCAATTCCCAGTTGCGGTTGTCGATGGTGGCCACAGTGCCCGTGCGCATGATCCGCTTTAGCTCGTATCCCTCTAGCTGGGTGATGTCGGCCACTGCCGCCTGCAGGGCAATCTGGATTTCTGCCAGCGCAGGAATGGGCACCCAAATCGGCAGATCATCATCCAAAACATGGTCTTCGCGCAGATAAGCATGGGCCAGACAAAAATCGCCCAAAGATTGGCTATTACGCAAACCCGCGCAGTGCCCCACCATCAACCAAGCGTGCGGGCGCAGCACGGCGATATGATCGGTGGCGGTTTTGGCATTGCTTGGCCCCACACCGATATTCACCAGCGTGATGCCATTCCCATCCGCCCGTTTCAGGTGATAGGTCGGCATCTGCGGCAGTTTTGTGACAGGCGCAATCACCCCATCGGGCGCCGTAATGGTTTGATTTCCCGTCGCCACAAATTCGGTATAGCCCAGCGCAGGATCGCCCAGCGCCGCGCGGGCAAATGCCTCGAATTCATCAACATAGAACTGGTAGTTGGTGAACAGAACATAGTTTTGGAAATGCACGGGGTCTGTCGCGGTGTAATGCGACAAACGGGCAAGCGAATAATCCACACGCTGCGCAGTAAACGGGGCCAGCGGGGCGGAACCATCTTCGTTTTGCGTGCGCGTGCCGTTTACGATGTCATCATTCGTCGTCGACAAGTCAGGCACATCGAACACATCGCGCAGCGAGAAATCCAGGCTGCCTTCTTGCGGGATGGCAACGCTGGTCTGCCCTGCCACCGCGAAATGCACGGGGATAGGCGTATCCGATGGGCCGACTTCCACGGGCACTTTGTGATTTTTCATCAGCAACTCGATCTGCTGGATCAGATAGTTGCGAAACAAATCGGGACGCGTCACCGTTGTCGCATAGGTTCCAGGGGCGGCCACATGGCCAAAGGACAGGCGGCTGTCGATGGTATCGTGCTGCGTCACGGTCAGGCGAATTTCGGGGTAAAAGGCACGCAGCCGTGTCGCGGGCTTGCCCTTGATCACCGCTTGGCTAAAAGCCGAGATCAGAAAATCCGTCTCTTGCTGATATAGCGCAATCAGCTGGTCAACGGCCTCGGCTGCGTTGGTAAAGGATTTTGCCGCGCTGCGTGGCAGGGAAATTGCGTGGGGGTGACCAGTGTTCATGACATTTTCTCTTTTTTGATCGCGCATCTAAAACCTTTGGCCTATCTGTGGCAAGGGTTTACCGCAGCTCATGCCTTAACTTGGCCCTAACTTGGCCATAGCTTGCGCAGCATGACAGCATTGTGACGATGGCACAGCGGGCAAAATCATGCTTGATCTGCGCAGATTTGCGGGGGATATGGGGGCGTGAGACATCTTTTGACCCTTGGACACGGTTATTGCGCGGCGGCTTTGGCGGCCCGCCTGATCCCGATGGGCTGGCATGTGACGGGCACAGCGCGCAGCGTGGATGCGGCCAAAGCTATGCGTGCCAGCGGTGTCACGCCCCTGATCTACCCGTGCGATCTGACCGCCGCGCTGGCCAGCGCCAGCCATATCCTGATCAGCGCCGCGCCAGACGCGCAGGGCGATGTGTTCTTGGCGCAGGCGGGGGCGGCGATCCGCGCGGCCACGCCCACATGGGTGGGCTATTTGTCCACCACCGCCGTTTACGGCGATCACGGCGGCGGCTGGGTGGATGAAGATACGCCCCCCCGCCCGCAATCGCCCCGCGCCACGGCCCGCGTCCTAGCCGAGACACAATGGCTGGAAACGGGCCTACCCGTGCATATCTTTCGCCTCGCGGGCATCTACGGGCCGGGGCGCGGGCCATTTTCCAAAATCCGCGACGGTTCGGCGCGGCAGATCATCAAGCAGAACCAAGTTTTCAGCCGCATCCACGTCGATGACATCGCCCAAGTGCTGGCCGCCTCGATGGCTGCACCCGATGCGGGGCAGATTTATAATCTGTGCGATGACAACCCCGCCCCGCCCGAGGATGTTCTAAGATATGCAGCCCAGCTTTTGGGCATGCCGCCACCGCCTGTGGTGCATTTCGAAACCGCTGATCTGCCGGAAATGACCCGCAGCTTTTACAGCGAATCCAAACGTGTGCGCAATGATCGCATCAAATCCAAGTTAGGGATTTCGCTGCTGCACCCCACCTATAAAGCGGGCCTACAGGCGCTGCTGAAAGCAGAGCAATGAAGTGTGGGCAATAGGGTTACATCCAGCCCTGCGCTGCGAGCCAACCCTTGGCTGTGGCGAGTAGGCCCGTTGCGAAATCCATTGCTTGCGGCACGCCGCCTTGAACTTGGTCGCGCAATGCGTTGATCCATTGGGTATAGCTATCCAGTGCTGGGGCAAGTGCTGGCAGTTTTGCAGCCAAATCAGGGGCCGTGACATAGCTGGCCGCGCCGCCCAATGCGATCAAAATTGCCGAATAAAAGCCAGCGCGGCGGCCCGATTTACGCGGCGCGGCGGGCGCGCCCATGTCAGCGCGCAAATCCCCGTCTGAAGCGTTGCCATTGTCCAGCCCAAGACCAAACCCGCCGCTTGCCGCCGTGTCCATGGGGATGGCCTCAGGGCTTGGCGCGCCGAAATCGCCTGCGGGTGGCAGGGGGTCGGCCTCGGCTTTGGCGATGGCCGTCAGGCCCTTGATGCGCGCCACGCGGCGCGGCGCGGCGCGCGGGGCCATACCTTCCGTTGCAGGCATTGCTGCCATTTCAGCAGGCAGCTGCGGCGTGTCATTGTCCCGCAGATCGAAAACTGGGTCTGGGTTGGACGTCACGCCCGCATCATGCGCGCTATCCAAAGCCGCTTCAATATCATTGGGCATTTCAGTCGGCGAGTCTGCGCTGCGTTGTTCGCCCTTGCCTGTTTCGTTGTCCGCGCGCCCCCCGAATTCTTGGGCATCCAAAGCCGATTCAATGTCGAAATCAGTGTTTGTTGGGGGGGACGCGGGCTCTGGCGCGGGTTCTGCCGCTGGCGCGGCCTCTGGCGATGGGCGGGGCGGCTGTTCGGCGGCGCGCAGCGCCTCTTCGCGGACGACTTCTTCGCGCAATATGCGCTGCGCTTCTGGGTCCAGCTCGCGCTTTGGCATGGCGGCGGACACGTCACCCCCCTGCGGCAAAGGCGGCGGCGGATCGTAAAGAGCAGACTCAAACTCGTAATCAGTTTCGTAGTCAGGATGCGCCTGAAACCAACCGTGTCCGCAATTGGAACATTGGACATCCCGCCCCTCATAAGGGATGGCATTGGCATCCACCTCGTATTCAGCATCACAGTTGGGGCATTGTAGGCGCATTTGGGGCCATTTCCGTGCGGATGTATCTTTGAGCGAACTCTAGCAACGATCTTGCGCCACTAAAAGCCCTAGCGTGATCTGGCGCAAGTGTTGATGTGCGGATCAAGGATTATGTCACCTTTGGGCCATTGAAACCCGCGCGCCCTTGGGCGATGGTGCGCCAGCTACCCTGCACAGCACGGTATGACGGGAGATGCACGTGTGATTGCGTTTGAAAATATGTCCTATGGCTATGACGGCAGCAGTCTGTTGTCTGAAGTGAGCCTGCGCCTTGCTGCGGGTTCGTTTCATTTTCTAACGGGGCCTTCGGGGGCTGGGAAATCCACGTTTCTAAAACTGTGCTATGCCGAACTTTTGCCGACGGCGGGGCGGGTAACCATTATGGGGCAAGCTGCGGGCACAATGTCGCGCGATGATATTGCCTATGCCCGCCGCCGCATTGGCGTCGTGCATCAAGATTGCCAGTTTCTGGATCACTTACCCGTCGAAGAAAATGTGACCCTGCCGCTAACGGTGTCGGGCCAATTTGCGCAGCCGCGCGATCTGCGCGAGCTGATGGAATGGGTGGGCCTGACCCCCGTGGCCCGCGCCTATCCGCCGCAATTGTCGGGAGGAGAGCGCCAGCGCGCGGCGCTGGCCCGCGCCGTCATTATGGGGCCCGATGTGATTTTGGCCGACGAGCCGACGGGCAATTTGGATTGGGACATGTCGCTGCGCCTTTTGACCTTGCTGATGGAACTGAACCGCATGGGTAAAACCGTGCTTGTTGCGACACATGATCTAAACCTGATCCGCCAAGCAAAAGCGCAAGTGCCCGCGCGGGTTTTGCGCATTGCGGGCAAACGCATTCAACTGGCGGGGGCTGATTTGTAATGGCTGCCCAAGGTCTGCGCCCCAGCCAAATTATCGCCGCGCTCCGCGCGCGACTGATGCCAGACACCAGCGCCGATAGCGTGGTGCCCCCCGCAGGCCATACGGCGTGGCTTACCACGTTCACCGCGGCGGCCATGGCCTTTTTGGCGGTTTTCGCCATGGCTTTGGCGCTCGCGTCGGGGCGGCTGGCCGACAGGTGGTCGGATGCGCTGGAACGCACGGCCACAGTGCGCCTGTCTGCGCCCGAGGACCAGATTGATGCGCAAATTCAGGCGGTGCTTGCTGTGCTATCCACCACGCCCGGCATCGAGACAGCCCGCGCCTTGACCGAAGAGGAACAGCGCGCGTTGCTGGCCCCATGGTTTGGCCCCGATCTGCCCATCGACGCGCTGCCCCTGCCCCGTCTGATCGAAGTGACCGAAGACAGCGCAGGCTATGACAGCGAGGGTCTGCGCCAGCGCCTTGCCGCCGAAGCGCCGGGCGCAGTGCTGGACGATCACACCCGCTGGCGCAAACCTCTGGCCATCGCCGCCCAGCGCCTGCGCCTGTTGGGTATTTTGTCTATCGTGCTGATCACCTTTGCTACGGCGGCGATGATCACGCTGGCGGCCAGCGCCTCGCTGGCCGCCAATGCCCAAGTGATCCGCGTGCTGCGCCTTGTTGGGGCGCGCGACGCCTATATCGCCGCCGCCTTCGAGCGCCGCTTTACCCTGCGCGCACTGGCGGGGGCTGTTCTGGGCACAGGCGCTGGCGTGCTGGCGGTGTTCATCTTGCCCTCGGCGGATGAAACGGGCGGGTTTTTGACGGGACTTGGCTTTCAAGGCTGGGGCTGGGCGATGCCCATGGCGCTGCCCCCCTTGGCCGCGCTGGTCGCCTATATCGCCACCCGCACATCCGCCCGCCGCAAGTTGCAGGAGTTGACGTAAATGCCAAACCCAATCCGCCACGCCATTCAATGGGTGATGTCGCTGATTTTCATCATCCAGATGTATCTGGCCATGGCCGTTGTCGCCACGCTATGGCTGCCCCGCGCGCTGATTTCGCGTCAAGGTGCGGCGGATGCGGCCCATGCTTATTGCGCTTGGGTCAAGGTTTCTGCGCGCGTGCTGTGCGGGCTGAAATCCGAGGTGCGCGGCACACCGCCCAAAGGCCAAGTTTTGGTGGCGGGAAAACATCACAGCTTTTTGGACATCATCCTAATATATTCTGCCATTCCGCGCGGTAAATTTATCATGAAGGCAGAGCTGCGATTTGCCCCTTTCCTTGGCTGGTATGCGCTGCGCATGGGCTGCGTGCCTGTGTTTCGCGGCAAACGCGGGGCCGCGATCGCCAAAATGCTGGCTGCCGTTGCCTCGGGCCGCGAGATGCCAGGGCAGATGGTCATCTACCCCCAAGGCACCCGCGTGCATCCCGATGCCAAACTGCCCTATAAACGCGGCACGGGCGCGCTATACACCGAACTGGGCCAGCCCTGCGTGCCAGTTGCCACCAATGCAGGCGTGTTCTGGCCCAAACGCGGGATCATGCGGCAGCGCGGCACGGCTGTGGTGCAGTTTTTGGAAGAAATTCCCGCAAACCTGACCGCCGAGGATTTCATGGCACGGATCGAGGCGGCGATAGAGCCTGTCTCCGACGCACTGGTGCGCGAGGGGCGCGGGCAGATTTAAGCCAGTTTCAGCGCCAAAATCCCCGCCAAAATCAGGGCGATGCCTGCAAAACGCATCAGGTTGATCGGCTCGTTCAGCAAAACCGCGCCGAAAACCGCCGCCCCCACGACGCCAATGCCCACCCAAACCGCATAGGCCGTGCCCACGGGCAGGGTTTTCATGGCCACCGAAGCCAGCCAGAAACTGCCGATGGCCGCCAAGGCGGTGATGACCGAAGGCCAAAATTTGCTAAACCCGTCCGAATATTTCAGGCCCAGCGCCCAGACGCATTCCAAGACACCCGCAACGGCGATCAGCACCCATGCGTTGATGCCAGCCATTAGGCGGCAAGTCCCTTGCTACCCATGCCCAGAAACTTTTGGCGGCGGTCATTGATCAGCCAATCGGCAGATTTGCCTGCCATCTCGCCCAGCATCGCCTCAATCGCCTTGCCCACGGTGTCAATGGTTGCCTTGCGATCCCTTTGCGCGCCGCCCTGCGGCTCGGTGATGATGCGGTCAATCACGCCCAGTTTTTGCAAATCTTGGGCCGTTAGGCGCAGCGCCTCGGCCGCCTCGCGCATTTTTTCGGCGTCTTTCCATAGGATCGACGCGCAGCCTTCGGGCGAAATCACCGAATAAACCGAATGTTCCAGCATCGCGATGCGGTTGGCCGTGGCAAAGGCCACCGCCCCGCCAGACCCGCCCTCGCCAATAATCACCGACACCACGGGCACGCCGATTTCCAGACATTTGGCGGTGCTGCGTGCAATCGCCTCGGCCTGCCCCCGCTCTTCGGCGCCTTTGCCAGGATAGGCGCCGGGGGTATCAACCAATGTGATGACGGGCAGGCGGAAGCGGTGCGCCATATCCATCAGGCGCACCGCCTTGCGATAGCCCTCGGGCCGCGCCATGCCGAAATTACGTTCAATCCGCGATTTGGTGTCATTGCCCTTTTCTTGGCCGATGACGACCACGGGCATATCATTAAACCGCGCAAGGCCGCCCATCACGGCATGATCATCGGCAAAGCCGCGATCCCCTGCCAGCAGGGTGAATTCTTGGAACAGGTTTTCGATATAATCCTTGGCGTGGGGACGATCGGGGTGGCGGGCCACTTGGCATTTTTGCCATGGCGTCAGGGATTTATACATATCCTTCAGCATCTGGTCGGCTTTGCGGTCTAGCCCCTCGGCCTCGCGGGTCACATCCATCGCAGAGTTGGCGCGGGCCATGGCACGCAGCTCTTCGGCCTTGCCTTCAATTTCCGCCGAGGGTTTTTTCAAACTCTGAGGTAGTTCATCAGGTGCTCCCGCTGTTTGGCCCTATACAGCAATGCGCGGGCAAGATGTCAACAGGCGCAAAGGGGAGCACGCCTCTACGGCTAGCAAGCTGGCCCGCACCCCCGTGGATATTTAGAAAGAAAAGGAAGCTGAAAGGGTTAAGAGGCAGAAGAGCTAGCATTTCGGCCTGTTCCACAACTAAGCTTCGGCCTGTTTGATCGAGGCTATGTCCACAAAGCGGCCTCCGCGGTACACCGTGGCCCCTTCACCGCGCGTGCCATTGGCGTCTTCCATAGCGGCCAAAAATCTCACTTTTTTCTCAACAGCAGCAGCTTTCAGATGGGCAAAAGCAGATGGCCAGCGCAGGCTGTTTTGGTGGTCTTGCTGCCCACCATGCCCAGCGTGGCGCTGCGGCGCGATTAGGCAAGAAACTAACTGATAATGGAGAAATCACCAAAGGGACCATCGGCAAGCCAGAAAAACGCCATGGGTGCGGCAGGCGAAAGCGCAGCAGGCAGCGGCTACTTTAATGCCACAGATCCGGGCCAGTATTTTTGCCCTTTGCGCAGCCTCTGAAAACGCAGTTTCCTGCGTGCCGTTGATTGTCTGCGTCCCCCATGGAAACCACACAAAATCGCCTGCTGCAACATAACGGCAAGCGAAGCAGCACGTTTCTCAAGCGCGGAAACTGTAACTGCCTGCGGCGATTCGTCGGTAACCAGCATGATGAGGACTGCGGCCACTTACCAGCGTTAAATCTTCTCAACGGCACGCCAGCCAGCACCAGCGCAGCTCCTTGCGCTGGCTGCTGGATCGATCTGGATCCGGCATTGCCTGTTCCAGCGGATCGGCCATCGCGTCTGGCTGTCCAGCGTTGATGCGCACAAAGTGTCTTATTTTGATCCACCACTGATGGCGGCGATGATATTAGCGCAGGCAGATTTTCTTTATCCGTTTGACTTTTTGTTCCGGTCGCTGGATATCCGGAGACCGTCATCGCTATGGTCTGCCGTTTATCGAAGACAACGCAGGGCGCAATGCAGGCCAAACAACTAACTGACAGTTGGGGCGGGCGATGGGGGCCTGGCTGGGCGCGGAAGGACATATAAATCGCATTTCGTTTGGATCGATGGCGATATAGTTGCGCAGGCTGCCTGAAACGCGTTTCGCACTTGCGGCCAAAAAATGCAATGACGCAGAAGGTTTAATGCGCTTCGCCCATCCTGATCGCGGCACAGCTCTGCAATGAAAAACAAAATTCTGGCTGAAGAGTCAAAGAAAATACTAACACAAATGGAACGGACGGTAACAACATTGGAAAAGCAACAGATCGCGCACCTGTTGCAGAAAAAGCGGACTCGATTTTTGAAAACTCTGCGCCAGAGTAAACATCCTTTGGGGCATTTCGGCATAAACAAATTCATTTTATCTCGAATAAAGAATTTAACTTTCTGTTAAATGGGATTTCGTAAAGGTAAAACGCAATGCCTGGAATCATCCAAAGAATAATCAAAAGACAATCTGCCTTTGAGTAATTAATGCATCATTTAAAAGCCATCTCTTTAAAACAATTTTAGCTTATATGTTAATAGGTAAAGCTAATTTAGTCGTTAATGGCAAACACTGCTTCTTTCATCAAAACGAGAACGCGATCAACAAAATAACACGCTTAATTAGGCTGTTCGCGCAATGTGTTAAAATATTTTCACGGTATCAAAAGCGGTATAGCGGATTTACTCACCTGAAAAGCCTGTTAAAATTAAAACGAATTTTCACCACTACCGGCCAAACAATGGATTCGGCACCTTCCCAGCAAAGGAAAGAATAAGATACGAGTTAGGCCTAAAGCTGGCTGATTCGAGGCTGGTCACGGGAATCCTGCTCAAAAACAGTATTTCAGAACATCTTCCGCTTTTGCCGTGATGAATTAAGCCATACAACGCCAGATGCTGCTCTAACCGTTCCGGATAATTCGCCGCTTGAAAAATTTAACAACACTATACGGCGCATCCCTTTCCATACCCACCCGCTGCAATGCGGCATGATAACCAGTCAACCATGACATTCGCAGCGCTGCGCGAGCACTGCTACATAACGCGCTGCGCCGTTCGCCGATGTGCTGACAGAGTGCGCATCGCGCGCAGGGTATGCGAACGCTGAGCAGGCCGTGCCCCTATGCCACATCGCCAGCGTAACCTTCAGGCGGCCAGCCGCCGTCATCGGCACGCCGCAGGGAGCGCTGTCGCACGCGGCAAGCGCTGCAAACCGCCCTGCCCACAGGGGAGCGGCGCACCAATGCGGTTGATTGTGATGACAGAGACGGGCCATAAAGCAAAGGCCTGCGTGCTTCGCCAGCACAAACCGTCGCCCGCCCGCGACGCCTTTTCGCTCGCTGGAACGGCCCCAGACGCCATGCGTGCCAAGGCCGCACAAAACGCCCACCGCCCCATTCTAAAATCAAACTCGGCATGAATGATATGCCGCGCCTAAAGGCTGTACGCCAAGCGCGCCGTCACTAATGTAAAATTAAAACGAGGCTGGACGCCGAGATTTACCGATCGCCCCCACCTCAACCCGCTTTGGCGCCAGCGCGCGATCGGGCGCAGCCCCTGCCGCTGAATTGCAGATCGACCACAATAAAAATCATGCCCCTGCATTGCCGCAGACGAGCGCCCGCCGGCTTGCCGCGGCCTCGCTGCCCGCCAGAAAGGCGCGCGGTATGAAGGCCTGACAAGATAAACAGGCGAGCTGACCCAAGGTTGATCGCGTTCGACACCTTGCTGTTGACCTGCGCGGCGATAGTAGGCGCCGTTTGGAATCTGTACCGGCAATACCGCCGCCCTGCTGGCGCAAAGGCGAATTGCTGGACTGTGACATTATATGGCGAAGACCGTGACGCACCTGCATTACGACCTTTGCGGTTTCGCGCACCACCATAAATTCTCGGGGATGTTTCTTGTGCCATCTATGTGGATGGGGCGTATTACTTTGAGCAACCCTGTATCCGCTACGTCGCGGGGCTTTCGACAAGACAGCGTTTATGGTGACATCCATTCCTGAATGGCAAGCTGATTTGAATTTAGATCCTTTTTGGCACGGCAGCTGGTAAGCATAGCCGCGCACAGCCTGGACAAGCTGCGGTCACCGAACAATCGCCTGAACGGCGATGACGATGCCGTTTTCGTCTACGCGCGTAATGCAAAGATCCTGGAAGCGCCTATCATAGCCGATGCAAACGCGCACTATTCACTGGCAAGCGCAGCGCATACCATGCCGCAAAAACAGGCTGGAAGGTGATTCTGATGCCGACATGCGCTGGGGTCGGCGCGTCAATAAAGGCGGTAGCTTTTGTATCCATCGATAAAATAAACGTAAAACGGCGAAGTGGATGATGCTGGCTGGAAGAACGTACTATCTGGGGCGTCAACAACGCCTGTCGTCAAGGCAATACGTCCATCCTGTACCCACCAACCGACATTTGCGCGACATCACCGCTTCGCTACCGACGGCAGAGCGCCGCGCAGATGAAAATCAGAAGCTTCACCTATGGCTGGGAGCCGACGAGCTGATAAGACACCCATCACCTCAACATCTGCCTTTATGGCCTCTGAATGAGAGATGATAGCGCAGCACGTTGAACAGCGGCAAGGTTATTACCTCCGCCACTCCCGCATGCTGAATTCATTGGACGAAAATGCGCAAAACGGCCATGCTCGATAGGCTGGCGTTTTCCGTCGGCCCCTAAACAGTTGTCGGCGCTTACCGCCCGCTCCTGCCAGTTGGCAGGCAGATCTGCCGCTGTTCACGCCTTTTAGAACGGCGGCAACCACGCCGGTCAAAAATATGACCGACACGCCGTCGGCGGCGTCACCGTTAACAAAGGTGTAGGTCACATTTGGCCTTTCAGGGCACGCCTTTATCATCGCTTGTCTTGCGCTGGGTCAAAATCTGTCACGAATGCGGCAGCGTTAGCGGACTCAAATGGGCGCAATCATCCTCACCTTCGCCGCCCGTCATGGTATCACTAAGATCGCCGGTATCAATATCATCACCGCGGCCACAAATAGCGCATCGTCATCCGTGTTGGAATTACCGCTGGGCCTTTCGGTCAGGCGGCCCGCGTTATCATCCGCTATCCGGCATAAAGTTCGAACGCATTGCTTGCCAATGCCTGCAACGCTGATTTCGGCGTCATCTTCATCAGCTAAATAAATTTGGCCAGCAGGTCAAAGTCTGCCTTATCAATGCCGGAAATCACATCATTGCCGGCACCGCCTCTAACGTGGCTGAGGGCGGCCTGAAATCGACATCATCCACGCGTCCGCCGTTTATTTCGTCCTCGCCGCGCCGCCGACCGTGCGGGAAAATCTTTGCCCGTCAGGCCAAAGATTGTGTCATTGCATTCCCTTAAAAGTGTGTCATATCGATGCCGCCACAGGCAGCTCGTCTGCGCCCCATACCTTTAACGGCGGATGGTGCTCTTCCTGCCTTCAATTTATCGTCTGCGCCGCCCAGAGGAAATCATCGTTTGATGCTTTGCCCATGTGACCGTCGTCGCTGGAAGGATATCTTTCACTTCAGATTGGTTGGCGTGGGTTCGATTATTTCATCATCTGTTGCGCATACAGATCATCGCCAGAAAATCCACAAGGCAACGCCGCCGAAATGGGCAAAAACAGCAACAGTTCCGCCTGATTCCCCACCGTTCATCAGACGATACTTTAAGCGGCAGCGATAAGCGTCGATGATCTGTCTTCACCACGTTAACGATTCATCGATCGATTTCGCGCGCGACTGGCGCTGAAAAATAAAGGCTGAACAGCGCGGTGATCATGAACAATCGGACGATTTTGCCGACGATGGATTTGTTGAAACAACAGGCAGGCAGGACTGCGCCCGCTGTAACATCGTGGCCAAACCTGTTCGCCCATACTCTTGCTGCTCTGCGGTGGTGATGAGATCGTTTCACGTTCCAATCAAATGTGTTGTCTGCCCTTTGGGGCATGCTGGTAAATTCCATCGCCGTGTAGATGGCCCCTGCATAAGTTCCGTTTTCACCGATACGCAGATCTCCTCTTTTGTACGGTGTTCAGCGGCTGCGCGAAAAACCAGTCGCTGCAGGATCCATAATACGCCCATGCCTTCGGCGCTTGGCGCGCGGCCGCGCAAACAGCAGAGATTTTCTTTTTTTCCGTTGTGGGAATGAATCGCCACTATCACACAATTCCTGGCGCGCGCGGCCAGTTCGACGAAAACCGCCGGTAGGGACGATGCAAAGAGATCATCCGCGCCTGCACGCTTGTGCGAGGCGATGAATGTGATTAGCGGGGATGATCGTGCCCGATAGCGCAGCGCGATCCAGTAGGTCATCCAGCCGCGGTTCGGATCAATGCCCAACCGCGAAGTTTCAGGCATATGACAGGGCTGCTTAGCGACGCCAGCCCCTTTGCCCCGCCGCACCGACATCATAGGCAATATGGCGCACCATATCTTGTGGCGCGATGCCCAAATCCGCCCGCAACCCAATCTGGCACATGGTTTGCGCTGGCATGATCGCGTGATCGATAGCCTTTGCGCTGTGCCCCGTGTGCGCGAAGCCGACGTTTGATCTTTGCCATCTTTTTCATAATGATTTTGTAATAGTAGCAGCCATATTTTTTCAGCGCGCCGCCCCGTTTTCAGTTGCATGTGCTGGATGTTTTGTTAACTTCCACACGCCGAAAGAAAGCTCAATCCGTAGCGTCTAAAATCATAAATTTTCCATAAAATAATTTTCAAGATAAAACTCTCCGACACGTTTTCTTTAAAGTTTTATCAAAAAAACTTTTCGAAACGTTTTCAATAAGGTTTTGTCATAGCGGAATCAATATAGCAACGTTACTATGTCGAGGATATCTTGATGGCGCCTTTGCGGCAATTTTGCGCTTCTGGCGCTGCTAAAAATCATAAGAGCCAAACCTACTTCAATTGCTGCTGAGAGGGTCAGAAGGGATTGCAATCAACCAAATCTTTCCCTGTTGCTCGAACAGTAAAGTTAAGCCTAAAAAAGGTTTCCGCAATTTTCGCTTTCTGGCGCCCCAATCGTCGGCTGCGACTCGCGCACCGCAGCTCTTCTGCTGTCGGTCGGCGTTTCCCAAACTGGTTAAAACGGTGTTTGAGTTTGACCCAGATTTGCCGGCATAAACGGCCAGGTAATGGCGAAGAAAATTTGGATGTGCGAGGTAAATGGTTCAGCTTTTTCGTTAATTTCTGCCCAGCCGCCGCGCCTACTTCATGCCGCGCGCCGCCAGAGCGACCCGCAAACGCCGCGCGGGACCAGCTTAAAGCAGTCCGCGCTCGATCTTCACCGAGCCCAGGCCAGCGGAAAACGTAAAAACGTCCGCTGAATACTATAAAGAAGGCTTTGTGACCACGGTATCGTGGGAGGTGGCCGACGCCGCGCCAGCTTTTTGTGGCGCCCTGAGCAAACAGCACCGCCAGGCTTTTGACGGAATACGCCTGCAAGGCTTTACGCGATCGACTATTGCAAAGGACGCTTTCATTCTTGCTCAAAGGCGTGTTTTATCGGTTTGCGCCCCGTGCATCATCAGAAGAAAGACCGCGTGCATGCACACATCTTCATCAGTGTGATAGCTTTGCACCTATTATGTTTCATCAAAAAGCGCTTGGCTGAGGCTGGCGAGCCCGGCCGCACCTGGACCACGATTAAAACTCTGATGCGATCCCATGCCTATGCCACGCTGACGGTTACGACTGATGAAGCCACTCATCACCTCAGAAAACCTGGACGGCCAAATCTCGAACAAAACAAAATTTACAAATGCCTGGGGATAGATTTGGCCGCCTGTCCCAAGACGCACATCTGCCTTCCCCTGCCGAAAAACTGATTGGTCGTCTGGCCGCCCGGACAAAGGCAGTCCACTCGCAGGTCTCAAGCCCTGTAGTGCCTCGCGGCAAGTCATGCTTGATTATCAATGGCTTATCTACAAAAACACCGAAGTTGGGTTAAAGGGGAGCTCTGCCCGTCTCCGATGGATCGCCACTTTCAAGGCTTTTGTCATTATTTTTTGAATTCCGGGGCGTTGCCCTGAGCTGGCGTATTTTTACCAGAACTTTCTTACCCTTTCAACTCCGTTGCCGAGCAGTACAGAGGCATGTATTTAACTTTCGCCTGACTATTTACATTTCGCGTATCATTTGCGCTATCAGGTTGAGCTGAGTTGCGGCCGCGCTTATTCAGTAGCGCTTTAAATTTTGCCCCTTCGCGTTCTTTCTGGTTTCCGGAAATCGCTAATCTCGCTTCGCTCGCGCTGGACTTGCGCTTTTATCCTGTTTTTCATGACGCTTTACGAATTACCATTGCCCTGCGCGGCTTCGCTTCGGCCATCACCCGTCAACCTGGCGATCCGCCGCGCTGACGCTGCGATAGGCGCATCCATCTGCTCTTTGCGGCCAAGACGAGGCTCCGGATAACAAAGGCGACTATCAGATGCCTGGTGGCTCCGCTCGTCGGACGATGGTCAATGGACGCCCACGCAGCTCGCGCCGCCAGCGCCACCGATTTTAAGTGGGCCAAAGAACGGTAGTAAGGCCAGCCAGTGGTCGACGAACGCAGGAAGTTCACCCCAGCGATCGCCCGCGGCCATCAATATGTCGTTGCGATCGGGTGGCTGTTTCGGTCACCCACAGGCCCCGCTGTCGGTCACGCAGTAGCTCTCATCCTCAACAACGTCCACAGACGAAATCTGTGGGCCGGGATGGCCATCGACCCACCGTGTTCTCGATGACGACGGCCAGACCTACCTCGCGTGGGGCCTGGGTGCCGCTGGGCCGAAGCAAGCCAAACCTCACCGAACTCGATGGCCCCATCCACTTCGGATCTACCGTTTCACCAGGGCTCGGCACGCAAGCACAACGATGGCATCCGCTACCTCACCTTCCGCGGACTTTCCTGGGGCGACCTACGCCACCTGGATTTCGCCCGCAGGCCCGTGGACACACGGCATCATCAATGAGATGGCGGGCAACTGCTGCTGGCCGAAGACCATCGCCTACGCTATCGGCATCGCGTTCGAGGCCATGATGCTGGGCCTACGGCGGCATCAACCACGCAGGGCAGCTACCGGCGGCTGGCAATCTCGTCATCGACTACCTCTACTACAACGAGGACGGCACCATTAAGCGCGTGTTGATGACCTCCGAGGGGGTCGAGCCCGCGCGTGGTGCAGGTGGGAGCCCCGTCGGGCTTTGGGTGGCGGGACGGCGATCCGAAGGGGTCGGACGGCGATCGAAAGGGTCGGGGCGTTGTTTGCTGATTTCCGTCGAAATGCAATTAGCCAATCTCGAGGTGAGACCATGCGGGGTGAAATCTCGAGGGTTTGATCTCGATCCAAGCGGGCTCGGATTTCCCGGGACAACGGATTCCCGGGCCGATCTCACGAGGGGCGGGGTGGCAAAGCGGGAAGCTGGCACGTAAGAAAGTGGCCATGCGCGAACGGCGATCAGAGAAGGGGGCGGGGCGTTGTTTGCTGATTTCCGGAAAAATCAAATCAATTGGCCAAGCTCGGTCAGGCCATCGGGGGAAACCGAGGGGGTTTGACCTCGACAAGGCTCGGATTTCAGGGACAACGGTTCCCGGAGCCGATCTTGCACGGAGGGGCGGGGTGGCAAAGCGGGGGGAGCTGGCACGTCGAAGGTGGCCATGCGCGAGCAGGATGTACCGAATACAATCCGCGATCGCCGTGGAAAGTTCGAATGCGCCGAACTCACCGCCACCGAAACCCTCTTCCCCACCACCGACCTCCGCCTCATCTATCGCCTAATTTGCTCAACACTGAGCTTTCGATTGAGGGACCTCAGGATGTCTGAGACCTGAGTTTTTGGGTTGGTGACGGACGGAAAAGGTGCAGGCGGAGCGGATTATTTTGGGCGACCAGAACGGTGGAGGCAGGAGGCCGCGCAGCGCCGTGGTCAGGGTTGCCTGGTCAGCGCTACGGGCAATCACCGGCCGCCGACTAGGACGGAGCGGTCGCCAGACACGGATGGGACGATCGAAGGACTCGGCGGAGAGGAATGTAGGAAAGAGGTGTTATTTGCATTCATGATCGTGGCGGGGGCAATGTGGTGGACTGATTAGTAAAGTTAAGGAGCTGAAAAACGCGCAGGATGGCTGCACGGCATGAAAAACGAATGCGGTTGAGGCAATGCAGCAGAACGACACCGTGACTCAAAGTCTGGCACGCGGACCTCACCTGAACACCTTGACATTCAGCGCGACGATACTCACAAAGCTAACCATTTCGGATCGGTTTCCTTCGACCACTGGCCCTGAGTCCGAGGAATAGGAATCCCTGTACGGTGAACCGGAGTCCTCTGGCCGTTCAGCTTGCGATTCGGGCTTCAGTTCCTGCCTGCTCGATCCCTTTGCGCATGACTCATTGGCCTCTGCGGCCTGCCCTCTCGATCCCGTGGGGGGACGGCATAGCCGACCACCGTACCCTAACCCCTCGCGGGGCGGCCTGAACGGATATTCTTTTCACCAGTTGGCAGTCGAGCGACGACCTTGATACTGTGAACCGATCAACCTGAAGCGGTCTCCACCTTAAGCACTACCGCGCCCCGGTCGGCGATCGGGTCCACCGCATGGCTCAACGACTAACAGGATCGGCGAAGAGAATGTAGATGCAGGAGGCTGGGACAGATGAAACCGATTCGGTTCAGCTGGTGATGGTTGTGGTGACAGCACGGCACCGTCATGCGCAGCCGGATTGCGATGAAGGGTGCATAGCTGGAAGCAGCGTGACCATGCGGCGTCGGCCGATGACGTGGACGCAGGGCCTCCAGGGTGACCTCGATCAGGCGAGTTCGAGTGCACCTTGTCGCTGGGATCTGGATGGCAGGAAGGTAAGATTGAGGCCGGTAAGTGCCGAAACCGTGCAGGCGGCACAGTCCCCGATGGCGTACGGCGGGATCCAGGGATTTCGCGTATACCAACGCGGCTGTCGAGGATTTTCCGGCGGTACTCCGATCTTGTTCTTCGGCTCTGCGTGATACACCTACCCCCACGCTCCCACCCGACCTACTGCGGCCATCGCTGCGAGATCAGCCAGGCTGCAGCCCGTGCGCGGGCGGAAATCCGAGGGCGAGCTGGTCGCGACGTCCAGGCCGAGGAACACGCCGAGCACATCACCGCCGGCAGGTACAGGGAACCAGGCCAATGTCGGACTTGTCGAGCAGCTCGTTGACGTCGAGGCGAGCGTGATCAGCGGTGACGCTCGCCGGTGAGCGTGCGGCAGGGTGCAGCAGGCCGAGCAGGTCGGCCGCGAGCAGCAGGGCGCTGAAGATCACCCATGTCGAGGCGGCGCTCGGCTGCGGCGAAAGAGTTGGCCGGCGCCGGAGGCTGGCGTAGTTGCGCGGCTCACGCACTCGACGAGCAGCGCCGAACGCGCGCCGCAGCGAACCGGCAGGGCCGTGTTCAAAACAATACACTCAACG
>JAXHON010000051.1:0-16820 GCA_034519315.1 Cypionkella sp. | reverse complement strand
GATTGGGTTGAATGCGCCGATGTTCTTTGCAAGCGATTGCAAAATTTGGATCAGGTTTTCGCCATCGGCTGGGATACCCAGAATATGTTTCAGCTGCGATGCCGCAATCAACAGCCCCGATGCGGTGATAAAGCCTGAAATAACGGGATGGGAAAGAAAATTGGCAAAAAACCCCAGCCGCAGGGCCGACATTGCAAGCAAAAACAATCCAGACAAAAGGGCAAGCGCGATCGAGGCTTGGATATAATCGGCGGCGCCAGCAGCGGCCACTTGGCCGACGGCTGCCGCGCTCATTAGCGACACCACAGCGACAGGCCCCACCGCCAGCGTGCGCGATGTGCCAAAGATCGTATAGGCGATCAAAGGTAAAATTGATGCATAAAGGCCGACCTGCGGCGGCAATCCCGCCAGCATCGCATAGGCAAGACTTTGTGGAATAAGCATAATTGTGACGATAACCGCCGCTATGGCGTCGTTGATCCCCTGTGATTTGTCATAAAGGGGGGCCCATTGCAAAATTGGCAACACGTGACGCAGACGCTGCATGGAAAGCCTTGGCTAAGGAATACCACAAATCTATAAAAATGAATGTATGAATTTGTCAAGCCAGGCTATAGTCAGGCGCTAGGGGCGGGGCCTGTGGACTGGCCGATGATCAATTCTGCCTCTAGCAGACGCGATTGCGGGCCTTGGTCGGGATTAGCAATCAAATCCAGCAGCATCTCTGCCGCCAACCGCCCCGCCTCGCGCACAGAAGAGCGGGTCGCGGTGAAAATCGGCAGATCAGAGCCGTTTTTCAAATAGGATAATTCGTCGTCATGGATAATGACCGACACATCGCGCCCCATCACCAGCCCATAGGTTTCAATCGCGCGGCGCACACCCATACCTGAAATCATCGAGGCCACCAAAAACGCAGAGGGCGGATTGGGCGCACCAAGCATCGCATTTGCGCCGCGAAACCCCGCGTCTTCGGTCATTTCCGCCGAAAACATCAGGGCAGGGCTCAGCGGCAACCCCGCGCGCCGCCAGCGAATCTAAGTAGCCCGTGCGGCGGCGGATGGCAAAATCCATGAACTCTAGACCATTGATCAGGCCAATGCGGCGGTGGCCAAGGTCCAAAAGAAAATCCGCAGCGCGGGCAAAGGCGCGGCGGTTGTTCACATCCAGCCACGAATAGGGCGCGCCCGCCTGCGTCGCGCGGCCATGCACCACAAAGGGCAGGCCAATGGCGTGCAGCAACGGAATACGCGGATCATTCAAGGAAGGGCCGTGCAAGATCACCCCGTCCACATTGCCCTTGGATTTCAACCCGCGATAGGTCGCTTCTTCGTCGGCATCGGGCACGACCGACAGCAGCATGTCGTAATCATTGCGGCTATAGGTTTCGCCTGCGCCTGCGATGAAATCGGCAAAAATGGGGTTCACAATCTCGTGCCGCGTGGCGATGGGAATGACGTGCCCCACTGCCATTGCCCGCCCTGTCGCCAAACGAATGGCGCGGGTATTGGGGTGGTAATTCAGCCGCTTCGCTTCGGTTTGGACGCGCAGGCGCGTTTCCTCATTCACCTCGGGGTAGCCGTTCAGCGCACGGGAAACCGTGGTTGGCGATAATCCAAGCTGCGTGGCAAGCTGCCGAAGGTTCATCTGCGTAGGGTCCAAAGCGCTATCAATTTTGTCAAAGGCTAACGGCTGCGCTGGCGTTCGTCAAAGGTAAATCGTTTCAGGGGCGCGAACTTTTTGAACGGGAAATCCCATGCTGCGCCTGCAAAATAGGCGGCTTGTAATTTATTTATCGCTTTTTGTTGACTTGAGGGCGGCTTTGCGCAAATCATGGCTCTATCCAAAGCGGTTTGGAAAAGTGATTCTTTTGGCCCGCCAAAGCACACCAGACCCTTGGCACATCATCCCGCATTGGGCGGGGTAAACGGGAGGAACGTTTATGAAGACCAAATTTCTAGTCAGCGCAGCCGCGCTGGCGATGTTTGCAGGTGCGGCTTCGGCGCAAGACCTGAAATTCCCTGTGGGCGAAGGCGCCTTTAACTGGGACAGCTACAAGGCGTTTGACGCGGCCACAAATCTTGATGGCCAAACCATCAAGATGTTTGGCCCATGGCGCGGTGAAGACCAAGTTCTGGTCGAATCGATGCTGGCTTATTTCAGCGCAGCTTCGGGTGTTAAGGTGGAATATTCTTCGTCCGAAGGGTATGAGCAGCAATTGGTGATCGACGCCGAGGCAGGCTCGCCGCCAGATATTGCTATTCTTCCACAGCCTGGCCTGATCGGTGATCTGGCATCCAAGGGCTTTATCGCGCCACTGGGCGATGAAACCAATTCTTGGCTGACCGACAATTACGGCGCAGGCGCATCTTGGGCCGCACTGGGCACCTATAAGGGCAAAGACGGCGCAGACGCGCTGTTTGCATTCCCCTACAAGGCAGACGTGAAATCGTTGGTCTGGTATTCGCCCGATAACTTTGCCGATGCTGGCTATGAAGTTCCAACAACGATGGAAGACCTTAAGGCATTGGCGGATAAGATTGTCGCAGACGGCGGCACCCCATGGTGCATCGGTCTGGGTTCAGGCGGCGCAACTGGCTGGCCCGCAACCGACTGGGTCGAAGACCTGATGTTGCGCACGCAGTCGCCCGAAACCTATGACGCGTGGGTGAACAACACTCTTGCGTTCAATTCGCCTGAAGTTGTTGGCGCGATTGAAGAATTTGGCACATTCGCCCGCGTTGACGCGAATGTGGCTGGCGGTGCGGCGGCTGTTGCCACCACAGACTTCCGCGACAGCCCCAAAGGTCTCTTCTCCTCGCCTCCACAGTGCTATATGCACCGTCAAGCGTCGTTCATTCCGTCCTTCTTCCCCGAAGGCACCGAATTGGGCAAGGATGCAGATTTCTTCTACTTCCCCGCCTTTGCTGGTAAAGATTTGGGCAAGCCCGTTCTGGGCGGCGGCACCTTGGCTTTCATCATGAAAGACAGCGATGCGGCCCGCGCCTTTATCGAGTTCCTGAAGACCCCAATCGCGCACGAAGTTTGGATGGCGCAGTCGGGCTTCTTGACCCCGCACACCGGTGTGAACGGCGATCTTTACGCCAATGCTGCACTGAAAAAGCAGGGCGAGATCTTGTCCACAGCAACCACGTTCCGCTTTGACGCATCCGACTTGATGCCAGGCGCCGTTGGTGCAGGCACGTTCTGGACGGGTATGGTAGACTACGCTGGCGGCAAATCGGCCCAAGAAGTGGCTGACGGTATCCAAGCCTCGTGGCCAAAATAATCGGGCGCTTGCGCTGAACACGAGATCTTGCGGGGCCGCCCTTTATTGTAAGGCCCCCATTTTTGTAAGATGCCCTATTATTAAGATGATTGGCTCGCCGCGATGTGGCAGGCTTACGCGATGGCAACTGGGAGGGGTGAACATGCATCCAGCATTACAGGCGATACTGGTGATTGCTGTCGGCGTTGGGGGATGCGTGGGGTATTTCATTGTCGAACCTGCTTCTGGACAAAGTATTCTGCCCGCCGCGCGGCCCCAATGCTGTGCGCAATATCAACCGCGCCGCCATGATCCGCCCTTGGCTGTTTTTGTTTCCAGCCGTCGGCGCGTTGTCGCTGTATCTGGCCTACCCCGTGTTCAAAACCGCGTGGCTGTCGCTGCACAAGCGGGTGGGCGAAGGCTATGAATTTGGCTGGAGCTGCGCCAACTACACGCAAATGTTTGGCGAGGATAGGTTGTGGGAAGCGATGTCCAATAATATGCTGTGGCTGATCGTTGTGCCCGCGCTGTCCACCGCCTTTGGCCTGCTGGCCGCCCAATTAACCGACCGCATTTCATGGGGCAACGCTGCCAAATCGCTGATTTTCATGCCTATGGCGATTTCATCCGTCGGCGCAGCGGTGATTTGGAAGTTGATTTACGATACCCGCCCAGCCGATCAGGCGCAGATTGGCGTTTTGAATGCGCTTTGGTTGCAATTTGAAGGCGGGCTGGGATCAACCATCGCGCTAAAGATACTGCCCGCCATTGCCTTGGCCGCCATTATCGTTGGGATGCTGTGGCTGATTTGGGTATTGCTGCGCCCCTTGGGCGGGGCGATGCCGCTGATCGTCAAGGCGGTTCGCATTGCGGGGGCTGGGCTTGCCGCGATCATCGCCTATGGTTTGGCTGGTTGGCTAAGTGGCATCCCCGCGGCGCGATCTGCCTTACGGTGTGCCGCAAAGCGCGCTGTCGATGCCCTATTGGAATAACTTTTTCTTGATGATCGTGCTGATCTGGATTCAAACAGGCTTTGCCATGGTGATCTTGTCGGCGGCCATTCGCGGTGTTCCCGAAGACACGATCGAGGCGGCAACGATTGACGGCGCGAACCCGTTTCAGATTTTCTTTCAAATCAAAGTGCCGCAGATTTTGCCGACAATCGTCGTGGTTTGGACGACCATCACCATCGTGGTGCTGAAGGTATTCGACATCGTTCTGGCGATGACCAACGGCCAATGGCAGACCCAAGTTCTGGCCAATTACATGTATGACAAATTGTTCCGCGCCTTTGATTGGGGTGTGGGGTCGGCGTCCGCGATGGTGATCATGTTCCTTGTTCTACCGATTTTGGTCTGGAACGTGATCAACGCGCGCCGCGAAAATGCGATAAGGGGGCAGACAGATGGACAATATCGTTGGCAAAAAACCTGCCCTGATGTGGGCGCTTCACCTGTCGGTGGCGGCCCTTGTTCTGGCGTGGATACTGCCCACGCTGGGGCTGTTCATCTCGTCCTTTCGCACGGGCGATCAGATTGCCACTTCGGGTTGGTGGCGCGCGGTTTCCACCCAAGAGGCGCAACTGCCCGCCATTCGCATCGAAGGGGGCGAGGTGCAGCAAGGCGCGGAATTTGTCATTGAAGGTAATTTGTTCAGCACGCAGGGTTCAGAAATCTCGCGCTGGGGCACGAATTCAAAGGATCCGAACGCTTATGGCGCGGGCGATGCGGCCGAACTTGCCGATGGCGTCACCCTGTCGGTGGGCGCAGACGGGGCATACCGCCTTGCATCCCCAACCAGCATGAAAGACATGCGCCCGCCGCGCGTCTTTGTCACGGCGGCAACCCCGCCCGAATTCACCGTGTCGAACTACAGCAATGTGGTGTTCAGCCCCTTGGCGGGGCAAAGCATTGGCAAGGCGTTTTTGAACACCCTTACGGTGTCGATCCCTGCCACGATTATTCCGATTTTGATTGCCGCCTTTGCCGCCTACGCGCTGGCGTGGATGGATTTTCCAGGCCGCGCGCTGTTGGTCGCCTTTGTCGTGGCGCTGCTGGTTGTGCCTTTGCAACTGGCGCTGATCCCGCTTTTGCAACTGCACAACGCCATCGGCATTGGCAAAGGCTATCTGGGGGTCTGGCTGGCGCATACGGGCTTTGGTCTGCCGATGGCGATATACCTTTTGCGCAATTACATGGTCGGTCTGCCGCGCGATATTATCGAAAACGCCAAAGTTGACGGCGCGACCGATTTCCAGATTTTCACCCGCATCATCTTGCCGCTATCTTTTCCTGCGTTGGCCAGCTTTGCCATTTTCCAGTTTCTATGGACATTCAACGATTTGCTTGTGGCCATGGTGTTCCTTGGTACTGGTCAGGATGAATTGGTGCTGACCGCCAATCTGATGGGCCTTATGGGCTCGCGCGGCGGCGATTGGGAGATTTTGTCCACATCTGCCTTTGTCTCAATCATCGTGCCGCTGATTGTGTTCTTTGCGATGCAAAAATATCTGGTGCGCGGGCTGCTGGCAGGCTCGGTTAAATAAACGAAAGATAAGATGATGACACAGCACAGCCGCTGACCGCTCTGGACGCGCAACCCCGATTGGTGGCGCGGCGCGGTGATTTACCAAATCTATCCGCGCAGCTTTCAAGACAGCAATGGCGATGGCATTGGCGATCTGGGCGGTATTGCGCAGCGCCTGGATCACATCGCCGCCTTGGGGCCGAGGCGGTGTGGATCAGCCCGTTTTTCACCAGCCCTGATGAAGAGATTTCGGCTATGACGTCAGCAATTATTGCGATGTCGATCCGATGTTTGGCACGCTGGCCGACTTCGATGCGGTGATCGCCCGCGCCCATGATTTGGGCATTCGGGTGATTATTGATCTGGTGCTATCGCATACATCGGATCAACACCCATGGTTTCAGACCAGCAAGACATCGCGCAAAAATGACCGCGCCGATTGGTATGTTTGGGCCGATCCCAAACCCGATGGCACCCCGCCCAATAACTGGCTGTCAATCTTTGGCGGGTCAGCATGGAAGTGGAACGCCGCGCGCGAGCAGTATTATTTGCACAATTTCCTAACCAGCCAGCCCGATTTGAATTTCCACAATCTTGATGTGCAGCAAGCCGTTCTGGATGCTGCCAAGTTTTGGTTGGATCGCGGCGTTGACGGCTTTCGCCTTGACACAATCAACTTCTATTTCTGCGACAAATACCTGCGCGACAATCCCGCGCTGCCGCCTGCGCAGCGCAACAACAATATCGCGCCAGCGGTGAACCCCTATAACCACCAGCTGCACCTGTTTGACAAAAACCAGCCTGAAAATCTGGCCTTTTTGCAGCGCCTGCGCAACCTGATGCGCCCCTATGGCGCGGCTGCCGTGGGCGAGGTGGGGGATGCGCAGCGCGGGCTGGAAATCATGGCCGAATATACGGCGGGCGATGACAAGGTGCAGATGTGCTATCCGTTCGAATTGCTGCAACCCTCGCGGGTCACCGCCGATGTGCTGGGCGATACCTTTGCCCGCCTGAACCGCGCCGCGCCTGATGCTTGGCCCTGCTGGTCCTATTCCAACCACGACACCGTGCGCCACATCACCCGCTGGGGGCTGGATGATATGGGCGCGAAAACCTATACCACGCTGCTGATGTGCCTGCGCGGCTCGGTGTGCCTGTATCAGGGCGAAGAGCTGGGCCTGCCCGAGGCGGATGTTGCCTACGCCGACTTGCAAGACCCATACGGCATTCAATTCTGGCCCGAATTTAAGGGCCGCGACGGCGCACGCACCCCGATGGTTTGGGCTTGTGATAAAGACTTTGGCGGCTTTAGCGCGGGGGCAAAGGCATGGCTGCCCGTGCCATCTGCGCATCTTGGGCTGGCGGTAGACACCCAAGTGGGCCGCGCAGGGTCGATGTATGAACATTACCGCGCCGCGCTGGCGTTTCGCGCAGCCCATCCCGTTTTGCGCAATTCCGTGCAAAACGAGATGCGCGTTGACGGTGATTTGGTCAGCTTTACGCGCGGAGGCCTAGGGGCAGGGACGCTGTTTTGCGCCTTTAATCTGGGCAAGGCGGGGGCCGAAGTGGCGCTGCCTGACGGTATTTGGGAAGCGGTGGGCGCCGAGCTGGGGGCCAGCCCCATTTCGGCAGGCGGGCGTATACATCTTGGGCCTTGGGGCGTCGCGCTGGCGCGCAAAACAGCATAGGGGATTGCGATGACCGAACTAAAACTAACGGGCGTTGAGAAAACTTACGGTGGAAAAGTCACCGTTCTGCGCGATGTCAATCTGGACATAAAGACAGGCGAGTTGATCGTTTTCGTCGGCCCCTCGGGGTGCGGGAAATCCACCTTGCTGCGCATGATCGCGGGGCTAGAGGCGATCTCGGGTGGCACGCTGACCATCGACGGTGATGTGATGAATGACGTGCCCCCAGCGCAGCGCGGCATTGCGATGGTGTTCCAATCCTATGCGCTATATCCCCATATGACCGTGCGCGACAACATGGCCTTTGCGCTGAAAATCGCCAAGAAATCCAAGGTCGAAATTGACGAGGCGGTGGATCGCGCGGCCAAGATTTTGCAGCTCACGCCCTATCTTGACCGCCTGCCCAAGGCGCTATCGGGCGGCCAGCGCCAGCGCGTGGCCATCGGCCGCGCCATTGTGCGCGACCCGAAGGTGTATCTGTTTGACGAGCCGCTCTCGAACCTAGACGCCGCTTTGCGCGTTGCCACACGCATCGAAATCGCCCAGCTGAAAGAGGCGATGCCAAATTCGACGATGATTTACGTCACGCATGATCAGGTCGAGGCGATGACACTGGCTTCTCGCATCGTCGTGCTGGCGGGCGGCGGTGTGGCCCAAGTCGGCGCGCCGCTAGAGCTGTATGAACGCCCGCGCAATGAATTTGTCGCGCAGTTTATCGGATCCCCGTCGATGAACCTTTTAAGCGGCGAAGTGACTGGCACGGGCAAGATCACGACCATCAAACTGGACAATGGCGGGCAGGCGACCTCGGCTGTTGCGACCATTGCTGCCGATAAAGGCCTGCGCGTGAACATCGGTGTGCGGCCTGAAGATTTGGTTGCTGCAAAGGGCAAAGGGCTGTTTTCGGGCGAGGTAGAGTTTACCGAGGCCTTGGGCGAGGTCACGCTGCTGTATTTCAAACGCGATGGCGGCGCAGATGCCGCGCAATTGGTTGCCAAATTGCCAGGCATTCACGCCGATCTGCGCCGCAGCAAGGTCACGCTGACCGCGGCCCCCGAAAAAGTGCATCTTTTTGCGGGCGGTGAAAGCCTGCTGTATCGCTGAACCGCAGGCTGATGCGACATCCGAATGGGCATTTCTAGCCCTGCCAAGACGCCATTGTCCGCCCCGCCCAGCGCAAAATCGCGCAGGCGCGAATCGGCAAAACCGCCTGTCGTCAAAACTCTCGCTCCCGCCGCCTGTTGCACAGCGCGCGGGCGCAAGATTTGTCGCCCGAATACACCGCTGCTGGAATAGCGCCGTGGCCGCCGGAACCTGACTTCATCAAGCGACTGACGTTTTGCTGGTTTTTGGGATAAGTGGCGGCCCGTAGGGCCAGGCAAACACTTTCTCTTATCAACCAAAGAATTTCTTTAATTTCCTGATTTGCAACGATTAATTGACGTCACGCTTCGCGTTGAATACCACCAAAACCTACCCGTTCCAACGCCTGATGTTGGTATGGATGTTGTTGGAGGATGTAATGTCAAAGCTTACAGCACGCCGCGTTGAGACCCGCGAAAGCTCCGGATTCTATGGCGACGGCGACGGCTTGTATCTATCAGTGAAACCGTCGGTTCAAAGTCTTGGATATTGAGGACCGTTGTTTTGGGCAAACGCCGTGACCTTGGCGTAGGTCCAGCGGACCTTGTATCCTTAGCCGAGGCGCGAGACAAAGCGCGAGAATGGCGCAAAGTTGCTCGAGAGGGCGGCGATCCTTACGCAAGCCGCAATGCACATACGATTACCTTTGAAGAAGCGACCATTGAATACCACAGATTGGTAGCGCAATCTTTCCGTAGCGAAAAACATGCAGCGCAATGGTTAGCGGGAATGCGGCGGCATGTTTTCCCTTCTCTGGGTGACCGCAGCATCAGCACCATTGGCGTAGTAGACGTGCGCAAAGTGCTAGAAGCCGATCTGGATAAAGACCCATGAGACAGCGCGAAAAATCAAGCAGCGGATCGAAGCTGTTTTTGATTGGGCACGGGCAGAGGGGCACTACGGACCCGAGAATCCAGCCCGAGGAATAAAGCGCGCATTGAAGCCACAGCCGCGTAACCCGACGCACCTTGCCGCTATGCCGTGGGCGGAACTACCGGCCTTCTACAAGTTACTCAATGAGCGCGATGGGGTGTCTGCGCGGACACTTTGCAGTTTATCATTTTGACGAGCGGTTCGTTCCGGGGAAGCACGCGACGCACGCTGGGACGAGTTCAAAGGTAATCCTTTGGACGATCCCCGCGAAGTCGTATGAAAACTGGGCGACCTCACACTGTTCCGCTTTCGCCAGAGGCGGCCAGCATCGTTGAGCGAATGCGAGGTCTTGATGCAGTATATGTTTTTCCGCGACAGAAGCAGAACAGTAAATGGCGAAGGCCAGCCACAGTCCGTCAACGTGTTTCGGGCACTATATCAGCGCATGGGATGCGAAGGCTTTACAACGCATGGGTTTCGATCAGCGTTTCGCGGTTGGTGCAGCTGCGAAGCGCTCGATTGCGCCACTGTGAGATTGCTGAAGCTGCACTGCCCATCGTGCCGGACAGGTGGAGCGCGCCTATCGCCGTTCAACGCTTTTGGATCAGTCGCGGCGTCTTAATGGGGCAGTGGGCTGAATATGTGGTGTCCATGCAAAAAAATCTGACAAAGCTGAGGGGCAGATCAGTGGGGCGGTGTGGATCAATTTCCCTGTCTTTTGGTCCAACGCCAACAATCGAAATGCCCGGTAAGCGTAACGTCATTGCCCAAATAATTTCGTTGCAATTTTTCCTTACAATCACAGAGACTAAGCGTTGACGACGGAATCTCTGTGTTGTTCCAGCATACTAGCCCGATAGACCTGACGTGGTGGAAATTCTTTGGCGGCGTTCTCCGAGCATGTTGATGTGGGCCTGATTAGGCCGCCTGGTCAAGGCTGATCGGGGCGATAGGCTGAGCTAAGGTTTCCCAACCGTCGATCTTTCGCATCTGGATCTGGCCTGATGCCATCAGCGCCCAGAGGAGCATTGGCACTGTTTCGGCACAGGGCAGCACGGTCTGGGTCTTGATACGGCGACGGAATTCCTCGTTGAGGCGCTCAATTGCGTTTGTCGTCCGCGCCGATTTCCACTGCGACGGGTCCAGCCGCGTGAAGGTGAACAACCGATCCCCGGCCTCCTCCAGGCTGTTGGCGACCGCACGACATTTCAGGAGCCACTTGCGCAGGAATGCCTTTCGCCGCTTCTCGATGTCGGCCGTGGTTTCGGCATAAATCATATCGCGGTAATCTTCGCTCAACTCGTCATGCATGTGCTTTGGCGCATGGCCAAGAAGGTTACGATGTTTGTGAACGGTGCAGCGCTGGATCGGCAGTGCCTCACCCCAGAGGGCGACCAAGGCGGCCTCAAGACCGGGGGCTCCATCAACGATAACGAACTCAGGCCGCTTTAGCCCGCGTGCATCGAGATCGCCGAGGAACATGCCCCATGCAGCTTTGCTTTCTCCGCCCATATTCTTGATGGACAGCAGCACCTTCTGCCCATCTCGGCGCACCCCGATCGCCGCCAGCACCGAGATATTCTTGGCCTTTCGATCCAACCGGGTCTTAATGACCGTGCCGTCCAATATCAGACGGACGATGTCTTCGTCAGCCAAGTCGCGTGCCACCCACGCGTCCCAATCGACCTTCACCTTGCGCCAAGCGCGGCTGACCACATCCTTGCTGACCGCACCTTCGAACAGCCCATACAGCGCCCGCTTCACGCGCCGTGTGTTGGTCCCGGCCAGATAAACTGACGCAATCAGCGCTTCGGCTTTCTTGGTCAGCCGCTGGTAACGCGGGAGCGCCTTTGATCGCCATTCCGTGGTCTTGCCGTCTTCATCGACGGCTCGGGCACGCGGCACGCTTATGGTCTCGGTGCCAAATGTGCCTATCAACTGGCGCTCCCGATGGCCATTCCGATAGCCCGTGGGCTTGTCGGTGCCACGATCATAACGGCATCGTCCCAGAAACGCGTCCAGTTCCTCCTCGAAAACCGCCTCGATGGTGGCGCGGATGTTCTCGCGCAGACGATCTTCGATCGGATCATAGCCCGCTTCATTGGCCAGTAGCGAAAGCGCAGAAGTGTCGGTATTGTTCTTCATGGTGTGATCTCCTTGGCGGTTGCTGCCGCCGGTTGGGTGGGTTCAAGTCACCCGGAGATTACGCCAACTTCAAATTTCCACCACCTTCGCGACACGACCCCTTCCCAAATTGATTGTAAGAAAATGCATTACAATCAGATACTTACAAACGGAAAATCTTCCAAAACCCCTTCATGCATGCTATGTTCTTTTAAGCCTTCCTATAGTGCGGCCCATCATCATAGCAAAGAAATCATACCATGGACCATCCGTTTCTGACGGTTAAAGACGTATGCGCTCGCCTCCAGTGCGCGACTTCCACCCTGTATCGTTGGCTCGAGCGCGACCTCTTTCCACAGCCAATGCATATTGGAAGTATGGTGCGTTGGACAGAGGCGAGACCTTGAAGGTTTCATTCAAAAGGCTGACCACAAACGCAAAAATCGAGGGGAACGTGGTCCTAGGCCAGTCGGAATCCGTCGCGGGCGTCCTTCAGCGTATCGCAACAAACCCAGCCCAAAAAAATAGCATAGCGACCGCCTATGGGTAAGTTCAAAACTTTCGGAATAATTGGAATAGACCCCCAAGGAAGCGCTATATGTTCCGAAAAATTGGACAGTAAAAGCCCTTCGTATATAACAAATTGATAGGTCGAAAACCGTGCATCTAATGCTCCACTTCACATCGTTCTATAGGACATTCGTATATAACGAATTAACATAACAGATACACATATCAGATTGAAAATGTGAATATTTTTCGACAAAGCCACGACATAGATACAGTATAACCAAGTCGCGCGCTTGCCTGCAAATAAGGAAAATCATTTAAACAACTTTATTTACAAAGACTAAGAGTGGATTTTGATGCCAAAATGCAACAAATAGCCAGTGCAGTGCGCAATTGCGCTAATCTGTTATATTCCACCTATTATGGAGTCTTCGATGGGCCAGTTTATTCACACATAAACCAACGTTTGCCTGTGAAGGAATCTGTTATCGTCGCAAACACAGATTCGTCTGCTACTTTCGTGTATCAACTTTTAGCAGGCTAATAAAAGGCAGCCTTGGCTTAGAGGCTCAGCGCTTCGCAACCGCATCCCACCTCAATAGTGTTGGCGGCAAAACTTTAGTAGAATTGCACCGCAAGTTGAAAAGCTTGGAAAGAAAAGATCGGCACGCCCCAGAATTAAAGGCAGCAATCGAACTATGCCGAAAAAAAAACCGGTGCAACGCTTCTAATTGCCAAGCACACATGACCGAGCTAGCGAAAGAATGTGGCCTTTTGTTGCAAACAATACTCGAAAGCGTTGTGGCGATTTGTCGCCGTGGATATGCCGAATGCGGACAGGTTTATGATGCATGTCTATTCAGCGATGGCGAGAGGAGGAAGGGCGTCGAATTAGTGAGCGGACACGAGCAGCATTGGCAGCGGCTGACGCGCGGGTGTCAAAAGCTTGGTGCACCAAACAGCATGACCGCTCGCGTTGCAAAACAAAGCCGCCGCCGAAAACCGCGCGCTTCAAATTGAAAACACACTGCGCGGATTAATCCTCAACGAAGGAATGACCTTTCGCCAAGAAGCTGCAATGCTGCAAGAACGATATGCGGTTTCCAACGGCAGGAGGAAAGGATGAGCGTCTGGACATCTGTTTTTCGCGTTTGGAAAAGGATCGCGAACCTAACTTGTTGACCGCAGAAGCGGTTGGAACAACCTAGCCACGTATTCCCCAGGTCATTTTGCTGATTTTCGCCTTACTAACCGTATTATTATTTATTCGCAAATCATGGTGTGGATGGATACGAGGGGCGCGTTTCATTGATCACCGCAGAGCGTGCGGTATTACAGCGAAGACGCAGATCGGGTTGATTTCGACCGCCATGTGCGTCTGGAGTTCCGTGGTGCGCAGATCAGTTCCAGACGGCGGCCACCTGCTGGTCGACCGCGCGAACTGGTTTCCCGCGCTCGGGCTGTGCGATCTGGCGGCAAGAGCATTGCGCGACACCCGACGCAGCAAGAAGAACACTGTCCATCACGGCGCACAAAGCGCACCGGCACGTCGGTGTTCGGGCGGCTAGCTGGATACGAGGATGTCAACGATGCCGATCGGCTGGCCCTCGATCCGGTCATGCGTCAGGTCGTTGGTGGTCGGGCCGTCGACGTGCAAGCGGCATCTGCCTCGCAAATGGGACGGTTCGAGACCGAGACGCTGGCTTTGCCCGATAACCGTGCGGCGCTGGCTGACCTGAACGGCCAGTGGCTCACTTTTGCATTGCCGTTCTCACAACCGCCCTAGACATCCGGAACACACCATATTCTAGGCTGTTGCAGCAGTTCTGCGGGCACCGAGATGCACACGCAAAAGAATGAGACATTTAAGTCCGCCCAGAACCTTGTGTCGATCTCGGCCTACCATGTCGAGTTCAACGAGGCCGGTGGCACCACCGATGTGATCCTCGCCTGAGCCTCCGCCAACCCATATTTGGCGGCGGTGAAAACGACCCCCTGACCTTCATCGCGCGCCTGAAGGCCGTCGAGTCGAGTTATCCTGCCTGCCGCAGGCGATCTACACGCATCCACCCCAAGAAGACCCCGGCCAAGCACATGGACCAGATTGAAGTCGCCGAGAGCCTACGAACCGCGCAAGAAACCCAGTCGAGGTGGGCACTCGGGTTCAAGGCAGAGCCTAACAAGGCAGGCCTAACCGGAGACCGATCAAGCGCTTCTAAGGCGTCAACCCGAGACGATCGCCACGAAGAAAAGCGTCGATGTGATCAAGGTCACCACGAACGCCGGGAAGTTTCGTCACTACGTCAACTTCAAGCCCGGTGTTGGCGACTTCTTCAACGACCAAAAGCTTGATCAAGACAACGAATTCGTTTTGGCTACCATAAAGGACAACCGCTCCCAAACGATGATCGACATGGACGAGTACGACACCCAGCCGCCGGTGCGCATGCAAGTGGGGCCCTGCAAGGCGTGACCACACGGGGTCGAAGTAACGGGCATTCATGACAAACGGGCCTTCAAGAGAGCTTGTAAGTCGGACACCCGACCGGGCCTGGCGCGACAAGAACAAGGCGGCAACGAGTGCTTCCTGCGCGACCTTTTGATCGAGAAGGGCTTGCAACAGGCCGTCTTCTGGAACGATGCGACGATCGTCAAACTAGCCGAGATAACGTCCGAGGCGATCTGATGACGAGGAGCAACGAAACCCACTCAACACAACCATGAAGATCTTGTGCGCGGAGACAGATGATCTTGAAGACTTGTAGCCCACATGGCCGGACGCGATCCTTACCGCTTCTCGAAAGGCGCCGGACTTTCGCGAGGCGGACCTGACGAGTGAAGACCTTGCAAGTTCTCATTGAGGGGGGCTAACACCTCCGCGTCAAGATGCGCGCGTCGGACCGTGAGCGGGTCGAGGCCGAGAGCGAGGGGCGAAGCCATTCTCGAACACCAGCGCACTCCTGCCTTTCGATTTGAGCAACAAACCTGGATCGACCAATTCAAGGAACAGATGGACGAGATGGCTAACGCGCCGCCCTTCGAGGGGTTCGAAGCGCTGATGCGCGCAGCACTTTTGTCTTTCTCGCTATCGCCTTTGGGGAAAAATTCGCTGTCCTGAACGCGGCACCAACGTTATCACAATTTCAAATCGATGAAATGATGAAGGTGTTTACGGAAGAGCTAGAAAAGTTCGCCGAACTGGCCATAGACCATCCAGATGATATCGTGAAGCTGATCGGAAGGAGCCTCATCACGGACGATGACCTTGACGCGGTCCTTGATGGCTTGACGCGGGCCGCGAAAGCCGGGCCATAATCCTGCCGCAGCGCTCGATGCAACCCTCTCAGAAATCGTCTATGATTACGACGTCGCGAACGCCGGAATTCTCCGAAAACGAATTTCGAATTCGGCAAACTGATGAGCTAAACGCGTTGTTGTTGCGCTACGCCACGCTGAGTTCCTGCTGCGGGACCGGCGAAATGAGCAAGACGAGGCGCAGTTCACCCATGTACTTGACAGATGCCTCTCCATACTGCGGAAAAATGCGATATTCTGGCACCCCATTTCCGCGCTCGCATAGTTCGTTTCAGCCCTGACACCCGTGGACCTCGAACCAAAGCAGGTGTCCGATATTGTTATTGCCATTGAAAAGTGCCTGAAATCGAGAAGAACGACGGGGCGTGGCGGATTTCTGCGCTTGAGTGAGGCGCTCCGTGGCTTCATGGCGCGACACCGGCCCCTCAAAGTACTTTGGATATGGAATCGAAAACGGCCACCGGTTCTATGGTCTCGAAGAAAATGCCCTCGCGATTGAGTGTTTGACAGGGTGATTGAACTCAGCGCGGGCGAGGCGAACGACAAAAAACGAAACCTGCGCGCCAACGCATTGTCAAATTCCGTCGAGGCCCATGCGCTTTTGGGGCAGGACGCTTTGGCTCAAGAGAAGGCGGGACTTGCTCTGGAGGGCGATCACCTCGGCGGGTCTAGCCGTATAGCTGTCCGCTTCACCCTCTGGCTCCTTGCCCCAGACACTGAAGAGATTGCCGGCCTCATAGAGGCTGGACGCAATCGACGACGAAAAAGACGAATTTAGTGGGCCTTCAAATTCATATCACCCTCGTCAGGGCCCTCTGGGCTTACAAGGGCGCAGCAGCGACATTTATCGCAGCTTTGCGGGCGCGCGGCGATTATTAAGGAGACGGGCGAGACCGCGATCTGAACACGGGTTTCCGCAAACCGAGTAATCGTTGGTTTTGTAGCGCACTGAAGGACTTCCAGTTCGCGGCCTGGCCTAATCACAGGCGTCAAACGGAGATGCTGGTAGATCCATCATTGCGGCGTCAGATGAGCTAATCTTTGCCGATGCTGTCATATGTCCGCGCAAAACATCGACTGGCGCTTACGACATTGCACCCGTAAGGTGAACGCCTCCCGCTGGCGCAATCAGATCCGTAATGACCAGCGATTTCATCACGGAATTGATGATCCATTCCACCACTTCAGGCCAGACAAAACGCCGTGGATGATATAGGCTTAGAAGTCGTTAGAACGCATAACAGGGCATCAGAAAACCATACTCTTGTCACAACAATGACAGAAAAACCCGACAAGCAGGCAAACCCGCCTTATTTACTATAATGAAATCTGTTATACTGTATGCAACAAACATAGGAGCAATACGTAACTGA
>JAXHON010000040.1:0-91924 GCA_034519315.1 Cypionkella sp. | reverse complement strand
GTTCAGCGTCACCAGAACCGTCGCCCCCGTGTCGGCCAGAATGGCGATCCACAGCCCGGTGATGCCGAACACGGTCGTCACCAGAAACACCGCCTTCAGCCCGAGTGCGATTGCGACGTTTTGCCAGATGTTGCCCATCGTGGTACGGGCCAAGCGGATGATCGTCGGAATGTCCGTCACCCGGTCGCGCAGGATAGCCGCATCGGCGGTTTCCAGCGCCACATCGGTGCCAGACCCCATGGCGACGCCCACGCTGGCCTGCTTTAGCGCGGGCGCGTCGTTGATGCCGTCGCCGACCATCATCACGCCACGGGCTTGTGCCATGTCGCGGATTGCGGCCAGTTTGTCCTCGGGCAGCATCTCGGCCCGGAACTCGGCACCAAGGCTTTCCGCGATGGCCGCGGCGGTGCGGGGGTTGTCGCCGGTCAGGATCGTGGGCGTGATGCCCATGGCGCGAAGCTGGCGCACAGCGAGGGTTGCGTCAGTGCGGGGTTCATCGCGCAGGGCGATCAGGCCAAGTGCCGCGTTGCCTTCAAACAGCACGGCCACCGTCTTGCCCTCGGCCTCCAGCCCGGTGGCACGGCGAATCCAGTCGCCCTGCAAGGCGCCCGCCTCAGTAGCAAAGCGCGGGCTTGCGACCGTCAGGCTGCGACCTTCGACGGTGGCGGAGACGCCCTTGCCCATGATGGCGCGGGCATCGCTGGCAGGTGGCAGATCAACCCCATCAGCCCGCCGCAGGATGGCTTGCGCCAGCGGATGGCTCGATCCGGCCTCAACCGCAGCGGCCAGCCGGATCACTTCCGCCTCGGTCTCGCGCCCGGTGGGGACGATGTCGGTGACCTGCGGCTTGCCGTGCGTCAGCGTGCCGGTCTTGTCGAAGGCCACGGCTTGAACCTTTGCAGCGGCCTCGATCACAGCGCCGCCCTTCATCAGAAGGCCGCGCTTGGCACCCGCCGACAGAGCCGAGGCGATCGACGCTGGCACCGAGATCACCAGCGCGCAGGGGCAGCCGATCAACAAGAGCGTCAGGCCGCGATAGATCCACGTCTCCCACGGCGCACCCATCATCAGAGGGGGCACCACAATCACCAGCGCCGACAGCGCCACGATCAGCGGCATGTACCAGCGGCTGAAGCGGTCGATGAACCGCTCGGTCGGCGCGCGCGCCTCTTCGGCCTCCTCCACCAGCCGGATGATGCGGGAGATGGTGTTGTCCTCGGCCGCCTTGGTCACGCGGATGCGCAGGGCGGCTTCGGTGTTGATCGAACCCGCAAAGACCGGATCGCCCGGGCCCTTGGTGACGGGCATGCTCTCGCCGGTGACGGGGCTATCATCGACGCCGCTGGTGCCGTCCACGATCTCGCCATCTGCGGGGATACGGTCGCCGGGGCGGGCGAGAACGGTCTGCCCGACCGTCAGCGATGCCGCTGCAACCTCGCGGGTCTTGTCACCGATCACCAGCAGGGCGGTCTTGGGCACCAGGTTCGCCAGCGCCCGGATACCGTCGCGGGCCTTGTTGGCGGCCACACCTTCCAGCACCTCGCCCACGGCGAACAGGAACACAACGAGTGCCGCCTCCTCCGCCGCCCCGATGAACAGCGCACCGATGGCGGCAATGGTCATCAGGCTTTCGATGGTGAAGACCTGTCCCAGCCGGGCGGCGGCAAAAGCGCGGCGGGCAATCGGGGCAACGCCGATCACACAGGCGGCAAAGAACGCCCAGTAGCCAAGCGCGTGCCCAGTCGTCAGATCGACCGCCCAAGCCGCACCCAGCAACACGCCGGTCAGGATCACCAGCTTGCCCTTGCCGGTCTGATACCAGCGCTTGCCCCGATCCGCCGGGTCGTCATGCACATGGCCGGGGCTGCCGTGGCCGCTGTCATCGGACGTCATGTCCTTGGGCGCGTGGTCATGGCCAGCATGACCCGAATGGTCGCCGTCGTGCATATCCTCGCCGGGCATCACGAACTTCTTCTTGCCCGTGGCCGCCCCGCGCGGGCCAATGCCAAAGCCCAGCGATTTGACCGCCGCCTCGACCTTTTCGCGCGGGGTCTGACCCGCATCGAGCGTCAGGCGCAGGCGTTCGTTCATGAGTGTCACGCTCACATCCGACACGCCCGGCAGCCGCCCGACGCCGTCCCTGATCTTGGTCGCACAGGACGCGCAATCCATACCGGACACGGTCCATTCGCAGATTTCGGGGGTTTTTTGGGTCTCAGACGTCATTTCAGCCTCGTTTCTTCCCGGCACTGGACCGGATTGAGTCGAGGTTGTAATGTCTCTAGCAACTAGAGGTTCAAGAGGTTTCTCATGCTGACCATCGGAAAACTTGGAAGCTCGGCCGGGGTCAAGGTGCCGACCATTCGGTACTACGAGCAGATCGGCCTTTTGCCCGAACCTGATCGCAGCGCTGGCAACCAGCGGCTCTATCCGCGCGCGGCGCTGGACCGGCTGGCCTTCATCCGCCATGCGCGGGAACTGGGCTTTCCGCTGGACGCGATCCGCGACCTGCTCAGCCTGTCTGACAAGCCTGACCAGTCCTGCGCCGCAGCAGACATCATCGCCAAGGCGCAGTTGGCTGCCACCCGTGCCCGGATCACCCGGCTGCGCGCACTGGAGGCAGAGCTGGAGCGAATGATCGACCAATGCGCCTGTGGGACGATTTCCGATTGCCGGGTGATCGAGGTTCTGGGCGACCACGCACACTGCGCGCATGATCACCACGAGGGCGAGGCGGCATGACCGCGCTCTCTACGACCGGCATCTACGGATTGGCTGCGTTGGCCGAGATTGCTGGATGCTTTGCAGTCTGGGCGTGGTGGCGGCAGGGAGCCTCGCCCTTATGGCTTGCGCCTGGATTGCTCTCACTCGCTGCCTTCGCTTGGCTTCTTACCCTCGCGCCTTCCGAGTTTGCTGGCCGCGCATATGCGGCCTATGGCGGCATCTACGTGGTCGCTTCGCTGGTCTGGCTTTGGGCCGTAGAGGGCGCGCGGCCCGACCGATGGGACGTGGTGGGCGGATTGGTCGTAGTGATCGGCGCTGCAATCATACTTTTTGCTCCGAGGACGACCTGAAGACACGGTCCTGAGGAGAAAAGCCCAGAGAAGGTTCGCTGGCAGTCGCTTCCCCTGCGCCAGATATCCCTGCGAATGTGATCTTTGCTTACCTCATCTGGCCGATCGGTCCAAGGCTCGCAAAGCGCTGCTGCTGAAACCTGTATCTGCCGTGGATGATACCCTGCGCGCGAGGAGGGTTTGGCTGGGCCAGCGGCGCAGGGCGGTAGCGCAAATCTGCGAGTCAAAACAGCAGGCGAGGGTCGCAATGTGCAAATGCTGCACTTTGCGCGGCGCGGTGGCTATGCCATCACCTTGACGCCCTTTGCAAAGGCGCGCGCATCGTCCATGGCCGTGCCAAGACTGTGCGCCACAAGCTGATCAATATCCAGCCAAGTGTAACTTTGGCGCGCAAAGTGCAGCAAACTTAATTGGCGGGCGGCGGATTCTGTCAAAAGACGCTTCACTTCGGCCTCGGCGGCGGGTCTTGGCATCGCGCGCGACAGCGCAAAGGTCAGCGCTTCGGCATAAAGGCTGCCATGGGCTGTAAACATTTGGTTCTGCATCGCCTGCGCATTTGGGTGCAACCCTGCCAATGTTTCGCTGGCCAGCGTCAGCATCCGCGACAGCGCGATGCAGGTTTGCGGCAGGGTGAGCCATTCGGCAAACCATGCCGCGCCGTCGCGTTGCCCGCGGTGCAAGCCCGCGCCTTGCAAAACGCTTGCCTGCCCAATCACAAACCGCGCCAAGGCCACCAGCGCCGATGGGCCGACGGGGTTTTGCTTTTGCGGCATTGTGGATGATCCGCCTGCGCCGCCAATGGTCACCTCGCCGATGCCCGACTGGGTCATCAAAATCAAATCCTCGCCCAGTTTGCCAAGACTTGCGGCCGCGCTTGCGGCAAAGCCAGCCAGCGCTGTGATGCCGCTGCGGTCGCTGTGCCAACTGCGCGCGGGGTCGGCCAAATCCAATTCGATAGCGAGGGCGGCGCGAATTGCTGGCCCCTGCGCGCCCATGGCCGACAGTGTCCCTGCCGCGCCAGACAGCGACACTTTCAGGACATCTTGGCGCAAGTTGTCCAGCCGCGCATGATGGGAGATCAGCGGCCAGCCCCAAGCGGCCACAACTGCGCCAAATGTCGTAGGCGTGGCGATTTGCCCATAGCTGCGCGCGGCCATAGGCAGATCGGCGTGGGTGTCTGCCAGCGCGGCAAGTTGCGCCAAAATTTCCCTTAGCCGCAACTGCCAAATGTCCAAAACGCGCCGAAGGCGCAGCGCAAGGCCAGTGTCCATGATGTCTTGGCTGGTCGCCCCCCAATGCAGGTAGTGCATCAGATCGGGGGCGTTGGCTTCTTTGCGAAAGGCGGTCAGCAAGGCAGGCACGGGCACGCCATTGCGCGCAGTCTCAGCCGACAGCGCGGCGGGGTCAATCACCACTTCGCGCGCGGCGCGTTCGATATAGGCGGCGGCCTCGGTGGGAATGAGGCCTGCCGCGCCTTGAACCTTGGCCAGCGCCCCTTCGACCAGCAGCATGGCGCGAATTTCGGCGCTGTCGGAAAACAGGCGCGCGGTTTCAACATCGCCCAGAAGGCCGCTGTAAATCGCGCTATCGGCGGGATGTGCGGGCATAGGTCAGACCGCCCTTAGGCCCAGTATGGAGCGCGCCGTGGCCCAATCGGCGACGGGGCGGTTATATTGGGCGCATAAATCCACCACGCGGGCCACCAGCGCGGCATTGGATGGCGCAAGCCTGTCTTTGTCCAATCGCACGTTATCCTCTAGCCCTGTGCGCGCATGACCGCCCATAGAAACCGCCCATTCATTCAGCACAATTTGCGCAGGCCCAATGCCTGCCGCGCACCAAGGCGCATCCGCCCCAAACAAACGATGCACGGTTTGGATATAATATTCAAACACATGGCGGTCGGCGGGCATAGCGTTTTTCACCCCCATCACAAATTGCACATAGGGCCGCGCGGCAAGCTGGCCCTTGTCCCACATATCGCGGGCCTTCAGGATATGCGACAGATCGAACGCCTCAATTTCAGGCGTAACGCCGTGGGTTTTCATTTCCGCCGCCAGCCAATCGACCAGATCTGGCGGATTTTCATAAACGCGAGTGGGAAAGTTGTTCGACCCCACCGACAGGCTGGCCATATCGGGGGATAGGGGCAGCATCCCGCCGCGCGCTTGGCCGGCACCAGACCGCCCGCCAGTCGACAGCTGCACGATCATGCCATGGCAATGTTTTTCCAGCCCCTCTTTTAGGGCGGCAAAGCGGTCTGGATCGCTGGTAGGCCTGCCCTCATCATCGCGCACGTGGCAGTGGGCGATGGTTGCCCCCGCCTCGAACGCCTCATGCGTGCTTTCGATTTGTTCGGCAATCGAAATCGGCACGGCGGGGTTGTTCGCCTTGGTCGGCAAGCTGCCCGTGATCGCCACGCAAATGATGCAGGGTTTCGATGATAAATCGCTCATGGCTTACACATCAATAAAAACGGTTTCGCCCTCGCCTTGCAGGCGAATATCGAAACGGTAGGTGTTTGGCGCGGTTTGCACCGCAATCATTGTCTGGCGGCGTATGGGCTGTTCAACCGCGTTCAAAATCGGATCGCTTTTGTGCAAATCGCCATCTTCGGGGAAATACATCCGCGTGTTCAATCCAATGTTGATACCGCGCGAAACAAGCCACAGGCTAAGATGCGGGGCTTGCATTGATTTACCGCGCCCCGGTGTCGCGCCCGGCTTGATGGTGTCAAAGACGAAAAGCCCTGTTTCAAAATCCGAAATCACACGGCCCCAGCCCCGAAAGCCAGCCGCGCAATCGGCGCTGCGCGCATCTTCGGGGTGGGGGTAGATGCCATTGCTATCTGCCTGCCACACCTCGATCAGCACATCCTTGACGGGCGTGCCAAGCCCGTCCAGCACCAGCCCTTCAACGCGCACGCGCTGGCCCGCCACCCCTTCGGGGGCAATCGCCTCGCCCAACTCGCGATCATAGGTTTTGAACCCCGCAGCCCCAGGGGCAAGGCCAATATGCACATATGGCCCCGCAGTTTGCGAGATGGTTTCTGTCAGATACCCAAGGTTATTCATAGGCTTAGTTCCCCTCTAGGCGGTTTTCGAACAAGGTCGATCGGCGCCCGCGCAGCACGATGTCAAAGCGGTAGGCCAGCAAATCCATTGGCACTGATGCGTTCATATCCAGCTTTGCGATCAGCCGCTGCACGGCGTCTGGGTCGGGAATGGTTTGCACAATCGGGCACAGCGGGATCAGCGGGTCGCCTTCGAAATACAGCTGCGTGATCAGCCGCTGGCAAAAGGCGCTGCCAAAAACCGACACATGGATATGCCGCGGCCGCCATGCGTTGACGTAGTTCAACCACGGATAGGGGCCAGGCTTGATGGTGCGAAAGAAATAATAGCCATTTGCATCGGTCATCGTGCGCCCGCAGCCGCCAAAGTTGGGGTCTAAAGCGCCCAAATAAGCGTCCTTTTTATGCCGATAGCGGCCCGAGGCATTGGCCTGCCAAATCTCGACCAAGGTATTGGGAACGGGGCGGGCGTTTTCGTCCAGCACGCGGCCATGCAGCACCATACGCTCGCCGACAGGCATGTCGCCATGCGAGAAGTTCATGGTCAGATCATTGTCCAACGCGCCAAAGTCATTGTGCCCAAAGGTCGGGCCCGTCATCTCGCTGGCCGTTTGTTGAATGGTCAGCAGCGGCAATCGGGGCGAGCGGGAAACGCTGGTCTTATACCCTGCATCAAAGGCAGGCGGATGCAGATTGCGGTCGCGCATGTAAAATTCAGCGGGCTTCATTGGTGGCCTCCTGTGCCATTGCGGCAAATGTATCTTTGGCAATTTTGATCGCGTGGTTGGCGCGCGGCACGCCTGCGTAAATGGCGACATGCAAAAGCGCCTCCATCACGTCAGCCTCGGTTGCACCTGTATTGCGGGTGGCGCGCAGATGCAGCGCCAGTTCGTGATCATTGCCCAGCCCCGCAAGCAGCGCGATGGTCAGCATGCTGCGTTCGCGCAAACTGATGGTCCCGCGAGACCAGACATGGCCCCAAGCGGCATCGGTGATCAGGTCTTGAAACGGGGCATCAAACGCGGTTGCCTGCGTCTGTGCGCGGGCGACATGCGCGGCCCCCAAAACGCGGCGGCGGGTGTTTAGCGCGTTTTTCACATGCTCAGACATTCAAGTGCGCCTTCAAAAAGGGGATGACAAGTGCGGCCCATTTTTCGGGCGCTTCGACACAAGGCAGATGGCCTGCGTTTGGGATGCATTGATACTGCGCGCCCTTGATCAAATCGGCGGTGTCTTTCACCAGCGCGGGCGGGCTTGCGCCATCAACCTCGCCGCTGATCACCAGCGTGGGCAGGGTAATCTGCGCCGTTTGCGCGCGCAAATCAGCCGCGCTAAGCGCATGGCAGGCGGCTAGATAACCCTCCGCCGAGGTGCGCCCCAGCATGTTGCGCCACAGCGGCAGTGCGGGGTTGGCCAAGAATTCCGCGCCGAACCAGCGCTGCATCACTGCGTCCGCAATCGCGCCGCATCCGCCCGTTTGCACGGCCGCAATACGGTCGGCCCAGCTTTGCGCTGTGCCCAGCCGCGCGGCGGTGTTCGATAGCACCAATGCGCGGACAAGATCGGGCCTGCGATGCGCCACACCTTGGGCAATCAACCCGCCAATCGACAGGCCCACAAACACCACTGGCCCCTGCGCAAAGGCGCTGATCACGGCGATTGCATCATCAATGTGATCGGCAATATCGCAGCTTTCGGCATCAACGTCCGACAGACCATGCCCGCGTTTGTCATAGCGCAGCAGGCGCAGACCCGCAGGCATCAGCGGCAAAACCGCGTCCCACAGGCGCAAGTCTGTGCCCAGCGAGTTCGCAAAAACCACGGCAGGCGCGCCCACTGGCCCGCTGATCTGCACATGTAGCGCGCCAAATGACCGCGATAGGTCTTGCATCTTGCATCCTCCCATCCATAACATAGCAAGATGCTTCACCGCTGAGAAATGCAAAACAGGGCAAAGTTCATAACATTATGATTATGCATCCCGCGATCAAACTGCGCCATATCCGTGCGTTTTTGGATATTGCGGCCACGGGCAACCTTTCGGCAGTGGCGGCATCGCAAGGGCTAACCCAGCCCGCCCTTAGCCGCAGCTTGGCCGAGCTAGAGGACTTGCTAGGCGCGCAGTTGTTTTTGCGTGAAAAGCGCCGCCTTGTGCTGACGGCGCAGGGCGCGCTGTTTCGCCATCACGCTGCGCTTGCGGTGCAGGCGCTAGAGGTGGCGGCGGGGGCGCTGCGCCCAGATGCCCAAGGCGGCATTATCCGCGTCGGTATTTTGCCCACAGCCGCCGCGCAGCTGTTTCCGCGCGTGGCCCTGCGCTTTGCCGCGCTACAGCCTGGCACGATTTTGAAAATTGAAACGGGGCCGCACAGCTATTTACTGGGCCAGTTGCGGGCGGGCGCGATTGATATGATGGTGGGGCGGATGCCCGACCCCGCAGAAATGGCGGGTATGATCTTCGCCCACCTCTACGAGGAAGACATCGTTCTGGTCGCCCGCAAAGGGCATCCGATGATGGGTGCGCCAATTGCCGCCTTGCTGCAATCGGTTCCTGTGATCCTGCCGCCCGAAGGCGCGGTGATCCGCCGCGCGGTCAATGACTATCTGGCGGTGCAGGGCCTTGCTGGCCTGCGCCCTGCAGTGGAAACAGTCGCCTTGGCGGTGGGGCGCGGGATGCTGGCGGCATCGGACTGCGTGTGGTTCATCTCGCGCGGGGTGGTGGTGGACGAGCTGGGACGCGGCGCACTGATCGAGCTGCCTACGGGCGTGCGGTTTTTGTCGGGCGCGGTGGGCATCACGCGCCTGCAATCACAGGCCAGCAGCCCCGCGATTGAAGAACTGCTGCGCCTGTGTATTGAACAGGCGCGCGCCTAGGGTATCAAAAACAGGGTTATCGCAGGGAAAGCCGCCAAAATCACCACGCGCGTCAGATCTGTGGCGACGAAATACATCACCGCGCTATAGGTCTCGCGCATGGGCGTAGTGCGGTCGATGGCGTTGATCACAAACAGGTTCATCCCCACGGGCGGGGTGATCATCCCCACTTCGACGACGATCAACACCAAGATACCGAACCAAATGGCCATATGCTCGGTGGGTAGACCGAAATCCAGCGCCAGCATGACGGGAAAGAAAATGGGGATGGTCAGCAAGATCATTGACAGGCTGTCCATAACGCAGCCCAGCACCAGATAAATCGCCAAGATGCAGGCCAGAATGAACCACGGGCCAAAGCCTTGGGCGACGATCCACGCGGACACGGTTTGCGGCATTTGTGTCAGCGCCAAAAAGGCGTTGAAAAACCCCGCCCCCAGCACGATCAGGAAAATCATCGCCGTGCCAGATGCGGTGGCAATCAACGCGGCGCGCAGTCGCGGCCAATCCAGCCCCCCTGCCGCCCAAGCGACCAACCCCGTGCCCAGCGCGCCCACGGATGCGCCCTCGGTCGGGTTAAAGATGCCTGTGTAAATCCCGCCGACAACGGCGATGAAAATCACTGTAACGGGCCATACGGCGCGCAGCGCGGCAAATCTTTCGCGGTAGGGCATGCGCGGCAAGCTGCCCGCCGAATGGGGATGGATGCGCACATACAGCGCAATCACCAGCATATAGCCCAGTGCCGCCAAAATGCCGGGCACAAAGGCGGCCAAGAACAGTTTGGCGATATTGGTTTCGGTCAAGGTGGCATAGATCACCAGCACCACCGAGGGCGGAATCAAAATGCCCAAAGTGCCCCCCGCCGCCAGTGCCGCCGTAGAAAGCCCGCCCGAATAGCCCGCGCGCCGCAGCTCTGGCAGGGCGACTTGGGCCATTGTGGCGGCGGTGGCCACCGAGGATCCACAGATCGAGCCGAACCCCGCGCAGGCCCCAACGGCAGCCATCGCCGTGCCGCCCCTGCGGTGGCCAAGCCACGCCTCGGCGGCCTTGAACAGGGCTTGGCTCATCCCACCAAGTCCCGCCAAATGCCCCATAAGCAAAAAGATCGGCACAATAGACAGGGAATAGCTGGCAAAGGTTGAAAAGGTTTCACTTTTGAATTTCGACAAAATGATGTTCGGGCTGCCCGTGACAATCCACATCCCCGCCACGCCCACCACCAGCATCGCCAGACCGATGGGCGCGCGCAGGAAGATGATCGCCAACAGAACGGGAAATGCCATCAGGCCAATTTCAACGTTGCTCAATGACTTGCCCCTTCGATTGTGCGGGAAACTTTGCCCGTCAGCGCGGCCATGACACGGTCATAGGCAGACCACAGCCCCACCAGCACACCAACACCCGCAGGCACCAGCGCCGCGCCATAGCCCCACCACACGGGCACCCGCAGCAGCATTGTTGTTTCATTATTGCCCAGTTTGCCACTAAACCCAGCAAACAGCCGCCATGCGATAAAGATCATAGTGGCGGTGAGCACCACCTCCCACAGCGCAAGCAAGACCAAATTGGCCCGCGCGCCCATTCCCGAGGTAAAGACATCCACCGTCGCATGACCCGCAACCAACTGGCACAGGGGCAAAAAGCAAAAAATGGCAAAGGCGATGCCCAGTTCGGTGAGTTCGAAATCGCCAGTAATAGGGCCAAGGCCGATGGGGATAAGGGCGCGGCCTATCACGCTGATGACTGTCATCAAGATGATCGCAACCAACACAAGGCCGCCAAGCATGGCCATGATATTGGCCAAAGCGTAAGCTGTGTTTTTCATCCGCCCCACCCCTTTGCAAAACAAAAAACCGCACCAAGCGCGCAGCTTGGTGCGGTCTGGCTTGCCTAGATCACTGGCCCAGCAGGGCGCGTGCCTCGTCTAGCAATGCTTGGCCGTCAAAGCCTGCCGCAGCGGTTTCAGCCACCCATGCTGCATAGGTTGGCTTGGCCGCCTCTTCCCAGACTGCCGATTGTGCGGCGTCCAGCGTGACGATGTTGTTGCCCAAATCAACAGCGATCTGACGCGCCTTGCCATCAGCCGATTGGCTAAGTTTGCCCGCCATGGCCGAGAACTCCAGCCCCGAATTTGCGTCAATCACAGCCTTTAGATCGTCGGGCATAGAATTGTATTTGTCTTTGTTCATCGCAATGATGAATGCGCCGACATACATCGACTTGCCCGTGAACTCGGTGTGGTTTTTCACCAGCTCGGATGTTTTCAGACCGCCCGTCACTTCCCATGGCAGCATTGTTGCATCAATCACGCCTTTGGAAAGGGATTCGGGAACGGCAGGCATGGTCACTAGCAACGGCCGTCGCCCCCAGCGAGGTGACCATGGTGTTGGTCACACGCGTTGGCGCGCGCAGTTTCACACCCGTCAAATCGGCAGGCGTGGTAATTGGGGTTTTCGAGTGGATATAGCCTGGCCCGTGGGTGAACATGGCCAGCATTTTGTAATCGGCATATTCGGTATCGAACATATACTTTTCGCCCAACGTGTATAGCGTGCGCGAGGCGCTTTCGGCATCGGTCGCAAGGAACGGCAACTCGATCACTTCGGTGCGCGGAAAACGGCCAGGCGTGTAGCCAGGAAGTGTCCAGATCACATCGGCCACGCCGTCACGCACCTGATCTACCAATTCGGGCGGGCGACCGCCCAGCTGCATCGCGGGGTAATGTTCGAACACAATGCGTCCGTTCGATTCGGCGGTGATTTTATCCATCCAAGGTTGCAGCACCAAGGATGGCACAGGCGCCTGCGCGGGCAGCATCTGGTGCAGCTTTAGCACCACCTCTTGCGCCAGCGCCGCGCCCAGACCAAGACCGCTGGCCAGCAAAGACGCCCCCATCAGCCGTGCCATTTTCGTGGTTAAATTTGTCATGTCGTCCTCCCATTTAGATTTATTGATCGCAGCTTTTTGGTGGATGTTGCCGCACCTCTCCCGCTTGGCAACACCAAACCTTTATAGGTTTGCACAATAGCGAAGATTGCGCCACCGCGATAATGCAAAAATCACGCGGATCCATAACCTACAGGTTATTAATTTGCCACGTTTGCGCGGCATTTAACCCCTAATAGGGCAAACCACAGTAATTTTCCGCCAAAACTTGACGCGCGCCAGCCGATTTAGCCAGCGTGTCCAATTCTACCCGCTGCATCCGCAGATCGAACGGGCTTTGATCGGGAAATTGGTGCAGCATCGTGGTCATCGACCATGAAAACCGCATCGCCCCCCAAACCCGCGCCAAGGCATCCGCGCCATAGCGTGCCAGCAAATCGCCCTGCCCTTGCAAAAACTGCGCCTTCAACGCGCGCGAAAGGTAAAACACATCGGAGGCCGCCAAATTCAGCCCCTTAGCCCCTGTCGGCGGCACGATATGAGCCGCGTCACCACACAAAAACAGCCTGCCCCATTGCATCGGCTCGCAGACAAAACTGCGCAAGGGGGCGATACTTTTTTCGATCGAGGGGCCGCGCACCAAGGATTGCGCCACTTCGGCAGGCAGGCGGGCGCACAGCTCGTCCCAGAACGCCTCATCGCTCCAGTTTTCAACCTTATCTGTCAATGGCACTTGGATATAATAGCGCGACAGGTTGGGGTTGCGCATGGACGCCAGTGCAAAGCCGCGATGGTGGTTGGCATAAATCAATTCCTCGTGCGCGGGCGGGGTGCGCGATAGCACGCCAAGCCAACCAAAGGGATAGACCTTTTCAAACTCGCGCCGCACACCTTCAGGGATGCTGGGGCGGCTGACGCCGTGAAACCCGTCGCAGCCCGCAATAAACTGGCAGTGAAGGCGCTGCTCCGCGCCGTTTTGCGTGAACGTAACATAAGGCGCATCCGAGTGCAGGCCGTGCAACGCAACATCTGCGGCGCCGTGAAAAATCTGCGCGCCCATCGCCTCTTGCGCGGCATACAAATCGCGCGTCACTTCGGTTTGGCCGTAAACCATCACCTCTTTGCCGCAGCTTTCTTGAAAATCAATGCGGATCATGGCGTCATCGGATGTCAGAATGCAGCCGTGATGCGGGATGCCTTCGGCGTCCATCCGCGCGCCCACGCCCGCCTCGCGCAACAGCTCTGCCGTACCAGCCTCTAGCACCCCAGCCCGTATGCGCGATAGCACATAATCGCGCGATTGGCGTTCGATCACAGCCGTCGAAATGCCCGCCTTCATCAAAAGCTGCGACAGAAGCAGCCCCGCTGGCCCGCCGCCAATAATCGCTACATCGGTTTTCATCGCCGCCCCTATTCTTGCAAATTTTAGACAAATTATCGCTGGGGCAGGCTGGCAGGAATGGACGGGCTGCATAAACTATGGCACTTATCGGACATGACGCGCGATGTGCCACTTGCTGGATTGATGCAAAACGCCATTCCAAAATGGAATCTCTATGGCGACGGCGGCCCTGCCCGATGTGTTGCATATTGAAACCATACCCGCGCGGGCGGCGGGGCTGGATTGGCACATCGCCCCGCACCGCCACTTGCATTTGCACCAGTTTTTCCTGATGACAAGTGGCGCGGCGCAAGTGCGCCTAGATGGGGACACACCGCAAATCACGCCGCCGTTTTTGCTGAACGTGCCTGCGGGCGTGGTGCATGGGTTTACCTTTTCGGCAGGCACCCAAGGCTGGGTCTTGACCGTGCCCCTGCAAACTCTACCCGACGTATTGGGCCCCGCGCAGATGGCCGAAACATCGCTAGGCCGCGCAGGATTTGCGCCTGTCTGCGATGAAATTATATATATTTTTCAGAATATTGCATCCGAGCATGGCGCGCTGCGCCTTGCGCGCGCGACGATGCTGCGCGCGCTGGCGACGGCGCTGGCCTGCATGGTAATGCGCAAGATGGACGGTGCCGCCCCGGCAAAGCCCACACAGCTTGACCCGCGCTTTGTGGCCTTTCAATCCCTGCTGGCACAGCATCTGCGCAGCCCATGGCGCCTAGAGGACTATGCGCGCGCCTTGGGGGTTTCGCCGCGCCATTTGTCGCGCATTTGCCATGCCGCCACGGGCCAGCCGGCCGCCGCCGTGATTGAAGCGGCCACAATCCGCGAGGCTTGCCGCCTGCTTGCCTATACCCGCGCCACGGTTGCATCGGTGGGATATAGTTTGGGATACGACGACCCATCCTATTTCTCTCGCGCGTTTCGGCGCGTCACAGGGCGCGCACCATCGACCTATCGTGCGGCTTTTGACCAAGGCTAGAATAGACTTTTTCCGCCAAGGCGGCGGTTCGGCGCGCAACAATCGAGCCAAAGCCAACAGCGCAAAAATCATGTAGTCGCGCCGCCCAAAGCCATGGGGCGGCGCGTCGCGCCTTTGGCTGTCTTAGCCCTTGGTGCGCCAGCTGTCGGCGTAGTTCGTCCGCGCCTCGGCCGAGTAGGGGGTGGCGGCCACGCGCACACGAATTTCCGTTTGGCGGTGCGGCTCGGTCGAGGTTTTGCCCGTGGTTTCAGGCTCGCCCCATATCATAGTCAGGATATCGTTTTCCTGCACATCCTGCGCTACAACGCCCAGCGACAGCATGGTACGTTCGTTATAGGAATAGCCGTTAAACATGGTCATCCCAACCATCTTGTCGCCCTGCATCACCATATCGGCGGATGATGAGGCATAGTTTGCAACGGGGAAATCGATCCATTTGAACGGCACGCCCGGTTCAAAGTTCGATGCGATCACCTTCATCACATCGTCGCGGTTCCACTCAAACGTGACCTTCTTGCGGTTCTTGGCGCTGCCCTTCATTGCCGTCAGCGCGGCCTTGCCGATGAAGTCATCCTTTTTCCAGCCGATATAGAAATCATAGCCCAGCTCGAACGGATTGACGTAGTAATCTTCGATATTGCTGGACACATAGCTGCCGCCAATCGCGCCAGCGGCCTCATAGCTATCCGCACCCAGCCAATCGCGGTAATCGGCCAGCATCCCATCGCCTGTGTAAATGCCTGGCAAGGGCGAAGGAATCCACCCCGATTCCAGCGTATTGGTTGAATAGGCGCGGCTGCCGCATTGCACCAGATTGACGCCCGCATCGCGCGCGGCTTGCAGAATGGTGGAGTGGATATAATCCTTGTCCTTATATGGCCCCCAGATTTCCAGCCCCGGCGCGCCCGACATGCCGTGGCGCAGCGCCTGCACCTTTTTGCTGCCGATATTGATCCAATCGACGTGGAAAAACTTGATATCAGGCACGGGGCCGCCGTTCATCTTTTCAAAGATCTTTGGCGCATCTGGCCCTTGGATTTGGAAACGGTAATGCTCGCGCAAAACGCGCTCGCCCTCGGGGCGGGATGGGCTGCGCGGGTCATAGCGCAGGCGCACATTCCACTTGCCGTAGGCGGCGCAAAACATCAGCCAGTTCGATGTCGGCGCGCGGCCGACTAAAATATACTTATCCTCGCGCTCGCGGAAAACGATATGGTCGCCGATGACATGGCCATTTGGCGTGACGGGCACGAAATGCTTGGCGCGATTTAGATCGAAATTGGCGAAAGAGTTGATGCCGTGATGCGACAGAAATTCGGTGGCTTGCGGGCCTTCGATAGTCACTTCGTCCATGTGGTGGCTTTGGTCGAACAGCACGGCGCTTTGGCGCCACGCGACCTGTTCGTTGCGCCAGTTTTGGAATTCGGGGGCCACAACGGGGTAAACATACATCCCCGCTTTGGAATTGCGCAGCATGGTGACGGGGTTGCCAGCAGCTTGCATGGCGGTGGTTAGGCTGGAAGCCATTTGATCTTTCCTCCCAAAGAATGATGTATACATTCATAAAGAGGGACTGGGCTAAATCAAGCTAAATTGCGCAAGCTGTGTCCAATCATGTATACATCACGCCTTAACTGGCCAAAATCGCGAGGCTGGGCACGCCTTCGCGCAAGTTCGCCTCTGCGTCCAGCAGGGATTCGACGTTGCGCCGCGCCGCGCGGGCATGTTCACGCGCAAGCGATTCGGCACGCGCGCCTTCGCGGTTTGCGATGGCGTCGATCATGGCGCGGTGCTGTTCTTGCGCCGCACCCAAGGTTTTGATCAGCGCCAGTTGCTGCGAGTGATCGTCCAGAAACGCAGACGGAGAGGCAAAGGGCAGCGCAATGATCCTTTCAATCTGGCGCTGGATCACATCGCTTTGCGACATGCGGGAAAGATGGGCATGAAAGCGGGTGTTCAGCGCCGAATAGCTATCCATATCAATACTATCTGCGGTAAAAAGGCGGTCGATTTGGCGGATAATCTCGCGCGCTTCGGCCAGCATATCGACGGGGGCGCCGCGTTCGGCGGCAAGGCGCGCTGCCGTGCCTTCCAACACGCCGCGCAGCTCGATTGTATCGACCACATCGCGCACGGCAAAGCTGCGCACGGCAAAGCCGCCCCCCGTGGTGCGATCCAGCAGCGCCTCTTCGGCAAGACGGGCAAGGGCTGCGCGCACAGGGGTGCGCGATATGCCCAAATCTTCGGCCAGCGCCACTTCGAACAGGCGGGTGCCGCCTGCAAGCTGGCCGTTCAAAATGCGCTGGCGCAGGGTAATCAGCGCGCGCTGGGCGTGAGTGGCGGCTTTTGTATCGCGCATAGGGGCACCTTATGTATACAAAGGCAAGGTAACACCCCGCCCCAATAATGTATACATCGGCCCGTTACAGTTTCAAAATCCGCTTGGCGTTTTCCTTCAAGATCAGCGGGCGCACCTCGTCGCGGATAGGGATCGACTCGAAATCCTTTAGCCAGCGGTCGGGCGTGATCGCGGGCCAGTCCGAGCCGAACAGCATTTTATGTTTCAGGATCGTATTGGCGTATTGCACGAAAATTGGCGGGAAATACTTGGGCGACCAGCCCGACATGTCGATATGCACATTGGGTTTGTGCTGCGCCACGGCCAGCCCTTCCTCTGTCCAAGGAAAGGAGGGATGCGCCAAAACGATGGTCATATCGGGAAAATCCACCGCCACATCGTCGATATGGATGGGATCGGAATATTTCAGGCGCATCCCCATGCCGCCGCGCATGCCCGAACCCACTCCAGTTTGGCCTGTGTGAAACAGGGCAATCGCGCCCTCTTCCTGAATGGCGTCATACAGAGGGTATGCCATGGGATCGTTGGGGAAAAATCCCTGCATCGTGGGGTGAAACTTGAACCCTTTCACACCAAATTCGCGCACCAATCGCCGCGCTTCGCGCGCGCCCACGCGGCCCTTGGCGGGGTCTATGCTGGCGAAAGGGATCAGGATATCGCTGTTTTCGGCGCAAGCTTGGGCGATTTCTTCGTTGTTATGGCGGTAAAAGCCTGTCTCGCGTTCCGCATCCACGCCAAAGATCACGGCGGCAATCTTGCGTTCGCGGTAATAGGCGGCGGTTTGCGGCACGGTGGGCAGCATCCCGTCCACGCCTGCAGAGTTCTTGAAATAGGCCGCCATGCCCGCCTGAAATTCGTTATAGCCATCGTCGCGGTGGCAATTGCACGGCTCTTCGGCGTGGGTGTGAAAGTCGATGGCTATAATGTCGTCAAGATTCATCATTCACTCCTTGGGCGCAGCTAATTTTTCGGTGCGCTTTTCCAAAAACGCGCGCAGACGCTCGGCCGCCTCGGGTGTGGCCGATGTCAGCGAGGACATCAGGCTTTCCACGAAAAGCCCATCTTCTGATGACATATCCCGAATGCGCGGCAGGGCGTTGATGATGGCATAATTCGACATCGGTGCATTTTGCGCGGCTGCCTTGGCCAGTTCAATCGCCTTGTCCAGCGCGGCGCCTGCGGGCACGACATAGGACACGCCGCCCCATGCCTCCATCTGCTGCGGGGACACAGTGCGCCCTGTCAGCATCATATCGCCCATCCGCTGCGAGCCTATCAGCCGCGCGATGCGCACCGACCCGCCGCCACCCACGAAAATGCCGCGCGTGCCTTCGGGCAGGCCGAAAAACGCCGTCTCGTCTGCCACGCGAATATGCGCCGCCGAGGCAAGTTCAAACCCGCCGCCCACAACAGCCCCCTGCATCGCCACCACAAAGGGGATGCCGCCGCGTTCGATCCCGTCAAAAATGCGGTGCCAGCGGCGCGAGTTTTGCACCGCCCCAATCAGCGGGCGCTGCGCATGCTCGGCCAGATCCAGCCCTGCGCAGAAATGCTTACCCGCCCCCCAAATGACGGCGGCCTTCGCCTCGATTTGGGCACGCTCGACGGCGATATGGATGGCCTCGACCACGCGGTCAGACACTGCGTTACGCTTGTCAGGGCGGTTCAGCCCAATCAGCGCGATATCATCGCGCAGCTCATATGTCGCCAAGGTTTCTTGTGTGCCGACCATCGCTTGCCCTCGTCATCTATAGGTTTCACGTCTTGCATTTGAAATTAGTTATAGATCATAAATATTATTTTGTAAACACTCTTGCGAGATTGAAAAAATCGCCGTATTGTTATGATAGATAACTATCGCCTTTGAAGGGCGCTTGGGGGGAAACATGCAGAATGCGGATTTTGTGGCGGACGCGCAAGCTGTGCCTTTGGCCGTTGATACCCGCCCCGATGGGGTGATGGTGATCAGCCAAACCGCGCAGATGCCGCAATGGCCGCGCTGTATGACCGAGCGGTTCTTGCATTGGGCAGACACTGCGCCAGACCGCATTTGGATGGCCGAACGGGGGGCAGATGGGGAATGGCAGCGCGTAAGCTATGGCCAAGGTGCGCAGGCGATTTGGGCGATAGGATCAGCGCTGCTGGAGGCGGGGCTGTCGGTGGATCGCCCGCTGCTGATATTGTCGGGCAACAGCATCGCACATGCGCTGATGGCGCTGGGTGCGCAGCATGTTGGCATTCCGTCGGCGGCGCTCTCGCCTGCCTATGCGCTGGCAGGGGATGATCGTGGCAAACTGGCATCGGTCATCGACCAGCTAACGCCAGGCATGGTTTTCGCCGACCATGCAGAGAAATTCATCCCCGCCATTGATGCCGTCCTTGCCCCCGATGCGGCGCTGGTTAGCCTGACGGGGCGCAGCGACAACCGCGCGCACCTTCCCTATGACGCATTGCTGCAAACGCCTGTCACAGATGCTGCCCGCGCGGCCCATGCCGCCGTTGGCCCAGCCACAGTGGCCAAGTTCTTGTTCACCTCTGGCACCACAGGCAGCCCCAAAGCGGTGATTCAAACCCAGCAAATGCTGTGCTCTAATCAGGTGATGGTGGGCGCTGCCTATCCGTTTCTGGCAGATGAACCGCCCGTTTTGGTTGACTGGGCACCGTGGAACCACACCGCCAGCGGCAACAAAGTGTTCAATATGGCAATCTACAACGGCGGCACCTATTACATCGACGATGGCCGCCCCACGCCTGCCGATATTGGCAAAACCCTCCGCACCCTGCGCGAGGTGTCCCCGACATGGTATTTCAACGTGCCCATCGGCTATCAGTTCTTGCTGGACGCGATGGAGACGGACTCATCGTCCCTTGCCGAGACGTTTTTTGCGCGACTGCGCATGATGATGTACGCAGGCGCGGGCATGAGCCAGCCTGTTTGGGATCGTCTCGCATCCGTCGCCGCGCGCCATGTGGCGCAGGGCGTGCCGATTGTCTCGGGCCTTGGAGCCACGGAAACGGGGCCATTCGCGCTGTATTACAGCGACAAAAAGGACAGGCCGGGCAATATCGGCGTGCCCGCGCTGGGGGTTACGCTGAAACTGGTGCCTGCCGAGGGCAAACTAGAGGCGCGGCTGAAAAGCCCATCGATCACGCCCGGTTATTGGCGCAATGCCCAGCTTACGGCGGATGCCTTTGACGACGAAGGTTTTTACAAACTGGGCGATGCGCTGCGCTTTGCCATCGAGGGCGACCCCAGCGCGGGTTTTATCTTTGATGGCCGATTGGCGGAAAACTTCAAACTGGCCACGGGCACTTGGGTAGCTGTTGGCGCGCTGCGGGCAGGGCTGGTCAACGCGATGGGCGGGCTGATTTCCGATGCCGTGATCGCGGGAGAGGAAAAGGACGATCTGCGCGCGCTCTTGGTGCCCAACTGGGCCGCCTTGGCCGAGATTGCGGGCGGCGAGGCCACCCCCGCCGCCGTTTTGGCCCATCCAGATGTACGCGCCGCGCTAAAGGACAAACTTTCCGCCCATGCCCGCGCCGCCACGGGCAGCGCCGCGCGGATTGTGGCCGCGCGGGTTTTACTTGAGCCGCTTAGTTTTGCGGCGGGCGAGGTGACGGACAAAGGCAGCGTCAACCAACGCGCTGTTCTGCGCGAAAGGGCCGATTTGGTCGCCAGCCTATGGGCGGGCGACGCGGATGTTATTTTAGCCGAATGGAAGGTGCGCAAATGATGCAACTCACAGGCGCACATGTCGCTGTCACGGGCGGCGGCTCGGGTCTTGGCGAAGCTGTGGCGCGCGCGCTGGCTGCCCGCGGCGCAAAGGTCAGCGTGATCGACCGCAGCGCAGTCAATGCCGCAAGGGTGGCGGACGCGATTGCAGGCCAGCCTGTGACGCTGGATGTGACGGACGCGGCGGCAGGCGCGGCGCTGGACACTGCGATCGCCGCGCTGGGGCCGCTGCGCGGATTGGTGAACTGCGCGGGGATTGGCGGCGCGGCGCGGATTGTCGGGCGCGAGGGGCCGATGGATTTGGACGCTTTTGCACGCACGATTCAGGTCAATCTGATTGGCACCTTTAACATGCTGCGCCTTGCCGCAGCGCGCATGCAAACCAACGAGCCAGACGACGACGGCGCACGCGGCGCGATTGTGAACACCGCCTCGGTCGCTGCCTTTGACGGGCAAATTGGGCAGGCGGCCTATGCAGCATCCAAGGGGGGAATCGTGTCGCTGGCCCTGCCCGCCGCGCGCGAACTCGCCCGCTTTGGCATTCGCGTCAACACTGTGGCACCCGGCATTTTCCTGACCCCGCTGCTGGCCGAACTGCCTGCCGATGTGCAGGCGGGCATTGCCGCCTCTATCCCCTTTCCGCCGCGCCTTGGCGATCCTGCCGAATTTGCCGATGCGGCGCTGATGTGCCTGACCAACAGCTATCTGAACGCCGAGGTCATCCGACTGGATGGCGGCGTGCGCCTGCCACCCAAATAGCGCCGCGTGCATTGTTATCGCGCAAAACATTGGTCGCGCATTGCAATTTACGCGGCGGGCCAGCATACACGCGGTGAGTGTTGGTTTTGGGGGCTCGCAGATGGACAACATCGCAAAAGTAGACGCGGCAGACGCCACCGAGATGGACACAGATCGGCATTTGACGGGATTCATCGGCTATGCGATGAAGCGCGCTTGGCTGCTGGTGCAGGCCGATTTCGCCCGCGCGCTGGCAGATTACGATTTGCGCGCAGTGTCTTTTTCGGCCCTATCAATCATCGTGGGCGAGCCGGGGCTGACGCAAACCCAACTGGCAGATGCGCTGAACATCGAAAGGTCTAACCTTGTCACCATCATCGACGAATTGGCAGGTCGTGGGTTAATTATCCGCGCGCCCGTTGCCCAAGATCGCCGCCGCCACGCGCTGATGCCCACCACAGCAGGGCAGCATTTGGCCGCACAGGCGCGCGCTACCGCCGCCGAACACGAGCGCCGCTTGTTCGCCTGCCTGACCGAAGCCGAGCACGCGGAACTGACGCGCATCTTGCGCAAGTTTCGCAAAGCGGCCAACGCATAGCCACAGGATCGGGGACGGCCACGAAATTTCGGACAAGTTGTGTGCCGCTGCAAACAGTGGTGGTCGCGGGAATTCGGTCCAAAGCGTGGTCTTCTAGCTTGCCACCATCATTTTGATGCCGCAGCGTTCGAATTCGGCAATGTCAGTGTCTGCAATGCCATCATCGGTGATAAAACTTTGAATCATGTCCAGCGAGCCGAGGCGTGTGAAGGATGATTTGTTGATTTTGGTTGAATCCGCCACAAGACAAACGTGGCTGGCAGCGCGTATCATTGCCTCTTTCAATTGCAGGTCTGCAAAGCTGGGGTAGGTCAGTCCTGTATCCGAGGCGACCCCAGCAGTTGCCAAGAACAGCTTGCCCGCGAAAATATTGCGAAAATAGTCTGCGGCCTTGTCGCCCGACAGCGACAAAGTTGGTGCCTTGAACTGACCACCAGGCATATGGACGGCATTGCCGGGAACGGCACCAAGGATCATTGCGATGTTCAGCGCATTGGTGATCACGGTCAAATTGCGATGGCTGGTCAGGCGCTGCGCAATTGCGGTCGTGGTGGTGCCCGCGTCCAAAATTATCGTCTCGCCATCGCGAACCAGCCCCGCCGCCAATGCGCCGATTTTACGCTTTTTGTCCATATTCTCTTGATGATGCAGGCTCATCGCTTCGACTTGGGCGGGCAGCGAATTTAGAAAAGCGCCACCATGTTCGCGGGTGATGGTTCCCTCTTGCTCTAATCTTTCTAGATCTTGGCGAATGGTCGCCTCGGAAACCTGAAAAGCGACGGCCAGATCGCGCACCCGCGCTGCACCCTCTTCTTGTATCCACTCTAGGATGCGGCGGCGGCGCGGCTCGGCTAAAAGCCCTGCCATTTCATCGTTTCCAAGTCCTACAGGCCGCTTTCGCACGGGATATACTCTTTGTTTGGGGGCGCATATGCTTTGGCTAGGCATAGTCGGTATGACATTTTCGCGCAACACAGATCACCGCGCAGCAGACGCCTCTTGCGCCAAGGCGACCCGCGCTTGCAATCGGTTTTGGGCCTGATCAATGACCACAGCCACAATGATGACGACACCCTTGATGACAGTCTGCCAAAAGCTGGAAACGCCCATCATGATCAGCCCGTCTGACAAAATGCCAATGACAAACGCGCCCACGATCGTACCCGTGATGCGCCCGCGCCCGCCCGACATCGAGGTGCCCCCAAGGTACGGCGGCGGCGATGGCGTTCAACTCGAATGTCTCGCCCGTGGCGGGGTGGGCGGCCTGCAATTGACTGGCGATAACCAGGCCGACAAGGGCCGCGCAAAACCCCGAGAACATGTAAACAAACAATTTGACGCGGCTAACCTTGACCCCTGACAGCGCCGCGCCGCGTTCATTGCCGCCGATTGCGTAGATATGGCGGCCAAGCGGCGTGCGGCGCGAAACGTAATGGCCCAATACGGCCACCGCGATCAGCATCCAAACCATGACAGGCAGCCCCAGAATGCTGCCCGTACCAATAAAAGGAAAGCTGGCGGTGCCCATGGCCTCGGTGCCCGAGAGATTAGGAAAAGTGCGCCCCCCAGATGACAAAAGTGCCACCCCCCGCGCGATATAAAGTGTGCCAAGCGTTGCAATAAAGGGGGCCACGTTCAGGCGCGTGATCAAAATGCCGTTGATCCAGCCAACCCCGATCCCGACCAGCATCACGATGCCGATGATTTCCCACGTGTTGAACCAAACCAAATAGCCAAGCTGCGTGTCGACACCGTTCAAGACAAGCCAGCCCGCGACCATAGCACATAGGCCAACAATTGACCCCACGGACAAATCGATCCCGCCTGTGATAATGACAAAAGTCATCCCAATGGCCAGAAAGGCATTCAAGGCCACATGTTTCGATATGATGATGGCATTGGCCGTGGTCAAGAAATTGGGGACTATAGCGGCAAAAAACCCGAAAACCAAAATCAGCGCGACAAAGGTGCGCAGACGCAAAAGCACAAGTAGGGCTTGGGTTGAGGGGGAAAGCGTGCTCATGCAGTGGGACCCTTTGATTTGTAGGGGCTGGCTGCCCCGATAATAACAGCGGCGTCAGCATCGCCTGGGAATTCGCCAGTCACGCGCCCGTTGGCCATGACAAGTATGCGGTCTGACAGGGCGCGCACCTCGTCCAGATCGGATGTGATAAACAAAATGCCCAATCCTTCGGCGGCAAGATTGCGCATGGTGCGGAAAACTTCGGCTTTTGCACCGATGTCGATTCCACGGCTTGGCTCGTCCATCAAAAGGATTTTCGGGTTGGTCATCAGCGCCTTGCCGATCACCACCTTTTGTTGATTGCCGCCCGAAAGGGACGAAACTGGGTTTTCGGCGCTGGCGATTTTGATCGTCAGGCGGCGGACAAATTCCATCGCCGTGCTGGCCTCTTTGGTCAAATTCAGATGAAAAAAGCGGGCAAAGCGGTCAAGGGCAGAGAGGGTCAAATTCTCGCGGATGGCCATGATTTGCACAAGGCCGTCGCGCTTGCGATCTTCGGGAATAAGGGCAATGCCACGGGCAATACGGTCAGAGACATGCGGCGCGGTCAGCGGCTGGCCATCTACAAAAAAGCGGCCCTCGGAATGTGGATGCTGGGCCATGACGCATTCGACAAATTCGGTGCGCCCCGCGCCCATCAGCCCATATAGTCCCACAATTTCGCCTTTTCGTACCGAAAGCGAGACATGATCAACAGCGTTGCCGCCACCAGGCTTGCGCAGAGTGACATCTTCGGCGCGAAAGGCCTCGCCTCCGAAATTTGCCGGCTCTGTTCGCGGAAACTCTTTCGACCCCTCGCCGATCATGGCGCGGACAATCCACGGAATATCCACGCCCTCCATGGGGCGCGCGCCCGTGATGACGCCATCGCGCAAAACTGTGATGTGATCGCCAATTTGGATCAACTCGTCCAACCGATGGCTGATATAGACAATCCCGACACCATCTGCCGCAAGGTCGCGGATAACGCTGAACAGAACTTCCACCTCGGCAGCAGAGAGCGCACTGGTCGGCTCGTCCAAAATTAGGATGCGGGCATTTTGCGCAAGAGCCTTGGCGATTTCTACGATCTGCTGTTGGCCCACCCGCAAATGGCCAAGCGGCGTATCGGGATCAATGTCCTGTTCCAGCCGTTGCATCAGCGCAGCGGCGGCCTTGCGTTGGAAACTGTCGTTGATATCAAAACCTGCGCGCAGGGGTTCGCGCCCGATGAATATGTTTTCAGCAACCGTGAGATTGGGGAAAAGATTCAGCTCTTGAAACACGATCCCAATGCCAAGCGCCACCGCCTCGGCCTTTGTGCGAAACTGAACTTCACGCCCCTCCAACAAGATTTGGCCACTTGTCAGCGGTTCGACGCCTGCAATCACCTTCATCAAAGTAGACTTGCCAGCACCATTCTCGCCCACAAGAACATTGACGGCACCCATGCGCAGATCGAAATCAACACCCTTCAGGGCGCGCGTTCCAGGATAGACCTTTACCCCGCTGCGAATGGACAGGCCGATCGGCTGCAGGGTCATCGCGCAACCTCAATCACAGTGACAAGCCACGGATCGGCCGCGGCTTTCACGGCCAAAGCGCCCGTAAAGGTCAGATTCTGCCCAACAAGATCGCCATCGGGCAGCGTCAATTTCTGAAAGACACGATCATTGATCGCGCGGCCTAGCTTTGCAAATTCGATCTGGTCGCGGAATGTGTTGAAATCATAAAAGGGGGCAATGTCGCGCAGGGCGGAGCCTTTGATAACGGGGCCAAGCTGCAGGGTCAAATCTGCCGCGCCATCGCCGTCAATGTCCAGCTCTGCCACACGGGCGCGGCTGGCCATATTGGCCGCAACGACACGGCCCACACCTTTCACGGCAAAGGTCCACGGCGCGCCCGCACCTGCGGCGCGGCTGCCACTTGCGGCCCCTGCAGCGTTCAAATCTGCCGCGATAGCGATGCGAAGATCGCCAGCGGGAATTGCCTTCGCGGATATGAGGAAGAAGTTTGCTGTCCAAAGTATCATCAAGAAGCGCCGCAACGCGCGCCTCATCCCCCGCCTCGCCAGCGGGAATCTCGGACGATTCGCCTGCGATTGGGGTCTTGACGATCTTGCAGGCTGATAGGGCCGGCATGGCCAGACAGGCCAATAGCGCAAATGCGAAACGGGTCATTGGCATTCCGAAAAAAGAAACTTGACGCGGCCCATTATGGGCCGCGTCGTTGACTTAAACGGCTATCAGGCCGTCAAAGCAAAGGTTTCCAGCTTGGCTGCATTGCCTTCGTTGATCAGCACGCAGTCCATCAGCTGCTTTTCATCCAGCCCCGTCGAACCTGTTTTCAGATAGGTATCGGCCTGCTGAACGGCCATTTGTGCCTGCGCATAGGCGGGCTGCAGGACAGTCGCCTTGATCCCGCCCTTCAGGATCGAATCGCGCACATCGTTCGATCCGTCAAAGCCCACGACGATCACATCGCTGCGCCCAGCCGCTTCTAGCGCGGCCATCGCGCCCATCGCCATGGTGTCATTGCCCGAGATCACCCCTTTGATGCTGGGGTTGGCCTGAAGCATGGATTCCATGACCGTAAAGGCCTCGGTCTGCGACCAGTTCGCGGTTTGACGCGCGAGCGATTTCAGATTTGGATACTGAGAGATCACATCGGCATAACCTTGGCTGCGGATACCCGCGTTGGTGTCGCTTTCCTTACCGACAAGCTCGGCATAGTCGCCAGCCTCACCCATCAAGCGCACAAACTCTTCGGCACCAAGCTGCGCACCTTGGTAGTTATTTGACACAATTTGACTAACCGCAACGCCTGTCGCCGTGATCTCGCGGTCGATCAAGAAAGATGGGATGCCCGCGTCCTTGGCCTTTTGCACAGCGGCGACAGAAGCGTCGGCGCCCGCGTTATCTAGGATAATGGCCTTAACGCCTGCTGCGATGACGGTGTCAAACAGCTCTGACTGCTTGTTGGCGTCGTCGTCGTGCACCAGCACCATCGTTTTATAGCCAAGTTCGATGGCTTTTGCTGCCGCGCCATCCGCTTCGGCTTTGAAGAATGGATTGTCGTGGCTGGGGGTGATGATGGCAATAACGCCCGCGTCTTGCGCGAACGAAACATTTGGCAAAATGCCGCTGGCAGTGGCCGCAAGGCCGCCAAGGACGTGGCGACGGTTAAAGTTCATAGTATCCTCCCTTTTCGTTTTCAATTGAATCGACGTGATTCTTAGTTTTTCAAGGTTTGCCTTTTCCGCATTAGTTGTCAAATGCTTTCTATTTTCTTCGATTGATGCGGTTATTATCGCGATAAGGCCGAAAACGCGTCGGGTCTGGCGCGCTGGCTTAAAGCGTCTAAAGGCGAATGACTTACGAAAAAAGTCCAGTATTTTTGGGTATACATGAAATTCTTGGCCATGTTGTCGTGGAAGGGCTTGACGAGTAAAGCACAAACATTCGAAAGTAGACGAAAGCTTGCGTCAGAATCGACGTGCATCAGAATCAAGGGAGTGTGAAGAATGCCAAGCGTCATGCATCGCAAGGTTACGCTGGGGGTCGTCATCGAGCTCGCCGTGCATTTTTCAGCCCAGCGCCCTGCCAAGACGCGCGCAACGAAGTTTTGGCGCAGCTGGATCGGTTGGGGATTGATGCGATCACCTTGCCTTACGAGGCGACGGAAAATGGCGCTGTTCAAAGCATCCCCGATGCGGCACTTTATGCAAATCACTTCAAGGCCAACGCAGAGCATATCGACGGGCTGGTGATTTGCCTGCCAAACTTTGGCGACGAAATCGCAATCATCGAGTTGGTAAACCGCGCAAAGTTAAACGTTCCAATTCTGCTACAGGCCAGTAATGACGAAATAGATAAGGTGTCGGTCAGCCAGCGGCGCGATGCCTTTTGCGGCAAAATCAGTGTCAGCAATAACTTTTGGCAGTATGGTATCCCCTTCACCGAAACCACCAGCCACACTTGCGATGTGTCTGGGGCAGAGTTCGGTCGCGATCTAGAGCGGTTTGGCAGGCTGTGCCGCACTGTGCGCGGATTGCGCGGCGCGCGTTTGGGTGCGATTGGCGCGCGTACGGGTGCATTTCAGACCATGCGCTATTCGGAAAAGCTGCTTCAGGCGTCGGGGATCACAGTTGTTACCGTGGACTTGTCGGAAATGATGGGGGCGGCAGGGGCAATCCCTGACGATGACGCTGATTTACTGGCCAAGATGGACCGCATTCGCGCCTATGGCACGGTGCCCGCGCATATCACGCAAACGCAGGTGCGCACGCAGGCAAAATGGACACTGGCGGTGAACCGCTGGATTGCGGAAAATGAATGCGATGCCTCAGCCATCCAGTGCTGGCGTTCGCTACAGGACAATTTCGGCTGTGCAACCTGCGTGACAATGTCGATGATGGGCGAGGAGTTAATGCCATCGGCGTGCGAGGTGGATATTATGGGCGCGCTGTCGATGTATGCCCTTGCCCTTGCTTCGGGTGCGCCGCCTGCGATCTTGGATTGGAATAACAATTACGGGGCCGAGGCCGATATGTGCGTGTGCACCCATTGCGGCAATTTCCCCAAATCATTTATCGGCACCACGCCCGAGATTTCCGAACTTGACGTGCTGGGCAGCGTGATTGGACAGTCAAAGTGCTTTGGCGCGGTCAAGGGTAAGGTGAAGGCGGGGCCAATGACCTATTTCAGGCTGTCATCGGATGATGGGGCAGGGTCGCTGAAATGCTATCTTGGCGAAGGCGAGTTTACTGACCATCCCTTTGCGATGGACGGCGGCATTGCTGTAACAAAGGTCAAGGATTTGCGCAGCCTGATGCGCTTTGTCACGCAAAACGGGTTTGAACACCACGTCGCTATGGTGCGCGGCCAACATGCAGATGTCGTGGCCGAGGCTGTCACGCGCTATACCGGTGGCAGGTCTTTCTACCATCCTGGCGCAGAAATCGTTATCGCATCTGTCCACCCTAGGGCCGGTTTTGATCCATGCAAATGCACGCCCCACCCAATGATTTGATTGCTTTGATCGCCGCCAAGGCATTGTGGATGCGCCGCACGGCCTTTGAGATGGTCTATAAGGCGCAGCTTGGCCATCCAGGCGGTGACTTTTCTGCGATTGATGTGCTGGCCACCTTGTACTTTGGGGTGATGCGCTATGATCCCGCGCGCCCTGATTGGCCCCAGCGGGATAGGTTCATCATGTCAAAGGGGCACGCAACGGGGGCGCTTTATACCTGTCTTTGCGCTGCAGGTTATTTCCCAGAAGGCTGGCTTTCCACCTACATGCAGCCGCGTTCTATGTTGAACGGCCATCCAAACCGCAACTATCTGCCGGGAGTGGAAACAAACACTGGCCCGCTGGGTCACGGATTTCCTGTGGCCGTTGGCGTTGCCATCGCGGGCCAATTGTCTGGGTCGGATCACCGCACCTTTGTTTTGACGGGCGACGGCGAGCAGCAAGAAGGATCAAATTGGGAGGCCGCGATGGTGGCAGGCCACCGTAAGCTGAACCATCTGACCCTGATCATTGACCGCAACCGCCTGCAACAAGGGGCAGGCACCGAAGAGACAAGCGGACTTGATCCCTTGGACGAAAAATACGCCGCCTTCGGCTGGGACGTGACCATGATTGACGGGCATGATTATACGGCCCTTTTGGCGGCCTTGACCGCCCCTGTGGGCACGCGCCCTCGCTGCGTGATTGCAAATACGACCAAAGGTAAAGGCGTGTCATTTATGGAAAATCAAGCAAGTTGGCATCACGGCGTTCCAACGGCCGAGCAGTTCGCACAAGCGTTGAAGGAGCTGGTTTGATGTCCCATACCGCCCCCAATACCGCAGGATATGCCGATTGCCGCAATGCTTGGGCCAGCACCATCGAGGCGCTTGCCGAGGCCGATCCGCGCATTTGCGTTGTGGTCAATGATTCCGTTGGATCGTCTAAACTGGGCGGTTTTCAAAAGAAATTTCCAGCCCGCACGATCAATGTCGGCATCGCCGAACAGGTGATGGTGGGCGTGGGGGCCGGGCTTGCCAATGGCGGGCAAATCCCGTTCGTTTCTGCGGCCTCATGCTTTATCACGGGCCGCGCATTGGAACAGGTCAAGGCGGACATTGCCTATGCCAATTTCAACGTAAAATTGGTCGGCCAATCCTCTGGTGTGGCCTACGGAGAGTTGGGCGCCACCCATCATTCGATCGAGGATTTTGCTTGGCTGCGGCTTTTGACCAATATAACCGTCATCTCCCCGTCTGATCCTTGGGAGACGGCAGAGGCGGTGAAATGGGCGGCGGCACATGAAGGCCCTGTTTATTTACGGCGGCTTTCACGCATGCCCGTGCCCGCGCTGGATGTTCCAAATCGGGTGTTTCGACCAGGCAAGGCCGAAGTTGTGCGCGCGGGCAACGACGCCGCGATCATTGCTTGCGGCACAACGGTGCATCTGGCTGTTGCCGCCGCCGATCTGCTGCGGCAAGAGGGCATTTCGGCACGGGTTTTGAACATGGCCACGATCAATCCCATTGATGAAGAGGCCCTGCACGCGGCCGCTGCGACAGGGGCCATCGTGACGGTAGAAGAGGCGTCAGTGCGCGGTGGTCTGGGCGGAGCGGTGGCTGAATTTACCGCAGCCCATCGTCCCGTTCCCGTCGAGCGGGTGGGATTTCCAGGCTTTGTGCCAACGGGATCGGTGGACTGGCTGTTTACAGAATTCGGACTGACGGGCGAAGGTATTGCATCTGCCGCGCGCCGCGCACTGGCGCGCGTCTGACCATGCGAGTTCTGGCGATAGATCAAGGCACGACCAATACAAAGGCGCTGCTGCTGGACGCCGCAGGAACGATCCTCGCCCGCGCCTCGGCCCCTTTGACCACCCAATATCCGCACCCGGGCTGGGCCGAACAATCGGCAAGTGCGATCTGGGCTTCGGTTCAGGCGGTCATCGCTGAGCTTGCGCCACACGGTGATTTCCCGATGCCATCGCAATAGCCAATCAACGAGAGACGTTGGTCGTCTGGGATGCGCAAACCAGTCAGCCGATTTGCCCCGCGCCAATTTGGCAATGCCGCCGCACTGCCGAAGACTGCGCGGCGCTGATCGCAGCAGGGCATGATCCTGCCGTCAGGTCTGCAACAGGACTGGGCATCAACCCCCTGTTTCCCGCCTCAAAACTGGCTATGAATGCTGCAGCAACATTCCAGATGCGGCGCATTTGCTGGCACAAGGCAGGTTGCGGGCTGGCACGGTGGATAGCTGGTTGCTGTGGAATCTGACGGGCGGCGAAACCTTTGCCTGCGATCATTCAAACGCCTCTAGAACGCAGTTGTTTGACACATCAACCTTGACCTTCAGTGCCGATCTTGCCGCTGTTTTTAATGTCACGCTGGACTGTCTTCCCGCGCCCCTGCCATCAGACAGCCGCTTTGGCCAGACAGCGGCGGGGCGCACAGCATTGCCCAAGGGCATCCCAATTCACGCCATGATGGGCGACAGTCATGCTGCGCTTTATGGCCACGGTGTGCGCGCGGCGGGCGTTGTCAAGGCAACCTACGGCACGGGTTCATCGTTGATGACGATCACACCCAGCCGCATCTCCTCGCGTCATGGTCTGTCTGGCACCATCGCTTGGACGGACCATAATGGCACCACCTATGCCCTAGAGGGCAACATCACCGTCTCTGCACAGGCGGCGGCATTCATGGCTGAGATAATGGGCATTGAGGGCGCAGCCAACTTGTCAAAGCTTGCGCAAACCGTCGCCGATAGCGCAGGGGTGGTCTTTATCCCCGCGCTGGCTGGTCTTGGTGCGCCGCACTGGAATGATACGGCTACGGGCACAGTATCTGGCATGACCCATGGCACGACGCGTGGACATCTGGCACGCGCGACGTTCGAGGCCATTGCCCTACAAATTTGCGATGTATTCACCGCGATGCAGCAGGACATCGGTCATCCACTTGTTTCTATTCGCGCCGATGGTGGCGCTTCGGGGAATGGGTTCTTGATGCAAATGCAGGCCGATTTGCTGGGACAAAGGGTCAGCACATCTGAAATCGAGGAAGTTGGCGCAATCGGCGTGGCCGCAATGGCGTTTGCGGCCTTAGGGCAGCCATTGATGCTGCCAGACAGCGCCAAACACTATGATCCAACGATGCCCACCAATGCAGCCATGGCCATTAAGGCCACTTGGGCACAAGCATTGCAGCGATTCTTGGCGTGATACGTCGCTGCGCTTTAGATTTTTGGCCTACCAATCGGGCCTTTCCAAATTGGCACAGCGCGCCTTCGGGCTGCGTGGGCACGTGCGACATCGGTCAATTATCTACGCAAATTACTGGCGCGGGCAGCAGCATTTATCGACCACGCTGGATTAAGGAACTTGGGGCGATGCACGGGGTACCTCGTATGATTGGCCGCCGCATAGATTTTCACCATTGTCCGCGCGTGGCTGCAAGATAAACCGCTGGATTTCGCCCGCGAAATTGCCCGTTTCTTTCACGATAGCTGCGCGGCGAAGCTGCGCGGGCAAATCTGCGGCGTTGGCCCCCGCTGCCATCGCCTCGACAGCCAGACCTGTGACTTGGGCCGTCGCCATTGAGGTGCCTGTCATACGTTCGTAACCGCATAAATTTGCAAGCGACGCAGAGGCACGGTCCGTGCCTTGGATATAAAAATCTACCCCCTCTCCTGAATTAGAGGTTGCGGCCAATTCATCGCCGTCCATCGCCCCAACGGTCAACACATCTGGCAGGCGCGCGGGCGAATAAAGGCGCGCATCCGATGCCGAATTGCCCGCAGCCACCACAACTGGGATGCCCGCATCCAGCAAGGCCAGAACGGCGCGGTCGATCAATGCCTTACCCACGGGCGCGGGATCGTGCCGCGTTAGCGACATATTGGCAATTTTACGCGCGCCCGGCTGCGCCAAAACCCATTCCACCCCCGCAATCAAAGTGGACACATCGCCATAGCTGTCGCGGTCTAGCACCTTGACCGAGATCAGCCGCGCATGGGTCGTTTGACCAAATTGCCGCCCACCCACAAGCCCTGCAACATGGGTGCCGTGGCCGTTGCAATCCTCTGTACCAATGCCATTGCGAAAGCTGGTAAACCCCAGACCAACAAGCCCATCCAAGGCGGCATGGCTGGCGCGAATTGCCACTATCAAAACCGCAAACATCAGTGCGCGCTATCAACACTAAGGGGCAATAGCTGTAACTGGCCGCTATCAGGGCCAGCCAAAGCCTGCCCCGTGGTTTGCTGCGCAGGAAACACAAAACCATCTTGGGCCACATCGGCAATGCGCGGATCTGCGGCAAGGCGCGCAGCCTGATCTGACGTGATATTTGCAGAGAACCCCCGCAAAACGCGCGAGTAGACATAGCGGATTTGCGACAAATTCAGGCCAAAAGCACTGGCGACTTGCTCTGGCGTTGAAAAATCGGCGCCGCCCTCGGCAAGTGTCAAAATGAACTGATTGGGAACCAAGGCTGACAGCACATCATCAGGCAAGACGATGGGCGATGGTGGCGGGCCAAGCGCAGCGATTGCGGCGTCATCTTTTATCTGTGCCAGCTTTTGCATCAACAATGTGACGGCGCTGTCAGCGCCCGTGTCAGCGTCTGTATTTGCTCCGTGTTTGCGCCCGTGTTCGAACCGCATAGGCGCGCCGCGCCCGTCTCTAATTGGGCAATCTTTTCTCGCAGGGCCGCATTCTCGCGTTGCAACTCTTGGATCAAGGCCTGTTGCGCGAGGGCTTCACCCCCAAACAGAAGGGCCAGCCATATTACAGCCGCCGCAACGTTGAACTTTGCCATGAAGTCACCCCAACCTATCCCTAAGTATATAGTGACGCAATCATTACCCATGTGCCAGATTAAGCCTATATAAATATTCGACCGCCGTCATCCAAGACAGGAATTTTCGTGCAACATTTGGTCCCTAGAATATATGACTGCGTGGTTCAGCCCAGACTGTGGCCTGACCTATTGCAGGATATAGCGCGCGAGGCTGGCGCGTTTGGCGCGATGATATTTGACTGTGAAACGCATGACGGACAGGAATCGGTTCGCCTGCGCCAAGCGTCCAGCGTTTATGACCCCGAAGTTGTGGCGCAATATGTGGCCGCCCAAAATGCCCACGAAGTGCAAGATCAGGCAAGATTTGCCACCCTGTCATCGCGCGGGGATGAGGTAAATCTTATTCGCTGCGACGATTTGTTTTCAGGCCGCGCCGAATTGGAAAGCAGGCCCAATGTGCAAGCCATGATGCAAATGGGCATTCATTACCGTGCGGGTGCGCTGCTCAGCAAAGATACGCTATCGCTTGATCGCTTTGCGCTGCAGTTTCGCCACGCGCAAGGGGCGATTGCCGAGGAAAAGCGGCTGCACGTCCAAGGAATTTTGCACCATGTTGCCAAAGTCGTTATCCATTGGCCGCGCATTTGCGGCGGCGCAGGGGCAAAATATCGGCCTCGTTGCTGCCCTTAACAGCCTGCCTTTTGGCGTGGCGATCATTCGGCAAAATGGCGATTTGATTTTTAGCAATGCGCAGTTTCTGGCACTGTCTGGCCACTATGGCCTTGCAAGCGCTACGAAAATGTCCGTCTCGCAATTGCCAGATCCCATGCGGCAGCTTTTGATGGGCGCCCAAGAGCATGGAAAGTTCGGCGCAAGGCCGCTGCGTGAGGCGGCGTTCGTGCAAGGGCAAAAAGACGACATGGGTCTATTTATCGAGATCAGCCCAATAGCCGCCCATCCCGAACTTGAACGGTTTGGCGCTGGGACCTATTTGATTTCGCTGCTGGATAGCCAGAATGTGCATATGATTGACGCCCACGTTCTGGGCAGGTTTTTCCCGATAAGCAAGGCAGAAACTATGGTGCTGGAGCTGGTGGTCAAAGGCCATACCAACAGCGAAATTGCTGATATGCGGGGCCGATCATTGGAAACGGTGAACAGCCAAGTAAAGGCCCTGATCCAAAAATCGGGCACCCGCAACCGCACCGAACTGGTCCGCGTTGCGGTCAGTCTTTCGGTGGCGACACTGGGGGCTAAAGCCCCTTAAGATAGCTTTTTTTTTTTCCCCCGCAATCAGTTGCGCGCGTTCTGTGTCCGTCAAGGGCTGGGCGGGGTAGTCATGTCCCGCGTTGGAATTGCCCGCAATCACCGCGCCTACCCCATCAGTTACAGAGAATGTCGACCATTCCCCCCCTTTAATGGGCGCGCCAAGGCCAACGTTATCTGGGTCAAACAGAACATCGCCAATGGCAAATTCGGTAGGTCTTTGGCCGGATGGCGTTAGCAAGGCGGCAAGGCTGGGCACGGATCCGTTGTGCAAATAGGGCGCGGTGGCGAAGATACCCGCCAAAGGGCCAGCTTTATAGGCAGGTGGCGGGGCGTCAGGCGATTGCAGGCGCGCCAAGTCATAGACTTGGGTGCACACGCGGCGCACTTCGTTTAAATCACTCTTTTTTTCTTGATCTCCTCCCTCAAATATTATAGGAAGTATATGGATTTACTCCACGATAAGTGATAATTTTAGGGGGTTTGAATGAAGGCCGCGCAGATTGCGAAGCCCTCATCAAAGATAGTCTGAGAATATTTTTTTCCTCCTCCAGGACCATCAGTCCTCCAGGTTTTCGAGCGCAAAAAAATATCATCCAGCCAAACTAGCTCAGCCCAGCGATCATCTGGGATCCCGCGGTTCTCTTCCCCCTTCATCCATCTAAGCTATCCCGATCGACAAGCTCATATGAATTCCCTTCCCACCGATCTCGGGACTCTTTCAGGAAGGGTTCAAGTCGGCCTTCCTTCCCCTATCCATGGAATTGAGCCTCTCCCGCCACACTCCCCCCGGCACAAAGATCTCCCCTCCTCTCCAACTCCATCACCCCCCCATCAGTCTGCGATGACATCACTTCTTCCATCCCGTTCATCTCTCTTTCCTCTGACTTTCCCCTTCCTCTTATCTTCATTCCTGAGCTGATTTTCATGTCTTGAGACTTCACCCCCCAGGAATATTCCCCTCACACCATTCCCTCCCACTTCTCAATTTCCCCCTAATCAATCCTCCAACTTCCCACTCTTCTCCTCTTCGACTCCCTAATCTCCTCCCCTTCCACCCCTGATTTTCTCTTCTCTCCCTCCCCCTTCTCCTTCCACCCCCTCACCTCTTCCCCCTCCCATCCTCACCCTCCCCCTCTAAGGTGATGGGTCACGGGGGTTGGGGTTGGCACCGCTTCGGCCTGCGCAACAACCCAATCACCGCCCGCAATTTGCAAGTCTTTGCCTTGCAACGCCGCCATCACCCTTGCGGTTTTCGCACGCAGATCGGCCGTTTGGGTGGCTATGATCTCGCTGCGTTTGTCCCACAAAATTCGGATCGACAAATCTTCGATCAGGCGCAACGTGGGGATGCCCAAAGGAAACCGTTCGACCGTGACACCCGAAAGCCCCCGCGTGCTGGCCGATTGCAGCACGCCGAAAATATTGGTGAAGGCCGTCATTTTGCCCGACCAGCTGGAATGCGTGGCCGCATTGCAGGCCATCATCGGGTCTGTCCCCACGGCGGGGCCTGTTTGGCCCGCAATGTCAAAGGCGTTTACAACGCGCACAAAGGGCGCGCCGCCCATGGCATCCTCCGCCATCGCGCGGCCCGTGGCATCAAGAATTTCCGCCAGTGGATTGGCGGGATCGATTCGGGCATGGCACGCGGCGCAATGCGCGTCGTACAGCCCCTTGCCTGCCAGATAATCGGCGCTGCTGCGATCAATATCGCCCCAGACTTTGGGCCATTTGGGCGGAGTTACTTCGGCCAGCGCCCGCTCTAGTGCGATAAGATTGCCAAGGCGGATCGAACTTTGCACCGTAAGATCGTCGCCTTCGGCCAAATCGGCATAACTTGGCAAGGTTACCTCGGCAAAGACGCCGATCACCTCGGATACATTGCGGATCATCGCGCCTGTGCTGATGGGGCCAGCAAGGCCGATGTCTTTGGATTTGGACGCCGATCCGTTCCATTGCACCCGCGCCGTATGGGGGGCCAACCACGCTGACGGGATCGACACTGGCGCAGTAGAGGCAGGCAGGCCGCCGCGCACTTTGCTATCAGAGAGGGTGGCAACGGTGTTCAAAATCACCTGAACCGCGTCCTGCCGCCCATGCCCCCAAGTGCCGCCATCGTCGATGCTGGCCTGAATATCACGGCGGTATTGCAGCCAATTCGACACCTGATCGTGCAGCGCCTTTTCCTTTGCGTCGCCTGCATCTGACCCCATGGCGGCAAGGGCAAATGCCTGCCAATCAGGGTTGGTTTTGGCCGAATCGAAGGGGCCCGCCCAAACCTTTCGCATCGCGGCAAAGACATCGTGGGAAAATCGTTGAAAATCCATATCCGCCGCGCCCGCGTGAACGGTCATTTGCTGCGTGCCATCGTTCAGCGTGCCCGTGTGACAGGCCGCGCAAGTTAGGCCAATCGCGGGCGGGCGGTCTGCATCTTTGTCCAAAACAAAGCCAATTGGATCGACGGCGTCATCATCGCAAAAGGCAAAGCCATAGCGCTGCATGCTGTCACGCCCGGCCAACATCGTGCCATCATCGGCGCGGCGCAGGGCGCGATACCAAGCATCAGGCATCAGGCGCGAGCCTTGGCTGGTTTCATACCAAACCTTGCGCGCCGACTCGGGCCAGATTTGGCCAAGGCTATCGTCATAAACATCGCAAGCCTTGCTTTGACCCGCGCCCAAAATCGCGCTAACAAAAAGAATAGGCAGAAAGGCCGTTTTCATCATGTCACCCGTTCACTGGTTCTTGCTAAGATTGCGTTGGATGCGATTTCCAATCAAGTGCGCAATTGCCATTTTGGGGGCGACAAGCGCATTTGCTGACGCGCGCCAAGCCTGCCCGCCTTTGGCCATAGACATAACCTGCGACGCGCAAGGCCTGCCTTTGATGTCCTTGCGGGTAGGGCAAAATGCACCGCCAGATTTAGACTATATCATCGCGCCGCAAATGGCGGGAATGGGCGCGCAAACCCTGCAACGGGGACAAAGTTTGCAAATGTCGCTGCCCGCGCCGCTGGGCCAACAAATTGGCATTGCTGTCGTGGGGCTAGAGCCTGCGGGCGCGGATATGACCGCCTGCTGCATGTCGGTGCAGCGGGTGCATCTGCCCAGCGCTTGCCCAATTGCACCAGATCAGCCAGCGCAACCGCCAGCAGAGCCTGGGCTGGATTTGGCGATTTCGGTGTCCAGCGATACGACCTGCAGGCGATCTGCGGCAACGCCAAATTGCAAGGCTGTGGTTGAGATCACGCAAAAGCAGGGCGATCCCTTGGCTGCTGCGCCGATTTTCTTCACCCTGACTGGGCGCGAGGCGCGGGCGCTGGATGACGGCGGCGCGGCGGCTTGCACGGGCATTGTGGGCGGCCAGTCGATCTGTTCCTTGGATGTGAACCGCCCACTCGTCTTGGATGTGGCGTTGGATGCGGGCAGGCCCGCAGGCACCGCCGAGATTTGCGCAGCGCTGGGCGTTCCACAAGATGACGTCGCACGCACCTTGGCGCTGCAGCAAGCATTGAGCCGCGCAGGATATGCGCCAGGGCGCGCGGATGGGAAGTTTGGCCCCGCCACAATGGCCGCTTTGACGCGGTTCGCAGCTGATAGTGGTCTGCCGCCGATCACCACCGAAATCCCGCCCGAAGCGTTGTTTATTTTGGGCCTGTCGCCCACAGGCGATATGAACCCCGCCAATGACAGCGCCTGCACCACGGTGCGCGTGCCCGCCCCGCCGCTGCTGTGCGACGGCAAAACGGCCCGCGCAAAGGGCGGCGAATGTGCGTGTTTATACAAGGGCATGTCGCGCGTCTCGGCCACAAAATGCGCCTGCCGAAAGGGCACAGTCCTTGGCCCTAATGGCTGCGTGAAACAAACAGTGCGCGACGATACGCCCAATAAGACGGATGATGACGTGCGGTGCGATAATCCCACTGTGGTCAAAAAAGACGGCTCCTGCACCTGCCGTTACAAGGGCACGCGCATGAGCAAGGGCGGGCTTTGCCTGTGCAAATCTGGCCTGCCGCCTTTGCCCGGTGTGGGCTGCGGCGTGACGTTTTCGATTGATATTTTGCCAAGCGGGCCGCGAGAAAAAGATGGGCCGTAACATAAAAGGCGCCCTAAGGTTTTCTGCCTTTGCCTTGGCTGGGGCGGCGATCATTCTGCCACTTGCTGCCGTTATCAGCGCCCCATGGCAACCGATGAGTGCAGCGCAAATTGCCGCTCATGTTGCCGCCCTGCACCGTTATGGCGCGATTGACGTGCCCCACGATATGGCCGGGCCAAATCATGCGCAACGCGATTTGATGCGCCGCGCCGCTGCAGGCCACATCTTAAACGTGGCTGAAAGTGCGCGCTATCGCATCGCGATCCAAACGGTCTTGGCCCAGCACCAAACTATGTTTCGCCTGCTGGATAATAACATCATTTTTGCCACCGATGCGGGGCCGAATATGCCCAACAACTGCGGCGGTCTGGGCATTAGCGGGCGGCATGATTTGCACAGCGCATCGGCGGCATCGAATTTCGCCGAAATGGAGGCCTCGCTGGCGGCCTTGTCACAATCTGGTTTTTGGGGGCGCGTTCGCCATGCCAACCGTGCCTATAAAAGTCTGACCGATTTGATGGTGCACTTGGCGCCCGCTGCGGTTTCGGTGATGCAGGCCGATCAGCCGCCTTTGCCCGATACTGCGAACCGCACCCGCGCCGCCGCCTTTGACCGCTTTCGCAGCGCGATGACGCGGGCAGGGTTTTCCCTCATCAATAGCCCCGATTACAAGGCGGCAATTGGGCAGGCAATGGCCGCGTTTGAAGTGATGGCCCTAGAGGTGCAAGACGCCGTTACATTGCAGCTGACCCCAACCGAACAGCGCCTTGCAGGGCGATGGCTTGCCCCGCAAAGCATCTCGCCGCGGTTGGAATTAGATCGCCCGTCAGCCGCACCCTGACTGGGCCTTAATCCATACACCCATCAATGGGATCCAAGTTCTTACATCCGCCGGGTTTGTCTGGATTTTCGCGATCTGTGTCCTTTTCACTGCTATCGTCGCCAAAGAACACGTCGCGGTCAACGCAACCCATGCCTTTTAGGAATACAAGTCCCTTGGGGCATTCGCGTTTTACGTTGCGTTCGGGGGCGCATTCGGTGGGACTGATGGGCAGATAGTTTTCTTTGCTGCACACACATTTGCCGCCCCGAAGAACCGTTGTCGCGGCGTCGCACTTTGGCCCTTTTGGTTTGGACGGGGGCGTTTCTTTGGGTTTCGCGGTTTCTTTGGCCGGCGGCTTTACACAGCCCTTGCCAACGACAAACTTTGTGCCCTTGACGCAGCCGCAGCCCACGCCGTTTTTCAGCTCAAACATGTTCTGATAGCGGCACAGGCATTCCCCTCCTTCGGAAATTGTCGTCGCGCGGTCGCATTGCGGCTTTGGCGGTTCGGGACGTGCGGGCAGATCGACTGTCACGCAATTGGGCGGTCCCACCTGCGCAGGCACGCCCAGCGCTGTCATCAGTGCCGCGTCAGCCAGCCCGTTCGGGTCAATCCCCATCTCGGTTTGCAAGGCAGATATGGCGGCGCGGCTTTGACGGCCAATTTGCCCATCAATACGCCCTTGATATTTGCCCAGCGCCTGCAGCGCGGTTTACGCCACCCTGGCATGAACGCGGGTATCGCCTGCCGTGCCCACCTCGGGGCAGTTTTCAAAGGTGGTGGGTTCAAATCCCAGCGCCACCTGCGTTTGCACGTCGATCATCAAATCGGCGTTTGCACCCAGAGTGACATCGCCGCCAATGCAATGCGCGGCAGAGGTGTCAGCGCTGCACGTCAGCCCGTTTGCGCTGGCCGTGGCAGAGATAACATTGGCTGGCCCCTTGAACACATCTGTCACCACCACTGGCCCTTGATAGGCCGCCCCGCCCGAATTGCGCAGCGTCAACGTAAAGCTGCACATCGCCGTGCGCATTTCCGCGTCAGGCACGCAGGGGCCGTTGGCCGTTTTGGTCACGGTCAGGGTGGGCGGCGCGCAACCCTTGCCTTCAACAAAGGCAAAGCCTGGGTCGCACTGCGTTTGGGCGATTTTCGCTCCAACGGTGCCAACATCGTGCTGTACACAGGCGGTGTTGCTTTGAATATTTGTAATAACACCAGCATCTTGCAACGATGCCGTAACGCAGTTCTGGATTGTGCCAGCTGTTCCAGATGGAATGGTCACTGTCACCGCAAAGGTCACGTTGGTTGGCGTCGAAGGTGCTGGCACATTACAGGTAAATCCCAGCGACGTAGGTGCAGGTGAACACGTGCCACCAGTCACATTTATTCGCTGCGGGTTTCCAATTTTGCGCTGTTCCATCTAGTGTCAGCGCATCATTTATCGCAATAGTGGTTCCCGCAGGCATGTCGGTTGGGTTTATATAAACAGAAATGTTGTAGGTGCAGGGTTGTCCAGGATCACATTCGCCTTCGTCGACAACACGCTATTTTTGTGCGGTTATAAAGCAAGCGGGCGGACGTTCTGCAATGGGCAACGCGCATGGCGGGGTATAGTTGCCGCCCCCGTTGATGATTACCTCCTGCTCTTTACAGACCGTGATGTATGCTTGTGCATGTGCCTCATCAACTTCGGCGACAGGGCCAGTTATGGGATTTGCCATGTTCCCAGATGTCGAAAAACTGTCAGTGGTGGCCGCCTTGACTTGGGCAAAATTGAGCTATCGCTGAAAGTTGGTGACGGGGAGATTGGGTGGCATATCAAGGCGTTGTTCACGCGCCGCAGTTCTCGCAGAGAAAATGGATATGCCACATGACGAAGGATACGATTGTTACGTTTCGGGCACCAGACGGATTTTCACCGGGCCCGCTGACGGATTTACTGCGCCAAGGTGCGCGTGACTTGATTGCGCAGGCGGTTGAGGCAGAACTCAACGCATTTCTGGCCGCCCACGCGGGTGAGACGGATGCGTTTGGCCGCCAGCGGTTGGTTCGGCACGGCCATCTTCCCGAGAGGGAGGTTCAGACTGGGATCGGCGCGGTGGCGGTGAAAGTACCGCGTGTGCGGGATCGTGCGCCAGGTGGCGATGTGCTGAAGTTTACATCGACGATTTTGCCGCCCTATCTTCGGCGGGCAAAGTCGATCGAGGAATTGCTGCCATGGCTTTACCTGAAGGGCATTTCAAGTGGTGATTTCTCTGAGGCTTTGGCGGCGCTGCTCGGCCCCGACGCGCCCGGCCTTTCGGCCAGCACGATCACCCGGCTAAAGGCGGATTGGTGGGAGGAATATGAACGATGGTTGCGGCGTGACCTGTCTACGAAATCTTATGTCTACCTTTGGGCCGACGGGGTCTACTTCACCCCGCGCCTGGACGAGGATCGCCAATGTATGTTGGTGATTATCGGCGCTGACGAATGGGGCAGCAAGGATGTTCTGGGCCTGATAGACGGCTTTCTCGAAAGCACGCAGAGCTGGCGCGAGCTGCTTTTGGACATCAAACGCCGAGGCATTGAGACCGCCCCCAAACTTGCCGTCGGTGACGGCGCGATGGGGTTCTGGGCGGCGCTGCATGAGGTCTACGGCAAGACCCAAGTCCAGCGCTGCTGGGTGCATAAAACGGCGAATGTCCTGAACGCGCTGCCCAAATCCGTCCAGCCAAAGGCCAAGGCGCACCTCAATGAAATCTGCCCTCTCGGGCATGCAAGCATGCCCTGCCGGGTAACAGATGGCCGAGACAAGGGCCGCCGCCAATGCTGCCTTTGACTTCTTCATTGAAGCTTGTCTTATGACTTTTCTTGGCTCCTGAGGCAAAAGGAGCCACTGCCCGCCACGCCATTTATGGCGGGCAGTGGCGGCGGTTGGATCGCAAGAAGCTTGGTCGTTACGGACCGTTCGAGAGTTTGATCAACCGCCGTCTTCACCACAGGGCCTGAACGGATACGCGTGTTACAATCCACGCATGACAAGCATAGGACATGGGGAAGATGAACGAGCATAGCATTGGCGTGGACATTTCCAAATCTCATCTGGATGTATTCCGGCTGGAAGATTCTGCCGCACAACGATTTGACAATTCAGCGGCAGGATTTCGGGCGCTGACCAAATGGCTCAATACCACGCCGGTCGCTCGGATTGTGTTCGAGCCGACAGGCCCTTATCACAAGGCGTTTGAAGCAGCGCTTGGCGGGGTCTTTCCCTTGGTGAAGGTGAACCCGCTACAAGCGCGGCGGTTCGCCGAGGCGCAGGGGACCCGGGCCAAGACCGACGCGGTTGATGCGCAAATGCTGGCCCGCATGGGTGCCGCGTTCAACTTGGATGCCAAAACACCACGCTCTGAAGAGGCCGTAATTCTCAGAGATTTACACGTTGCGCGCGCAGGAATGATCAAGGATCGCACGCGGCTGCGCAACCGCGCCCAAGTTCAGGATATCGCCATTCTGAAGCGTCAGACCAAGGCACGCCTGGCCCAGGTCGAGCGCCAGATTGCCGAGTTGGACACGGAAATTGCACGTGTGATCGAGGCCACGGCACGCACTGCCCGCTGCCGCGACATTCTGTGTTCAATGCCCGGGATCGGGCTTGTTACGGCCGCCGCCGTGTTGACGCTTTTTCCCGAGATCGGCACGCTGGAGCGCAAAGCGGTCGCAAGCCTGGCTGGTCTTGCCCCGATCACACGGCAGTCAGGTCAATGGCTGGGAAAGGCATTCATCAAGGGGGGCCGAAAACCCTTGCGTGATGCCTTGTATATGCCTGCCCTTGTCGCCATGCGGTTCAACCCAGACATGAAGACCAAATACGAAGCCCTGCGGACCACAGGTAAGCCCGCCAAGGTCGCTATCGTCGCCATCATGCGCAAGCTCATCGAAATGGCGAATGCACTCGTCAAAGCCGATCGGATGTGGACGCCAAAAACCGCTTGATCAAGACGGATACTCTCGGCAAAGCAAAAATGGCGCAAACTCGACGGCCAAAATCGCCTGCCGGAAATCATCGAAGGGGTTGAATTCCGCGACGGGATCAAGCACGAAATCAAAGCCGCCTGATCATGCCGTCACCAACTTTCGGGCATAGCTCCATCGAAGCACATGCTGGGCACCGCGTTTGACATTGCCATGTCCAACCATGATCCCGTCGCCTTTGCAGAGACCGCGCGCGCCGTCGGTTTCCTTGGCTTTGGCACCTACCCCCGTTCGGGCTTCATGCATATCGACCTCGGGCCTGCGAGATCAAGTGCGCGTTTGCAGGTGAACATTTGGTCGGGCAATTGCAGCGCTGAACAGCGGCATCAACAGAACGTGTGTTGCCAAAAATAAGGGCTTGTGTCACATCGTTTTGATGTTCGCACTGCTCCGCCCAATCCTTGCGCTTTTGCTGGCTGTGACCTTGCTTGGGGCCACGCCTTTTGAGGCGTCGGCCAGTTTGACAGCAGAGATTGCTGCGGTGGCAGAGCCTTGTTGTGAGGGTGATTGCCCGGAAGACATGGCTTGCGAGACATCTTGCGTGATGATGCAGCGTTGCGCGGGCGGGATGGCTGCTGTACCGCAGGTATCCGAACCAAAGACGGCGGGCGCGCCAACGGTTACGTTCCCCTTCCCAGATGATCAAAGCCCGCCAAGCGGACTTGCGCCCCACGGGCTAAAGCGACCTCCCCGTATTTGACCCGACCGCGTGTCTGACACGCGAGCTTTGCATTTACACTTCCGTCTGATGGGCAGTCGGGGGCGATACTTGGTCAAATCAATAGGGTCTTTCCAATGGCTGTTTCTTTTCTTCGCATGCGCGGCGCTGCTTTGGCACTTGCGCTGTCATCGTCGGCGGCATTCGCGGGTGCCGATGACTTTCGCTTCGATCTTGTTTCTACCGACCACCGCGTCGGATCTGGCGCGGTTCTTGAGGTGCGGCTGATCGATCTGCGCACCGGGGCTGGAGTCGAGGGTGCGGTGATCTATGCCACCCGCATGGACATGGCACCCGATGGAATGGCTGCGATGACCTCGCCCGTCACGGCGATGCCTGCGGATGAGCCAGGCAACTACCGGTTTGCTACTGACCTGACGATGGCGGGCGGCTGGCGGTTTTCCATCGCAGCCAAGGTGCAGGGCGAGGCGGAAACGGTTTCAGCCGAGATCGAACTGCGGGCCGAATCATGAGCGCGCTTGGCAAACTGACCGCCGCAGTCCTTGTTGCGGGCGCTGCTGGAGTGGCTGGGCTGACCGCTGGCGAAAAGGGTGCCACTGTGGCCAGCCTGTCGGAGACAGCGCAGATGCAACTAGCCGCGCTGATGGGTAACGACGCTGCCGCGATGTCGGGCACTGATGTCCCTAGGGCCGAACCGACCGGGCCGATCATCTATTGGCGGCATCCAGACGGCTTGGCCGAATGGTCGGCGTCAGAGACCGCAACCGCCGATGGCCGGGCGTTTCTACCCGTGCGGGCCAGCGAGGATATTTCGCTGGACCCTGCCGCCGAACCCGCGCCCATGGCAGAGGCCGAGCGGAAGATCCTGTTCTACCGCAACCCGATGGGCCTTCCCGATACCTCGCCCGTGCCCAAAAAGGACTCGATGGGGATGGATTACATCGCCGTCTATGAGGGCGGCGACAGCGACGACGGGTCGGTGACCGTATCGCAGGGCAAGTTGCAGCGCACGGGTGTGCGGACGGCCGAGGCTGTGCTGGCACCGCTGGCCGCGTCCTTGCGTGCGCCTGGAATCGTGGAGCTGGATGAGCGTAAGGTCAGTGTTATTTCGCTGCGTGCCGATGCCTTCATCGAGAGCGTGGCGGATGTGACGACGGGCAGCATGATCGCCGAAGGGGCACCTCTGGTCACGCTCTATTCGCCAGAAATTGCTGCTGCCCTCGCCCAATTCGTCTCGGATATAAAGTTGGAGGGGCGACTACCAGAGGGCGCGCGGCAACGGCTGGAAAACCTTGGCGTGCCGAGTGAGGTGATCGACCAGATCGCGGCGGACGGGCGGGCATCGGTCACTATCCCGATCATGGCCCCCCGCAGTGGCGTGGTGCTGGAACGAATGGCGGTTGAGGGGATGATGTCGGAAACGGGCGAAACCCTGTTTCGCATCGCCGACACCTCATCCGTCTGGGTGATCGCCGAAGTGCCGGAAAACGCGCTGATGGACATCATGACGGGGGCCGAAGTGCGCGTCAGTTTTCAGGGACTGGCGGGTGCCCCTATGACGGGTCGCATCGACACGATCTACCCCGAACTCGACATGATGACCCGCACGGGCAAGCTGCGAATTGAACTGCCGAACCCGGATGGCCGTTTGCGCCCGAACATGTTCGCTGATGTGGACATCATGCTGGATCAGACGCCCGTGGTGCAGGTGCCGGAAGGTGCTGTGATCGACACCGGCGACCGACAGGTGGTGATACTGGACTTGGGCGAAGGCCGGTTCCGCCCCGAACCGGTGACAGTGGGGCGCAAGGGTGGCGGCATGGTGGAAATCAATAGTGGCGTGGCGGCAGGCGACATGGTGGTCAGCGCGGCCACCTTCCTGATTGACGCTGAAAGCAACCTCAACGCAGCTCTTGCGGCCCTTGCCGCACCGGAGGCTGCCCAATGATTGCGCAACTTATCTCATGGTCGGCCCGCAATGTTCTGATGGTGCTGTTCGCCACCGCCTTCACCGTGGCCGCAGGCCTCTGGTCGCTGCGCACCCTGCCCATCGACGCCATTCCCGATCTGTCGGATGTGCAGGTGATCGTGCTGACCGAATATCCGGGGCAAGCGCCGCAGGTGGTCGAGGATCAGGTGACCTATCCCCTGACCTCGGCCATGCTGACGGTCCCGCAATCGCGCGTGGTGCGCGGGTTCTCGTTCTTTGGCATCTCGTTCGTCTATGTGATCTTCGAGGACGGCGTTGACCCCTATTGGGCGCGGTCCCGCGTGCTCGAATACCTCAACGCCGCCGCCGCTCGGCTGCCCGATGGCGTGACACCGACCCTTGGGCCGGATGCGACCGGCGTGGGCTGGGTCTATCAATACGCGCTGAAGGGCGAGAACCTGAGCCTAGCCGAGTTGCGCAGTTTGCAGGACTGGGTGATGCGCTTTGCCATCAGCCGCGCCGAGGGCGTGTCCGAGGTGGCCAGCGTCGGTGGCTTTGTCAAGCAATACTCGATCACCGTCGATCCGGTGCGGATGCGCGCCCTTGGCGTCACCCTGTCGGAAATCGGCGACGCGGTGGCGGCCAGCAACATGGATACCGGCGGGCGCACGGTCGAGCTGTCGGAATTTGAATTCATGGTGCGCGGGCGCGGCTATCTGGGCGGCATTGCCGATCTGGAAATGGTGCCGATCCGGGCGGAGGGCGGCGTGCCGGTCCTCCTGAGCGATGTGGCGCGCGTGGAAATCGTGCCCGACGAACGCCGGGGCATCGCCGAACTGGATGGCGACGGCGAGGTCGCCAGCGGCATCGTGCTGCAACGGGTGGGGGCCAATGCGCTGGACGTGATCGACAACGCCAAGGCCGAGATTGACGCCATCGCGCAAAGCCTGCCCGAGGGGGTAGAGATCGTGACGGTCTATGACCGGTCCGATCTGATCCTGTCGGCGATCAAGACGCTGCGCACGACGCTGATCGAGGAAATGCTGGTGGTGGCGGCGGTGACCTTCCTGTTCCTGCTGCACGTCCGCTCGTCCCTCGTCGCGATCATCATGCTGCCGGTTGGCCTGTTGATGGCGTTCATTGCGATGCGCGCACTTGGCATGGGGGCGAACATCATGAGCCTTGGCGGCATCGCCATCGCCATCGGCGCGATGATCGACGCCGCCATCGTGATGGTCGAGAACGCGCACAAGCATCTGGAACGGGCTGCGCCGGGCAAACCACGGCTGGACGTGCTGATCGAGGCCGCGTCCGAGGTTGGCCCCGCGCTGTTCTTCAGCCTTCTCATCATCACCGTGTCGTTCCTGCCGATCTTCGCGCTTGAGGGGCAGGAAGGGCGACTGTTCGGCCCGCTGGCCGCAACCAAAACCTTCGCCATGGCGGCGGCGGCGTTGCTTGTCGGTGACACTGGTGCCTGCACTGATGGTGATCTTTGTGCGGGGCCGGATCGTGGCAGAACACCGCAACCCGGTGAACCGCGTCCTGATGGCCGCCTACCGTCCCATCATCACATGGGTGCTGAACGCGCGTGTCCTGACGCTCGTTCTTGCGCTGGTCGCACTGGTTGCCACCATCTGGCCCGCCCGGCAGTTGGGATCGGAATTCATGCCCGCGCTGGACGAGGGCACGATGATGTATATGCCCACAACGCTGCCCGGCCTGTCGGTCACCAAGGCGGCGGAACTGATGCAGATGCAGGACCGGATCATCCGCACCTTCCCCGAGGTTGCCACGGTGTTCGGCAAAGCGGGCCGCGCGCAGACCGCGACCGACCCCGCGCCCACCGAGATGTTCGAGACGATCATCCAGCTTCGGCCACGCGACGAATGGCGCCCCGGCGTCACCATGGAAAGCCTGCGGCTGGAAATGGACGCGGCGCTGCAGTTCCCCGGCGTGTCGAACGCCTGGACCCAGCCGATCCGCGCCCGCATCGACATGCTGGCCACCGGTATCCGCACGCCGGTCGGGGTCAAGGTCTTTGGCACCGATCTGACCGAAATGGAGGCGGATCGCGCGCGAGGTCGAAGCCGTGTTGCGCAACGTGCCCGGCACCACCAGCGCCTATGCCGAACGGGTGATCGGCGGCTACTATCTGGATATCGTGCCGGACCGGTCGCAACTGGCCCGCTACGGTCTGTCCATTCAGGACGTACAGGAAGTGATCGCCATGGCCCTTGGGGCCGAGGCCATCACCCAGACGGTCGAAGGGCGCGAACGCTATAACGTGGCCCTGCGCTATCCGGCGGCGCTGCGCCAAGACCCCGACGCCATCGCCCGTGAGGTGCAGGTGGCCCTGCCCGGTGGTGGCACGGTGCCCTTGGGCGAGGTGGCAAAGGTGGAACGCAATCGTGGTGCCACGTCGATCAGGACCGAGAACGGACAGCTTGCAGTCTATATCTTCGTCGATATCGCAGGCCGCGATCTGGGCGGCTATGTCGCCGAGGCGCAGGCAGCGGTGGCGGGCGAGGTGACGCTGCCGCCCGGCTATTCGCTGGGGTGGAGCGGACAGTTCGAATACTATGAGCGTGCCAAGGCGCGGCTTGCCATCGTGGTGCCGATTACGCTGGCGGTGATCTTTCTGCTGCTGTTTCTGAACTTCCGCCGGATGACTGAAACCCTCATCGTGATGCTGTCGCTGCCCTTTGCACTGGTGGGCGGCGTCTGGCTGATGTGGTGGATGGGGTTCAACCTGTCGGTCGCGGTTGCCGTGGGCTTTATCGCGCTGGCGGGATTGGCTGCGGAAACCGGGGTGATCATGCTGATCTACCTCGATCACGCCTTGACCGAAGCCCGCGCCAAGGCGGAAAGTCAGGATCGCCCGTTTACCCGCGATGATCTGAACACCGCGATCATGGTCGGTGCAGTCGAACGGCTGCGGCCCAAGATGATGACAGTGACCACGGTCATCGTCGGGCTGATGCCGATCCTTTGGGCAACTGGCACCGGATCCGAGGTGATGAGCCGCATCGCCGTGCCGATGATCGGGGGAATGGTATCTTCTACCATCCTGACGCTGGCCGTGATCCCCGCAGTCTATGCGCTCATCAAGGGACATCGCCTGCAGGATGGCAGGTTGGCCAAAAGCCGCAAGCAAACGGTCAGAGTATAAAGGCTGGTACGAAACAAAGACGCCGGGCAATAGAGCCCGGCGAGCCGCTGGTTGATCGGCAAGTAAGCGCTGTCCTGATGGTTCTGGTCGCAACCCTTCACGCAAGCAGGTTGGAGAGGGTTTGGAGTGGTGGACGTGATTATGCCGCCAGTTCCGCGAATGTCTGGAACGCGGTAGAGCCGTTGGCAGGGATCTGCCCCTTGCGGATCATGTGGGCGGCTTCGATCCTTGCGATGGTGGCCAGAGCCGAATGGAACGCCTTGAAGCCCATCATTGGTCGGGTGATCCTTTTGATGTCGAGGCATTGTCCGCCATAGGTTCGAGGGCATGCTGGACCTGTCGCGTATTTGTGCCGCTCCAAGTGCTCGTTTAAGCCACCTTCCGTTCAAAAGCGACCGGACTTTTCCAGCCCAATGCTGAGTGCCGACGGCGGGGGTTATAGAACCCGTTGATATACTGGAGCGAGCCATTGGACGCCATTGGTTCAAGAACAATGGCGGGCGTCTCGGCCTGCCGACGCGTTTCCCATGTGCGCCGCCAGATCAGCTCGGCCTTGATGGTTTTGAAGAAGGTGGAGGAGAACAAGGAAAAAGTCTGGGGACTGTTTTTCTACGTAAAACTGCGGCGTTGTCATAGCAGTTACCTTTGCCGCTCATCGCGCCCCGCCGCGGATGTTTATATCCGCGAGAGGGGACACCTTGAAGCGATGCTCGCGCAGGATCTTCTGGTAGTCGTGTGAACAGTATTGGCTGCCCCTGGAAACGGTTTGTTGGCAAACCGTGAGAGGGGCGATCGCTGTGGAAGATGCAACCCCTGGGCGGTGACCTCAGGCAGCGGATAGCCATTTTCAGCGCCCGGATAGCCAAGTCGCGCTTCATGCGATTGCTGACGGCCCAACCGATAACGCGCCGGGAATGCAGATCGAGGATGACCGCCAGATACAGCCATGCGGGGAAAACGTTCCCGGCTTTTTTCTGATCCTGCTCATACCTCGCGGGTCCAGATGTAGCTGATGTCGCCTGCCTGTTACCCGGCAATGGTTTGCTTGCAAGCCATGAGAGGGCATTTCTGGTTCGGCCCGGCTGCGCTGAAATCGCGATCAAGCAGGTTCGGGGCGATGTTGAACGTATGATCGCTGTCTGTCCCTCGTCGGGGAAATGATCCCCCGGATCATTTCCTGACCCTCCTCGACCTTGAATTTGCGTGTTCTTTCAACGACGATCCCGTTCTCGCGCATCAGCCGCCCGATACGCCCCCTCTCACGGTTTGCCTTGCAAACCGTTGCCGGGCAACGGATGCCCAACACCGATCCCGACTTCCTTCAGTTCTTCGGTCATCCTGGGGCGGCCATAGCTACCCCCGCTCAGGCGCGACTGCTCCTTGATGTGCGCCAGAACCACCATGTCCATGCGCTGCCGGCGGCTGGCCGGTCGGCTGCGAAAGGCCCGTAATCCGCGGGGGCTGACATTCATCACCCGGCACAGCCGCTCGATTGGGAAAGCCCCACGATGTTCTTCGACGAACCGAAACCTCATGGCTTTTGGCTCGCGAAGAACTGGGTGGCCTTCGTCGGGAAAACAGTCCCCCGGACTGTTTTCTGATCCTCCTCAGTTTAAGATATCCCTCCATCCCCCTGCTGTCGAAGTTGTCCGCCGCTCTACTTTTCCTCTATTTCTCAGGTGGGCGGGATAGGACGATGATTTGGGATATTCACCGGAACGCAAGACGGCTGTGCTGAAGCGGATGCTTCCGCCGAACAACGTGGCCATTCGGCAGCTGTCGCAGGAGGAAGGGATTTCCGAGGCGACGCTGCACAAGTGGCGGGCTGAGGCGCGTGGCAAGGGGCAGCTTTTGCCTGATGCTGACGCTGGCCCCGAGGGCTGGTCGTCACGTGACAAGTTCGCGGCGGTGCTGGAAACGGCGGCGCTCAACGAGGCCGATCTGGCCGAATACTGCCGCAAGCGTGGGCTTTTTCCGGCGCAGATCGCCGCATGGCGGGCGGCGTGCGAACAGGCGAATGACTGGGACCGCGCCAGCACCGCGCGTATGGGCCAAGCGACCAAGGAAGAGAAGAAACGGGTCAAGGATCTGGAACGCGAACTGGCCCGCAAGGACCGCGCATTGGCCGAAACCGCAGCGCTTCTGGTGCTGCGAAAAAAGGCTCAAGCGATCTGGGGGGACGGAGAGGACGCATGATCAGCACCCCACATCGCCAAACTGCAGTTGCTCTGATCAATGAGGCCGTCATCGCTGGTGCGCGGCGGGCCAAGGCCTGTGCCGAGCTGGAGATCAGTGACCGCACCCTGCGGCGCTGGACGAAAGACGGCCAGGTTCACGCCGACCAGCGGCCCCTCGTGCCACGCCCGGAACCGGCCAACAAGCTGAGCGCGGCGGAACGCGCGGCCGTGCTGGAAGCCTGTAATTCAACGGAATTTGCCAGCCTCCCGCCCAGCCAGATCGTGCCGAAACTGGCCGATCAGGGGCGGTATCTGGCCTCGGAATCCAGCTTCTATCGCATCCTGCGCGCCGATGGGCAGCAGCATCACCGGGGCCGGGCCAAGCCGCCGGTCCGGCGCAAACCACCCACCAGCTACAAGGCCAGCGGGCCCTGCGAGGTCTGGACCTGGGATATAACCTGGATGCCGGGGCCGGTGGCAGGCATGTTCTTCTACCTCTACCTGATCGTGGACATCTTCAGCCGCAAGATCGTCGGATGGGAAGTTCATGAGCGCGAAAGTGCAGACTTGGCAGCCATCCTCATCCGGCAGGCAGTGCTGGCCGAGGGATGCTTTATGCAACCGCTCGTTCTGCACGCCGACAATGGCAGCCCCATGAAGGGTGCCACGATGAAAACCACCATGGAGAAACTGGGCATCACCGCCTCCTACAGCCGCCCGCGCGTCAGCAACGACAATCCCTTCTCGGAGGCGCTGTTCCGAACCTGCAAATACCGCCCAGACTGGCCCACAAAGGGCTTTGCCACCAAGGCAGATGCCCAAGCTTGGGTGAAATCCTTCGCCAGCTGGTATAATGGCGAGCACCTGCACAGCGCGATCCGCTTCGTCACACCAGATGCGCGCCACGCTGGCCATGATCGCGCAACGCTGGCAAACCGCGCCATTCTCTATGCAAATGCACGCGCGCAAAACCCGGAACGCTGGTCAGGCAAAACCCGAAACTGGCAACCCGCCGGACCCGTCTGGCTCAACCCCGAAACCGAAATCAGCGCCCCTGAAATCAGAGACGCCGCATGAAATCGGCGGACAACTTGTTTGACAAACACCGCCATTCGCGGGAAAACAGTCCACTGGACTGTTTTTTGATCCCGCTCAAACCTTCCGAATGCGGTTTTCGCGCCGAAGACGTTCGTTCTCGCGCGCAAGGTCGCGATCCTCGGATGACACCAACATCCGTATCCCCCTCTCACGGTTTGCAAGCAAACCGTTGCCGAGCAACGGATGTGCAGTCACCCATTTATTCAGCGTCGACTTCCCGACGCCCAGATCATCCGCAACTTGCTGTCGCGAAAGCCCACTCGTCAGCGCAATTCGAACCGCATCTTTACGAAATTCTTCCGTTCTTCCTGTGCCCATAAGTCATCTCCTTTGCTGCACATTACGCTATCAAAGGAGCGGCACCAAACCGCGACAGGTCCAGAAGGCGAGTGGCACGCGCGTAAGCACGGCGGCCCCAAACGACGGGTCTGGCGTAAGATCCATCTCGGAATTGATGAGCAAACACTGGAGATCCGCGCTGTCGAGATTACCGGGAGCCATATCGGTGATGGTGAGCGGCGCTGCGCCACCGGTTCAAGCGCGCCGCGAGCGTCCTGCACGACCTGCTCAGCCAGATCCCGGCAGGCGAGGAGATCGGCAGCGTCACCGCTGACGGTGCCTATGATACCGAGCTATGCCATGACGCGATCGCTGAACGCGGCGCTCACGCCGTCATACCGCCCCGCAAGTACGCGAAGCCATGGAAGACCTTCACCGCTGGTGCTGTCGCCAGAAATGAGGCCCTGCGGGCGGCGAAATATCTCGGCGGGGCGATCTGGCGAAACTGGAGCGGATACCACCGACGAAGCCGTGCCGAAACGAAGATGCAGTGTATGAAACTACTGGGTCAGCCCTCCGGGCATTCCTTCGGACCAATGGCAGGAATGCCCTCGACATGGCGCGGGATTTTGACCGACAGGTCGCGGAGGTCCAGATCCGCATCGCCGTCATGAACGGCTACACCGCGCTCGGCATACCTGTCACAGAAACCGTGGGATGAATCCGTCCGGGGAAAGGGGAACCTCGGACATCAGAGGCTTTGTGCAACAGAGCCGGTTCCAAGGCCCGCGCGCCTTACGTAACTGTCGCGATTGAAGGCATTTCCTGAGAATATTGTGCGCAAATTAAAGGCATAATCGCTTGGATATTTGGCTGGTTTCTTATAGGGGTCGTCAGGGGTTTGTTGGGAAAGTGGTAAGGAGCATATCCGCTATGGCGCAGGAATTCGAAGATGCACCGCGCATCGTGTCATCCAGGCATCTTGCTGAAGGCAAGGGCTGGGAGGCATCCGAGGTCGAATATGGTCTGATCATTGCCTCGAATGCGTTTAACCGCTGGATGGTGCGCTGCATGTCTGCTGCGGGCAACAGCAACCTTACCCCGCTTGAAATCCTTGTTCTGCACAACACCAATCATCGCGAGCGGGACAAGCGGCTGTCTGACATCTGCTTCATGCTCAACATTGAGGATTCGCACACCGTAAAGTATGCGCTGAAGAAGCTCATCACCGCAAAGCTGCTAGAGTCCGAAAAGCGAAGCAAGGAAGTATTTTACCGCGTCACCCCCGAAGGTGCAGCCCTCTGCGCCGCTTATCGCATGGTCCGCGAAAGCTGCTTTCTGAAAGGGTTTCATCACCTCGACCTGTCGGGCGAGGTGATGCGGGATCTGGCGCAGGCCTTGCGCACGCTGTCCGGCCAGTATGAACAGGCCAGCCGGACGAGCGTCGTCGTTTTAGTTGGTCATCAGCTCTGGCAGGACGGTCACGATCGAAGGGAAGATCGTGATCAAAAGCACGGCGAGAAGAAGCATCAAGAAGAACGGAAAGGCTGCCCAAGCGATCTGGAATATGTTCTTTCCGGTCATCCCCTGGATAACGAAAAGATTGAAGCCAACAGGCGGCGTGATCTGCGCGGTCTCCACCATGATCACCAGATAGATGCCGAACCACAAGGGATCGATCCCCACTGCCAGAACCATTGGCATGATGATCGAGGTGGTCAAAACGATGACCGAGATTCCGTCAAGGAAGCAACCGAGAATCACGAAGAACACCGTCAGCACCGCAAGCAGTGCGTATTGGGACAGGCCGAATTCGCTGATGAAACTGGCCAGATCGCGCGGCAGGCCGGTCAGGCCCATGGCCACCGACAGGAACGCAGCGCAGCACAGGATCAGCGCGATCATGCAGGAAGTGCGGGTCGCAGCGACGACAGCGTCCTGCAGCTTTGCGACCGTGAAGTCCCCCGAAAAGAAGGCCAGAATAGTGGCCATCACGACCCCAATCGCCGCCGCATCGGTGGGCGAGGCGAAGCCCGTATAGATCGACCCGATCACGCCCACGATCAGCAACCCAACCGGGATCAGGTTACGCGAGGCCGACAGCTTTTCGGCGAATGTATAGGACCGTTCGGTCGAGGGGATCAGGTTCGGGTTCAACCAAGCGCGGACCGCAACATAACCAGCAAACATCGCGACGATCATCAAACCCGGCAGGATACCCGCGATAAACAGCCGTGCGATCGACTGTTCAGTTGCCACGCCATAGACGATCATGATGATAGAAGGCGGGATCAGCAATCCAAGCGTGGCCGAGCCAGCCAGCGTGCCCAGAACAAGGTTCTCGGGATAGTTGCGGCGCGCCAGTTCTGGCACTGACATCCGCCCGATCGTGGCGCAAGTGGCAGCCGAAGACCCCGAAACGGCCGCGAAAATCGTGCAGCCGAAAATGTTCACATGCAAAAGGCGGCCGGGCGCGCGGCCCAGCCACGGTGCAAGACCCGAGAACATGTCAGCCGACAGGCGCGAGCGCAGCAGAATCTCGCCCATCAGGATGAACAGGGGCAAGGTCGTCAGCGCGTAGTTCTGGCTATAGCCCCAGAATGGTCGCCATGATCGGCCCAATCGGCGCATTCGATAAGAACAGCGCGCCGATCATTCCGATGGCGACGGACAGTGCGATCCACAAGCCAGATGCAAGCAGGGCGAACAGCACTCAAGAAGGGAACAGGGCGAATATTGGATCACTCATTGCTCAAACCACGATCCGGGGTTTCAATGACCGGCAGGCGCCTTGCGCGCAGCAGGTCTACCAGAGTGTGGACAAGCGCTACGCCCAAAAGCGTAGTGCCGAGAAGCATGGCAAGCTGCGGAATCCAGCAGCGGGATTGCGATCATGCCAGCGGATACGTCGCCAAACCGCAGGCTGTCGCGCACCAACTTCTAACATCCAGAATGACAGGTAAGCCGGACAAGGGCAATGGCCCCGACCAGAACCAACCCTTCGAGACCGTCTGAACTGCGACAGGCAGGCGTTGTGTGACCAGAGACTATCCGGATATGGCCGCCCGACCGAAGCGTATCTGCCAATGCAAAGAACGTCGCACCAACCAGCAGATACCCGGCAAAAAGCACCATAGACGGGATCGTTGACGGCAGCAGACGAGTGCAATTTTGCCCAAACCGTTGAGCAAGACCTGCGTCGTGATCAGTAGGCAAATCAGGACGATGCAGAGGCCGGACAGCATACCGGCAAGTTTGTATAGTCGATCCAGCAGGGACCATCGAATGTTTCTCCCCCTAATGGCTGGCGGGGGTTGGCAAAGGCCAACACCCGCGCGCTTTTTTATTTGTTGGTTAAGCCTTATTTCTGGAAAGCTGCGAGGATGGCCTTTGCCTGTTCCGAAGCACGGGCATTCCAGCTTTCAAGCATCTTGCCGCCGATCTCCTGCAATCCGGCCGTCAGTTCAGCGGACGGATCATAAACGATAATACGCCTTGGCCGCGAGTTCGCTGGTCTTGCTGGCCGCCTCGGCCGCCGACATCTCCCAGCCGCGGGTTTCTGCCGTGGCAGCTGCGGCAAGCAGGGCCTGCGGGTCGGCTCGTCAAGCGCGTCGAACGCATCCTTGTTCATGACGACAATGTTCTTCGGAACCCAAGCGTTGATCGGGCTGTAATGCGTCACAAAGTCCCAAGCAGCCGAGCTTACACCGGTCGAGGGCGAGGTGATCATGGCCCCGATCTGCCCCGTCGCAAAGGCCTGCGGGATATCGGCTGCCTCAACCTGGATCGGCGCGGCACCTGCAAGATTTGCAAACTCTTCAAGCGCCGGGTTGTAGGCACGCATGCGCAGACCGTTCAGGTCGGCGACTGTCTTGATCTCGCCGTTCGTGTACAGACCTTGTGCCGGCCACGCGACCGAGTACAAGGGAACCAGATTCTGGCCGGCAAGAAGTTCGGTGATGACCGGCTTCTGCAGCTCCCACAGTTTGCGCGCTTCGTCATAACTTGTCGCGATGAACGGCTGGCTGTCCAAGCCATAGGCGAGGTCTTCGTTGGCGATATTCGACAAGAAGAACTCTCCAAGCGGCACCTGCCCGCTGCGCACTGCGGCCTTGATTTCGCCGTGCGGCAACAGCGAACCTGCGGAATGGACAGTTATGTCGATCGCCCCGCCTGTTGCCGCGCGCAGTTCGTCGGCAAACTGCACAATGTTCTTGGTGTGGAAGGTCGTATCTGAATAGGGCGTCGGCATATCCCAGGCATCAGCGCCCGCAGCGGAACCTGCGATAAGCGTCGCTGCGAGTATGGAACAAAATCTCATCATTGTGTTTTCTCCCTGTTGAATCGTCTTTCGGAGGTAATCCACCGAATTGACGTTGACACTTTGTCTACAAAATATCAATAAAGCAACTACAAAATTTTCATGGCGGGAGAAGCCTGATGGGCAAAGCAGCGGACAAGTGGCAGTTCTGGGTCGATCGTGGCGGCACGTTCACGGACATCGTCGCCCGCAAGCCAGATGGCAGTCTGATGACGCATAAGCTGTTGTCGGAAAATCCGGAACTGTATGAAGATGCAGCTGTTTATGGGATCCGCACGCTTCTCGGCCTTGGGCCTCGCGATACGTTGGAACCCGGCAGGATTGCTGCCGTAAAGATGGGCACAACAGTTGCAACCAATGCACTTCTGGAACGCAAGGGCGAGCCGACCCTGCTTATGATCACCCGTGGGTTAGGCGATCTATTGCGAATCGGTTACCAAAACCGACCGCGGCTTTTCGACCTCGACATCCGTCTTCCAGAACTCCTCTACACAAGCATGGCAGAGGTTCCCGAACGGCTTGAAGCGGACGGAACGCTTGTCCTTTTTCAACCACTTGACGAAGATGCCGTGCGCATCGACTGGCCGCTACCAGTTTGCCAACGGCTATCAGTCCAGTAGCTGTTGCCCGATGCATGCCTACCGTTTCCCCGCCCACGAGATACGAGATCTGGCGGATTGCGGCCGAGAGATCGGCTTTGAGCAGATCTCGCTCATATCTGCCATCGCGCAAGCCCGCTGATCAAGCTTGTTTCACGCGGCGATACCGCAGTGGTCGATGCTTTACTTGTCGCCCATATCCTGCGCCGCTATGTCTCAGCCGTTAGCGGGGGCGCTTAGCGCGCGCAGGCAGGCGGGCTGCGACCTGGCTTATGGTTCATGCAATCCTAACGGCGGGCTGACCGAAGCTACGGCGTTTCAAGCGGCAAGTGATGCCGTGCGTTTCGGTGGCCTGCGGGTGGCGTTGTCGGCATAGTTCGCACTGCCGAAGCTGGCGGCAGGGTTTACCGACCTTATCAGAGCTTTGACATGGGCGGGCATTATCCACCGATGTCTGCCACTATGCGGGCACATACCGAACGCAGCTTTGAAACCGAGGTCGCGAAGGCGTGGACGCGATGCGCACCGATGATGTCGATCCATACCGTTGCCGGCAGGCGGCAGGTCGAATTTGCGCTTTGCCGACGGACGAATGCAAGTTGGGCCTCCTGAAAGCGCCGGTGCAGTGAACCCGGACCAGCATCCTACCAAAGCCGTAGGGGCCCGCTTGCAGTGACCGACTGCAACGTTTTGTTGGGCCGTATCCGCGCAGACCAGTTCCCACAGGTCTTTGGCCCCTTGTCCGACCAATATCTTGATGCCGCCGTGGTGCGCGAAAAATTCGAGGCCCTTGCCCAACAAATCGCGTTCGAAACCGGCGAGCCGTAGCACATGCGGAGAAATCGCTACGAGGTTCTTGCAGGATTTGCGGTCGCGAACATGGCATCCCGCGATTAAAAAAATCAGCGTCGAGCGCGGCTATGACGTGACCCGCTATACAATCAGAACTGTTTCGGGGGCGCCGGTGGCCAGCATGCCTGCCAGGTCGCTGGACGTGCTGGGCATGACCAGGCATATTTATCCATCCCTGCTGGTGCTGCTGTCCGCTTTCGGCGATGGGTCTGGCCGACATTCGTGCGCGATCCAGGAACATCAGGAAGACACGCCCGATCTCTGAGGTGGGTGCTGTCGCCCGAAATCTCGACCGAGATCGCCGCTGAAGCGGTTGAGGAAGTCGCCCGCCTTCAGGGCATTACCGAGGCAGAAGATCAATATCGGCCCTGCTCGCGCCATGGCCTATATCCTGCACTGGCGGCGCCCAGCAGGTGCTTGAGGTGCCGTTCTGGGACGATTACAGGACATGACCGAGGCCTTTCTGGCCGAGCACTCAGCAGCGCTTTGGGTTCCGTCCTCGACGCAGCCGATTTGGTGATCGAGGTGTGGTCACCGCCGAGGCCATCGGCGTCACCCGGCAGGACCACCAACCAGGAGCGTCCCGGATCAGCCTTTGTCCAGCACTGCGGATGCTCACACATAAACGGCGGTGTTACGTTGATCATGCATGGCACAAGGTGCCGTTGATTGATCGGGCAGCCCTTTTGTCGGGCCAAACTGTCAATGGGCCAGCGATCTTGACCGAACCCACTGGGACGAATTTTGTCGCGCCGGGATGGCAAGCCGAGGCGCTGCCCGACGGTAGCGCCTCTGTCCTCGCAGGGCTGCTCGGCACTGGAACCGCCCGAGGCAACGTTGGACGGCAGGTTGAGTCCAGTCATGTTGGAGGTGTTCAACAATCTCTTCATGTCGATTATGCACGACCAGATGGGTGCCACGCTTGCCAACACGGCCCATTCGGTCAACATCAAGGAACGCTATGATTTTTCATGCGCGATCTTTGATGGCGCAGGCGATCTGGTTGCAACGCCCCTACGTCCTCGGTGCATCTGGGCCTCGATGTCGGAAAGCATGCAAACGATCCTGCAGCCAGGAATGAGGAGCCGCATCATGCCGGGGATATGTTCATGATGAACAATCCCTACAATGGCGGAACGCACCTGCCGGACGATGACAGTGATCACCCCAGTCTTTGATGAAGCGCAGGAAAGTCAACTCCTGTATTCCGTTGCCTCACGCGGGCATCATGCCGGACATCGGCAGTGGTCACGCCGGGTCTCGCGCGACCACCTTCGACAGACACCCATATCGATGGAGGAAGGCGTGCTGATCGACAACTTCAAGCTGGTCAGCCGGTGGCGTGTTGGCAAGAAGATGCCCTGCGTAAGGCTATTGGCGTCGGGGAAATATCCGTGCCGCAACATCGAACAGAATATTGCGCGACCTGAAAGCCCAGATCGCTTTGCAAATACGACTCGGTCAGCGCAAGAGTTGCACCGGATCACGCACGCCAGTTCAGTGCCAAGGCCGTGCAGGCCTATATGGGCCATGCGCTAGCAGGATAATGCCGAAGAGTCGGTGCGCCGGGTTCTGGAAGTCCTTCACGACTGCGCCTTTACCTATCACGCTCGGATGATGGTGCCCAGATCAAAGAGGTGGCTGTGCGCGTTGACCGTGCAAAAGCGCACAGCCGATATCGACTTTACCCGGAACGTCCGCGCAGCACCGGCTGAACTATAATGCGCCCTGTCGATTTGCCGTGCGGTTGTGCTTTACGTGTTCCGCACGCTGGTCGGGACGGACATCCCGATGAACGAGGGGTGCCTGAAGCCCTGCGGATCATCGCGCCGAAGGCAGCATGATCAACCCGCAGTATCCGGCGGCGGTGATCTCGGGCAACACCGAGGTCAGTCAGGCCATCGCTGACGCGCTTTATGGCGCGCTTGGCGTGGTTGCGGGCAGCCAGAAACGATGAACAACTTTGTTTATGGGAACGACCATTTCCAGAACTACGAGACGATCTGCGGCGGCACTGGGGCGGGGCCGGACTTTCACGGAACCAGCGCCGTGCACAGCCATATGACCAACACCCGCATGACCGACCCCCGAAGTTCTGGAGACCCCTTTCCGGTCCGCGTCGAAGAGTTCTCGATCCGGCGTGGATCGCGTGGGACCGGTGCGCATAATGGCGGCGATGGTATCGTTCGTCGGTTGCGCTTTCTTGAACCGGTTAAAGTCACGGTTCTGTCGTCGCACCGGCGTGTGGCCCCGCATGGCATGGCCGGTGGCGCACCGGGACTGCCTGGCAAGAATTCGGTGCTGCGCAGAATAAGGCCAATACAGAACGCCATAGCGGCAATGAAAGCGCGGTTGACCTGACTGCCGGCGATATCTTCATCATGAAACTTACCAGGGGGTGGTGGCTTCGGTGCCTCTGCAAGCAAGGAGACCTTGATGAGCACCAGGTTTCTGAACGACGTGGTGCCATGTTCAACCGCGCGGCAGGCGGGTTTAATCTGCAGGGCGGCGTGGCCGAAAAGATTGAGGTGCAACGTCCCCGAAGTCACCACGGTTCAGAGGTAGCGTCGCAAAGTTTCTAGATTCTCTGGCTGTGTTGGATATGTCCAGCGTTGTCCAGGGAAGTTGAGATGAGGCGGTTACTGTGATTGAATTCAAGGGCATGCACTACCCGAAAGTCGGTGATCCTGCATGCGGTGTTCTTCTATCTCCGCCTATGCTGTCTCGTGCCGCGACCTCGAGGAAATCTTGGCTGAGCGCGGTTCAACGTCGACCATGCGACGTTGAACCACTGGGAAACAGACATTCGCGCCGCTACGATTGCGGTGCGGGCGCAGTCGAGGAAGCGCCCGACGGCCAACCTTCTGGCGGATGGACGAAATCTTACACTCAAAAGTAAGGGGCAGGTGGACCTACCTCTACCGGGCTGTGGACCGTGAAAGGCCAAATCCTTGATTTCGCTTCGCGGACCTTCGGTTCCTATTGTCAGAGCGCCGCGATCTGGCTGCGCAGCGCGCAGGCTTTTCAGGAAGGCGATCCGCACGAATGGTGTGCCGGACCGCGAAGCCATCGACAAGAGCGGGCAAATCTGGCGCGGCCCTGCAGGCGGTGAATGCGTGATCCGTGAAGTTCACCGGCGGCGAACAAACCATCGAGATCCGGCAGGTCAAATATCTGAACAACATCCTCGAGCAGGATCCGGGAGTGTAGAACTGTGTATCGGGGCCCAGCGGGGAACGGCACGCGGCGCCGGGCGGCGGGCGCCCATCTCCCGCCACCTTTTCGCGGGCCAGACGCGGCGCGGCCCCGCGGGCGGCCGCGGAGAGCGGGACGCGGCGCCACGCGGGGGAAGACGCGGACAAGACGGACAGGCAAAACGGGAACTCGCCACGCCCCCGCGGCGGGGCAAGGGCGAGCCCGCCCATTTTGCCGCACCACGCCCGCCGCGCGGCGCGAATTCACGCGGCGGCGTATGAGGAGGGCAGAAAGCGCAGCCGGGCGGCTCCAGGAATGGCGCGATCCTTCCGCGCGTCCGGGCGCACGCCAAGCACAGGGGAACCCACGGTCGAGAGACCGCTGGCGGGACGCGTCGGGGCCCCGCGGCGGGGGCCGGGGGAGCCCTCAGCCCGCCACAGCAGCGACAGACGCCGACTCCGCGGTTGCCGCAACTCATTCCTCACCGACAGCCAGAACTTTACGCCTTCATTCTCAGCAATCCAGAGGCCTAGAACCTCGCGCAGCCCGTCTCGGGTGACACCCAAAGCCACGTAAAACAGCCCGTATCGCCCATTCGGCTGTCCGCGTCGCGGATTTTTGACCCGTAGCGCGTCGAAGATCACGATGGGACACATCCGCTCCAGCGCACGGCTTTGCCACTCGCGAACCTCGTCCAGAACCGCATCGGTCACGCGGCTGATCAGATCGGGCGAGACCTGCAATCCATAGATATCCTCAAGGTGAGCGCGGATGTCTCGCACCGTCAGACCGGCGGCATAAAGCCCAATGATCTTGTCATCCATCCCACAGGTCCGCGTCTGGCCCTTTTTCACCAACTCGGGCTCGAAACTGCCGTCACGGTCGCGCGGCACGGAAATCGGGATTTCGCCATCCTGCCCCTTGAGCACTTTGGCAGATGAACCGTTCCGGCGTTGCCTTGATCAGGCGGCGCGTCGTGGCCCGCCGCGAGCCCCAATGCGCGCGTCAGCTCCACGCCAAGCATCCGCTCCATCAGCTTGATCCGAAGCTCCTTCATCAGCCCGCTTCGCCCGCCCCCCCCCCGGCAAATCGTCAGGCCGCTGCAGTCCTTCAGCAACTCGTCCAGCACTTCTTTCAAATTGTCATCGTCATCCCGCGCCTTTCAGCCAGCAGGACCAAATCCCAGTACGAAAGATCGGACACCTCTCGCGGAATCACCCTTCGGCATGGACCCTGTCGCGTATTTGTGCCGCTCAGAGTGCTCGTTTAAGCCACCTTCCGTTCAAAAGCGACCGGACTTTTCCAGCCCAATGCTGAGTGCCGACGGCGGGGGTTATAGAACCCGTTGATATACTGGAGCGAGCCATTGGACGCCATTGGTTCAAGAACAATGGCGAGCGCGGTTTCGGCCTGGCGACGTGTTTCCCAAGTCCTCCGCCAGATCAGCTCTGCCTTGATGGTTTTGAAGAAGGTGAGGAGGGATCAGGAAACAGTCTGGGGGACTGTTTTTCCCGACATAAAACTGCGGCGTTGTCATAGCAGTTACCTTTGCCGCTCATCCGCTGCCCGGCAGCGGATGTTTACATCCGCGAGAGGGGACACCTTGAAGCGATGCTCGCGCAGGATCTTCTGGTAGTCGTGTGAACAGTATTGGCTGCCCGTTGCCCGGAAACGGTTTGCTGGCAAACCGTGAGAGGGGCGATCGCTGTGGAAGATGCAACCCTTGGGCGGTGACCTCAGGGCCCCTCTCGCGGATGTAAACATCCGCTGCCGGGCAGCGGATGGCCATTTTAGCGCCCTAATGGCCAAATCGCGCTTCATCCGGTTGACTGACGTCCCAACCGATAACTTGCCGCGGAATGAAGATCGAGGATGACCGCCAGATACAGCCCATTCGCAGGGAAAACGAGTCCCCGGACTGTTTTCGATCTTGCCATACCTCGCGGGTCCAGATGTAGCTGGTGTCGCCTTTGTTACCCGAAGCAATGGTTTGCTTGCAAGCCATGAGAGGGCATTTCTGGTTGGGCCGACTCCGCTGAAATCACGATCAGATGTTCAGCGCAATGTTGAACGTATGATCGCTGTCCGTCCCTCGTCGAAGTGATCCGGATACCTGACCCTCCTCGACCTTGAATTTTTGTCTTCTTTTTCAACGATAGATTCCGTTCTCGCCCCTCAGACGCCCGGCCACGCCCCCTCCCACGGTTTGCCCTTGCAAACCGTTGCCAGCGCAACGGATGCCCCACATCGACGCCGACCTCCAGCCAGTTCTTCCCAGGTACATCCTGAGGCGGCCATAGCTACCCCCGCTCAGGCACGACTGCTCCTTGATGCTGCGCCCAGAACCACCATGTCCATGCCCGCTGCCGGCGATGGCCAGTCGGCTGCCAAAGGCCGGTTAATCACGGGGGCTGACATTCATCACACGGCACAAAGCCGCTTCGATTGGGGAAAGCCCCGCGATGTTCTTCGACGAAAACCGAAACCTCATGGCTTTTTTTTTTTTTTTTTTTTTAGTGGCTCGCGAAGAACTGGAGTGGCTATATCGTCAGGAAAACAGATTACCGGACTGTTTTCTGATCCTCCTCGTTTAGAAATATCCCTCCATTCGCGGGAAAACAGTCCACTGGACTGTTTTTTGATCCTCGGCTCGGCCCTTCCAGATAAGTTTTTTTCGCGCCCAAGCCGTTCGTTCTCCTTCGCAAGGGTCGCGATCCTCAGGTGACACCACATCCGCATCCCCCTCTCACGGTTTGCAAGCAAACCGTTGCCAGGCGCAACAAATATGCGGTCACCCCGACCCATTCAGCGTCGACTTCCCCGGCGCCCAGATCATCCGCAACTTTTGCTGAAGCTTCAGCCCACTCGTCAGCACCAATTCGAACCGCCCATCTTTACGAAATTCTTCGTTGCTTCCTGTGCCCATAAGTCATCTCCTTTGCCCTACATTAACTATCAAAGGAGCGGCACCAAACCGCGACCAGGTCCAGACCAGCCTTACGGTGTTTGAAGGCAAACGCCTAACGGCCAATGGATCGACAGCGAGCCCCGGCGCTTGAGCGCTGCCCTCGCCATTGGGCTCGAACCAATGGCGCCTCAATGGCTCGATAGTCAGGCCAGTTCTTGGTCTTGTAGGTGGGGGGTGTGGGTCTGCTCATACCCTCCAGCTACTACACCGGATTCACAAGATGAATCCCTCACGGGATTTGTGCAACAGAGCCTCGGGAATATCCAATAAATGACTGAAAGGGCGGCCCAAGCAGCCGCCCTCATCGCCTTTCCATCCAGCACCTGTCGTCACGCTGCAGCAAGCGCTTTGTCCAGAAGTGCCTTGATCTCGGCCTCGCTCGTGCCAGCGACGATGCGGCCGATCTCTTCACGACCCTTCAGTGCGACAAGCGTCGACCGGCGCGGGATGTTCAGGGCGCGGGAAAGCTCGCCTTTGGCATGCTGATCCCAGTCGACGATGAAGAACGCGATGTTCGCCTCGTAGGCGGGATTTTCCGCCTTGAGGGCTGCCAGCACCCGTTCCTGCGCGGCGCAGGTCGAACACCAGCTGGCCCAGAAATCCAGAAGGACGACCTTGCCGGCGTCCATCGCCGCCTCGGCAGAACCGGGCGTGTAAAGGGTTGCTTCGCCCGCGCGGGCAGCGAAGGGGGCAAGGGTCAGGCTGGCGGCAAGGGTCAGGAAATCACGGCGTTGCATGGGGGCTCCTTTGCGGGTCAGATGGAAACGGAAAAGTCGATCAGCCAGGCGGGCAGGGTCTGGACGAGCCAGCCTTCGACCACATGGTTCAGGCCGAACCAGAGCGCGAGGCCCACGGCGATGAAGGTCACGCCCATCACAGGCCTGGCGATATCGGCGAGGCGGCGCAAGCTGCTTTGCCGCCGCCGGATCGCAGACTTCGCGCCATAAGCAAGCCCCAGGATCAGGGTCGAAACCCCAAGCGCGAAGGCCGCCATGACCGCGCCCGCCCGGGCCAGGCTTTCGCCCGTCGAGGCAAGCGCTATGGCTGCGCCCAGCGTCGGGCCGATGCAGGGGCTCCACACCGCGCCCAGAAGCGCGCCAGAGAGCAACTGCCCGGAAAGGCCCGCGTTCGAAGTCGCGTCGATCTGCGCGTCGGCCCGGGCGGCGATGCCCGCTGTCGCAGTGGCGAAGCGACCAGAAAGCGCGGGCACCAACATCACCATCCCGAAGCCCACCATCGCCAGCGCCGCACCCCGGGCCACCATGTCGCTGTCGAGCCCGACGGCCGGCCCCAGTGCCGTCACGCCAAGGCCAAGGGCGACGAACGACAGGCTCATTCCCGCGGCCAGTGCCAGGGGCGCGCGGCGGTCGCGGTGCAGGCTTGATGCCAAAACGATCGGCAAAACCGGCAGAACGCAGGGGTTGATTAGGGTCAGAAGCCCAGCGAGATAGGCGAAGATCAGTTCCATCAGCGGGCGCCCCCCGTCTTTCCCGCATCCGGGAAGTCGGGCGCGCGGCTGGGGAGTGATACAACACGCACCCGGGAAAAGGTCGTCCGGCCCAAAAGCGACGGGTGGCGCGATCCAGCAGCTGCCTGCCCTTCATCTAACCGTTCAGCCCCTTGCGCCATTCCCATTTCCTGTCCATTTTCGACCCATCCGCGCGAGTGGCGCAAGCAGGTTTGTCACGAGGCCATTCGTTCGGCCCGGGCGCGTGTTACGGTCGTCACGATCTTGTGTTGTGACCGGCTCAAGTGGCGCTTTATAGAGATCTGTGTAACGAAAGCGGCGCAGGCCGCGAACTGAAGGCAAGTGATGACAGGTCAGACGGGTGTATGGGAACAGCTGCTGTCGGCTGCGAATGCCGGTGATGCTCGGGCCTATGGTAGGTTTCTTCAGGCGGTGACACCGGTTCTGCGCGGTATCGTCCGGGCCAAGGCTGGTGGCCTTGGGGAAGCGGCTTGCGAGGATGTGCTGCAAGAGGTGCTGCTTGCGGTCCACCTCAAGCGCCACACGTGGGATGCGGGCGCGCCGGTGCGGCCCTGGCTTTACGCCATCACGCGTTACAAGGTTGTCGATGCGTTCCGGGCACGGGGACGCAAGACCGACCTGCCGATCGAGGATTTTGCCGAGGTGCTCGCCGCCGAGGCCGGACCCGACCCGACCGAGGCCGCCGACATGGCCAAGATGATCGGGATGCTTGATGGACGGTCCGCCGAGATCGTCCGCAAGATCGGGTTGGAAGGCGTCAGCGTGGCCGAAGCCGGCCAGGCCCTGACGATGAGTGAAGGTGCGGTTCGTGTCGCCTTGCACCGGGCGTTGAAGACTTTGGCCATCCTGCGGGAAAGGCATGTGAAATGAAGACCGACGATCTAATCCGGGCCCTTGCCGCCGATACGGTGCAGGCCCCCCCTTTGCGGACCACCCTGCTTGCGGGGCTGGTGCCGTCCATGATGATCGCGGTTCTGGGCGTGGCTTTGACGCTTGGCTTCCGGACCGACCTTGGCACGGTCATGCTGACGCCGGTTTCCCTTGCCCGCATTGTCCTGACCGGGATCCTCGGCCTTGCCTCGGCCCGCCTTGCCCTCCTCCTCGCCCGGCCCGAGGGGGCGCAGACCGCGCGCGTCTGGCCGCTGGCTGCGGTCGCGGTGGCGGCACTTGGGCTGCTTCTCTGGGCCTGGGTCACCACCCCGGCCGAGGCGCGGCAAATGGCGACGGTCGGCAAGACGATGACCACCTGCCTGGTGACGATCCCGCTTCTGTCGGTGCTGCCGGTGGCCGTGCTGCACTACACCTTGCGGCAGGGGGCGGTCACGGCCCCCTTGCGAGCGGGCTTTTTTGCGGGGCTGGCGGGCGCGGGCCTGTCGGCGGCGGTCTATGCGCTGCACTGCACCGAGGACAGCCCGCTGTTCTATGTCACCTGGTATGGGCTGGCGATTGCAGGCGTCACGCTGGTGTCGACCCTGATCGGCGCGCGGACCCTGCGCTGGTAGACCGGGGAAGGCAGGCCCGTAAGTAAAGTGGTCGCTTTTCCTTAAATTTTACTCTAGCGCGTCCTCGAACCAGTCGACCGCCATCTGCGCCCATCCCTTGGGGATGCTGTGGCCGCCGTCGTGCAGGGCAAAGCGCAGGTCGGTGCCGGGCTGGCAGTCGGTCCAGTGCTGGACCGTGTAGATGCCCAGCGTCTCGGTCCGGTCTGCCAGCGTGCAGCCGTCGGTCCTCCGCCAGATGTCCATCGCCTCGAAGACATTGCCCTGCACGAAGCCCGGCGCGATCTCGCGGCCCTCCAGCGGCACGGTGCGGTCTGCCTTGCCGTGGGTATGCAAAAGGCGCACCGGCCCGGCGCAATCTTCGGGATGTGGCCGCCAGAAGCTGCCCGCGACCGGGGCATAGGCGGCAAAGGCATCGGGCGCCTGGCAGGCGACATAGCTGGTCATCGACCCGCCGATGGAAAAGCCCGCCAGCAACATCGCATCCCGTTGCAAGCCGAAGCGGGCGGCGGCATCATCGGCCACCTCGATCAGGAAAGCCGTCTCGTCCCGGGTGGCCGGGCGGTCGGGGTGGAAATCCCAGCTCCGCCCCTCGCCATTTTCTCGCGGCTGACCGTCGGGGGCGATCACGGCATAGCCGCGCCCCAGCATCAGGCTGACCATCGCCTTGTTGCGGATCGTGCCCAGCCCCTCACCGCCATAGCCGTGCAGCAGAAGGATCGCCGGAACCGGCCCCGTCGCCCCATCCGGCAGGACGATGTGATAGGTCCCGTCCGGCAGGTTGCAGGGGCCGTCCGCACCGTTGCAGTCGGCGGCGGCCATGGTGGGGGTCGTGAGAGTGACAAGCGCCGAGGTCAGGGTCAGAGCCAAGCGCAGGGCAACGAGTTTCATGCCATCCTCCTTTGTGTGACGCGCAGCCGAAACGCCGACCGGGGTATCTGCACCAGCGCCGCAAGGGGCACCGTCAGGCACAGGCTTGCGGCGACCGGCACCAGCCAGAGGCTGAGCTGCCCGGCAAGCGCCAGGCCGACCAGCCCGAGGCCAAGTGCCGTCTCCATCCCGTGAAACCGCAAGAGCGTCAGCAGGTCCGACCGCCCGGCGACATGCGGCATCCAGCCGCCATCCCGCCCCAGGGCGGCGCGCAGGACAGAGCGCACCTGCTGCACCATCAGCGCCGGGGCCAGAAGGACAGAAAGCACCATCTCGGCCAGCACCATCCCGGCAAAGCGCGGGGCCTGCGCCGCGCGCAAGCCACCGTCACGCAAGTAGCCGATGATGCCCAGAAGCTTTGGCGCGACCAGCATCAGCCCGACAAACCCGGCCAGCGCCGCCTGGGTGACCGGTGGCAAGCGTCGGGCAAGGCCAGCATCAGGGGGTTCTGCGCGAAGATGTCCGGCATCACCCCGCCCTGACCGGGGACGGCCCAAAGGACCATAAGCGCCAGCCACCAGACCGACGATAGATAGGCCATCGCCCCCTGCATCAGATGGAACCGCGACAAGGGATGCAGGCCGGGGGTCGCGATGATCCGCAGGTGCTGCAGGTTGCCCTGACACCAGCGCCGGTCGCGGCGCAAATAGCCGGTCAGCGTCTCGGGCGTGTCTTCAAAGCTCGCCTCGGCCTCGGGCATCATCCGCACGCCCCATCCCGCCCGGCGCAACATCGCGGCTTCGACGAAATCATGGCTCAGGATCACCCCCCCGCGCGGTGCCTTGCCCGGCAGATGCGGCAGCCCGGCCGAGGCGGCAAAGGCCCGGGTGCGGACCAGCGCGTTGTGGCCAAGGAAGTTGCCCGTCACCCCGGTCCAAAGCGCGAAGCCGCGCCCCATGTTCACGCCGTAGACCTGCGCGGCAAAGCTTTGCAGCCCCTGCCAAAGGGTGTGCCCCGGCAGGACGCGCGGGACGGACTGGATCAGGCCAAGCCCCGGTTCCTGCGCCAGCGCATCGGCCATCTGCAACACGGTCTCGGGGCCCATCACGCTGTCGGCGTCGAGGATCAGCATCGCCTCATGCGCGGCACCCCGGGTTTTCACCCAGTCGCGGATGTTGCCGGACTTGTAGTCGGTGTTGAGGTCGCGGTGGCGGTAGGCGATGGCCAGCCCCGGTTGCGCCCGACAAAAACGCGTCACCACCGCCGCCTCGGCCGACGCCTTCACCGGGTCGCGGGTGTCCGACAGGACATGCAGGGAAAAGCGGTGCCGACCCCGGCCCTGCAGGGCCGAAAGAAGGCGGACGGCATTGCCGATCACCTCCTCCGCCGGCTCGCCATACATCGGCAGCAGGATCGCGACCGTTAGACCGTGCAACGGTTGCGCCATGGACCGCGGACGCCAGAACAGGCCCAGGGTCGCCGTGCCGACCGACAGCACGACCCAGTAAAAGGCAAAGGACGTCACCAGGACCAGCGCGCCTTCGGCCAGCGTCAGCCGCCCATCCAGCGCGAACCAGCCCAGCGACAGCCAGCCAAGCGCCAGCGTCACGCAAAAGGGCACGCCAAGGACCAGCGCCCGCAAGGCCTGCGCCCCGCGCGTGCTGCGGATACCGGGTGCTGCGGGGTCGCGGAAGGCCGTGCGAAGCGACTGGTCCGGCATCGCCAGCACGGGCGGCGCGGCTACCGTCGCGACCAATTGGCGCGGGGCAAAGGTCACGGGGCCACCCAGCGGTTCAGCCAGACCTCGGCCACGGACCTGCCACCCCGCCACAACTCGGCCCGCAGTTCGGCGACCGGGGCGTCGCCCTTTAGGGTGAAATCCAGCCGTATGCCCCCCGTCGCCGGGTTCAGTTGCAAAAGCTGCGCCGAAACCTCGCCCGCGCTGGTCGTCACCCGCGCCTCGATCCGGGCGGGGTCAAGCCCAAGGGCCGGATGCGCCGCATAGTCGATGGTGAAGATGCGCCCGTCTTCGAACACCCGCGCGCCGGTGCGGGAATGGATCACCGGGGCGACCACACCTTCGACCGGGGCCGTGGCCGACCAGTGCAGCCGATAGTCGAACCGGTGTTCCTGTCCGGCCTTCAGCGCCTCGGCAGGCCGCCAGAAGGCGACGATGTTGTCGTTGATTTCCTTGTCGGTCGGAATCTCGACCAGCATCACCGCGCCGGGCCCCCAGTCGCCCATGGGTTCCACCCACAGCGACGGGCGGCGTTCGTAATGGGCCACAAGATCATTGTAATCGCCGGGGTTGCGCGCCCGCTGCATCAGGCCGAACCCGCGCGGGGAAGTATCGCCAAAGGCGCTGACCTCGACCGCCTTCGGGTTGGTCAGGGGCCGCCACAACGCCTCGCCCGCGCCGTTCAGCATCAGAAGACCGTCGCTGTCATGCACCGCCTCGCGGAAGTCGTCGAACCGCGTCCGGTTGATGTCGCTGAAGAGAAACATCGAGGTTCCGGGGGCGACGCCGACCGTCGTCAGGTCAACGCGGGGGAAAAGGCGGCTGGACACCTCCATCACCGTCGTCTCGCCCTTGGTGATCTTGAACGTGTAGGCCCCCGCGACCGACGGGCTGTCCATGAGCGCGTGCACGGTAACGGTGGGCGCACCGGGGTCGGCGGCCTCGATCCAGAAGTCGCGGAAGACGGGGAATTCCTCGGGCCCCTTGCCCGCTGTGTTCAGCGCCAACCCCCGCGCCGAGAGGCCATAGGCCAGCCCCCGCCCGATGGCGCGGAAGTAACTTGCGCCCTGAAAGACGGCATATTCCTGAAAGCGGTCCTTCACCTCCAGTTCGCCCAGCAGGCGGAACCCGGCGAACCCGGTGCCGTCCTCGGGCAGGGCGGGGAACTGGTCGGTCGTGTCGAAAGTGCGAAGTTCAAAGGCGATGGGGCGCGACTGGCCATCCTCGACAGCGTTCAGGCCGATCTTGTGCGGAAAATAGAGACCCGCCACGAAGAATTCAGCCTGCACCGCGCCGGGTTTGCCCCGGTAAAGGGTGTGGCGGGTGTCGAACCAGATGCCACGGAAGGCGTCGTAAGAGAGGTTCAGCCAGTCCTGCGACACGGGCGGAGGCGACTGATAGGCCGTCGCCGCCAGCGCCCGGGCGCGGGCTGCCACCATCTCGGGATCGAAGGGCGCAGGTTCGCCCAGCGTCATGCCCGCCCGCTCGGGCGCGTCCTCCCCCCAGGCGGGGATCAGGCCAAGCGCCGAAAGCCCGCCCAGCGACGCCAGAAGGCTGCGGCGTGACATGTCGGTCATGGCCGCACCTCGGCCTTGATCGGCGTTGCGGGTTCCACGCTGCGCGTCGGCCGGCGTGCGGGCGCGCGGTCTTCCACGGCTGGCTCTTGAAACAGGCGGCCAGCCGGGCCACCCGATGACCAGCGCAAAGCCGGTCAAGGTTCACCGCCAGCGCCGCCAAGCGCGCCACCCGCCCGCAAGGTCCAGCACCGCCCCAAGGACGCGCGCCAACACCATCGAGGCCGCAAAGACCGCAAGCGACTGCTGGCCCACGCGGCAGATCAGGGCGACAGGCCTCTCCGACCCAGCCACCCTGCTGCAGCCGCACGCCCCTCGGCCCGACCGCGACCCAGGCCAGATAGGCCAGCGCCAGGAAGTGGACATAGCGCAGCACGCCGAAGTCGGTCTTGTCGAACAGCAAGGGCGGCTGCCGGCGCGCAGGCCGCGCACAGTATCTCGAGCTGGCTGATGACCTTGCTCCAGGCGAAGGGCACCGACAGCACGACGATCGCCAGCCGCCAGCCACACCAGACCAGCGCCGGACCGGCGGGGCGGGCAACCAGCCCGCCATCAGCGCAAAAAGCCCGTGAAGAACATCCAGCTGCCAGGCAAAGGGGTTGAAGAACCACCGGCCGGACCCGATGGCTTGGTGAACCAAAGCTCGGCAGGCAGGTTCAGCCCAGCGGTCGCCGCGACCCAAAGCGCCACGCTCACCAGCAGCACCAGCCGCGCATCGACCCGCGCCAGCGCCATCATCACCGGGATCAGGGCGAGGATCACCAGATACATCGGCAGGATGTCGAAGTAGTTCGGCACATAGGTCAGCGTCAGCAGGCCAATGAGGTTCGGCCCGGTGTTGTTGAGGAACGGGTAGAGGTTCAGCGCCCCGACCTCATCACGCGGGAAGACCCCGGTCATGTTCAGGGCCAGCATCAGGACGAGCGTCACGAAGAACACGCCCAGATGCACCCAGTAGACCTGCCAGATCCGATGGACGATCCGCAGCGATGCCCATGCAGCCATCCCGCGCGCGAAAAGACCGCCCCAAAGGCCAGCGCCGAGGCCATGCCCGAGCAGAAGACGAACATCTCGGTCGCATCGGAAAAGCCAAAGCGCGCCGGGATCCACAGCGTCCAGGGGTTGCCGGTGATATGCGCGATCAGGATGATGAACATCCCCACGCCCCGAAAGAAATCGAGCCGCAGGTCGCGCTGTTTCGCGTGCCGCGTCATGTCAGACGGCCTGCGCTTGGGCACGGCGTCGATCAGGCGAGAGGCGCGCGGCGGAAAGGGCATACCCGTCCAGCGCGCCCGCCACGCCGCGCTCAGCCGGTCGCGCAACAGCGCCTCGGCGGCTTCCGGTATAGCCGCCGCGCAAGGCGGCCTCGATGGTGATGCGGTCAAAGACATCGCGTTGCGCGTGGCTGCCGCCGATCTGTTGCAGGTCGGCACGACCCGCGCGCAGGTGCATCAAGGCGGCGGAATACTCGCCCGCCGCAAAGGCCTGCAGGCCCTGCGCCACATGCAGGCCGGGGTGCGCGATGATCCGCTGCGCCTCGCTGCACGGCCGCATGGGCCATTGCGCATGCGGGCGATCATGGCCGGCCGCCGCGCTGTCGCCGGTCACCGCCACAAAGCGCCAGCATGTAGTGCAGGTCGGCAAAGGCCAGACAGCCATCGGTTGCGCGGCGTTCCGACAGGTCGGCCAGTTCGTCCCAGCGGTTGCCGACATACCTTCCAGTTCCAGCCGCGACAGAAGCGATGCGGCGTTCGAGATGTCGCGGTAGTCGTCGGTCTTGTCGCGCCCGGATGTCCGCGTCATAAAGCGCCAGCGCCGTGTCGTAATCGCCCAGGTCCAGGTGCATCAGCGCCCGGTGCCACCACACATGAAAGCGGAAGTTGTTGCAATGCGCCCAGGACGCCTCGCGCCCGGGTCAGCCAGTCCAGACCCGTCCCGCGCGTGGCCGGTCATGTCATAAGACATGGGCCACGGCATGCAGGCCCCAGGCGTCATCCGGCGCAAGCGTCCACGCCGTCGCGCTCCGTGCGCTCGGCGCGGGCATATTCGCCGGTTTCCTCCAGCGTGAAGGCATGACAGCCCAGAAGGTAGCCCCGCGCGCGGGGTGATCGCGCCAGGCGTCCAGCACCCCTTCGACCGAGGCGCGCATCGCCTCTGGGCCGGCCCATCACGAAGTGGATCGCCTGGATCATCTTCATCGCCAGCGCGTCGCCGCGGGTGCAGCGTCAAGCACGACCTCGATCCGCGCCACCGCGCGGGTGGGGCGACCCGACAGCCAGTCGCCAAGCGCATGGACAAAGGCAATCTCGCGCATACTGGCCGGGGCCCCGGCCAGCGCCGCCGCATAGGCCTGACGCGCGATCGCGACCATCTCAGCCCGGCCCAGAAGCAGGCAGGACACCCCGCGGATCGCCTGCCCCAGCGCAAAGTCGGGGGCGGCCGCCAGCACGCGGTTCAGGTCCGGCCCGGTCGAGGCCGCATGCGACAGGATGCCCAGGATCACCCGGTTCCAGTCGCCGATCAGATCGCGCGGGCAATGAGGTTGGAATCCCGCTCAGGTCGTCGGACAACGGCATGGGGCGCGACCTTTCGGCACGGGGTGGGTAAGCCAGAGCGGCTACGGTCACGCTACCGTTCGCCGTCGCGGCGATCGCTTCGTTACAGCGGTCGACCGATTGTGACAGACCGCTTCACGCGGGCGTTACGCCCGCGCGGTCTCAGAACGCCCCATCATAGGCCCGGCGCGGGATCTCGCGCGGCGATCAGGGTAAAGCGGTCGCGGGCAGCGCAGCCCGCGCCTCGCGCGCAAGGGCTGCCGCTGTCGCGACACCGCCACCCCATGCCCGCCGAACGCCCGGGCAAGGGCCGCGAAAGTCCGTGCCGGCGGGCTGCCGAAATCGACACCCAGATTGGGGCGCTGGCTGGCGCGCTGCTTCATCTCGATCAGGGTCAGGCTGTGGTCGACCAGCACGCAGATGATGACCGGCAGGCCTGCAGGGCGGCCAGGGTGGCCAGCTCGCCCGCCCCCATCTCGAGCCCGGCATCGCCGACAAAGGCCAGCACCGGGACATCGGGCCGCCCAAGCTTGGCCCCGGCCGCCAAAGGCACCGCGCAGGCCATGGTGCACAGGCCCGACGATTGCAGCATCAGCCGCGGGGCGCGGGCTTTCCCACATCTGGCTGACCAGAATCCGGTGCGCGCCGCTGTCGGCCGTGACCACGGTTTCGGGCGGCATCACCGCGCGAAGGGGTGGCAGAACACGGCATGCGGCCCCCAGCCGTCGGGCCCAGCGAACGCCGCCTTCAGCGCGGCGCGGGCGGTGGCGGGCTGCCCCCCGGCCAGCGCGGCGGCGCGGCATGGGTCAGCGCCGTCGAGCGTCGGCGCGATGCCCCCGATCAGCGGCGATGATCCGCCCGGTGCATGCCGTGGTCACGCGCGGCATGGGGGCGATGTCGATCACGGTCTGGCCGCGGGCCAAAGGCGTTGCGCCAGCCGATGCGCATCTCGATGGGGTCATAGCCCAGCAGCAGGACGCAATCCGCCTGCGCGATCAGCGGCATCAGGATGCGGTCGGCCTTGGGCGACAGGCCCGCCCCGCCAAGGCACAAGGGGGTCGGCCTCGGGCATCAGGCCCTTGCCCTTGTAGGTGGTGACCAGCGGAATCCCGTGCGCCCGGCAGAAGCCGGCGATCGCGGGGCCAGCGCGCTTCGTTGACGGCATCCACCCCGGCAATCGCCAGCGGGCGCTTGCGCCGCCGTCAGCGCCGCCAGCGCGCGCGGCCAAGCGCGCCGCGCGGCGGCAGGCCGGGGGCCGCAGCCCAAAGGCCGGCACCGGGGCCTCGGCCGCCAGCCCCTCGGCCACGCCGATCGGCACATCCACATGCACCGGCCCCGGCTGGCCCGAGGTGGCCAGCGCAATCGCCTTGGCCATGCCAGCCCCAACCGCCCCGGCGGCCAGACGGAAGCTGCCCTTGACCACGGGACGCAGCATCGCCTGATGGTCAAAGACCTGATGGGTGTAGGTCTCCGCCTCGGCCGCATCGACGCAGCCGGTCAGAAAGATCAGCGGCACCCGGTCCTGCATGGCATTGGCCACCACGTTCACCGCATTGGCCACCCCGGCCCCAGCGTTGCCACCAGCACCGGCAAGCGCGCCCGTCATGTGCCACAGCCCTTCGGCCATGAAGCCGCCGCCGTTTTCGTGCTTGACCAGCACGAAGCGCAAGCCCGGCCGCGTCGAGCCCCTGCATCAGGGCCAGCACCTCGCCCCCGGAATGCCGAAGGCATGGGTCGCCCCGGCCTCTGCCAGGGCCGCCCCGATGATGTCCGCGCCGGTCGTGTCATGTGGTCCACGTCTCCCCGCGATCACGCCCGCCGCCTGCCAGCGCCTGCCAGGTCTGCCCGCGTCAGCCCAAGGTCCCGCGCCAGCACCGCGCCGGTATCGGCCCCAAGCGCCGGCGGGGCCTTGGCATAGGTGACAGGGGTTGCCGACATCTTCAACGGGTTGCCGATCAGCTCTACCCTCTGGCCGCGGGCCAAGCGGCATCGTCACCCGCATCCCCCGCGCCGCGACCTGCGGGCTGGCAAAGACCTGCGGCAAGGTTATTGACCGGCCCGGCGGGAGATGCCCGCGGCCTCGCACATGCGGCCAGCCAGTCCTGCGCCAGGCCGCCCCGCCGTCATGCGCCGCGATAAGCGGCACCAGAACCTCACGGTTGCGCACGCGCGCCGCGTTGCGTGGCAAAGCGCGCATCGTCGGCAAGGCCTGGCGCACCGGCCAGCGCGCACAAACCGCGCAAACTGCGCGTCATTGCCGATGGCGAGGATGAAGCTGCCGTCACGGGCCGGAAAGGTCCCGTAGGGCACGATCGTCGGATGGTCATTGCCGCGCCGGGGCGGGACCTTGCCATCGGTCAGATAGCCCACGCCCTGATTGACCAGCATCGCCACCTGCGCATCCATCAGGGCGAGGTCGATGTGCTGCCCCTGCCCCGATGCGTGCCGCGCCTGAACCGCCGCCAGGATGCCCACGGCGGCATACATCCCGCACATCAGATCGGCGATCCCGACACCGGCCTTCATGGGCGGGCCGTCGGGCATGCCGGTCAGGCTCATCAACCCGCCTTCGCCTTGCACCAGAAAGTCATACCCCGCCCGATGCGCATTGGGTCCGGTCTGACCGAACCCGGTGATCGAGCAATAGATCAGCCGGGGGTTCAGCGCGCGCAAGGGTGGCAAAGTCCAGCCCATAGCGCGCCAGATCGCCGGGTTTGAAGTTCTCGACCAGAATGTCGGACTGCGCGGCCAGCGCCTGCACGATGGCCTGCCCCTGCGGCTGCGGCGATGTTCACCGCGACCGAGTGTTTCCCCCGGTTGGCCGACAGGAAATAGGCGCTGGGCCCGGTTTCGGCCCCGTCGGCCTCCCGCAGAAAGGGCGGCCCCCAGCCGCGCGTGTCATCGCCCCCGCCGGGGCGTTCGATCTTGATCACCTCGGCCCCCAGATCGGCCAGAAGCTGCGTGGCCGACGGCCCGGCAAGGATCCGCGACAGATCAAGAACGCGCAGACCCGACAGGGCCTGCGCGTCGTTTCAGTGCATGGCGTCGTCGTCACTAGGCGCCGTCCGATCAGTTTGCGACGGGCGCGGCCGACGTGAAGTTCGGGATCTTGTCGGTCGAGGCCGCCGCGGCTTCCAGTCCGCCCCAGTTCTTTTCCGACTTCTTCAGGTTGCCGGGAATGTCCTCTTCCCAGAAGCCGACCACGTTCTTGGTGATGTTGAGGTAAAGCTTGCCGTCCACGATCCGCCACAGCGTCGGGTTGCCGGGCACCTTGCCGCCCTTGGCCACGCCATAGGCGCAGTGCCCGTCGTATTGCGGCACAAAGGCGGCGGGGTTGGCCAGGAACGTGTCGCGGTTCGCTTTGGTCGCAAAGGCAAAGGTGGCGCCGTTGTAGTTCGCAGTGATCGCAGCGCTACCCGGCAAGGGCGATTGCTGCGGCTGACCCACCTTGGATTGCGGCAGGTCGAAGTAGGAAACGACATCGTAGCCCGACACGGCAAAGCCGGTCTTGTCGACATACTGGTCGCCCGGCAAAGGCCGCAGCCGATCATTCCGGCGGTGAAGGCAAGGGCAAGGGCGGTCATCTTGAACATGGGCGTGCTCCTGTTGGTTGCCTGCGGTCCATTCGCGGCGCCGCGCCCTGGCCAGTTACCCATGTGTCAGCCGATATCGCGGGGTCGTGATCGGCCGGGCTCAACGGCGCAAGCTGATCGGCAACCGCCCGGCACAGCGCATCCCGCTGCAGCGCCATGAACTTGCGCGCGGCGGCTTCGGTCGGGTGATAGGGGTCCTTGACCTTGCCCGAGCCCTTGCGCCGGAAGTTCGCCGCGTTGCCTTTGTTTTCGGCCACGGTTTGTGCCGTGAACCCGGGGACAAAGCTGCACTGCCGACCCGCCTTGGCAAAAGCCGCCTCGATGTTGTCCTGCGCCTTCTGGCGCTGGCGGATCGGCTTTTCGCCCATAGGGCGGGGCCGAGGTCATGAAGATGCAAGGTTGACCCGTTGGCAGATCGTGCCAGAAAGACCGGACATCCTGCACGGCCGCCTCGGGGCTGTCGGCCCAGCGGTCGGTCGCATTGCCCATCAGGAACATGAGCACCAGTTTCGGCTGGTAGTAGCCCCCATGAAACACCGCCTCCAACGGCGACCGGTCGGGCGAGCAGAACTGAAACTGCTCGCCGCGTCCGATCTGGACATAGGGGTTCTCGCCTTGCGAGAGGGTGCCGTAGACCCCGGCATTGACCTTCCATTTCGGATCGACATCGCAAATGGCCGACTTGGCCGACCTGCCCGTCGAGGTCCAGGATTGCAACGTGCTGGACCGCACCCCGATCACGCCGACCGTCGCATCCTGATCCAGCCCGCACTTCCCCCGCATCGCGCCAAAAAGCTCGACAAAGGCCACGCCTGCGCCGAAGGAAAGCTGGGAGTCGCCGAGTACAAGAATGTCCGGCGATCCTTTCACCTCGGCCTTCGCGTCCTGGAAAGCAAAGGCGCATTCGATCATCGCTGCGGAAAGGGCTGTGGTCCATCGTTGCATGGTTGTTCCTTGTCGCTTCGGACCCTTGGAAAAGATCCGGCTTCGGTCCGTTCGTGGATGAACAACGCGGTGTTACACCAAGACCTGGGATGTGGTGCCTAAACTGATGGCCAGATTTCGGACTACAGCGTGTTCAGCAACGGGATCAACCTTTGAACGACTGCCCAGACCGGCATGCCAGGTGCATATTGGCCCCAGGGCGACCCGTTCAGGGATGCCAAAGGAACTGGTAACCGGCCGTATGTAGGCGGGGCAGAGGCAGCGTCGGAAGGTGATCCACCAGCGCAGCCTACGAGCCGCTTGCGCGGTGAGCGCAAATTTGTCAGACATCCGACATTGGCCTGACAGCTCAACGCCGCAGTCCATTGAGGACCCCACTTCGAGCCACCTGGCCGACGAGGCAGCGATAGCCAAAAGAACGCGACACAAGGGAGGTACCAATGACACTTCTGAGACGACTGGTGGGGGTTGCGGCGACTACGACGCTGCTTGCCACCACCCCCTTTGGCGGCCGAGATCACGATCAACAGCGCAGGCGACAGCACCAGCGGCTCTTATATGGACTACATGAAGACCGTCTATGGCCGCGCCGGGCAACCCCGAGACTCCTGCAGCTGCCGCTGACCAGCTTCGACAACAACTTCGAGCTGCACCCGATGGCGGCGGAAAGCTGGTCTCAGTCCGAAGACGGCCTGACCTGGACCTTCAAGCTGCGTCCGGGCCTGGTCTGGTCCGATGGCGAACCCCTGACGGCAACCGACTATGTCTTTGCCCTGCAGCGCGCCGCCACCGGCGGCTATGACTTCGCCTGGTACTGGGGCTTCGCCGGCGGCATCGCAGGGGCTGGGACCCAGTGACCGAAGGGCAAGGCCGACGTTTCGACCCTCGGCCTCGCGGCCCCCGATGACCAAGACGCATCACCGTCACCACCTCGGCGCCCAAGCCCTATCTGCCGGGCGTCGTGTCGCCTGTGGTACTCCGGTGCCCAAGCACGTCTGGGACAAGCTCGGCGACGACTAGGCCGCCAATGTCGAGAACGATGGTCTCCTCCGGCCCCTTCCTGCTGGAAAGCTGGGAGAAGTCGAACAACTCAGATCGACCTTCGTCAAGAACCCGAAGTACACCGGTCCTTGGCAGCCGCAGGTCGACGAGCTTGACGATCGACCCGTCGCTCGGCGCGCCGGAAGTCGGGCTTGCCCGCCTATCCTCGCCGGCGAGTCCGACTTTTCCTACCTCAATGCCGGCCAGATCCCGGTTGTCGAAGCAGCGCTTCCCCGGCCAGATCCGCCAAGAACGCGGTCTTTGCGACCTCCTATATCTCCTTCGACCTGGAAAGGCCGCCCTTCGACAATGTCAACGTCCGCACGCGCGCTATGTACGCGATCAACCGCGACGAGATGACCGCGACCGTGCTCAAGGACCTCGCCATCCCCGGCAAGTCGCATCCTGGCGCCCGGCTATCCTGGCTACAACGAGACGATCACCGCCGCAGGCCGTCTTCGACCCCGGACAAGGCCAAGAAGTTCATGGCCGACGCGGGCTATCCGAACGGCGAAGGCTTCCCGGAAGTCGAGGTCTGGTACCGCGATGAGGGCGGCTACAACGGCGCCATCACCGCGCCGATGGCCCAGTACCTGCAGGCCCAGTTCAAGGAGATCCTCGGCATCACCATGAACATCAAGGTCATGCCGGGCAAGGACTGGATGGAAGGCCTGCTGGAGCGGAAGAACAACATCTATCCTGCGCCCTACGAGTACGACTATCTCGATCCGTCCAACTTCTACGGCATCTTCTTCAATGGCGGCCGCCACAACTACATGGTCCCGGAATATGACGCCCTCGTCGGCGCAGGCCGATCAGCAACCCCGTCTGGGAAGAGCGCGCTGAAGCTCTACGATCGCGGCCGAGCAGGTGCTGATCGACAGAGGCCTCATTCGTCCCGCTGGTCGCACCCGGTGACGAACGCCGTGGTCAGCGCCGATACCTGACGGGGCGACGGCACGTCTCGCCGAACAAGCTGGGCTTCACCCCGCTCGGACCGGCTTGGCGACTCTACTTCTACACGCCATCTGACGAAGTAGCCGACCTTGTCAACGAGCCGGGCGCTCTCCCGGCGCCGCCGGAAGACCCGTGAGCCCTGCCCAGATGCACCCGCCCGGGACCAGATGCCGCTCGTCGAACATCCAAGAGCCTGAAGGTCAGCTTCCGCCAGCATGGCGGCCTGGTCGCAGGCCGTCCGCGGGCGTCAGCCTCACCCTCGAGGACGGGCGAAAGCCTCGGCATCGTCGGCGAAAGTCCGGGTCCGGCAAATCGGTCACCTGCATGGCCGCTGCTGCGCCTGCTGCGCCAGCACCCCAGCCGCATCACCGCCGAGCGCCTCGACCTGGACGGCATCGATATGCTCACGGCCACGGGCCGGCGGATCTGGCACGGGCCTGCGCGGCAAGGCCGCCGCCGATGATCTTCCAGGACCCGATGACGGCCTTCGACCCGGTCTTCACCATCGGCCACCAGATGGTCGAGACCGATCAGCGCCCATACGACGCCAGCCTCGGCAAGCGCGCGCCCTGGCCGACGCCGACAGCTGCTGCTGGAACGCGTCGAGATCAAGAACGCCGGTCTCGATCCTGCACAGCTATTTCCGCACCAGCTCGTCGGGCGGCATGCTGCAGCGCGCCATGATCGCCATGGCCCTGTCCTGCCGCCCAAAATCGCTGATCGCCGACGAACCCACGACCGCGCTGGACGTCACCATCCAGGCGCAGATCCTGCAGCTCATCAAGAAGGTCCAGGCTGAGTTCGGCATGGCGCTGATCATGATCACCCACGACCTGGGCGTCGTCGCCGAGACGGTCGACCGCGTCGTGGTCATGTATGGCGGCAAGCGTGATGGAGGAAGGCCCGGTCGAGGCGATCTTCGACGACGCCCGCCACCCCTACACCCGCGCGCTTTTAACCCGATCCCCAAGCGCACCGCTCGGCAAGCAGCGCGCCGGGGAGACTCGCGGGCCAGTCGCCGAACCCGGTCAACCCGCCCCTCGGGCTGCCCCTTCCACCCGCGCTGCACCGTCGCCCTAGCCGACTGCGCGACAAGGTCCAGCGAGGCGCCTGTCGGGGCCGGCGCGGCCGCCTGCTGGGGGCTGACATGACCGCGCCCGTGCTGAACTGTGCAACCCGCGAAGACCTTCCAGCTGCCCCGCAGAAGGCGGCTGGTTCGCCGGCCAGTCGACCACCACGCCGTCCGCGACGTCAGCCTGCCCCTGCCGCGCAACACGATCCTAGGGCTGGCGGGGCGAATCCGGGTCGGGCAAGACCACCACCGGCCTGATGACCGATGCGGCTGATGGAGCCGACGCCGGGCCGGATCCTCGATCGACGGCACCGACATTACCGGACTCTGATCCACGGCGGACCTGAAGCCCTATCGCCGACGAGATGCAGATCGGTCTTCCAGGACAGCTATTCGGCGCTCGACCCGATGATGACGCTGGCCCGGATCGTGCGCCGAACCCCTGCACATCCACGCCATCGGCACGCCGCGCGAACAGACCGAACAGGCGCTCGCCATGGCTGGAGCGGGTGGGCCTCGCATCGCAGCTACGGCCAGCGCTACCCGCATGAACTGTCGGGCGGGCAGCGCCAGCGCGTAGCCATCGCCCGGGCGCTGATCCTGCGGCCGCACGGTGCTGGTGGCGGATGAGCCGACCTCGGCGCTCGATGTTTCGGTGAAGGCGCAGATCATCAACCTGCTCCGGCGACCTCGCAGCAGGAAATGGGCCTTTCGATCCTGTTCATCAGCCATGACCTGTCGGTGGTGCGCTCGCTCACCGACACGGTGGTCGTGATGTACAAGGGCCGCATGGTGGAGACAGGCGGCCGACGGAGACCATCTTCTGGACGCCCGCCACCCCTATACGCAGGGCTTGCTTGACGCGATCCCGGTCACCGAACCCGCGCGACCGCCGGCCCGCGCACAGTTCCTGCACGCCGGACGAGATCGAGCGCGGCATCCCTCGCTCCGTCCCCGGTCGGCCGGGAGCCGACCCCGTCGCCGCATCTCATCACGGTGTCGCCCGGCCACCTTCGTCGAAGCCGGTCGCAGTGAGAGGAGCCCGAACATGATGCGTCTACATCATCAAACGGCTGCTCTCGATGCTCCGTGACCTTCTTCGTGGTCTCGCTCATCGTCTTCCTGATGATGCATGCCGTGCCCGGCGGCCCGTTCGACGGCAACGACATGCCGGTGCTCGGAGCGCGGTGAAGGCAAAGCTCAACGCCAGGCCTCGGCCTCGATCAAGCCGCTCTAGGTGCAATACCTCCGACTACATGTGGGGCGTCGCTGCACTTCGACTTCGGCGTGCCCTTCCAAAGCACCCGGCGAGACGGTGACCGAGCCTGCTGTCGCGCCTGGCCGCCGAGCCTGATCCTGGGCGGGTCCGGGCGTCCTGATCGGCGCGACCGCTGGGCATCCTGATCGGCATGGCGGCCGCGCTGCAGCCGCAACACCTGGATCGACTACATCGCCTCGGCGCTTGTCGACGCTTGGGCTGACGATCCCGGTCTTCGTCATCTCGATGATGCTCATCCTGGTCTTTGCCGTCTGGCTCAATTGGCTGCCGGCCAGCGGCTGGGGCAAGCCCGAGCGCTGGATCCTGCCCATCACCGCCTACGCGGCCGATGCCGATGGCGACCTACGCCCGCTACACCCGCTCGGCCGATGCTCGACACGCTGAACCAGCCCTTCGTTACCGCGCCTGCGCGCCAAGGGCCTGAGCGAACGCCGCATCGTCTTCCAGCATGTGCTGCGCAACTCGGCCATTCCGATGGTCACGGTGTTCCTGCCCATGTTCATCGGCACCGCCACCGGCTCGATCTTCGTCGAGGCGATGTTCCGCGTCCGGGGCTGGGCCCGTACTTCGTCTCATCCATCGAGATGCGCGACTATCCGCTGGAGATGGCGCTGGTCCTGATGATCACCATGATGTTCTGCGTGGCCTACCTGATTTCGGACATCGTCTATGCGCTGGCTCAACCCGCGCATCCGCTTCGGGACCGCCGGCCAATGAGCTCGATGCAGCCCACCGCTGCCCCGACGCGCCAACGGCCCGCTTTACTTTGCGCCTGGCGGCGCTTCGCTCGCCAACAAGGCCGCGGTGGTCGGCGGCGCGATCTCTGGGATCATCGTGCTGATGGCGATCTTTGCGCCGCTGTTCACGCCGACGGGCCATCCGACCAGGACTACCTGACCGCAGGCGCTGGCCTTCCTTCGGCCGAGTACTGGTTCGGCGTCGACGACCTGGGCCGCGACTTCTTCACCCGCGATCGTCTATGGCGCGCGGGTGTCGCTTCCATCGGCTTTTCCGCGGCGGCCTTTTCGCCGTGCTGATCGGCATCCCCGCTCGGGGCGCATGGCTGGCTATTTCGGCGGCCGGGTCGACTGGGTCATCATGCGCATCATCGAGATGTTCTCGGTGGTGCCGTCGCTGCTCGCCGCCATGCTGCTCGGCGCGCTCGACCGGCGGCGGGTACTTCACCATCGTCGCTGATTGCGCTCGCTGTTCGGCTGGGTGCAGGTCTGCCTGCTGGTGCGGGCCCAGGTGAAGGCCTTCCGCGAAAAGGAGTTCGTCCGCGCCGGCACAGGCGCTTGGGCGCCATCGCCCTGGCTACATCATCCGCCGCCACCTGATCCCCAACTCGATCTCGCCGATCATCGTGGGCTTCGTGCTGGCCATTCCGCTGGCCATGATGCTGGAGGCCTCGCTGAGCTTCCTCGGCATCGGCGTGCCGCCGCCTACCCCCAGCTGGGGCCAGATGATCAATGTCGGCATGAATTTCATGTTCTTCTACTGGCACATGGCGGTGTTCCCCACCGCCGCGCTCGCCATCACCGTGCTCGCCACCACGCTGTTCGGCGATGGCCTGCGCGATGCGCTCGATCCCACACTGAAAGGCCGCTGACATGGCCGACAACCTGGCTCGCCCACTTCCTGCTCCGGCCCCGAGGTCGTCTTCCTGAACCACGGCTCCTTCGGCGCCTGCCCGCGGCCGGTGTTCGAGGCCTACCAGCGCTGGCGGCTCGAAGCTGGAGCGCCAGCCCGTGGCCTTCCTCGGCCGCGAACCTGGCCTGAGCTGGATGCGGGGCGCCGCGTGGCGCTGGCCGCCGTAGCTCGGGCGCCGACCCGAACGATATCGTGGGCCTAACGAACGCCACCGACGGCCTCAACATCGTCGCCGCAGTCGCTCGCCGCTGCAGGCCGGGCGACGAGATCCTCACCACCGACCACGAATATTCGGCGCTCGAAAAGACCTGGGCCTATGTCTCGCCGCCGCACCGGCGCCAGAGGTCGTAAGGTCGTCAAGGTGCCGCATGCCGCTTGACACGCGAAGAGCAGTTCACCGAGGCCCTCCTGGCGGGCCTGACCGACCGCACCCGCGTCGCTGTTTCTCAGCCACATCACCTCGCCCACTGCCCTGCTCTTCCCCATCGAGCGGCACCATCGCCGAAGCCCGAGCGCGCGGCATCTGGAGCGTCATCGACGGCGCCCACACCCCCGGCCACATCAAACTCGATCTCGATGCCCTGGGCGCCGATTTCTATTCCGGCAATTGCCACAAGTGGATGATGGCCCCCAAGGGGCTCGGCGTTTCCTGTATGTCCGCCCCGAGCTGCAGGGCGATCGCTCAACCCGCTGGTGATCAGCCATGGCTGGACCGCAGGACGCGAAGCTAGCCCGGCGCCAAGGGCGCCTTCGGCAAATTCACCCTTCATCGACGATGCTGGAAATGCAGGGCACCCGCGACCCTCGGCCTGGCTGACCGTCCCCGGCCGCGCTGGACTTCACCCGCCAGCATGACTGGCCCACCGTCGCCCGCGCCTGCCAGGCACTGGTCGCAGGAGACCGCCGGCCGCGTCGCCGCGCTGCACGGGCCTACCCGCCTTCTCGACGCTCCGGAGTTCTGCGCCCCACAGAAGGTGGCGATGCCCGTCCCCAAACTGGCGACCCCTCCTCCTGCAGCGCAGCCTGACGGACCGAGTACGACATCGAAATACCCTGCTTCACGTGGGCAAGAGCACACCATTGTCCGGGGTCTCGGCCCAGGGCTATAACACGCCGCAACAGATGGACCGTCTGGCGGCGGCCTTGACAGACCTTCTGCCCAGAGCTGTCCGACAAAAGCCTGACCGGCGCGGCCTGCAGGCACGCCTCTTTGGAGTGACCCCATGAAGCGCGGCGCGTGTGCACCTGCTTGGAGCCGATCGAGACACCATCACTGCGGAGCAGCCGTGCTGGACGCGATGGCCGAGATGATCGAGAAGGCGGGCCTCGCAGGTCGGCGACCGCCTGCCGCCGGAAGTGGCGATTGCCGCCGCCCTGGGAGTCGGGCGCTCGACCATACGCGAGGCGCTGAACCGGTGGGAGGGGATGGGCCTGATCCGCCGTCAGGCAGTGGGGTGATGGAACCTATCCTGACGGCCAAGGTCCATGCCTCGCACGGCCCACTTCCCACCATGGTCGAGCCAGAGGGCGAGGCGATCCTGCGCCTGCTGGAAGTCCGCCGGGTGATCGAAAGCGGCACCGTGCGCCGCGCGGCCACAAATGCGACAGCTCGCCCAAAGGGCCGAAATCGACACACTCTGCACCGAGCTTCTGCGGATCGTCGACGCAGGCCTAGCCTTACCGCGCCGCAGACACCGCCTTCCACGCCGCAATCTGCGACTCCACCGGCAACCCGATGTTCGGCCAGATCCTGCAGCGCATGGACGAGGCCTTCGAGCGGTCGGTGGAATCCCCTTTCTCGGTAGCCCGGCTTCGGCCTTGCCTCCTTCCCGCCGCACCGCAACCTGGCAGATGCCATTGTGGCAGGCGACGCTGAACGCCGCCGAGGCCGCACTTGCACCGGGATCATCGACCTGGTCGACGCCGAAATCCGCGAAATCATCGACGGGCAAGCGGGCCTGACGCTGTCCCCGACAGGATCCGCGCCAGCCTGCCCTACGCAGAGCTATGTGGGCTCGACGGACGAAAAATCCTCGCACATTGGTCAGACAGCCGAGATTGTCGTGATAGCACCGGCAAAGCCGGCCCACCGCAAGCGCAAGCCAGTAGCCAAGCCTGCTGCCTAGGCCAATAGTCAGCGTGGCCGATGGGGGACGGTGCGGCTGTGCCCTGTCGTCGAACCGTCGTGAATCTTCACTGAAACCCAACGCTTCGTCGCCTGCACCCAGCAGCATCCCGCTGAAACCAACATGGGATGCCGATCAATGACCCTTCCGATCCTGGCGCAGCACTTTGCCGCAACAGCCTTGCCACACCACGTCGACTGGCTGCGCGAAGGCCCCGCGCGATCTGGAACTGCAAGCACTTTGTCGACGCGCCGGTGCTGGACGGCGACTGGTCCGGTCTGGCGGCCGAGACGGTCAAGCTGCTGGACGGGCATCAGGGCCGTCTGGGCATCCACGGGCCGTTCTGGGGCTTTACCATCGCGTCCTACGACCCCGAGGTGCGCCGGATCGTCGCGCGCCGGATGGAGCAAGCGCTGGATGTCTGCGCGGCGGTCCATGGCACGCATGTGGTGATCCATCGCCCTTCACCACCTGGGGCTACAATCACCGCGGCCTTCATCCCACCGATACCGAACGGATGCTGACGGCCGCCCGCGACACGCTGGGGGCGGCGCTGGCGCGGGCGGCGGACATGGGCGTGACCTTTGTTCTGGAAAACATCGAGGACATCGAGCCTAGCGACCGCGCCGCCCTGTGCGAGGCGCTGGACTGGCAGGCGCTGGAGCTGTCGGTCGACACCGGGCATGCGCATTACGCCCATGTCTCCACGGGCGCGCCGCCGGTCGATTTCTACATCCGGGCTGCCGGGGATGCGCGGCTGGGCCATATCCATCTGCAAGACGCCGACGGCTTTGCCGACCGGCACTGGCAGATCGGACATGGCACGATCCTGTGGCAGTCGGTCTTTCGCGGCCATTGCCCAGACCGGCGCCAACCCGCGCCTGATCCTGAACTGCGCGACAAGGCCGGAGTCATGCCTTCGGCAGCTTATCTGCAAGGACATGGGGATCGCCGAATGAGACTTTTGAAATTCGTGGTCCTGTCGGACCTGCACCTGGCCTGCCCGGTGCAGCCGGTCAACGGGCCTGGACACCGGCCGCACGGCTGGCCGGCCGCGCGTCGAGGTGATCAACCGCGACCATGCCGATGCGATCTTCGTGCTCCTTGCGGGCGACCTGGCCGACCGGGCGAGTGGCGGCCTATAATCGCTTTGCCCCGCGGCGGCACTGCGCAGTGCTGTCGCCCGCCGCCTGCCGTGCCCTGTCCACATCACGCTGGGCAACCACGACCGGCCCGGGCGTTCTCTGTCTGGCCGTTTGGGCTGATGCGCGGACGACCCGCAGGCCGGGTGTCGCCGGTCATCGACGCATGGGGCAACTACCGGGTCATCCTCCTGGATACCTGCGAGCCCGGCGCCTGTCGGCGGCGCTGGCTGTGGGGCCGGTCGGCGGGTCTGGACTGGCTGGCGGCGCGGCTGGACGAGGCGCAGGACCCTTGCCGGTGATCGTGGTCGGCAGCACCACCACGCCAATCCGCTGCCGGTCACTGCCGGTGGACGAGATCATCCTGGCTTCGAGCGCCGCGGCCTTTCCTGTCGCGTGCTGCGCCGCGGCACCCGGACATCCGGATGGTGCGATCGCCGGGCCATGTCCACCTGTCGCGACCGCAGCGGTCTGGCACGGCATCCCGGATGACGACGCTGGCCGGGTCGCACCACTCGGTGAGGCTCGCATGTGCCGGGCTGTTTGCGGGCGCACGCAGCGGCAGTTCGAGGGTCCGGCGCAAATGGCGGTGCGTCCTGGCCGCGGCCAGATGGCAGGTGATCATCCACTTCCAGGATCACTCTGAGCGTCACGTGGCGCTGGCGTCCGGGCCTGTTTCGCTAGCGCACTGGCGACACGGCTGCGGCAAACCGTGCGGCCGGGTGCCGCACGGCTTGTTGCCGCCTGTTGCCCCAATGCACGTCGATTAGTCACTGTAATCAGGCTTGCTCCAAAGCGTCGGCTGTTCCGGTCACCGCTGTCTGCCTGCATCAGGCACGGTCCGCCGCGTGCACCTCCGGCAGCCTGCATCACGGAGACAGAGGAAGATGACATCAGAGAATCTTGCTGACCGCCGCCTGTTGTGCTTCAGCCGACGCGCCGCCGGTGCGGCCCAGCCCGAGAAGACCGCCTGCGAATACTGGTATGGCCTGACCGGCGATCTTGGCGCTGTCGTGGCCGAGACCTGTAACCGTTTCAACGCGGCACAGGACCAGTATGAAGCGGTCTGCGTGGGCCAGGACGGCTGTGAAAAGGCCGTGCAGAACACCATCGCCGCCTTCCGCGCGAAGCAAGCACCCGACGCATGCTGCAGTCCGTTCGACGCCGGCACCGCCGACCTGATGCTGTCGGGCGAATTCTACCCGGTCACCAAGATGATGGCCGACACGCGGCGTCGACCGTCGACTGGGCCGATTATTTCCCTGGCATCGCCAACTACTATTCGTCGAAGTCGGGCGAGTTCTTCTCGATGCCGTGGAACTCTTCGACCCCGGTCTACTATTTCAACAAGGATCATTTCGCCAAGGCCGGGATCACCGAAGCCCCGATCACCTGGGAAGGCATGGAAGCGGCGTTTAACGCGCTGAAGGCCAGCAGCCGGACCTGCGCGCTAGGCCTATGCGCCCTCGACCTGGATCGACCTTGAGCAGTTCTCGATGGCGCACAACATCCCCGTCGCCTCGAACAACAACGGCTATGACGGGCTGGACAGCGAATTGCTGTTCAACACGACGCTGCATTTCAAGCACATGGAGAACATCAGCGCCGGATCCACGAAGGGCTATGCGATGCTGCGCACGCCGGCGGCGGGCAAAGCGGCGCGCGACAGCTTTGTCGAAGGCGAATGTTCGGTGTTCTTCTCGTCGATCGCCGACCACGACACCCTGCACAAGCTGGCGCCCGCCTGTACGGCTGGGACGTCCAGATGCATCCCGGCCTACGAGGGGTCGAGCGCCACAACACCGTCGTCGGCGGCGCCTCGCTCTGGGTGCTGTCGGGCAAGACCGATGAGGAATACAAGGCGGCGGCGACCTATCTGGCCTTCCTTGCCACCAAGGAAGAGCAGCAGTTCTTGTCTGGAAAACTCGGGCTACATCCCGGTCACCCAGTCGGCCTATGACGCGCTGACGGCCAGAAGGCTTCTATGCAAAGGCGCCCGTACATCGAACCGCGACATCGCGCATGAAGTCGCTGACATACACCGAGCCGACCGAACTGACCCGCGGCATCCGTCTGGGCAGCTTCATCCAGATCCGCGCCGAATGGCTGGCCGAGGTCGAGGCCGCCCTGGGCCGGGCAGAAGACCGATGCAAGAGGCGCTGGATACCGCGGTCGCCCGCGGCAACGACCATGCTGGCGCGCTTTGCCCAGACCTATGCCGGCAAGTCCTTCCCCTGAGCCTGATCATAAGGGCGCGATCGACCGGTCGCGCCCCTTTCTTTGAGGGGGAGTTCCCAATGCGCCGCGCCCTATTTCAAGTTCAGCTGGATCGTGCCCTTGCTGCTGGCACCGCAGCTTCTGGTGATCTTCACCTTCTTCTACTGGCCTTCGGCGCAGGCGCTGTACTGGGCCTTCACGCTGGAACAGCCCTGGGGCGGCGGCAACACCTGGGTCGGCTTCGATAACTTCCGCAAGGTGCTGAGCGATCCCTATTACTGGGGCTCGGTCCGGGTGTCGGTGATCTATGCGCTGGCGACGACCGTGCTGGCGATGGGCATGGCGCTGACGCTGGCCCTGTTCGTCGACCGCCAGCTGGCCGGTTACAGGGCCTGGCGCGTGGCGATCATCTGGCCCTAGGCCGTGGCCGCCCCTGCCGTGGGCCTGGCGTTCCAGTTCGTCTTCAACCCCGGCGCGGGCATCTTCAGCTTCATCAACACCCGCTGGCCCCCGGCTGGTGGGACCTGTCGAAATACCCCTGGCAGGCGGTCACCGCCATCGTCATCGCGGGCGCGTGGAAGCAGGTGGCCTACAGCTTCATCTTCTTCCTGGCCGCCCTGCAATCCATCCCCCGCAGCCTGACCGAGGCCGCCGCAATGGACGGCGCGCGCCCCCTGCGCCGGATGATCGACCTGCAACTGCCGCTGCTGACGCCGACCTTCTTTTTCCTGCTGGTCATCAACATCACCGACAGCTTCACCGACAGCTTCGGCATCGTCGACACCCTGACGGGCGGCGGGCCGTTCCGGGCGACCGACCTGATGGTCTACAAGATCTATGCCGACGGCTTCCGTGGCTTTGACTACTCCGGCGCCGCCGCCCAATCCATCATCCTGATGGGTCTCGTCATGGCACTGACCTTCATCCAGTTCCGCTATGTCGAGCGGCGCGTGCATTACACCTGAGGGCAAAGCCATGATCGAACGCACCCCGTTTCTGAACATCGCCACCCATCTGATCCTGGCCTTTGGGCTGGTCATCATCCTGGTGCCGATCTGGCTGGCCTTTGTCGCCGCCACCCATGACCTGCAAGACGTGAACACCGCCCCGGTCGAGCTCTGGCCGGGCGACCAGCTGTGGGTGAACCTGAAAGAAGCCCTGGGCGCAGTCGGACTTCGGGCAAGAAGT
>JAXHON010000071.1:0-34326 GCA_034519315.1 Cypionkella sp. | reverse complement strand
GCCTTGCCCCGTCTGCCGACGCCGACAGCGTATCCGCGCCCGCCACCAAGACCGCATTTTGCACTATCTCGATGCCTTGGATGTCGGGCATTGTGGGGGCCAAAGACGGGGGCAATGCAGATACTCGCTGTCAAAGGTTACATGCAATCTTGTCACACAGGCGCGCAAAGCTCAAGGTAGACAGCCCGCATTGACGCAGCAAGGCTTTGCCCTATGTTCCAGCTATGAAAGATACCGCAAGCCTTCGCATTTTGTTCAACGACACCTGCCCCATCTGCGCGCGCGAAATGGGTATTTATGCGCGCGATGCAAGGCGCGCGGGGGCGCAGATGCAATTTTGCCCTTTGGACAGCTTTGACAGTTTTGGGCTGGACGCAGATACAGCCGCGCGCCGTTTGCATGTGCTGCAAGGCGGGCAATTGCTGGTTGGAATAGACGCCTTTATCGCCATATGGGCGGCCCTGCCGCGATGGGCTTGGGCGGCGCGCGCGGCGCGCTGGCCAGTGATCTACCCCACCCTTTGCGCGGCGTATAACTATATCCTAGCCCCCATCATCTACCGCCTACACGTGCGCCGCCAAAAAAAGGCGCGAGGTAAGCGCACATGATCCATTTTGGCGCAGGGGCGCGTCCCCCGCAGTTGGCCGAATTGACGGGTGGCACCAACACGTCCTTTGGCCAATTCTATTAAATCTGACAGCCACGGCCAAGGCAGCACCAGCCCTGCCTTGGCCAATTTACCCCAGCAAAACAACCGCCCAAGCCACGCCCCCCGCGATGGCCACCAGCGCCACCACCGCGCTGCCCGCATCCTTGGCACGCTTGGCGCGGGGGTCGATCTCTTCGGATATGTAATCCACCACTTCTTCGATGGCGGTGTTCATCATCTCGGCGGCCAGCACCAGAATGCCCAAAGCGTAGATCAGCGCGCGTTCGCCCGTTGTCATCTCGACGACCAACGACAGCGCCACCGAAAGCACATTGACCAGCGTCCATTGCCGCAAGGATTTCTCGCGCGCCCAAGCTGAAACCCAGCCTTCATATGACCAGCGCGCAGTATTCCCGATGCGGCGCGCCTCGCCCGATAGCCAATTTCGCATGATCCCCCCACCGCATCTGTTTGGCAAACCTAACCTGACCAAATCCGCGCTGCAATCTGCGTTTATCTGCGCCGACGCTACAAAAAAGCAGGCTGCATCCCCCATATGGGTGATGCGCGCGCGCCATTCATTGCGCAGTGATGGGCTATTAAGTTCAACAGCGGGGAGAGATCGCAATGCCTTACGGTACAGTATCCAACGACGACGAAACATTGACAGGCGCCAGCGAAAATTATGACGGTCTTGGCGGCAACGATCTGGTCTATGGCGGGGCAGGTAATGATTCACTGAATGGTGACGTTCCTGCTTACAATGAGTACAACGAAGGCATCGATCCAAGCGACCCAAACTGGATCAATCTTGGCATTGCAGGAGACGACACCCTTTATGGCGATGCGGGCAATGACAACCTTTTCGGCAACGAGGGCCAAGACATCTTATTTGGCGGTGCGGACACGGACTATTTGTCTGGCGGCAATGGCGATGACACGATGTATGGCGACGAGGGAAACGATACCTTCTATGATGATGCGGACTATTTTTCGCCCTCTAACGATTTGATCTACGGCGGCGATGGCAATGACAGCTCTGCTGAGGGCAATGGCAACGACACCTTTTATGGCGGCGCGGGGAATGACAGTTTCGCGGGGTCGGTTGGGAATGATTTGCTGTATGGCGACGATGACAACGACCGACTGAATGGCGGTAGCGCGAATGACACGCTGTACGGTGGAAATGGCGACGATCTCATTGGCGGCTCGTTTTGGGCGCAATATGATTCTGGTAATAATCAGAATTACGGCGATGCTGGTAATGATACCATTTATGGTGCAGGCGGCAATGACGGCCTATATGGCGGCACGGAAGATGACCGCGTTTACGGCGGCGCGGGCAATGATCTGATCGACGGCGGCGCAGGCGATGATTTGATCGGGGGCGGCGATGGGCATGACACGATCACGGCAGGCGCGGGTGATGATGTGGTCACGGGTGATTTGGGGAATGATCAAATCAATGGCGGCGATGGCATTGACCTTTTGGACGGCGGCGCAGGCCATGACACAATCACAGGCGGCACGGGTGATGACGAATTGCTGGGCGCGGCTGGCAACGACCAACTTGCGGGCGATGCGGGCGATGATCTGATCGACGGAGGTTCTGGCAACGACAGACTCTGGGGCGGAGACGGCGATGATGACATCGACGGCGGCACGGGCAAAGACCTGATCTATGGCGGCAACAATGATGACGCGCTGAGCGGCGGCTCGGCCAATGACAGCATCTATGGCGATGCTGGCGAGGACGAGGTATACGGCGGGTCGGGCAAAGACCTGATCTATGGCGGCTCCAGCGCAGACCAGCTGTTTGGCGGATCCAGCACGGACAGCATTTTTGGCGATTCTGGCGACGATTTTATCTACGGCGGTTCTGGCAGCGATACAATCAATGGGGGCACGGGGCGCGACACGATGGCGGGCGGCGCGGGGGCGGATTATTTTGTGTTCAACACCGCGCTGAACGCCAGCACCAATGTGGATACGATCAACAACTTTTCCAGCGCCGACACCATTGACTTGACCAGCTCTATCTTCTCGGGACTTGGCGCAGATCTGACCAGTTCCGAATTCATTGCCGCAACCGCTATTGCCGCCTCAGTTTCCAGCGGGGCAAAGCTGCTGTATGAAACCGACACAGGTCGTTTATATTATGACAGCAATGGCGGCAGCACCAGCAACAAGGTTCTGTTTGCTGATCTGGGCGCGTGGACGGCCTTGGGATATACAGATTTCATCGTCTAAAGGGCGCGCGTTTCTACAGCCTATCAACCTAAACTTGCGGCGCTAAGGCTTTTCTTAGCGCCGCATTATGTTCGACAGGTTCAAAGCCTGTGTTCCGATCCTGCCGCCCGCAGCAAATCCAAATACGCCCGCACGCAGGTGACGATATGGGCAAAGCGCTCGCCGCCCAGATGCACCCCGCCATACCAGCGGGTGACAACGATGATATGACCCTCTAGCCCCTCGCGCTGGATCATGCGCAAGATAACGTCCCCTGCCCCTGCCTCACCATCATCACATCGCACGGGCACGCCCTCTAGCAGGGCCGCCCATGAATGATGCGTGGCCTTGGCGAATTTCTTGGATCGCTTCAATTCAGTGATAAAGGCCGCCGCGTCCGCACGCCCCTTCAAAGGCCCACCCGACACCGCATAGCGCGATCCGCGATCGCTTAGCACGTGGGAAAGTTGCAGCATCACAGCCGCCGCGCCCGCGCAAGTTTGTCCCTAGGCAAAGCGGTTTTTCCCCTGCTAATCTGGCGCTGTCCGTTCTGACGCATCCTTGGGGAAGTTGTATGCATGTGTTGATGTCCTGCGTAAAGGATGAGGGGCCATTCATCTTGGAATTCGTCGCCCATCATTTGGCGATTGGGTTTGATCGCGTGATGATGGCCAGCAATAATTGCAGCGATGGGTCGGATGACTTGCTAGATACGCTGGCCCAGCATGGCTATGTGCAGCACTTGCGCCAGACGGTGAAACCCAACCAAGTGCCACAACACGCAGGCTATGCCAAATTGCGCCAGCGCTTTGGGCTGGATGGCGTTTCGTGGTTGATCGCGCTGGACGTGGACGAGTTTTTGCATGTCTCGCTCAAGGGTGGCCGCGTGCAAGATCTAACAAACAGCGCGCCCGAAAACGTGGATATGATCGTGCTGAACGCCAAAACCTTTGGCACGGCTTTGGGAGCCACATGGCAGCCAGGCAGGGTCTGCGCCCAATTTCAGTATCGTTTAGCGCATCATCATCCCGCCAATGGCAACGTCAAAACCCTAACCCGCGCGCCGCAGCGGTTTCGCGCGGTGCATAACCACCATATGGAGGGCTACGCGGGCGATGGCCCTTTGCAAATCATGCGCGCGGATGGGACGGTTTTTAGCGCCGATGATCGCAAACCGCTAAAGGATCATATCCGCATCACACCGATCAAGAAAATCAGCCATGCTTTGGCCCATTACAACCATTATGCGATCAAGACCTATGACAGCTTTGCGCTGCGCCGCGCGCGGGGGCGCGGGGCGGTCAGTCAGGTGCAGGCGCAAGAAGAGGTGCCCCGCCACAGCGACGACTACTTTGCCGCCCGTATGGATGCACCAATTTTTGACGATGCCATCACCACATACGCGCCCCAAGTGATCGCGAAAATGGCCCAGATGTTGGCCCATCCTGACATCAACGCCGCGCAGGTGCAGGCCGAGGCGCACTACCGCAGCAGGCTGCAATCGCTGGACTTTGGCCTGCCAATTTAGCGCGCATTGCCTTGCAGTCGCGCAGCCTCGCGCGCGACGATCGCCTTGCGGTCGGCATTGGCGGGGTGGGTGCCCAAAAAGCGATCTCCTGGGTCGGGCAGACGGTCAAAAAACGCGGCGCCCAGAACGGGATCAAACCCCGCCAGCAGCGCGATTTGGGTGCCGATCACATCTGCCTCCAACTCAAAGGTCTTGGAATAGCGCCGCGCCGCCAGCCCCGCGCCCATTTGCGCCGCGCGGTCAATGGCGCGCGCGCTGGCCCCCGACAGCGTGGCCAAAACCCCCGCCCGCACCGCCCCTTGCAGCGCGCTTTCCTGCTGGCGCGCCAAATGCCCCGCGATGTGGTGGCCCGCCTCGTGCCCCATAATAAACGCAAGCTCGTCGCGGTTTTGCGCCCCTGCAATCAACGACAGCGTAAAGGCGATGATCGGGCGACCCTGATCGTCCACGGTTTGAAACGCATTGGGCGGCAGTCCGCGGCGGCGGTCAATGGCCAGCTGAAAATCGCAATTTATCAAGGGGTTGGCCTTGCGGCAAACCGCTTCGGCCACAGGCTCTACCGCGTCTAGAACGGCGATGAAATTCTGCGCGGCAATGCGGGGCGGCAAAAAAGTGGGCACCACCGCAGCGCCGACACCCGCGCTGGGTGGGCCAACCGCGCAGCCCGCCAGCAGCATAAGTCCCGCTAAGATCATCGAATAGGTTTGGATCTTCATGTGCAAATGCTAACGCAAGCGCGCCCCAAATTGCAATTTTTCCCGCGACAAATCGTGCAAATCATTGTGATATCATCGCAAAGGAGATGCCCCCATGTTCACCATCGAACACGAATTTGACGCATCCGTCATCACCCTGATCGACGAAGGCGCGCCCGAAAACGCCCTGCAAGAAGACATCACCATTGAGGCGTTTGAGGATTGCATCAAACTGCGCCAGATGGACGATCTGACCGAAACCGAAGTGACCATCACCCTATCAATCCGCCAAGCCCAAGACCTAGCCGCCGCGCTGGATTTGCCCGAGGGCAGTTATCGGATTGAGAGGAAGTAGGGGGTATCCCCCGCCCCCACTCGCCCGTAGGGTGCGTGATTTCACGCACCGCCCTCCCTCTCGCCGCCATCCCACCATAGGGCCGCGCCCTCCCTCGGGACGGCGCACCACCAGAATTTCTGCACCTTTTACGGCGCAGGCCCCCCACGCCAGTTCTAGGCACGAACGGCTGAGAGCGCCCTCTCGTGGGGGATGCGAAGGGGAACCGTGGCCCCAGTGGGGCCGCGTAAGGGGTCTGCCTACGAACGCGGCGCGGCCCGGCGGCGCTTAAAAGCGCCTTAGTATTCCGGCAGCCAAGGGGCATACAGCGAGCGGTGTTACCAACTTCAGCCTTTACAGCTTTTGCCCGACTTAGCCCCCTTAGACCAACCACCTTGACCAAGGGTGCCGCCAAAAATGCAGCCCGCGCGTCAAAACGATTGCCGCTAATCCTTATCGTAGGGGGCCACAAGCCCAAGACCGCATCGCAACGGTCGAAGCAGCCCACTATCTGTTTCAGCTCAATGCAATGCCACAATCTGCCAAGTCTTATCAACCACTTCGCGCGCGTTCGATCTTGGCCATTCTTGCAAATCAGGTTCAGCAAAACCGCCCCAAAGTTCTGACCTCTTTCGCAGCGAGGCGCAACGCCAGCTGCCTTTGGAACCATCGCCCCAAGTCTTTCGACGGTCAGCGCAATCACACTTCAACGGTCTTGAATCCATCCGCTCGTTTCATGCAAAACGTCGCTTACGCAGGGCTGGCTTCATCAGATCGTAATTAATCGTTTTGCAGCCGATCTAAATCTCTAACGCGATAAATCCGAGCAGCGCATCAAAGTTTTCCAGCAGCGCAGCACGGTGGGCAATCACGGCCTGCCTATACTGCTGCAACTGCGGTGTCCTTGGGGGTGGCAGTTTTCTCAAAGCGCGATCCAACACTTGATCGCCGTAGCAGCTCTTGCCGTCCGGGCCGGGCACGAAACGCATTTCAATCGCCTTAATCTCCCCTCGCCACCGCCTTTGGCCCCTCTTCCCAAACGCGCTGTTCTCGATACTCGCCACAGCGTCCAGCAGATCAAACGGCAGCGGGGTGCCTGCAATCACCCCATCCCACCAGCGCCGCCAAAAATCCCACGTCTCGCGGTCTTTGTCCCATATGGCGGCATTCTGCGCGTGCGCCTTGGTGAACCAATCGGGGGTATCGGTCGGCCACAGGGCAAGGCGCGACACATCATGGCCGTTTTGCAATTTATTGGCATCGGCAGAAATAGCAGCCCAGACTACGCGCCAAGCGGCCGAAGGCGATCGGCGAAGCGTTTCGAGAGGCGGCCGGGCGTCGGCGAAGGCCGCGGTGTTGGCGATAGGCGAAGGCAGCGGCAATCGTAGGCGTGCGGACGGCGGTGACGAATGAAAAGGCATAGGCGAAGGCGGCGAAGGAAGGTGGCGGCTTCGTGCACCGCTCACCACTAGACACATACGCCGTTCGCCGCGCGCAACAGACTTAATCAGCATACCGGCAGCATAGCCAGCGCAGTTAGGCATTTTTAATCCGCCCAACGTCATCCGCTGCATCCCACAGCGGAAAAACGCGCAGGCCAATGCGCGCGCAAGCAGACGTCGTCATCGGCGGCGGGCCGTGTCTTTAGCCACGCCTCAAACTGCTCCTGATCCATGACCTGAATATCCGCCATGCCCTACCCCTTCGCGGGGATAATATATATGGCGGGGTGGGTTGTCCAGCACAAGACAACGTCTATTCCCTTCGCCCTGCCCCGCCGCCCCATGCGCCCGCCCCTATCCCAGCTTCTGAACACCTTATCCCCCCTGTCGCCCCGCGCACCAGAACCAGCCGCGTCTTCGCCACGCCCAGCGCGTGGGCCAGCGCCTCGGCCACTGCCGCCGTTGCGCGGCCATCTTCGGGGAAAAGCGGTGGTTAACACGCCGTCCCGCCACTCTACGCTGTTGCGGCGCGCGCGGGGGGTGACGTGGACGGCGAACTCTGCCCCCGCCTGCGCCATATCGGCCCAGATGCCTTTTGTCTGTTTGCTCATGGCGGTATTTGGCCCCGCCGTTGACCTGCGCGCAAGGTCAGATTTGGGGGCGGATTGGTAAACGCGCCGCGCGCCGCTTGTCGGGACGGATGCCATACGCATGCGCCATACGCATGCCATACGCAAACCATACGCGCCCAGCCGCGCGTTAACCTTTTGCCCGCCATCCACCCTTGACCCCGCCCCCAATCTTGGGTGCTATGGCGGCAAAGGAGAGCCCGATGCCCCACCCCCCAAATCCTGCCGCGTTTGAGTTTTTGGCCCGCCGCCGCTCGCACCCCGCCAAGGCGTTTAACGGCCAAGTGCCAGACCGCGCCGCCCTAGAACCCATCCTAACCGCAGCCCTGCGCGTGCCCGATCACGGGATGCTAACCCCTTGGCGTATATTGGTTTTGCAGCGCGCCGCCCTGCTGCGGATTGCGGAGTTGGCGCAGGCGCGCGGCGTGGAATTGGGGCTGGACGAGGTCGCCATTGGCAAGGGGCGCGGGCAATTCGCGCGCTCGCATCTGGCGGTTGTGGTGCTGTCCACCCCCGAAATCTTGCACAAAGTGCCCAGCAGCGAACAGGTGGCCTCCGCCGCCGCGCTGTGCATGAACATCGTTAATGCGTCTTACGCCGCAGGCTGGGCCGCGCAATGGTTAACAGGCTGGGTCGCGCATGACGAAATCTTGGTAAACCGCGCTTCGGGGCCGCCTCTGGCCAAACCGTGGCAGGCATCATCCACATCGGCGCGGTGAGCGACGAGGCCCCCGACCGACCGCGTCCCAATATGGCCAAAATCATCGAATGGATTGACGAATGAACCTGATATCGTTCAGCTTTTTGCGTGCCTTAGGGCAAATGGGATCTGGCACTTTCCTAAAGGTCATCGCCCTTGGTATGGCCCTTGCGCTGGCGCTACTGGCCGCCATTACATGGGCGTTCGGGCTGTTAATATTCGCCATCTCTCCCGATGCCTTTGATCTGCCCCTGATCGGCGAGGTGGACGGTCTGGCCGCCATCCTGTCTTGGGGCGGGATTGCGCTGATGCTTGGGCTGTCAGTTTTCCTAATGATTCCAGTGGCTACGCTGTTTTCGGGTATGTTTTTGGATGAGGTGGCGGATGCAGTCGAGGCCCGCCATTACCCCACCCTTCCCCCCGCTAAAGGGCAAGGTTTCTACGAGGGGCTGCGCTCTGGCATCAACTTTTTGGGGCTGGTGATCGCGATCAACGTGCCTGCGCTGATCCTATATGTTGTGCTGCCCTTTTCACCGCTGCCCTTATTTTGGGCCATCAATGGCTACCTGCTGGGGCGCGAGTATTTCGCCCTTGTCGCCGCCCGCCGCATTGACCTAAAGGCTGCCAAAGCCCTGCGCCGCGCCCATTGGGGCAAGGTGTGGCTGGCGGGTATTTGCATGGCGATCCCGCTGTCGATCCCCGTGCTGAACCTGATTATTCCCGTGCTAGGTGTGGCCACTTTTACCCATATTTTCCATCGCTTGCAGGGGCGCGAGGTGCAAAGCGATGTGATCTAAGGGGCGGCGCAAACCTGCCTATTGCCCCGCCTTGGGCACAGCCTGCATGATGCCGAAAACATCCATATTATCTAGGGTAATCCACCCCGACGTGATGATGACATAAAGCGCGGCAAAGGCCGCAACGGTGATCGCGGTCGTGATTTTGACCTTGCGGCCAAGGTTTAGGTTTTGCGGGGCCGATCGCGGTGTTCCAGCCACCACTTCGCCCGCCTCATCTTGGCTTTGCATGCGGATGGGCAGAACGCAAAATAGTGTTAAAAACCAAAGCGTTGCGAACAATACAAGGGCGGCGGTGATGGTCATACTTGCTCCAATTCCACAAGGCAGCCGTTGAAATCTTTGGGATGCAGAAACAAAACAGGCTTGCCATGCGCGCCGATTTTCGGCTCTCCACTGCCCAAAACCCGCGCGCCTGATGCCTTTAGCTGGTCGCGCGCGGCCAAAATATCCTCAACCTCATAGCAGATGTGATGGATGCCGCCCGATGGGTTTTTTTCCAGAAACCCAAGGATCGGGCTGTTGTCGCCAAGGGGGGTCAACAGTTCGATTTTCGTGTTGGGCAGGTCGATGAACACCACCCGCACCCCGTGGTCAGGCTCGTCCTGCGCAGGGCGGACGGATGCGCCCAAAGTGCCGCTATACTGGGCCGCCGCCGCCTCAATATCGGGCACGGCGATGGCGACATGGTTCAAACGTCCGATCATTTGGGCCTCCGCTGGTTGGGTCAATATAGGCGGGGCGCGGCCGGGCGCGCAAGGGGCGGCATGGTCGCAGGCGGTTAACCAGATGTTAGGGGCGCTGCGGCATAGTGAAGGGAGACATCATAGGAAGGTCACTGCCATGCCCGACCAGACCACTGTATCGGGGCATTCGCCCCACAGCCACCCGCGCGGATTTGCGCCCGCAAAGCCCGTGCAAATGCCGACCCTCATGCTGGTTGAAGACAGCCGTTATGCCAGTGAGGTGATGCGTCTTTATGCCCGCGTTCTGGGTCTGCGTCTGCGCCGTGCGGCAGATTTGGAAACGGCGGGCGGGCATTTGCGCCTGTATCAACCCGACATTGTGGTGATTGATCTGGGCCTGCCCGATGGGCGGGGCGAAGGGTTGATTGACAAGCTGTCGCACGCGCAACCGCGCCCGCCATTGATCATTGCCACGTCGGGACAAGGGCATCTGCGGGCGGGGGCGCTGGCGGCGGGGGCGGATGTGTTTATCGAAAAACCAATGCCCGATATTGCCACCTTTCGTGCGTTGTTGATCGACAATTTTCCCGGCCCCCTGCCCTTGCTGATGATGCAGTCCCCTGCGCCCAGCCCTAGGCCCGATCACATGGCGCTGAAGGATGATCTAAATCTTGCTGCGCAAGAATTGGCGCAAGAATTGGCCCGCGACGGGGCAACAGACCTGCGCGAGCAGCGCCATACCACCACGCGCACCCGCTATATTGCGGGGCTGCTCGACGGCATTGCGGGCAGCTTGGGCGATCGTGCACTGCAAAGCGCCGCGCGCAACCAACTTTGCGCGCAGGGCGACGGCGCCAGTGCGCAAGGCTTTCGGCGGCTGCGCGATTTGGTCAACGAACGCCTGCGCGATGTATCGGAACTAAGGGGGATTTAGCGGATAAGGACAGGGTCAAATGCGGTGCAAACCAGCTGCGTCAAGTCGGACAAACGTTCTATTTGCACGCCCTCTGGATCAAAATTGCTGGGGGCAAGCCATGCGGCATAGGCCTCGGACAAGGCTGGCCAATCGGCATCGGTTATCGCAAACCATGCCGTATCGCGGTTGCGGCCCTTGACGATCAAATGGTTGCGAAACACGCCTTCAAACGAAAACCCCAAACGCTGTGCCGCGCGGCGCGAGGGGATGTTCAGCGCATTGCATTTCCACTCTACGCGGCGATACCCCGCGCCAAAGGCCCATGCCACCATCTGCGCCAGCGCGTCCGTGGCCACGCGCGTGCCCGCAATGCTGGGGGAAAGGCAAATATGGCCAATTTCGATGCTGCCATGTGCGGGGACGATGTTCAGATAACTGGCCACACCGCCCACATGCCCTGATGCCAAATCGCGAATGGCATAGAAATAGGGATCTTCCCCCAACGCCGTTTCGCTGCCCCAGCGGTGATAGGCAGAGGCGGCATGAAAAGGGCCATAGGGCATATAGTCCCACAGCTGGTCGTGGCCGTTAAAGGCCTCGAACAAATCGGCGCAATGGGCGGGCTCAAACCGTTCTAGCCCCGCAAAAGGGCCAGACAGCACAGGCGCATTCGGGCGCGGCGGCGGGGTAAACCCTGCCACCAACCTGCCCAACTGCGCCGCGCGGCTGTCCATCACGCCTCCTTGGGCACGACGCGCAGATTCAGTTCGCGCAGCTGTTTCACCAAAGGTTCCGACGGCGCGCCCATCAGCAAATCTTCGGCGCGCTGGTTCATCGGGAACATGATCACCTCGCGGATATTCGCCTCATCCGCCAGCAGCATCACGATGCGGTCAATCCCCGCCGCACAGCCGCCGTGGGGGGGCGCGCCGTATTTGAACGCCTTGACCATACCGCCAAAACGCTTGTCCACTTCCGATGCGGGATAGCCCGCAAGTTCAAACGCCTTATACATAATTTCGGGCTTGTGGTTGCGGATGCCGCCACTGATCAATTCATAGCCGTTGCAGGCAAGATCGTATTGATAGGCGTAAACGTTCAGCGGATCGCCGTTCAGCGCGTCCAGCCCGCCTTGGGGCATCGAAAACGGGTTGTGCGAGAAATCAATCGTGCCTTCGTCGGTTTTCTCATACATCGGGAAATCGACGATCCACGCGAAACGGAAGCAATCCTTTTCGGTCAGCCCCAATTCCTCGCCAATCACATTGCGCGCGCGCCCTGCGACAGGCTCGAACGCTTCGGGCTTGCCGCCAAGGAAAAACGCAGCATCGCCCTTTTCAAGGCCAAGCTGCACACGAATTGCTTCGGCGCGCTCAGGCCCGATGTTTTTGGCAAGCGGGCCCGCCGCCTCCATGCCCGACCCATCCTCGGCCTCGCGCCAGAAAATATAGCCCATCCCTGGCAAGCCCTGAGACTGCGCAAAGGCATTCATGCGGTCGCAGAATTTGCGGCCCACAGGTTCGCCCGATGGCCCCTTGGGCGCAGGAATGGCGCGCACCTCGTTGCCCGCCTGCTCCAGCAGTTTGGCGAAAATGGCAAAGCCTGACCCCGCGAAATGCGCCGATACATCCTGCATTATAATCGGGTTGCGCAAATCGGGCTTGTCGCTGCCATACATTTTCAGCGCGTCGCGATAGGCGATCAGCGGCCAATCGGCGTAGGTTTTTTTCGCGGGAGCAAATTCTTCGAATATCCCTTGAATAACGGGCTGCACAGCGGCGAACACGTCTTCTTGGGTGACGAACGACATCTCGACATCAAGCTGGTAAAAGTCAGTTGGGCTGCGATCTGCGCGCGGGTCTTCGTCGCGGAAACAGGGCGCGATTTGGAAATAGCGGTCAAACCCCGACACCATGATCAGCTGTTTGAACTGCTGCGGCGCTTGGGGCAGGGCATAAAACTTACCCGGATGCAGGCGGGACGGCACCAGAAAATCGCGCGCACCTTCGGGGCTGCTGGCGGTGATGATGGGGGTTTGAAATTCGTTAAATCCCTGATCCCACATGCGCTGTCGCATCGACCGCACCACATTGCTGCGCAGCATCATATTGCCATGCAGCTTGTCGCGGCGCAGATCAAGGAAACGATAGGTCAGGCGGGTTTCTTCGGGATAATCCACGTCGCCAAAAACAGGCATCGGCAGATCTGCCGCCTCGCCCAAAACGGTCAGGCCCGTCGCATAAACCTCGACCTCGCCCGTGGCGATTTTGGGGTTCACCAGCGCGGCATCGCGCGCCTTGACCCGCCCGTCAATCGAAATCACCCATTCAGCGCGCAGCTTTTCGATATCGGCAAAGGCGGGGCTGTCACTATCGGCCAGCACCTGCGTGATGCCGTAGTGGTCGCGCAAGTCGATGAACAAAACGCCGCCATGGTCGCGCACACGGTGCACCCAGCCCGCAAGGCGCACCTCGGATCCGACATCGGCGGCGCGAAGCTGGGCGCAAGTGTGGCTGCGATAGGCGTGCATGGGAAACCCCGTAAGTGATGAAAACATTCGCCCCGATACATACTTTGCGCGGCGCGAAGTCAAGCCTTTGGCCTTTCACACAGGCGTAAATATCCAACTTACCACCTATCCGCCCACCCACCGCGCGGGCGAGAGGCCGCGCAGCGAATTTCCCAGCCACAGCGTGACCGTTCCCAGATCGCGGGGCACAAGGGTTTCTTCGGGCGCGGCAAGATGGGCGCGCAGCACGCCAGGCAGCGCGCCACTGGACAGGGGCGGCGTGCGCAGGCCCTGTCCTCGGTCGAAAAACAGCGTGGTGATCGACCCATCCGCCACCTCGCCGCGCTCATTCAGCAAAATCACTTCGTCCAGACCTGCCGCCATTTCTGCGCGGGCGGCATCATAGGCAGGACGCTGGGTGGATTTTATACGCAGGTAGGGGTCGGCGCTGTTCAGCCGCTGGGCTGCCAGCCCGACGCGCCAAAGGGAAATCGGCGCGGGCATGGGGGCTGAGGTCACGGCAATTTGCCCCCGCGCATCCGACGTCAGGCGCAGCCTTGCAGGCGCGCCCTGCCCTGCGCCGATCAGCGCCGCGCGCGCCGCTTGCGCGTTATACGGATAGCCCAGCGCCAAAGCGCCTTGCGCCAGCCGCGCCAGATGCAAATCCCCGCGCACCAGCTGCGCCCCATCCCAGCACAGCGTTTCGATCAGTTGGACGCCTAACGCGCCAGCGCCGTGAAATAGCGTGCTTTCCATAGCGCCTCCTCCCACTCGCCTGCAGCGGTGCTGTCCTGCACCACGCCGCCGCCCACGTTTAGGGTGATGTCTTGCCCGTCGATTTGCAACGTGCGAATGGCGACGCAAAAGGACGATGCCCCATCTGGCCCCATCCACCCAATCGCCCCGCAATAGGCGGCGCGAGGGGCGGGTTCCACTTCGCGGATGATTTCCATCGCGCGGATTTTTGGCGCGCCCGTGATCGACCCGCAGGGGAAAAGCGCGGCCATCAGCGATGCCATACTGGGCGGGCCGGACAGATCGCCCACCACGCGGCTGACCATCTGGTGCAGTGTGGCATAGGTTTCGATGCCAAACAAAACGGGCACTTTCACCGACCCCACCTGCGAGATGCGGGCAATATCGTTGCGCAGCAAGTCCCCGATCATCAGATTTTCCGCCTGCCCCTTGGCCGAGGCGCGCAGCTCTTCGGCCAGTTGGGCGTCTTGCACGGGGTCAGGATCGCGCGGGGCCGTTCCCTTCATCGGGCGTGCCTCGATGCGGCCATCGGCAGAGGTGCGCACGAACAATTCGGGGCTGCGCGAGGCCAAAATGGGCCCCTCCCCCAGATCAACATAGGCCCCATGCCCGACCTTTTGCCTCTGTGCCATTGCGCCAAATAGGCCCAGCGCCGTGCCGCGCCGCAACTGCGCCGTCATGGGAAAAGTCAGGTTGATTTGGTAACAATCGCCCGCTGCGATATAGCCCATCACGGTGTCAAACGCGCGTGTATAGTCTTGCTGCTCGATCGCGGGCACGGGCACTGAGACCTGCACTTCGCCCGCAGCCTTGGCCGCGCTTGCCGCCACCGCACGCCCATCTTGCGGGCCGTCATATATCCCAAAGGCCAGCAAGGGCCGCCCGCCCAAGTCGGGGGCCAGATCAAAAAGGCGCGGCTCGAATGCATATCCCGCTTCATAGGCGATATAGCCCGCGACCCATGCGCCATCGGCCCGCGCGCGATCCAAATGCGCCAAAGCTGCAGGCACGTCGGCCAAATCATAGGCCATAACCACCCGCTGCGGCGCGTCAAACAGCGCGGGCGTGCCATTAGGCCCATCTTCAAGGTAAATCACAGCGCGCCCCCTTTTGGCGCAAATCTAAGGCGCGCGCGCGCCCATGGCCAGTGCCTGCGCGCCCATTTTCGCCCCAAACGCGCCCTACTGCGGCATATGCCCGCGCACAAAGGCCTCGATGTCGGCGGCAGGGCGCGCACCTGCCAGCCGCGCCACCTCGCGCCCGCCTTTCCACAAGATCAGCAGCGGAATGCCCTTGATCGCCAATCGCTGCGAAACTTGAGGGAAATCTTGCGTGTTGATCTTGCCAAAGCGCGCCCGCCCTGCCAGCGCCTTGGACGCCTTGGCAAATTCGGGGGCCATCATTCGGCAGGGCCCGCACCACGGCGCCCAATAATCAATGATCGTGGGCACATCATCGCGCTTGGACACTTTGTCATGTGCGCTGGCATCAAACTCGGCCAGCGCCATCAACCCCGCCCCACAAGATCCGCATTTAGGCCCATCGCCCAGCCGCGCCGCCGCCACCGTTGGCCTGCCCCGCAGAGTGGCACGAGGTAATCCGCACGCCTTCGCTCATTGTCGCCTCCATATATTCATAAAAGCATAATATATTATTCTTTTGCCCCCACCCCCTTCAACCCCCGTTTCTCTTCTTTCACAAATATCCAGTCCGTCAAAAACCGCGAAGTGTGCGGGCGGGAGCTGGAAACTATCCAAGACGCGACGTCGTCCCGGCCAAGCCCGCCCGCATGGTTGTCCGCCCTGAGGGGCGGAGGGCGCGGCCGGCGCGGAACAGGGGGGATAGGCAAAGAGGTCGGGTCGGTAAGCAAAAATGGCAAGCCCCCCCAGGCGGGGCGACGGCCCCCCGCGAGGGCGCGCGGGGCGGGGTCGGCACCCGAATTTCTGGTCCCCGCCGCCCCGCGCCAGCAAGGGGAGGACGCCCGGCCCCGAGTAACCCCGCCGCCGAGCCGCCGCCCGGGGCGGCGGCCGGGGCGAAGGATTACCGGCGGCCGCTTGTTACTGCGCGGGGCGCGCGACGCGCGCGCGCCCGGCCGAACAGCGACGCGGCGGGCGCCGCCGCGGGGCAGACGCCGCCGGGGGGCGCGCGGGCGGGAGAGGAGGCCAGCGGCCCGACGCGCGGGGCGGCGCGCCGCGCGGACCCGCCGGGGCGGGAAACCGCGCCGAGCGGCCAGCCCGGGCGCGCGCGCGGGGACGCGCACCCCCGGGGGGGCCCGGGGGCCGCCGCGACCGAGCGCCCGGAGGCCAACCGGGGGCAGCGGCGGCGCGGCGGGACGCGCCGGCGCGCGACAGCGCCGCGCCGGGGCCGCGACGCACGGCGGCGGCGCAAGCCCACGCGCACTTTACCTTGCGCGCCCGCCAGCGCCCCCCCCACCCACTCCCCACGTAAACCAAGCAAACAGGAAAACAACCACCCCCACGCAAAATCTAACCATTCCACAACAACCCAAAGGAAGCAAAACAGGGGCACCAACCTACGGAACAACACACTTGCCTGCGGGAGGGGGCGCGCCTTTGCGCGCGAGGGAGGAGGCGAAAGCCCTCCCATTGCCCCCATTCCCGCCAATGCGGCACTTCCCCCCTTGCGCCCCGCCGCGCGCTGGCTATAACCCGCCAAGTTTGCGCAGCAGGGGGCCGCTATGCCAAAAAGATCCGATATCAAATCCATCATGATCATCGGCGCGAGGCCCAATCATTATTGGCCAGGCCTACGCGTTTGAGCTATTCGGGCACTGGGCCTGCAGGCGCGCTGCGTGAAGAAGGCTACCGCGCGTCATTCTGGTCAACTCGAACCCCGCGACCATCATGACCAAACCCAGCCTTGCCGATGCCACTTTACTATCAAGACCCATCACCCCCGAAGTTGTCGCCAAGATCATCGAAAAGGAACGCCCCGATGCGCTCTTGCCCACCATGGGCGGGCAAACGGGTCTAAACACGGCAATGGCGCTTGCGGATATGGGCGTATTGAGACAAATTCAACGTGGAACTGATCGGGGCCAAGCGCGAAGCGAGTGAAGTGGCCGAGGATCATAAGCTGTTCCGCGAGGCGATGGACCACATTCGGCCTTGAAAACCCCAAAGCCACCATCATCGCCGCCCCCAAGCTGCCCTCGGGGAAAATATGACATCGCCGCTGGCCTGCGCAGGGCAATGGCCGCCATTAAAATACGTCGGCCTGCCCGCCATCATCCGCCCGCCGCCTTTACCCTTGGCGGCACAGAGAGCGGCGGCGTCGACCTATAGCACCACTTTGATGATTGCAGGGCGATTTGCCGCTCGAGCCTAAAGACATCCCCTGTTGCGCAAATCGTCTTGGTGGACAGATCTCGCTATTGGGCTGGAAAGAGTTTGAAATGGAGGTGGTGCGCGACACCGCCGACAATGCCATCATCATCTGCGCGATTGAAAACATCGACCCGATGGGCGTGCATACAGGCAATGAGTATCACCGTCGCCCCTGCGCCTGAACACTTCGGCCGTGAAGAATACCAGATCATGCGCAATGGCTCGGTTGCTGCGTGGCGCGAAGATTGGCGGCGTGGAAACGGGCGGCAGCAATGTGCAATGGGCGATCAACCCCGCTGATGGGCGCGTAGTGGTCGATCGAGATGAACCCGCGCGTCTCGCGCTCCTCTGCGCTTGCCTCAAAAGCCACGGGGTTTCCAATTGCCAGGTCACGGCGAAACTGGCCGTGGGCTATACGCTGGACAGGTGGACAATGACATCACCAAGGTCACGCCTGCATCATTCGAGCCGTCGATTGGTTATGTCATCTCCTAAATTCCGCGCTTTGCCTTTGAAAAATTCAGGGTCGGAAAACAACCTAACCACGGCGATGAAATCGGTGGGCGAGGTGATGGCGATTGGCCGCACGATCCACAGATCGTTGCAAAAAGCACTGGCCAGCCTAGAGGCGAGGCCTATCAGGGCTTGACGAGATTACCATTCCAGGCGCACCTGATCGCAGCGCGATCACGCTGGCACTGTCCAAACAAACCCCCCGATCGTTTGCGGGTGATCGCGCAGGCCATGCGCGATGGGCTAAGCGATGACGAAATCAATCGCATCACATCGTTCGATCCAATAGTTCTTGGCCCGGCGTATCCGCGAGATTATCGACGCCGAGGCAGATGTTCGCAAAAGCGGCCTGCCCCTGGACGCGGCGAACCTGCGCGCGCTGAAAATGATGGGCTTTACCGATGCACGGCTGGCCAAACTGACGGGCCGCGACGAGGGCAAGTGCGCGCGCGCGCCGCAACTGGGCGTTGTCGCCGCCTTCAAGCGTATCGACACCTGCGCCGCCGAATTCGAGCGCAAACCCCCTACATATTCCACCTACGGGGCCCCCGCGATGGGCGAAGTGGAATGCCGAATCCCGCCACAGCAATGCCAAAAAAGGTCGTTATCACTTGGCGGCGGGCCAAACCACATCGGGCAGGGCATTGAGTTTGATTATTGCTGCTGCCCATGCCTGCTATGCGCTGACGGATGCGGGATATGAGACCATCATGGTCAACTGCAACCCTGAAACTGTATCCACCGATTATGACACGTCGGATCGGCTGTATTTTGAACCCCTGACGCTGGAACATGTGCTGGAAATTTTGCGCGTCGAGCAGGAAAACGGCACGCTGCACGGGGTGATTGTGCAGTTCGGCGGGCAGACGCCGCTAAAGCTGGCCAATGCCTTGCACGAAGAGGGTATTCCAATTCTGGGCACCACCCCTGATGCGATTGATCTGGCCGAAGACCGCGAGCGGTTCCAAGGGTTGCTGCATAAACTGGGCCTGAAACAGCCGCACAACGGCACCGCCCGCTCGCGCGACGAGGCCTTTGCCGTGGCGCAAGATGTCGGCTATCCGCTGGTGATCCGCCCCAGTTTCGTGCTGGGCGGGCGCGCGATGGAGATCATCCGCGATGATGCCCAGCTAGAGCGCTATATCACCACTGCCGTGCAAGTTTCGGGCGATAGCCCCGTTTTGCTGGACAGCTACCTGTCTGGCGCGATCGAGGTGGATGTGGACGCGCTGTCTGATGGGACAAACGTCCATGTCGCGGGGATTATGGAACATATCGAAGAGGCGGGCGTTCATTCGGGCGACAGCGCCTGCTGCCTGCCGCCCCATTCGCTGCCCGCAAGTTTGATTGATGAGAGCTGAAGGCGCAGACCGTGGCCACTGGCCCGCGCGCTGAATGTGGTCGGGCCTGATGAATGTGCGGTTTGCCATCAAAGACGGGCAGATTTATCGTGCTGGAGGTCAACCCGCGCGCATCGCGCACTGTGCCCTTTCGTGGCCAAGGCGACCGACAGCGCCATTGCCGCCATCGCTGCGCGGCTGATGGCAGGGGAACCCATGGCCAACTTCCCCGCCCGCGCGCGCCTATGCCGCTGGCGTTGGCCCCGATACCGTGCTGCCGCTGGCTGATGCGCTTTACGCTGGCCGACCCGATCACGCCGTGGTTTCGAGTGAAAGAGGCAGTGCTGCCCTTTGCCCGCTTCCCGGTGTTGACCCTGTTCTGGGGCCTGAAATGCGCTCGACGGGCGAGGTGATGGGCTGGGATCGCAGCTTTGCGCTGGCATTCCTAAAGGCACAGATGGGCGCAGGGGTGACGCTGCCCGATGCGGGGCGCGTGTTCGTGTCGATCAAGGACATGGACAAAACCGCCGCCTTTGCCGCCGCCGCGCGCGATTTGGTGGGTATGGGGTTTAGAACGTGGTCGCCACCGATGGCACAGCCAAATGGCTGGCGGGCGAAGAGAGTAGCTGCGACCTTGGTGAACAAGGTCTATGAAGGCCGCCCCAATATCGTGGACCGCCGCTGAAAAACAACGACATCGCGCTGGTGTTCCACGCAACCGAGGGCGCGCAAGCCATCGCCGACAGCCGCGACATCCGCCGCGTGGCGCTGATGGACAAAATCCCCTATTACACGACCATAGCGGCGTCTATCGCGGCAGTCGCCGCCATGAAAGCACGCGGCGAAGGGTATGGCGTGCGCAGATTGCAGGGATGACGCGCGGCGCGACCCTGCCCGCGCACCGCTACGAAGGGTAAGGCAACGCCTGCGCCTTTACAAAGTGGAATAGCCCATGAACTGAAAAATGCGCCAAGGGCCCGCCAGCGTTGTCATTCGAGGAAATGCAATTGGGCGCAGGGTTATCCCTGCGCCCAATTGGTTTTGCGGCGTTTGACCAAGGCCAAAACTGCGTGACGCGCAATCAGAACTTGGACACAATGTTAAAGAAGGCACCTTCGCTGCGACCTTCAATATCGCGCAAGTCGCTGGACACGTCGCCAAACTGATAACCGATACCAGCCTTGATATTATTGCCAAAGTGGCGGAACACACCCGTCATTGCGCCCGTCTCGCGCACATTATTGGTTTTGTCATGCGCCGCGCGGCCCTCGACCATGATGTCCCAATTATGGACGACATGATAATCTAGGCGCAGAACGGCCAGATCAGCTTGGCTGTCCGTGAATACGTTCGACCCGCGCGGCAACACTTCGCCAAAACGGTAGCCATACTTGCCACCCCAAGGTAAAGTTTTGTTCAGCTTGTAGCTGGCATCCACCGAAATGATCTGGCTTTTTTGCTGCGCGCCGCCCACGGTGCCTTGCAAGTGATTCACTTGGTCTGGAGCCGGGCAAATCGTTCCAAATAGGTATAGCGCAGCAATGCGTTCAGCCTGCCGTCGCCGACGGGGCGATCAGACGCCTAGCCCAAATTGCCCTCGACATAGCGCCCGTCGCGCAGGCTAGAGGTTTCATTTTCGAAACTATCAGCTTTTACATCGGCCAGCAGACGCCAATCATCGAAAGTCTGCCAGTTGGAATAGGCCTTGATCAACCAGCTGTCACGGTCTTTGGTGGTATCGGTCAGAATATTTCGGTTGCGATATTCACCGCGAATACCAAAACGCACTTTTTCGCCCAGGGCAGTGATCGACCCCAAGCGCAATGCCGTTACGGGTGGTCGTGCCGCCCTTTCCGTCTGACGTCGGCCACTTCGATTGCGCCGTCAAAAGACAGGGCTTCGGACGGCGAGTAGCGCGCCATCAGCTTTGGGTAAGCGATCCGCGATTGCCCAGCATGTCCAGTTTATTCTCGGCGCGCATGGTCACCTGATCATTAACCTTTTGGTCTGCGCCAATCACAATGGTTCCGTCATCGCTGCCGCTTAGGCCCGTTTGGCCAAGGCGGCGCTCTGGGTCTAGCTCGTAGCCAAGTCGGTACGAGGTGCCTTGACCGTTGTCCCAGCGCAGCGTCGTCGATGCCGCCTGCCCCAAATTGCCGTCCGACACTTGTCCGTCCAAAGACAATTGCTCGGTCAGGCGGGTTTCAACGCCAAAACCAAGGCGATTGTTTTCGCCAAGCCCGCCCGTGGTGGACAATGTGGCCTGACCAAAGGCCGTCAGCGTCAAATCGTCCGACTGTGCATAAGACAGTTTGAACCCAAGCTCGTCACGCCCGCCATTTTCGGCGGCTGTTCCCGTTGGATCAACGCGGTTTGTCGTGCCGACCGCTGCCTCTAATGTGACTTGCTCGCCAATCGCCTGTTTGATGCCAATTTGGCTGTCGGTGCGTTCGGTTGCAGCGCCCTTGGTTGCGTTCAAATGACTAAAGGTCAGTGCCGTGCGCGTGCCCAGCGCCACTTCACCGCTGGCCCCATAATCACGGGTCTTGTCCTTGATGTTATAGTCTGCCGAGACAAAGCCCGCATCTTTTTGGTCATAATGGGCTTTGATGTTACCCTTCAGCGTGCCGTTCGAGATTTCGGCCAAATCGGCCTTTGCTTCGATGCGTGCCGCATTGGCCGTCGCCGCATTGCCCGCCGTCAGATCTGCATCCAGATCCAGACCGCCGTTGATCGAATTATTGGCCCCAAACCCAGGCCCTTGGCTTTGGGCCACATCAATTTTCAGGTTGGTACTTTCAGATTGCTGCACCAAAACGTCGAGGCCAGCAATTTCATTATCAGCAATACCCGAGCCGTCATGCGCGGCCGATAGTCCCAAACGCACATTGTCGCTCACCCAAGCCTCGGCGCGCCCGCCAAAGGCCTCGCCCGCGACAGCGCCGTTGATCGGCACATATTCGTATTGTGCAACCAAGGACAGATCGTTGCCAGCCAACGCGCCATCCGCAATCACCCCGTCCCAACGTGCCGAAGATGACAGCGGACGCAGCAAGGTGACGATACCTTGGAAATAGTTGATCTCGTAATCCACACCTTCGCGCGATATGGCAGATTTTCGATGACATTGCCCGTCACCCCATCGCGCAGCTGGACGTATAGGGTTTCCGACCCGTCAAAAACTTGTCTTGGCGCGCGGTCGGCATATCCTAATAATGGGCTGTCCCGCCCGTGCCGCGCAAAACGTCGCGCTGCGCGGCGCGGTCAGGGCTGGCGGCATAGACCTCGACGGCAAATTTCGCATCGCCGTTGGCGGTGACTGCTGCTGATTTATGGCCTGCGCTGATCCCGTACAGCGTCCGATCCGAGCGCACAAACCGCGAGACGTCTTGCGCCAGTTTGTAATCGCCCCACATCGCATGAAGTCGTCTGTTTTTCACGCACAAATGGACCTTGCCGCGCGGGCGGTTGCGCGCATCTTCGATCGCACTGGAATCGTCGCCAAAGGTGGGGTAGACGTCGCTGCCAGCCACGCGGTCAATCACGCGGCGCGGGTTTTTGGCGTCCAGCTCGTTAAACAGATCGAGCAGCCTTCCTCACCGCTGATGTCATAGGGATGCCTAATGTCCGGGTTACCGCGCTGATCGACACCCTTGGCATAGCCCGCAACGCGGCCGATGGTATAGCTGTCCCCGCCCGTTTCAAAACCGACTGTAAGATCGGCCATGCCAACATAGAACCAATCGGAGTTGGGAATATCGACGCGGCGGGTGATCTCTTGGCCGTTCAGGCCGATGGCAATATTATGCGATCCGGGCGGCATGATGCGCTGGATGACAAAATTTCCGTCCGGGTCGGGAATTGCTCTCTCGCCCATCAGGGCAACAGCGCCCGAACGCGCTGCATTGCCCGTGACGGTCACAGTTCCGCCGTTGACGGGGATCGCGCGGCGCACCGCCATGTCTTTTCCCTCGCCGGGCGCGACGATGGCATCACTTTTTGAGGTGGGTGCGTAATTTCTTTCGCTGCGCCCTTCGAGGCACAGCCACGGTTTCATCCCAGCGCCCCGACTGATCGTAGACGCGCAGGCGATATTCCATCTGCTTATCGGCACCGTTCGAAGGGCGCAAGTCCAATCAACCGCGTTCCAAATCTCGGGGCAATCGGCGGAACGGCGATTTTCGGCAGGCAGTTTGCCCGACGTCTACGACTTATGCACCGGAACGCGCGATCACGCGGGATAGTTGCTCTGGCCGCGCCGAGGTGGATGACCGTGCTGCCCGCCGCATAGCTGCCCCGCATGTCCGACGTCGCGACCGCAAGGCGCGGCTGCCCTCCCAGACCGTCATAGGTCACTTGCACACCCGCCGCGGCCAAAACGCGGTCAACTTGGCGCATGCCGTTTTGGTTTTGACCAGCCCCTGCAACCGTATCTTGATAGCTGGCATCGGCGGGGGCCGCATCAATCGAAATCGCGAAATCCTGCCCGCCCAGATCAGAAGGGGCTGAGATTTCGGTATTTGCGCCCACAGGCGTAGATCACTGTGCCCCACGTCAGGTTTGATCGCATCCATCTGGCAGAACACCGCCGACCAGCGCGCAGGTATTTTGTCTGCGCGCTGACCATCAATGGCCACAGCAATGCCATGGCGGTGCTGGCCATCAGGCGGTTCGGTCTGGCATGTTTGACTGCCATTGTTTTGATCGTACCGGAGTTTCACCAGATCTCCTGCCCTTCTCGCGATTTCTTCTTATTTACCTGGGTTCAACCTCAGCGCTTCAGCTCTTTTTCGATGTTCAGCTTGTAACGCCCCACATCTTTCCACTGCCGTGCAATCAGCCTACGACGCTGGCCATACGTTGGTTTGCAGCACGTTCGCCATCTGCGCCCAAAGTATAGATGATCCGCAAGTTCGATGGCGTTGACCGCCTGCCGCCTAGGCTATTGCTGACACCTTCGACGAAGTCAGACCGCATTTGCACCTTGCCATCTACTGTCTCAAAGGCACCGTCGGTAACTTCGATCCGAACAATACGGCTGATGGTTGCGCCAAAGTTCATCTCGATCATCTTACCTGCGGTTAGGCGCATGACGCGGGGGTTTTCCGTTGTCATACGGTAGCCAGTGGGCAAGCTGCGCTCGTCCAGTTTCAGTAAGAAGTTCGACCCGATGTCGCGCGGCAGATCGGCGCAAGGCACGTTAAAGCGGCCAAACTCGTCTGTTGTGCCAGTGATCACACCGTTCGCGCACCGTGGCCGCTGGCGGCGGGCCCTTTAACCGCAGGAACGCCTGCGCTGGGCACTCTACTGGGCTGGCGGCGCGGAACCTTATCGTCAGTCAACAATTCAGGTTCTGCAATGCTGTCATAGGTGACAGGCCCATCCAAATAGCCGTCTTGGTTACGGTCATCGAAGACGCGCCCTATCACCGTGCCACAGTCAAAGACAGGATCGGCCAAAAGCGAGACGACCGCCTGCGTTTTGGCCGACACCGCAGCCCCAGAAGCTGCATTGAATGCCTGCGCAGTGTTCACCAAATTACCCGGCTTGGTGCTTTGCGTTACATAGACGCTCAATGTGATGATTGCAGTTTTGCTTAGACCTATCGCCCTCATTAAAAAATTCTGCGATCCTGACCGTTTAGCGTCACCAACTACTTTAATAACTAGCCAAATCCTTGCGTCCGATCCTTTTGAAATTGTCATCCTAACTATCTGACCTTCAATGTCCGTCTACTGCGATTGCCGCAGGATTTAACCATAAAGTTATTGATTGTTTGGCGCTGTCTTCTCCTTTGCATTGGCACGTTCAAACACTGCCAAAACCGCTTGTTGCGTGTTGTAGAGATGGACATAGCGCATCAGGGTTTGCTCCAAGTCAAGGGCGCTGTCGAAGCGGTTTGTTTTCAGCACGTCGCTGATACGGCCGTTGAAGCGTTCAACCATACCATTGGTCTGGGGCGACTTTGGTGGGGTCAGGCGGTGCTCGATGCCCAGCTCGGCGCAAAGCAGATCAAACTCATGGGTGCCAGATGGGGCCCGCGCCCGTGAGGCGAAGAGCCGGTCTGTGAACTCTTTTCCGTTATCGGTCAGTATCTTGGTAATACGGATAGGGCAGGCCCGGTGCAGGTCGCGCAGGAACCTGCGGGCGTTGGCGGCGGTTTTGGCTGGCATGATGCGCACGAAGACCCACCTTGTAGCGCGGTCAATGGCCACGAACAGATAGCGCCGGGTGGTCTCGTCGGCCATTTGCGGCAGGTATTTCACGTCGACATGCAGAAATCCCGGCTCATAGGTCTTGAACGCCTTGTGCGGCTCTGCGGGTGTCTTGGGCCGCAAGGCATTGAGATTGCTCACACCATGGCGGCGCAAGCAACGATCCAAGCCCGAGCGGGACACATCAGGGTTGAGAAATTCGCGCGCGACCGCCAGCAGATCGTCTAATGGCAACAGCAGCATCCGGCGCAACTCGACCACCACGGCTTCCTGCGCCGGCGTCAACGTCGTGGCCAACTGATGCGCGGTGTGCGAGCGATCCTCAAAACTGGTTCGTCCCCGCCAGCGATAAATGGTGTCGAGCGCCACACTGTAGCGTGCCGCCAACACCGAAGCCGGCTCACCGCTGGCTGCAATCTTCGCCCGTATTGCTGGCGTCGTCGTCGCGTTCTTGTGCAGAGATAATATCATCGCGCAGCATCCCCCGTGGCGCGTGCTTCCAGCCCCGCGATCAACTCGCGCAGCGTCGCCCGCGCGATAAACAATGGCAGACGACGCTCGTCAATGCAAACGTCCGGGACAGGTTGGCACAGGCGAGACCGGGTGTTCACCACGCGGATCGTGTAAGGCACAAGTTGCCCTGCCCGAACATTGGCAAGCGAGGATGATTTGAAAATCTCGACACTGCCTGCGTTGAATTCAAGCACAGCCGCAGGATCATCCGATTTCACCGCCGCACCCGCCACGCCATTTGCTGTCACGGTGGCTTCCAGCGTGATTCTGCCTGCCTTCACGTCACCAGCAGTCAGCACGTAATCTGCATTAACGCAGTCCAAATCCACCGATTGGCCAGGCTGCAAGCCTGGGTTTGGCGGCGAGAATTCGGCTGGCATGCGGCATACTAGGCCGGGCATGTTCAACGATACATCGTTTTCGGTGATGCTGGCCTGTGTAAGAGGGATGTTGCCCGTATTGGTGATGCGGAATTTCCACAGCACCTTATCGCCCTCACCAAGCACGCCATCCCCGTTGGTATCTTCGGTGCTGGCAACCGAGGTTTCCAGCGATACCGCAGGCAAGCCCAGCGAAGTGACCGTTACAGTCGCCTCGTTCGAGCGGTTGCCCTGATCATCAGCCACGGTGTAACCAATGGGGGTTGGATCGGTGGCAAAGCCGTTTTCGGGCGTAAAGGTGATCGCGCCTGTCGCGGCGTCAACCGTCCAAACCCCCTCGCCCGCCACAGTTAAGGTCGTAACGCCCAGACCCGTCGCAGGATCTATAATCAGCACCGAAGTGGGGTCCAAGCTGCGCCCTGTTGCGGCGCTGTCATCGCCCACAACGTCGATGGTGACAAAGGCACCCGGGCCAGGCAGGTAGGTATCGGCGTTGTCGGTGGCTTCTGGCGGTTCGGTGTATGTAACCGTGATCAAAGCCTCGTTCGAGCGGTTGCCCTGATCGTCCGCAAAAGTATAGCTGACAGGCGTTGGGTTGGTGGTAAAGCCAGCCTCTGGCGTGAAGATGGCGGTGCCATCTGGCTGGACAGTCCAAACGCCTTGGCCAGGAACGGTGAGTGTTTTGCCGTCTGGCGACAAGACCGCACCCGCTGGCGCGCCCGTCAGGGTCAGTTGCACCGAAGCCGCGTCAACCGTGCGCCCCGAGGCCGCATCCACAGTATCATCACCCAGCAAGGTCACGGTCACTGGCGCGCCAATTGCGTTGCCCGTGGATGTGTTTGGCGTGGCGACAGGCGCTGCCGTATAGGTGACGGTGATCAAAGCCTCGTTCGAGCGGTTGCCCTGATCGTCTGCGAACGTGTAGTTCACAGGCGTTGGGTTGGTGGTAAAGCCAGCCTCTGGCGTGAAGATGGCGGAGCCATCGGGTTGCACAGTCCAATCGCCTTGGCCAGGAACGGTGAGTGTTTTGCCGTCTGGCGACAAGACCGCATTCGCTGGCGCGCCCGTCAGGGTCAGTTGCACCGAAGCCGCGTCAACCGTGCGCCCCGTATCGACCGAGTCATCAGTCAACAGAGTAACGCTTACTGGCGCGCCAATCGCGTTGTTTTGCGATGTGTTAGGTGTCGCCTGCGGTGCCGCCGTGTACTCGATCGTGACGCTGGCAGGCGGCGAATAGGCCCCGTCCTGATCCGCGACGATATAGTCCACAGGCGTTGGGTCGGTGGTAAAGCCTGCCTCAGGTGTAAAGGTGATTGCGCCTGTTGCGGTGTTGACGGTCCATGTGCCTTCGCCGCTCACGACCAAGCTGGTCACAGGATTTCCGCCTGCATCCAGCAGCCGCACCGACGTTGGGTCTAGCGGGCCATCATCGTCGCCATCGGCGCCAGAGCCGTTATCAACCAATGGATTGATGGTCACGGGCGAGCCAATAGCATTGCCCGTGGACAAATCATCCTCAGCCTTTGGCGCGCGATTATAGGTCACCGTGGTTGGGTCATCATCGCCCGCGCCAGTGCCAGATTCATCCGACAAATCGCTGACGGAGTCGCCATTGGGGTCAAGCCCTTCAGCTTCGGCTTGATTGTCCAATGTGCCCGCCGCGATGTCAGCAGCCGTCAACGCATATGTCGCTGTCCATGTGGCTGTGGCCGCAGGATCTATGTCGACAGCATTGCCCGCAGGGTTGCTGCCGCCCGAGACATAGGTTGGGCTGGGTAGCGTGCCTGTGCCCGTAAATTCAGCCGCATCTTCTGCTACGCTGACACCAAAGGCTGTCACGTTGCCAGTGTTTGTCACCGTGTAGGTGTAGGTCACAGTGTCGCCCGTCGAGGCAGCGTCGCTGCCATCTACATCATTGAACATCGCCGTTTTAACCAGCGCAATCGCAGGCGCTTGGGTAAGCGGCACGGTGACATCATCGTCTGCCGTGACCGGGACCAAGGCCGTGCCATCAGACCCTGTGCCAGCGGCGGTTGCGGTATTCTCGCGTTCGGCGTTGTTTAGGTCGCTTTGCAGCAAGGTATAGCTGCCCGTCACATCTTGCGATGCGCCAGGTGCCAATGATGCAATGGTGGTCAGCAGGCCGCCCAGTAGCGGGTCTTGCACAGCGATAGACGTCACCGTCACATTGCCCGTGTTGGTCACCGTGATGGTGTAGTCAATCGCATCGCCCGCGTTTTGGCGGCCGGGTTGAACCACTTCGCGGAATTGGCCTGTTTTGGCAACCGTCAGCTCAGGTTCGCGCGGCAGCGGCGTGGTGGCCGTATCGTCATCCGTAATTGGATCGCCGTCAGGGTCATCGCCTTGCACCGATGCGGTGTTAGACTTATCGCCCGTGGTCGCATTCAAATCCGCCAGCGTGATCGTGTAGTCGCGGTTATAGGTGCGCGTATCACCGGGGGCTAAGGTCAGGCCAGTCGCCACAGTGCTTGGGGTCAAGTTGGGGTCGCTCACCTCGACATTGTCGATGGTTTGGTTGCCTGTGTTTTCGACGACGATCGTATAGGTGATCACCTCGCCCGCATCTGGCCGTCCATTGCCGTTCGCATCCGTATAGGGCGCAGCGGTTTTGGTCAGCGTCAATTCAGGATCTTGCGCCTGCGGGATATGGTCGTAATCGGCCACATCATTGACTGGCGTGCCCTGCGGCGAAAGCGACGTCACGCTTGCTTGATTTTCAATGATTTCGTTGTCCACGTCCGCTTGGGTCACCACATAGGTTCCCGTGCACGTCAGTGTGCCGCCGGGCGTCAAGCTGCCCGGCATCGCTGCATCACAGGTCAGTGCCGACAGCTTTGGATCAGAAATGGTCACATCATTCAGCGTCTGGTTGCCCGTATTCGTAGCGACAAGGCTGTAGGTGATGGTTTCCCCCACCGCCGCGCCCGAAGCGGGCGACGAGGTTTTCACAAGGTTGATCGACGGGGTGAAATCTGCGTCCACCGTCACCGTATCAACAGGCGATTGCACGTTGATTGGGTTCGCGCTGGCAGGCTCGAAGACCGAAGATGCAAAGGCTTCGTTGGTGACTTCGGTATCGTCTAGATCGTTCTGACCGACGATATACTCCGCTTCACAAACCGCAGTGAATGGCGCGTTGCCTGAAGCTTGCGGATTAAAGTCGCCCAAGACGGCATATTCGTGGCAAAGAATGTCGCCACTGGCGGCAGCTATTTTGTTGTCAGTGACAAAAACATCAGATGCAAAAACGCCGTTTCCTGTGTTGGTGACTGTGTATTGGAACCGCAGAACATCGCCAACTTGCGAGAATTGCGTTTCCGATGTGTCGCCATTCACCGACAGTAGAACCTTTTCGGTCGTCAAAGCAGGGGCTGCGCCCGTTGGTACCAGCGCGTTCACGGTTGGCGATTGGGCCTGCGGATTCGCAGCGAAAGCGTTGTTGTTGACAGAGCCAAGCGCGGTGTCATTGCTTGTGATCGTGTAGGTCGCGCTACAGGTCACAGTGCCACCGGGAGGCACCGTCCCAGACGCCGCACCGCAGGGTATTTCGCCGATCACGTTATCAAACACAGTGAGGGGCAAATTGATCGTAATATTGCCCGAGTTGGTGACAACGAAATCATATGTCAGCGTGTTACCAGCGATGAAATTGAGCGGATCTAGCGACAAAGGTGTTGGTGTCTTGGCCAGCGTCAGCGCGGGTTTTTGCGGTAGGGTCACGGTGGTATCGTCATCGCTGCCATCGGCGGCACTTGAAGGGTGGCTGTCGTCGGTGACAGTGCCCGCAATTCCGTCAGGGCCAGTGCCCTCTACTTGGGCCAAGTTGTCCACTTTGCCCGCGTCAATGTCGTTCTGGGTCAGCGTGTAGCTGGCCGTGAAGGTTGTTGTATCGCTTGCACCGGGGGCCAAACTGATCGGGCCGCCCGAAACAGTCACGCCAGGCAGGCCAGAATCGGTCACAGTGATGTCCGTGACTGGCACGTTGCCTGTGTTGGTCACGGTAAAGGTGTAGCTGACAGTTTCGCCCACGTTGGCCGCGCCATTGCCGTTGGTATCCACAAAAGTGCCCCGCTTCACAAGGCCGATGCGTGGCTGCTGTGGCAAGGTCACGGTGGTATCAGCGTTATCGCCATCGGCGGGGCTGGTTGGGTGGGACTCGTCCTCGACAGGGTTGCCGTCGGGGTCTTCGCCCGTCACGGTGGCGCGGTTGTCCACTTGGCCCGCTGTGATCATGGCTTGGGTCAGAACAACAGAGCCTGTAAAGGTGGTGGCATCGGTTTGGCCCGGCAATAGCTGCGCAATTGGCCCGCCGCTAAGCACGATACCCGCCAATGGGTCATCCAGCGTGATGTTGCTGATCGTGGTATTACCTTCGTTCTTGACGGTGAAGGCGTAATTCACCTGCTCGCCCACATCAGCGCGGCCATTGGTGTTGGCATCGACAAAGCTGCCCGTTTTGACCAGTGACAGGCGGTCAACTTGGGTCAATGGCAGGCGGGTTGGATCGTCTGGGTTGCCGTCCGCGTTAGGGTCATCATTGGCTGGGTTGGTTGGATCATCCGAGGCGTCTGTGATGACGAATGGCGTGCCAGGATTGGCGGGGTCATTCGCCTCGCCCTCGCCCGTGGCTTGGTTTTCCACAAAACCGTTGTTCACATCGGCTTGGGTCAAGGTATAGGGCGGGATATTGGCCAAAGGTAGCGTGCTGGTGGCACCGGGGTCTAGCGTGCCCACAGCCACATCCACCATGCCCAGCAGCGGATCGCTGACGGTGACATTGGAAAGGCGTTTGTTGCCTGTATTCACGACCACGATCGCATATTGCACCGTATCGCCAGCTTGCGGCGGGCTCGATAGCGATGTCGATGCATCAATGGTTTTGCGCACCTCCATCGACGCTGTTGAATCGATTGGCGTTTCCACCTGATCTGTATCGGTAATCGGCGTGACCGAATTGGGCGGCAAGGCCGAGACCGAGGCGGTGTTGACGACCTTTTCTAAATCAAAATCGTCGATGGTTAGGGTATAGCTGGCGCTATAGGTGGTGTTATCCACCTGCCCCGGAAGCAGCGTGGCGATCGGAGCCACGGGCGCGCCGTTAAAGACAATTGCGGGGTTCAAGTCGGTCACTGTCACATTGGACAGCGTCACGCTGCCCGTATTGCGCACCTCAAAGGTATAGGTGATGACGTCGCCCGCCTGCGGCGGCGTGCTCAGCGCGCTGGTGTCCGCTGTTTTGATGATTTCCACGCTTGGCGCGGGGGTAAAGGAAACATCTTCTATATCGGTATCGGTGGTTGTCAGCGGCCCCAGCGGGCCTTGGTAGGTGCCTGTGGCCGTCACTTCGTTGCGGATGGTTTCATCATCACCAGGGGCGGCAAAATCGCCGTTTAGCGCCGCTTGTTGCACAACGTAGCTGGCGGTAAAGGTCGCGGTATCCACTGCATTGGGGGCCAGCGAGGCAATTGGCCCCCCCGCCATCACGATGCCGGGAAAGCTGGTATCGGCCAGCGTGATACCTGTCAGCGTCACATTGCCCGTGTTGCGCACGGTAAAGGTGTAGTTGATCGTATCGCCCGCATCGTCGCGGCCATTGTTGTTGGTATCGACCAGAACACCCGTCTTTTCCACTTCGATCTCAGGGGCGCGATTTAGGGTAACCGTGGCATCATCGCTCACTTGCGCGATTGGCACGCCGTCGGGATCATTGGCGTCTAGGGATGCGGTATTGTCCAGCTCGCCCGCGCCTGCATCAATATTGGCCTGCGTGATAGGGTAGGTTGCCGTCAATGTCTGCGAAGCGCCGGGCGCAAGGCTGGCGATTGTGCCCACCAAATTGGGGGTCAAAAGGGGATCGTTCACTGCCAAATCGAACAGGGTCTGGTTGCCCGTGTTTGTGACGGCAAAGCTATAGCTGATCGTCTCACCAAGATCGGCAAGACCATTCATGTTGGCGTCGTTGAACGCCCCGCTCTTGGCCAGAGTCATCGAATTATTTGGCGCTGCGGGAATGTAATCCACCTCGCCCGTGTTCGAAATCGGCGGCGCACCGTTTGGCGGCGTGCCCGAAGCGGTGGCGGTGTTTTCGATCAATTCTGCATCAACATCCGCTTGGGTAACCACATAGGGGCCCGTGCAGGTGACAAAGGCACCTGGGGCCAGCGAGATCGGCGCAGCCACGTCGCAAGTAAGCGCGGGGACCTTTGGATCGCTGACAACCACAGGGTTCAGCGTTTGGTTGCCCGTGTTGGTGGTCACAATCGTATAGGTGATTGTATTGCCCACCGCCGCACCCGCAGGCGGATTTGCCGTTTTCACAACCGACAGCGCATTGCTGGGCGTGCCGGGCACCGAAACTGTATCGGGTGCCGAGGTGATCGTCGCCTCATTCGGCGTGCCTAGACCGACAACCGAAGACGCCGTGGCGGTGTTGTCCACCTTATTGGCGTTCACGTCTGCTTGGGTCACTGTATAGGCGGCCGAGGTGCAGGTCACTTCGCCATTGATGGCATCAACCGAATATGGCGGGAAGGATTGCGTGCCGCCCACACTGTTAAAACAAACCAGCGCACCTGGAATTTTATCGTCATTGACAACCACATCGGCCGCGTAGGACGCATTGCCCGTGTTGCGCACAACGTATTGATAAACCAGCGTATCGCCAACATTGGCAAAAGCTGTGCCCGCCGCGCCATTCACCGAAAGCAGCGATTTTTCAATCGACAGCGCAGGGGTCGCGCCTTGGGGCAAGGTGACAGAGTCGGTGTTGGACGTGGTCGTGCCATCAGTCGCGCTTGCCGTGTTGGTCACTTGGGTTTGCGCAATATCACCCGCCGTCACAGTGTAGGTGCCCGTGCAAACCAAGCTGGCCAGCGGCGCAAGGCCGCCCACGGGCAGCGCGGGACAAGTGACCGAGGAGATCAGGTTATCACTGACCGTGATCGGCGCGGTGATCGCAACGTTACCCGAGTTGGTGACCGTGTAGGTATAGGTGATCACATTGCCCTGCACAAAATCGGTGGGCTGATCTTGCGTGGTCGATTTGTCCAGCGTCAACGCGGGGCTTGCAGTGACAGGGGTGATTTCCGTGTCAGGATCCGATGGTGGGAAAGGCGAGCTTGGACTGTTGTCCTGGGCGGTCGCGGTATTGCTGATCGACCCTCCATTCAAATCCTGCTGCGTGACCGTGTAGCTGCCCGTGCAGGTAACAGAGGCCGCTGGGGCCAGCGCGCCTGCGGGGCAGGTGATCGGCGTGGTGATTTTGCTATCGGTGATGCTAAAGGGGCCCGGCGCGGTGATGTTACCCGTGTTGGTGATGACAAATTCATAATTCAGCACTTGGCCAGCGGCTGTAACGGGCGAAGGCGAGCCTGCGGCCAGGCGTTTATCCAACGTCAGTTCAGGAACGGCTGGCAACAATAGTACGGTAGGATCGCCCGGATCGTTATCTCCATCAGGCACATCGCTGCCGTTCAGCGGATCATCCGACTCGTCAGTCACTGGCGGGCCGCTGGGCGGATTGCCCGAGGCAGTGGCCACGTTTTCCACTTGTCCCAAGTTAATGTCAGCTTGGGTTAACGTGTAAGACCCAGTAATCGCAGTGGAATTTGTCACGCCTGGTTCGAGCGAAGCAATCGTGCCGGAAACCGAGATATTCGGCAGCGGATCGGTGACAGTGATATTCGTCAGTGTGACCGCGCCCGTATTGGTGACGGCAAATGTATAGTCGATGCGATCCCCTGCATCCGCGCGGCCATTACCGTTCACATCAACAAAACTGCTTGTCTTTTCCAGCTCTAGCTTTGGCACGCCCACCAATGGCGTGGCGGTTGGGCTGTCTTGGCCCGCGTTCGGGCTGCCAAAGTCTGAGATATCGCTGACAGGCCCACCGCTGGGGTTGGTGCCAGAGGCCAAGGCTTGGTTATCCACGGTGCCTGCATTTATGTCCGCTTGGGTAATCGTATAGGCGGCGGTAAACGTCACCGTTTCCAAGGGCCGAATATCGCTCGCAGTGCCAGCGCCCGCATCATAATCCCCGCCGCCCGCGAACAAAGCAGGAACGGGAAGCGTGCCAGTGCCCGTAAAGTCGGCAGACGGCTCGGTCACAGCCACGTTGAACACTGTGGT
>JAXHON010000030.1:0-6543 GCA_034519315.1 Cypionkella sp. | reverse complement strand
CCGCGGCCAGCTGCGCTGGCATCCAGCTCGGCCAGCGCCATCAACCCCCGCCCCACAAGATCCGCATTTAGGCCCATCGCCCAGCCGCGCCGCCGCCACCGTTGGCCTGCCCCGCGAGTAGCACGGAAGTAATCCGAACGCCTTCGCTCATTGTCGCCTCCATATATTCATAAAAGCATAATATATTAATCTTTTGCCCCCACCCCCTTCAACCCCGTTTCTCTTCTTTCACAAATATCCAGTCCGTCAAAAACCTGCGATAGTTGTTGCGGGCGGGAGCTTGGAAATATCCAGACGCTTGACGTCGTCCTCGGGCCTAAGCTCCGCCCGCATTGGTTTTGTCCTGCACACTTGATTGGGGCGGTATGGTGCTGACCCCGTGCGACTGGAACAGGAGGGATTATGGCAAAGATTGTGTTCGGTGTCGATGTGGCAAAAGGTTGGATCGACAGTTTTGGCCCCTGCGGTCATGAGCGGGTGGCGACGGCTGACATTCCCGCCTATGCGGCAAAGGTGGCTGCGCAGGGTGGCTGTGTTGTGTTCGAGGCGACAGGGGGGCTAGAGTCCCCGCTTCGCCGCGCATTGGCCGAGGCGGGGGTGACGGCCTATCGGGTTAACCCCGCGCGGGCACGGGCCTTTGCGCGCAGCACGGGGCGGCTGGCCAAGACGGACCGTGTCGATGCCGCTGTTCTGCGCGAGATGGGGCTGCGGCTAGATCTGTCGATCTGCGCGCCCGAGCCTGAAGACTTATGCGAAATCAGGCAGTTGCGGGTGCGCCGCCGTCAGTTGGTGCAAGATCGCACGCGCGAGGTGGTGCGCGCGGGGCAGGCCGAAGGGGCCTATGCAAGGGCCTCGATCGCGCGGGTGCTGGCGCTGCTCGACGCGGAAATCACCGCCGTTGAGGCGGAAATCGCAGCCAAGATCAAGGCCAGCCCTTGGGCGCGCGCGCGGGTTGATCTGCTGCGCAGCGTCCCAGGTGTGGGGCCTGTGGTGGCCACCGCGCTGCTGACCGAGCTGCCTGAGATTGGCCAAATCGATGGGAGTGCAGCGGCGGCGCTGGCGGGCCTTGCGCCGATGGCGCGCGACAGCGGCCTGCGATCAGGGCCGCGACGCATCGGCGGCGGGCGCAAACCCCTACGCGATGCACTTTACCTTGCGGCGCTCTCGGCCATGCGCCACTGCCCCCAAATCCGCGACTTCGCCGCACGGTTAAAGGCCAATGGCAAATCAGGAAAACAATGCGTCATCGCCTGCGCGCGCAAACTCTTGACCATTCTGAACGCAATGGTGAAGCAAAACAGGGCATTCCAACCTACGTGAACAACACACTTGCCTGCGGGAGTGGGCGCGCCTTTGCGCGCAAGGGAGGAGCAAAAGCCCTCGCATTGCCCCCATTCCCGCCAATGCGGCACTTCCCCCCTTGCGCCCCGCCGCGCGCTGGCTATAACCCGCCAAGTTTGCGCAGCAGGGGGCCGCTATGCCAAAAAGATCCGATATCAAATCCATCATGATCATCGGCGCGGGCCCAATCATTATCGGCCAGGCCTGCGAGTTTGACTATTCGGGCGCACAGGCCTGCAAGGCGCTGCGTGAAGAAGGCTACCGCGTCATTCTGGTCAACTCGAACCCCGCGACCATCATGACCGACCCCAGCCTTGCCGATGCCACTTATATCGAACCCATCACCCCCGAAGTTGTCGCCAAGATCATCGAAAAGGAGCGCCCCGATGCGCTCTTGCCCACCATGGGCGGGCAAACGGGTCTAAACACGGCGCTGGCGCTCGCGGATATGGGCGTATTGGACAAATTCAACGTGGAACTGATCGGGGCCAAGCGCGAAGCGATTGAAATGGCCGAGGATCGTAAGCTGTTCCGCGAGGCGATGGACCGCATTGGCCTTGAAAACCCCAAGGCGACGATCATCGCCGCCCCCAAGCTGCCCTCGGGAAAATATGACATCGCCGCTGGCCTGCGCGAGGCAATGGCCGCGATTGAATACGTCGGCCTGCCCGCCATCATCCGCCCCGCCTTTACCCTTGGCGGCACGGGCGGCGGCGTGGCCTATAACCGCGATGATTACGAGGCGATTTGCCGCTCGGGCCTAGAAGCATCCCCTGTTGCGCAAATCTTGGTGGACGAATCCCTTTTGGGCTGGAAAGAGTTTGAAATGGAGGTGGTGCGCGACACCGCCGACAATGCCATCATCATCTGCGCGATTGAAAACATCGACCCGATGGGCGTGCATACAGGCGATAGTATCACCGTCGCCCCTGCCCTGACGCTGACCGATAAGGAATACCAGATCATGCGCAATGGCTCGATTGCCGTGTTGCGCGAGATTGGCGTGGAAACGGGCGGCAGCAATGTGCAATGGGCGATCAACCCCGCTGATGGGCGCATGGTGGTGATCGAGATGAACCCGCGCGTCTCGCGCTCCTCTGCGCTTGCCTCAAAAGCCACGGGGTTTCCGATTGCCAAGGTCGCGGCGAAACTGGCCGTGGGCTATACGCTGGACGAATTGGACAATGACATCACCAAGGTCACGCCTGCATCATTCGAGCCGTCGATTGATTATGTCGTCACCAAAATTCCGCGCTTTGCCTTTGAAAAATTCCCAGGGTCGGAAAACAACCTAACCACGGCGATGAAATCGGTGGGCGAGGTGATGGCGATTGGCCGCACGATCCACGAATCGTTGCAAAAGGCACTGGCCAGCCTAGAGACGGGCCTGTCAGGCTTTGACGAGATTGCCATTCCAGGCGCACCTGATCGCAGCGCGATCACGCTGGCACTGTCCAAACAAACCCCCGATCGTTTGCGGGTGATCGCTCAGGCCATGCGCGATGGGCTAAGCGATGACGAAATCAATCGCATCACATCGTTCGATCCATGGTTCCTTGCCCGTATCCGCGAGATTATCGACGCCGAGGCAGATGTTCGCAAAAGCGGCCTGCCCTTGGACGCGGCGAACCTGCGCGCGCTGAAAATGATGGGCTTTACCGATGCACGGCTGGCCAAACTGACGGGCCGCGACGAGGGCAAGTGCGCGCGCGCGCCGCAATCTGGGCGTGGTAGCCGCGTTCAAGCGCATCGACACCTGCGCCGCCGAGTTCGAGGCGCAAACCCCCTACATGTATTCCACCTACGAGGCCCCCGCGATGGGCGAAGTGGAATGCGAATCCCGCCCCAGCAATGCCAAAAAGGTCGTTATCCTTGGCGGCGGGCCAAACCGCATTGGGCAAGGCATTGAATTTGATTATTGCTGCTGCCATGCCTGCTATGCGCTGACGGATGCGGGATATGAGACCATCATGGTCAACTGCAACCCTGAAACTGTATCCACCGATTATGACACGTCGGATCGGCTGTATTTTGAACCCCTGACGCTGGAACATGCGCTGGAAATTTTGCGCGTCGAGAAGGAAAACGGCACGCTGCACGGGGTGATTGTGCAGTTCGGCGGGCAGACGCCGCTGAAACTGGCCAATGCCTTGCACGAAGAGGGCATCCCGATTCTGGGCACCACCCCCGATGCGATTGATCTGGCCGAGGACCGCGAGCGGTTCCAAGGGTTGCTGCACGAACTGGGCCTGAAACAGCCGCACAACGGCACCGCGCGCTCGCGCGACGAGGCCTTTGCCGTGGCGGCAAGATGTCGGCTATCCGCTGGTGATCCGCCCCAGCTTCGTCCTCGGCGGCCGCGCGATGGAGATCATCCGCGATGACGCCCAGCTGGAACGCTATATCGCCACGGCCGTGCAGGTTTCGGGTGATAGCCCCGTTTTGCTGGACAGCTATCTGTCGGGCGCGATCGAGGTGGATGTGGACGCTGCTGTCTGATGGGACAAACGTCCATGTCGCGGGGATTATGGAACATATCGAAGAGGCGGGCGTTCATTCGGGCGACAGCGCCTGCTGCCTGCCGCCCCATTCGCTGCCTGCAAGTTTGATTGATGAGATGAAGGCGCAGACCGTGGCCATGGCCCGCGCGCTGAATGTGGTGGGGCTGATGAATGTGCAGTTTGCCATCAAAGACGGGCAGATTTTCGTGCTAGAGGTCAACCCGCGTGCGTCGCGCACCGTGCCCTTTCGTGGCCAAGGCGACCGACAGCGCCATTGCCGCCATCGCTGCGCGGCTGATGGCAGGGGAACCCATGGCCAACTTCCCCGCCCGCGCCGCCTATGCCGCTGGCGTTGGCCCCGATACCGTGCTGCCGCTGGCTGATGCCTTTACGCTGGCCGACCCGATCACGCCGTGGTTTTCGGTGAAAGAGGCAGTGCTGCCCTTTGCCCGCTTCCCCGGTGTTGACCCTGTTCTGGGGCCTGGAAATGCGCTCGACGGGCGAGGTGATGGGCTGGGATCGCAGCTTTGCGCTGGCATTCCTAAAGGCACAGATGGGCGCAGGGGTGACGCTGCCCGATGCGGGGCGCGTGTTCGTGTCGATCAAGGACATGGACAAAACCGCCGCCTTTGCCGCCGCCGCGCGCGATTTGGTGGGTATGGGGTTTGAACTGGTCGCCACCGATGGCACAGCCAAATGGCTGGCGGGCGAAGGGGTAGCTGCGACCTTGGTGAACAAGGTCTATGAAGGCCGCCCCAATATCGTGGACCGCCTGAAAAACAACGACATCGCGCTGGTGTTCAACACGACCGAGGGCGCGCAAGCCATCGCCGACAGCCGCGACATCCGCCGCGTGGCCTTGATGGACAAAATCCCCTATTTCACGACCATAGCGGCGTCTATCGCGGCAGTCGCCGCCATGAAAGCACGCGGCGAAGGGTATGGCGTGCGCAGATTGCAGGGATGACGCGCGGCGCAAACCTTGCCCGCGCACCGCTACGAAGGGTAAGGCAACGCCTGCGCCTTTACAAAGTGGAATAGCCCATGAACTGACAAATGCGCCAAGGGCCCGCCAGCGATGACATTCCAGGAAATGCAGTTGGGCGCAGGGTTATCCACTGCGCCCGACCCGGTACTTTGCGGCGTTTGACCAAGGCCAAAACTGCGTGACGCGCAATCAGAACTTGGACACAATGTTAAAGAGAGAGCACCTTCGCTGCGACCTTCAATATCGCGCAAGTCGCTGGACGCGTCGCTTCAAAAACTGATAACCACGATACCAGCCTTGATATTATTGCCAAAGTGGCGGAACACACCCGTCATTGCGCCCGTCTCGCGCACATTATTGTGGTTTTGTCATGCGCCGCGCGGCGCGCCAGCCGCGCCGATGTCCCAATTATGGACGACATGATAATCTAGGCGCAGAACGGCCAGATCAGCTTGGCTGTCCGTGAATACGTTCGACCCGCGCGCGGCAACTTCGCCAAAACGGTAGCCATACTTGCCACCCAAGGTAAAGTTTTTGTTCAGCTTGTAGCTGGCATCCACCGAAATGATCTGGCTTTTTTGCTGCGCGCCGCCCACGGTGCCTTGCAAGTTCACTTGGTCTGGGCCGGGCAAATCTTCCAAATAGGTATAGCGCAGCAATGCGTTCAGCCTGCCGTCGCCAACGGGGCGATAGGCATAGCCCAAATTGCCCTCGACATAGCGCCCGTCGCGCAGGCTAGAGGTTTCATTTTCCGAAACTATCGCTTTTACATCGGCCAGCAGACGCCAATCATCCGAAGTCTGCCAGTTGGAATAGGCCTTGATCAACCAGCTGTCACGGTCTTTGGTGGTATCGGTCGAATTTTCGGTGCGATATTCACCGCGAATACCAAAACGCACTTTTTCGCCCGGGGCATGATCGACCCCAAGCGCAATGCCGTTACGGGTGGTCGTGCCGCCCTTTCCGTCCTCGACGTCGGCCACTTCGATTGCGCCGTCAAAAGACAGGGCTTCGGACGGCGAATAGCGCACGCCATAGCTTTGGGTAAGCGATCCGCGATTGCCCAGCATGTCCAGTTTATTCTCGGCGCGCATGGTCACCTGATCATTAACCTTTTGGTCTGCGCCAATCACAATGGTTCCGTCATCGCTGCCGCTTAGGCCCGTTTGGCCAAGGCGGCGCTCTGGATCCAGCTCGTAGCCAAGTCGGTACGAGGGTGCGCTTGACCGTTGTCCCAGCGCAGCGTCGTCGATGCCGCCTGCCCCAAATTGCCGTCCGACACTTGTCCGTCCAAAGACAATTGCTCGGTCAGGCAGGATTTCAACGCCAAAACCAAGGCGATTGTTTTCGCCAAGCCCGCCCGTGGTGGACAATGTGGCCTGACCAAAGGCCGTCAGCGTCAAATCGTCCGACTGTGCATAAAGACAGTTTGAACCCAAGCTCGTCACGCCCGCCATTTTCGGCGGCTGTTCCCGTTGGATCAACGCGGTTTGTCGATGCCGACCGCTGCCTCTAATGTGACTTGCTCGCCAATCGCCTGTTTGATGCCAATTTGGCTGTCGGTGCGTTCGGTTGCAGCGCCCTTAGTTGCGTTCAAATGACTAAAGGTCAGTGCCGTGCGCGTGCCCAGCGCCACTTCACCGCTGGCCCCATAATCACGGGTCTTGTCCTTGATGTTATAGTCTGCCGAGACAAAGCCCGCATCTTTTTGGT
>JAXHON010000049.1:0-16472 GCA_034519315.1 Cypionkella sp. | reverse complement strand
ATTGTGATATCGGCGCAAAACACCATCATGACCGCGATCCAGCTGCCGGGCAGAGGCCTTTGATTACCTGCTGAAAGCCGCGCTGATCTGCTGATTTGATGAGCAGTGCCGCGCTAAAGATGAAACATGTATACGCCCCGTCTGCGCCCACAGTGCGCAGCAGGCCGCGAGAGATGATTTGCCGCGCTTATACGGAAGCGCACGGCCGCGATACAGGCGCCGCCATCATTTGGTGGCACGCGTTGCGGTCGATGCCGAGCCGTGACGTTTTTGGCGATAACTGGCAGATCTGGAACTGAGTAAGTCGCTGGTGCAAAAGCTATTCACGATTTTCAGATCAGCTTCGCCAACCCTTTGTTAACCCAGCCAGCGCCGCGATGTTCAGCAGGGATAGTCAGCTGGCGCTATCGCGCGCGCGTGGCGGCGCTTAACCTGCTGCTGGACGAAGTGACGATTTTGACGATGATGGGCTATGCCTGCGCAGGCACGGCTGGCTGCGGATGCTGGACGTGGTGACGAGCCGACGCCGTCTGGCGGATCATGGCCTCTGGCAAAAGCGATTTACGGGCAAAATGGAAAACGGCGGCTTTCGCGCAGACCTGTTTTATCGTAACCGGGCGGCGTGGTGCTGCCAATCCGCACTATGCGCGGCGAGTTGAACATCCCCGCGCGGCGAGCATTTTGACGAGGAGAGCGAGAACGGGCGCAGCGCGGCATCTGTGAACGCGATGGACATTGGCACGTATCGCCAGCCGAACGGCGTGCGGCGGTGGAAAATGTGCTGAAACGTCTGCAGTGACGGGGTCAGGGTAGAGATTTCGAAGGCGAGCTTGGGGCTGCCATGGGCAACGGCAGCATCGCCCAGCAGTCGCGTGGCGTGATCGAGGGCGAGAAACTCTCGGCTTCGTTGGCGCCAGCATTTTGCGCGCAGCACTATTTCGTCTACTGCCAGCCAACTGCCGCCTGATGGCGTTGAAGCGTGCGTATTGCGCGAAATTGAGTTCCGTTAATCCAGAATACGCTAGACACTTCCGGCATGGCGGGAAATCAGGCTAAATGGCGCCGATTTGCTGGGTATCAATACCGTACTTGCGAAAGATCAAAGAGCTGGATATTTCCGTATGCGGCGGCGCAGGCGCAATTAAAAACGCCGCATGCTGTCGCAGGGGTATCTGCCCATCTGGGGAATTAGAGGTGGGGCGTGGGCTGGCGCTTTTCACCAGCACGACAACGTGCGCCTGTCCGCGATTGCGGCAGTCTCGCACCGCTGCGCTGCAGGCAGCGCGTTACCTTGATCGTTTTGGGCCCGCTGGCAACCCGCTGAAGCATTGTGCCGGGATATGTTTCTTTCCATCGGCGGGATCGCGGGCGCCTGCGTTTGCCGGTTTTGCTGGCCGATTTCGTGATATATGTTTTGGTGGTGGCGCGCTGGTAACATTGCGTGACGCGCGCGTATGCCAAAATGGTGCAAGATCGTCGGCGCGATTCAGCGGGCTTCAAAATTGCACCTGCGCCTGACAGGCGTTTTTGGTCTTGTCACTGAACTTCCCCGTGATTTTGTGGTTGCCGTTTGCCGTTTTGACGGTAATGTCAGCCTGGAGAATGGTTTTTAACGGCGCGTGCGCGATATTGTGCAGATCGTATCGTTGTCTCCGGCGCGGCACGGCCTATCAGATCAGATCAACTGGCGCTGGCGATGCGCGCGCGCTACGCTGGCCAGCGAACACTGGCGCGCAGTACCACCTCTTTTTTGAGCGTCAGCCCGCTGGCGCGCGATGCTGATCAACCGAAATCACACCCAAATCCGGCGCGGCAACGCCGGGAATTTACTGGTGAAGTGGCGCGGGGATCGCGCGCGAGCAGCACGATTACCTTTTGGCTGGCTTAGCGCAAAAACTTCACCGCCGCCAGCGCGGGCGGTGATTATCAGAGCCCAGCGCAAAACAGTGCGCGCGATGGTCAACTAAGCGCCTTTGGACACTATCTGTTCATCACGCTGCGCGTATTAAGACGGCGGATTTTACCTTTGTGGTTTATTAAAACATGCGCGCTTTGATCAGTTAGAACAAGATCCTGTGGGCAATTGTTTATTTCAACACAGCCTTATTGTCTGCTCTATGAGCTTGCGGTGATTCTTATTCAGCGCGGTTGCCGTTACCGTTGGTTTATGGCGAACGACTGCTCAGCACTTCCATTATTGTCTGGCGCAGGCAGCCGAGCATGCGAACTGGGGGCGGCATGAGATGTACAGGTGGTTGAAGAGGTCGGCGATGACAAATTGCCACTTTTGGGCGTGTTTTCAATCAGATGACGCAACAGCTAAAAGCCCAGCGCGCGCTTGCGCCGCGATTTACAGTACATCGCGAAATTTCCTGAAGGAGCGCCGCCGTTTGTTTGATTTGATGCCAACTCGTCGCCAGGCGCAGGGTGATTAAGCGCTTCCAGCGGGGCGGGGCGGGATTGATTTGCAATCCGCCGCCTTGCTCGCTCTTAAATCTACCAATAACCGGATGCGCATGGACGCCCGCTGGCAAATCTCCAATTTGGCCGATGCTTGCGCAGTTTGCAAACCAGCGGTATTTGGCAACAGCGTTGCCTGACTGCGCCTAACGCGGCGTATGAGCTCGAAAAACCTATTCCGGTGCGGCCCGCTGAACAGCGGCGCAGGGCCCCAGGCGGGCTGGGGGATTTATTTTGGTTGCTGACGATGAAACCGAACTTATTGCGGCGCAGCGCTCGGCTGCTGGGGCGATGTGGCGCGGCGCATCGCGCATGAAGTGCGTGCCGCATTTACCGATCCAGCTTTCAGCTGAGCGAGATCCGGCAAAGTTTGTCCCGCAGCTGGCCGATGGGGCCGATTTGGCGCAAATTAACAGGTGGAGTCGTGCGCCAGACGGGCGATTTGCGCCATCGTTGACGAATTTTCCCGCGCACATGCCCGAACCCGATCGCCGCAACGGTGCTGATTGGGCGCACTGCCGTGCCGCCGTCTATTGCAAAAGGAAAACGCCCGGTCAGCCTGATGTTCAGTTGCAAAATCTGGCCCAGTGCGCCGTTGATGTGGAGATTGAAGGCGGCGATGATGGGGGCAAGCCCTTCATAAAATTTGATGAAAGACGCAGGTGAAGCGATTGATGAATATAAAGGAAGAAGTCCAATCAAAATCATCGCGTGAAATTCAATGAGCGCTGAAGGCGACACCCGAATGGCCCGCATCACCATTGCTGATAACGGTACGGGCCTGCCCCGAAGACCGCTCAGTCGTCATTGGAGCCTTACATGACCACCCGCGAAAAAGGCACAGAACGCAGCCTGCCGATTGGCTGAAAAAGATCATCGAACACCATGGCGGCGCGTTACGCCTGACCGACGCCGATCCCTTTGCCCCCGATGCCCGCGCAGGCGCGATGGCGATCATTCAATTGCCATGGTTGGGGCTGGAAGCCAACCCGCCTGTGAACCCGTCTGCCGGTGATACGCTGGAGGAGAAAGACCAATCATGAGCATCTTGATCGCCTCGATGATGAGAGGGACATCCACTGAACTTATTGGCGATATCTTACGCGAAAGAGGGGTATTCCCGGTGCGCTTATGTGCCCGATTCCGATGAAAGTGTATGGCCCAAATCAACGCCGATGCGCCCAGCCTGATGATTTTGGATATCTGGCTGAAAGAGCGGCCGTATGGATGGGATTGACATCCTAAAGACAGTCAAACGCCGCAATCCCGATATTCCAGTGGTCATTATTTCCGGCCGCTGGCAATATTTGAAATTGCCGTGGCAGACGATCAAACAGGGCGCCTATGATTTTATTGAAAAAACCTTTTTATCGACCAGCTTAATGGTCGTTGTGAGCTCGGGCGATGGAGACGGGCCGCCTGCCAGCGCCGAAAACGCCGATTTGCCTGAAACGCGGCGGCGCCGTCAAGCTCGACCGAAATGCAGAGGCAGTTCTGCTGCGTTCAAAACGTTGAAGGGGCACGCAGCTGAAGAGGGTGACAAAAACCAACTTCGCGTTTTGCTGGCGGGGCCATCTGGAAACCGCAGGAAAAGAGACGGCAGCGCGTTATGTTCACGCCAATTCGCACCGTACCAACGCCCGCGCCGTTTAACCGTTTCCAGCGCAACCTTGAGCCCAGGCGCGCATGGAAGAAGTGCTGTTTCGGCCGCGAAACCGCGGGGCGCGGGGTGGAACAGGGCGCAGTGGAAGGGGCGCATGGTGGCGTGGTCTATTTCGGGCTAGTGGCGGATATGCCACTGGCAATCCAAGGAAAAATCCTGCGCGTTTTGACGGATCAACCGTTTACACGCGTGGGCGGGGGCCGACCGCGTGCGCGTGGATTTGCGAGGTGATTTCCTCGCACCACGCGTGATCTGCGCGCGGATTACTGACAGCGGGCCGCTTTCGGCAAAAGATTATTTGATCGTTTTTGGCAGATGGCAATTCAATTTGCAGGTGCTCCTCGTTGGCCGATGGGCGCGAGGATATTCCCGCAACTCTCGCGCGCTTTTGTTTTATCGCACATTTGACGCGTGCAGAGGGTCTGGCGCAGCGCGATATTTCTCCCGGAGGCGGGGCAATGTTTCGAAGCCGGCGATCTGGCAAAACTGATATGCGCCAGTGGCGCAATGTGATCGAGCGTGCGCTGATTTTGGGCGATGGGTCTGGCCCGATCGAGGGCGCGCGATCTTTACCCACAGGCCAAGATGCGGCACCCAACACTAATGGTCGGACGATGATGGGCGCAACCCGTGGCGACGTAGACCTGCGCAGGGGCGCGCGAAGTGTTCGAGCGTGAATATCGCAGCGGCCAGATCAACCGCTTTGGCGGCAATATCAGCCACTACGGCGGGATTTGTGGGCATGGAGCGCAACGCGCTGCATCGCAAATTGAAATCAACTGGGCGTTGTCTCGCCAGCGGGTAAAGGACCGGGCGACCAGGACGAAAGGCGACGCATAATGCGGTCCGTGCAGACAAAGGACGTTTACTCCGAAGGTGATATTATTTGGGCGCAGGTCGTTATCTGGGCTGGCAAGTCTCCCGCTGCTGGCGCGGCAAAGAATAACGATGTCACCATCGTCGACAAAATGCAGATCTGGTGCGCCTGCGCGAGCCGAAGCGTTGGATGTTCAGGGGTAGCGGGTTTTGCAGTTATCCTGACGCGTTTTAGGGCGGGCGGGCGCGCGCGATGCCGAAAATATGGTCATCGCCGCCTTTTGTTTGGTTGCGGTGAGTATATGGTCTGCAAATTAGCCCATTCGATTTTTCAAACTCCGTCGCAAGATTGCCGCATCTGCCGGGCCACATCTTATCTGGCTGCGATTTACCCGCGATCTGGCTTTTGCCGCGATCTACTGCCGATTTGACGTTGTCATCTCGCCCGCGCGCGATGCGGCGCGGCGGCACTGCAACGTTTGGCCGCCCCAGCGCGCTCTTGAGACCGAAAGTTTCGTGGATGTTTGCTTTCTTACCTGCTGGGCATTCATTTGGATGAAGATTGCCCTGTTTTGAACACGCCGCTGCCGCCAGTTGCGACGAGCTGTTTGCGCACGCTGCGCGCCATCGTCGTCGGCGTGCCCCCGCGGGCCATTTGTTTGCACCCGAGGCGGATAATCAGCTTTACGCTGGGGATAATATCTACGTCTTCACCCATTCTGCCGATATGTCGCGTACCTTGGATGTGTTTGGGAAATCTTCAAAAAAAGCAAGAACGGTTGGTGATTATTGGGGGCGGAAATGTGGGGCTAACAGTGGCCCAAGCCTTGGAAGAGCGCGCAGATCGGCTGCGGGTCAAGATCATCGAGAAAAGTCGAGAGCGGGCCGAAATCGCGGCGGACAGTCTATCTGGGACAATTGTTCTAAACGGTGACGGCATGGACATGGACTTGCTCACCGAGGCGGCAATTTCGCAAGCCGACGCAGTTTTGGCGGTGACCGATGATGACAAGACAAACCTACTTGCCGCAGTGCGCGCCAAACAGGCGGGGTACAAAATGGCTATTGCGCTGGTGAATGATCCAACGCTGACACCGCTTTTGAGTGCCCTAGATATTGACGCCTACATTAACCCGCGCGCGCGACAACAGTTTCCAGCATCCTGCGCCATATCCGCCACGGGCGGGTTCAGGCCGGTCTATTCGCTGGGCGATGGAGAGGCCGAGATGATCGAGCCGCGGGTTTTGAACACCTCGGCCCTTGCTGGGCGAATGGTGCGCGAAATAGAATTTCCCGCAGGCGTTTTGGTGGGTGCCGTCATGAAAGGCGATCAAGTTTTAAAGCCGACGGGTGATTTGCGACTGGATGTCGGCGATGTGATCGCCCTTTTTGCCATGGCCAAAGACGTGCCCGAAACGGAAAGACTGCTGCAAGTCAGCGTTGATTTCTTTTGATGATGTCTGCGCGCAGTTTGCCCTTGATGGTTTTGCTTCTTGCACTGGCGGGGGCAGCTATGATGCTGCCCGCCGCCCATGCCACCATTATGGCCGAGCACCGCGTGGCGCGCGGTTTTTCTATACGGGCATCGTTGTTTTGATCGTCGCCGCGATGATTGCAATTGCCAGCGCCTCGCGGGTTCCAGACCGAGGATTACGGGCGCAATTGATCGCTATGGTGGCAGGATACGGGGTTTTGCCACTGGTTTTAGCGATGCCGCTTTTGCAAACTCACCTTGGTATCGGCGGATCTGCGGCATGGTTTGACATGCTGGCAGCCTTTACCACAACGGGCGCGGCCCCGCGCTATCCAGAGGCCTTGCCCCCCACGATCACGCTTTGGCGCGCTATGGTGGGTTGGATGGGTGGGCTGTATATTCTGGTCATGGCAAACGCGATTTTGCTGCCCTTTGGTTTGGGCGGGGCCGAGATCGTTTTGGGCGGCGCAGGCAAATCGGCGCGAGGCGCGCATATTGCCAGCACCACTACTGCGTTTGATCGATTGATCGACACCGCCCTGATCATTTTTCCCGTTTATGGCGCACTCACGCTGGTTTTATGGGCGGCTTTGGCGATGGCGGGCGAGGGCAGTTTTGTGGCCCTGATCACCGCGATGGGCGTTGTGTCAACCTCTGGCATAGCGGCCGAGGCGGGGGGCGTTGCGCAGCAATCTGGGTGGCTGGGCGAGGTGATGATTTTCATCGCACTGATTGTTGCCCTTTCGCGGCATATGATGCCCGTGCGCGGCCAGTTAGGGCGGCAAATGCGCGGAACGCGGCTGTATGACCCTGAATTGCGGCTGGGGTTGATTGTGGTTTTGGTGACCGCTGCGGCATTGCTTGTCTACCATTGGATTGGGCGAACGCCTCCCACTGATGCCACGATGGCGCGGGCTATTTGGGGCGGGTTATTGCTGGCGCTGTCCTATCTGACGACGACAGGCTTTGAAAGTTACAGCACGCAGATGGCCATGTCTTGGGCGGGCCTGCAATCGCCTGGCCTTTTGCTGATGGGGCTGGCCATTATCGGCGGGGGGGCAGCAACCACGGCGGGCGGGGTCAAGCTGTTGCGCATCTATGCGCTGATGCGCCACGGCGAGCGAGAGTTGGAAAAACTGGTTCATCCCCACTCCTTGGGGGGATCTGGACAAGACGCGCGGTTTATCCGCCGCGCGGGGGCACAGAACGCTTGGGTATTGTTCATGTTGTTTGCCTTAACCATTGCGATGGGCGCTGCGGCGATGACGATGACAGGTCAAAGTTTCGATGCCTCTTTGGCCTTTGTTGTCGCGGCGCTGACAAATACGGGCCCTTTGGCCACCAGCCTGCCTGATCTGCCGCTGAGCTATACAGCCTTGAATGACCAGCAGATGGCGATTCTTGGTGTGATCATGGTGGCTGGTCGCTTAGAGCTGCTGGTGTTGCTGGCGGTGCTGGCCCCCAGTTCTTGGCGCTTTTAGCCAGAAAATTCGATCCAAATCGCGCCAAGCCCCTGAAATAAGACTGGAATCGCGCGGAAAATAGCGCCATAGTTTGCACATATGCGCAATATTGTTGCGCCGCGCGAAAAGGTAAATTTGCCCCAGTTGGGAAAGGCCCAGCGGCAGGCTTGCCGATATTTAAAGACCACAAGCAAGAACAATGGGAATAGCCATGGCCGCCGATAAACAAAACCTGCAAGATGCATTTCTAAACCACGTGCGCAAATCCAAACAGCCTGTCACGATCTTTTTGATCAACGGGGTCAAACTGCAAGGCGCGATCACGTGGTTTGATAATTTCTGCCTGCTGCTGCGCCGTGAATTGAGGGCAAGCCTGCCGCTGGGCCTTTCCCAGCAGGTATTAATTTACCTTTTTCGCGCGGCACAACAATATTGCGCATATGCTTTATTCTGTGGCGCTATTTTCCGCGCGATTCCAGTCTTTATTTCAGGGGCTTGGCGCGATTTGGTTCAAATTTTCTGGCTAAAAGCGCCAAGAACTGAGGCCCAGCACCGCCAGCAACACCAACGGCTCTAATCTGCAAACAACTATGATCACGCCCAGAATCGCCATCTGCTGGTCATTCAAGGCTGTATAGCTCAGCGGCAGATCCAGGCGAGCTGGTAGGCAAAGGGCCCGTATTTGTCAGCGCCGCGACAACAAAGGCCAAAGAGGCATCGAAACTTTTGACCTGTCATCGTCATCGCCGCAGCGCCCATCGCAATGGTTAAGGCAAACAACATGAACAATACCCAAGCGTTCTGTGCCCCCGCGCGGCAGGTAAACCGCGCGTCTTGTCCAGATCCCCCCAAGGAGTGGGGATGAACCAGTTTTTTCAACTCTCGCTCGCCGTGGCGCATCCAGCGCATAGATGCGCAACAGCTTGACCCCGCCCGCCGTGGTTGCTGCCGCCCCGCCGATAATAGCCAGCCCCATCAGCAAAAGGCCCGGCGATAGCAGGCCCGCCCAAGTCATGGCCATCTGCGTGCTGTAGCTTTTTCAAAGCCTGTCGTCGTCAGATAGGACAGCGCCAGCAATAACCCGCCCCAAATAGCCCGCGCCATCGTGGCATCAATGGGAGGGCGTTCGCCCAATCCAATGGTAGACAAGCAATGCCGCAGCGGTCACCAAAACCACAATCAACCCCAGCCCCAATTCGGGGTCATACAGCCGCGTTCCGCGCATTTGCCGCCCTAACTGGCCGCGCACGGGCATCATATGCCGCGAAAGGGGCAACAATCAGTGCGATGAAAATCATCACCTCGCCCAGCCATCCAGATTGCTGCGCAACGCCCCCCGCCTCGGCCGCTATGCCAGAGGTTGACACAACGCCCATCGCGGTGATCAGGGCCACAAAACTGCCCTCGCCCGCCATCGCCAAAGCAGCCCACAAAACCAGCGTCAGTGCGCCATAAACGGGAAAAATGATCAGGGCGGTGTCGATCAATCGATCAAACGCAGTAGTGGTGCTAGCAATATGCGCGCCTCGCGCGGATTTGTTTGCGCCGCCCAAAACGATCTCGGCCCCGCCCAAACCAAAGGGCAGCAAAATCGCGTTTGCCGCGGCCGGAATATACAGCCCACCCATCCAACCCACCATAGCGCGCCAAAGCGTGATCGTGGGGGCAAGGCCTCTGGATAGCGCAGGGCCGCGCCCGTTGTGGTAAAGGCGGCCAGCATGTCAAACCATGCCGCAGATCCGCCGATACCAAGGTGAGTTTGCAAAAGCGGCATCGCAAAAACCAGTGGCAAAACCCCGTATCCTGCCACCATAGCGATCAATTGCGCCCGCAACCCTCGGTCTGGAGTCCCCGAGGCGCTGGCAATTGCAATCATCGCGGCGACGATCAAAACAACGATGCCCGTATAGAAAAAACCGCGCGCCACGCGGTGCTCGGCCATAATGGTGGCATGGGCGGCGGGCAGCATCATAGCTGCCCCCGCCAGTGCAAGAAGCAAAACCATCAAGGGCAAACTGCGCGCAGACATCATCAAAAGAAATCAACGCTGACTTGCAGCAGTCTTTCCGTTTCGGGCACATCTTTGGCCATGGCAAAAAGGGCGATCACATCGCCGACATCCAGCCGCAAATCACCCGTCGGCTTTAAAACTTGATCGCCTTTCATGACTGCACCCACCAAAACGCCTGCGGGAAATTCTATTTCGCGCACCATTCGCCCAGCAAGGGCCGAGGTGTTCAAAACCTGTGCCTCGATCATCTCGGCCTCTCCATCGCCCAGCGAATAGACCGCCCGAACCCGCCCGTGGCGGATATGGCGCAGGATGCTGGAAACTGTTGTCGCGCGCGGGTTAATGTAGGCGTCAATATCTAGGGCACTCAAAAGCGGTGTCAGCGTTGGATCATTCACCAGCGCAATAGCCATTTTGCACCCCGCCTGTTTGGCGCGCACTGCGGCAAGTAGGTTTGTCTTGTCATCATCGGTCACCGCCAAAACTGCGTCGGCCTGCGAAATTGCCGCCTCGGTGAGCAAGTCCATGTCCATGCCGTCACCGTTTAGAACAATTGTCCTAGATAGACTGTCCGCCGCGATTTCGGCCCGCTCTCGACTTTTCTCGATGATCTTGACCCGCAGCCGATCTGCGCGCTCTTCCAAGGCTTGGGCCACTGTTAGCCCCACATTTCCGCCCCCAATAATCACCAACCGTTCTTGCTTTTTGAAGATTTTCCAAACACATCCAAGGTACGCGACATATCGGCAGAATGAGTGAAGACGTAAATATTATCCCCAGCGTAAAGCTGATCATCCGCCTCGGGTGCAAACAAACGGCCCGCGCGGCGCACGCCGACGACGATGGCGCGCAGCGTGGCAAACAGCTCGTTCAACTGGCGCAGCGGCGTGTTCAAAACAGGGCAATCTTCATCCAAATGAATGCCCAGCAAGTGCGCGCGTCCATCCATGAAACTTTCGGTTTCAAAGGCGGATGGGGCGGCCAAACGTTGCAGTGCCGCCTCTGCCACTTCGCGCTCGGGCGAGATGACAACGTCAATCGGCAGGTGATCGCGGCGAAACAGATCGGTGTAAATCGCATCCAGATAAGATGTGGCCCGCAGGCGGGCAATCTTGCGATTGACGTTGAAAATCGAATGGGCCACTTGGCAGATCACCATATTCACCTCGTCCGAATAGGTGGCGGCGATGATCATATCGGCATCGCGCGCGCCCGCCCGCTCTAAAATGTCAGGATAACTGGCAAAACCCGCTACCCCCTGAACATCCAACGCTTCGGTTGCGCGGCGCACCAGATCTGCATTTTTGTCGACGATGGTGACATCGTTATTCTCGCCCGCCAAGTGGCGCGCGATTTGCCAGCCCACTTGACCTGCGCCGCAAATGATCACCTTCATAGCAAACGTCCTTTGTCTTGCACGGACCGCATTATGCGTCGCCCTCGTCCTCGTAGCCCGGCCCTTTACCCGGCGAGACAACGCCCAGCGATTTCAGTTTGCGGTGCAGCGCGCTGCGCTCCATGCCCACAAATCCCGCCGTGCGGCTGATATTGCCGCCAAAGCGGTTGATCTGGGCCAAAAGATATTCACGCTCGAACACTTCGCGCGCCTCGCGCAGGGGCAATGTCGCCACGGCTGCGCCCATCATCATCCGACCAGAGGTGTCGGGCGCCGCATCTTGGCCTGGCAGATCGCGCGCCTCGATCGGGCCAGACCCATCGCCCAAAATCAGCGCACGCTCGATCACATTGCGCAATTGGCGCACATTGCCCTGCCAGATCATGGTTTGCAACATTGCCTCGGCCTCGGGCGAAATATCGCGCTGCGCCAGACCCTGCACGCGGTTCAAATGTGCGATAAAATGGCGCGCGAGTTCGGGAATATCCTCGCGCCTTTCGGCCAATGAGGGCACTGCAATTGGCACCACATTCAAACGATCATATAATTCTTGCCGAAAGCGGCCCGCCGCAATCTCGGCGCGCAGATCACGCGTGGTCGAGGAAATCACCCGCAAATCCACGCGCACGCGGTCGGCCCCGCCCACGCGTGTAAATTGCTGATCCGTCAAAACGCGCAGGATTTTTCCTTGGATTGCCAGTGGCATATCCGCCACTTCGTTGAAATAGACCACGCCACCATGCGCCTCTTCCAGCGCGCCCCGTTCCACCCCGCGCCCTGCGGTTTCGCGGCCAAACAGCACCTCTTCCATGCGTTCGGGCTCTAAGGTTGCGCTGGAAATTGCCAAAAACGGCGCGTTGGCACGGTGCGAATTGGCGTGAATATAACGCGCTGCCGTCTCTTTTCCCGCGCCAGATGGCCCCGCCAGCAAAACGCGCGAGTTGGTTTTTGTCACCTTTTCCAGCTGCGCCTTCAACGTTTTGAACGCAGCAGAACTGCCCAGCATTTCGGTCGAGCTGACCTCGCGTTTGCGCAAATCGGCGTTTTCGCGCCGCAGGCGGCTCGTCTCCATCGCCCGTGTCACAACGACCATTAACTGGTCGATATTAAACGGTTTTTCAATAAAATCATAGGCGCCCTGTTTGATCGCTGCCACGGCAATTTCAATATTGCCATGGCCGGAAATAATGACCACTGGAATATCGGGATTGTCGCGTTTGACTGTCTTTAGGATGTCAATCCCATCCATACGGCTGTCTTTCAGCCAGATATCCAAAATCATCAGGCTGGGCGCATCGGCGTTGATTTGGGCCATACACTCATCGGAATTGGCAGCCAAGCGCACCGAATACCCCTCTTCGCGCAAGATATCGCCAATAAGTTCGCGGATGTCTTTCTCATCATCGACGATCAAGATGCTCATGATTGGTCTTTCTCCTTGAAGGTATCACTGGCAGGCGGGTTGGCAGGCGGGTTGGCAGGCGGGTTCAGCCGTGGCAATTGAATGATCGCCATCGCGCCCGCGTGGGCATCGGGGGCAAAGGGATCGGCGTCGGTCAGTTGCAACGTGCCGCCATGTTCTTCGATGATCTTTTTCACAATCGGCAGGCCAAGCCCTGTGCCTTTTTCGCGGGTGGTCATGTAAGGCTCAAAGAGACGCGAGCGGTCTTCGGGCAGGCCCGTACCGTTATCAGCAATGGTGATGCGGGCCATTTCGGGTGTCGCCTCTAGCGTCACACGAATTTCGCCGCGATGATTTTGATTGGACTTTTCTTTATATTCATCAATCGCTTCACCTGCGTTCTTCATCAAATTTATGAAGGCTTGCCCCATCATCGTGCCGTCAATCTCCAACATCAACGGCGCACTGGGCACAGATTTTGTAAATCGAACATCAGGCTGACCGTTTTCTTGCAATAGAACGGCGGCACGCAGCAGCGCGCCCAAATCAGCACTGCGGCGATCGGGTTCGGGCATGCGGGCAAAGCGGGAAAATTCGTCAACGATGCGGCGCAAATCGCCCGTCTGGCGCACGATCACATCTGTTAATTGCGCCAAATCGGCCCCATCGGCCAGCTGCGGGACAAACTTTCGCTTGATCCGTTCAGCCGAAAGCTGGATCGGGGTCAAAGGGTTCTTAATTTCATGCGCGATGCGCCGCGCCACATCGCCCCAAGCAGCCGAGCGCTGCGCCGCAACAAGTTCGGTCACATCGTCAAAGGCAACCACAAATCCCTCTAGCCCGCCTGTGGCCCCGCGCCGCTTGCTCATACGCACCAATAGGTTTTCTTGTTTGCCACGCCGCGTTAGGCGCAGCTCTTCTTGTGCGCCGTTGCCACCGCTGGTTTGCAACCGCGCAAGCATCGGGCCAAATTCGGGGACGGCTAGCGCAAGGGGGCGTCCATGCGCATCCGTTGGCAGATCAAGAGCGAGCAAGGCGGCGGGATTGGCAAAATCAATCTCGCCCGCCTCGCTAAGGCCAATCACCCCGGCAGTCACAGACGACAGCACCGAATCAAACAAACGGCGGCGCTCTTCTGTTTCGCGATGCGTGGCCTGCAAATCGGCGCGCTGCATTTTTAGTTGTTGCGTCATCTGATTGAAAACACGCCCAAAAGTGGCAATTTCGTCATCGCCGACCTCTTCAACCACCTGCACATCCATGTCGCCTTGGCCCACACGCTCGGCCGCCTGCGCCAGACGGCCAATGGGGCGCGACAGTCGTTCGGCAAACCACATGCCCATCCAAATCGCGGCCAGAATAAGAATCACTGCAAAGCCCAGATACACAAGGCCAAAGTTGAACAACACCCGCCCGCGATCTTGTTCTAACTGATCATAAAGGCGCACGTTTTCTTGGGCTTCGTCCAAAAGTTGCAAAATCCGCCCGTCCACGATGCGCGTGATGAACAGATAGCGGTCCACAAAGGCGCTTAGTTTAATCATCGCGCGCAATTCGTTTTGCGGCCAGTCTTGGATAATCACAACCTCGCCCGTGCTGGCGGCGGTGAAGTTTTCGGCGCTGGGGGCTTCGTAGCCAAAAAGGTAACTGCGTTGCCCGCGCGCGCGAATGGTCCCCGCGCCATCAATCAGGTAAACTTCTGACAAGCCGCGCTGGATTTGGGGCAAGATTTGGTTGATCACATCGCGCGCCTGAATATCGCCCAAAAGTGAGGTGGCACTGCGCGCAGCGTTCAAGTTAGCCGCAAAGGCGCGCGCATCTGCGCTAAGCGCCGCTGCTTGGTCTGATTCATAGGCCGTGGCCGCCGATAACGATGATCCAACAACATCGCGCACGCGCTGCGAAAACCATCCCTCCAGACCGATATTCACCGTCAAAACGGCAAAAACGGCAACCAAAATCGTGGGAACCAGCGCGACAAGACCAAAAACGCCCGTCAGGCGCAGGTGCAATTTTGAGCCCGCTGAATTGCGCCGACGATCTTGCACCATTTGCGCCACGCGCGCGGCCACCAGCGCGGCCACCACCAGAACATACACGAAATCGGCCAGCAAAACCAAACGCAGCGCCTGCGATCCTGCCGACAGCGAAAATGGTCCCAAGGCCAGAAATGTCAGCGCCGCTAAAGCGGGGCCCAAAACGATCAAGGCAACGCTGCCCGCAGCGCGAAAGCGGCGAGACCGCCGCAATCGCGACAGGCGCAATGTTGTCGTGCTGCGAAAAGCGCCGTTCACGCCCTACCCCAATTCCCCAGATGTGGCAGAGTTACCCCTGCGACACAGCATGTGGCGCTTTTACATCAGTTTGCGTCGCCGTGTCACGGAAATATCCAGCTCTTGGATCTTCTTTCGCAAAGTATTGCGGTTGATACCCAGCAAATCGGCACATTTAGCCTGATTTCCTGCTGTAGCGTCTAGCGCGATTTCGATTAACGGAACCTCAATTTCGCGCAAAATACGGTCATAAACGCCATCAGGCGGCAGTTGGCCGTTGTGCAGATCGAAATAGCGGCGCAAATGCCGCGCCACCGAAGCCGAGAGTTTCTCGCCCTCGATCACGCCGCCACGCGGACTGCTGGGCGATGGCGCGTTGCCCATGGCAGCCTCAAGCTCGGTTTTCGAAATCTCGGGTTCTGACCCCGTCACTTGCAGACGTTTCAGCACATTTTCCAATTGCCGCACGTTGCCTGGCCAAGGATACGCGCGCACGATGTCCATCGCGGTCGGCGAAAGATGCCGCGCTGCGCCTGTCTCCCGCTCTCCCTTGGCCAAAAAATGCTCGGCCAAAAGGGGGATGTCTTCAACTCGCTCGCGCAGCGGCGGGATTGGCAGCACCACGCCGCCCAAGCGATAAAACAGGTCTGTGCGAAAGCCGCCGCTTTCCATTTTGGCCTGCAAATCGCTTTGGCTAGAGGCCATGATCCGCACGTTCGGCTCGCCCATCACGTCCAGCATCCGCACCAGTCGCGCCTGCGCATCATCGTCAAAATCGCCCACTTCGTCCAGCAGCAGGCTGCCGCCACGCGCGCGCGATAACAGCGCCGAAATACCCTCTACCCCCGCCAGATCGGCGGCGCTGGCCACAACAAAGGGCTGGCTGCGCCGATCTGAAAAATCGTGAATAGCTTTTGCGACCAGTGACTTACCCGTTCCAGATTCGCCAGTTATCAAAACGCTTAGCTCGGCATTCATAACGCGTGCCACCAAACGATACAGCGCCTGCATCGCGGCCGTGCGCCCCACAAGCGGCAAATCATCCCCCGCCTCGCTGCGCACCGTGGGCGCAGATTTTGGCGCATAGCGTTTCATCTCTAGCGCGCGGGCACTGCGTTTCATCAAATCGGGCAGATCAAAAGGCTTGGGCAGGTAATCAAAGGCCTCTGCCTCGGCAGCTTGGATCGCGGTCATGATGGTGTTTTGCGCCGATATCACAATCACGGGCAGTCCAGGGCGCAGTTTGGCAATGCTGGGCAGGGCATGCAGGCCATTGCCGTCGGGCATGATGACATCGGAAATGACCAAATCGCCCTTTCCCTCTTCGACCCAGCGCATCAACGTCATCAGGCTAGAGGTGGCGTGCACTTTGCACCCCGCCCGCGTGAGCGCCTGCGTCAAAACAGTGCGAATCGTGCGATCATCATCAGCAACAAGAACGGTTCCGTCCATGGGTTAACCTCCGTTGGGGGCTGTTGGCGCAAGGGGAAGCGAAATTCGAAAAACCGTTCGGC
>JAXHON010000038.1:0-8746 GCA_034519315.1 Cypionkella sp. | reverse complement strand
TGCTACGTATTGCTAGCCGTTCCCAGATAAACATCACCCAAAGGCCAATCGGCTTTGGGCCACTGCCTTGCCCAGATGGGAAGGCAGGAAACAGATGACACATCGCTTTGAAAGGATGATCCATGCGAACCTATGATTTTGCACCCTTATACCGCGCCACCGTCGGCTTTGACCGTATTGCAGACCTGCTCGACCGCGCGCTAACCGCAGACAGCACCACCGCCGCCTATCCGCCCTACAACATCGAAAAAACGGGCGAGGACGCCTATCGCATTTCGCTGGCCGTGGCGGGGTTTTCGCTGGCTGATCTGACGGTCGAGGTGAAGGAAGGCGCGCTGCATATCGCCGCCCGCCGCCCCGACGAGGCCGAGGAAAAAACTTACCTGCATCGCGGCATCGCCACCCGCGCGTTCGAGCGGCGCTTTGCGCTGGCAGATCATGTGCGCGTCACGGGCGCCACGCATGAAAACGGTATGCTGCATATTGACCTAGCGCGCGAGATGCCCGAGGCCCTGCGCCCCCGCCGCATCGAAATTGGCCGCGCAGCCGCGAAAGATGTAACCCCCGCCAAGGTGAAAAGCGCCGATCTACCTCAAATCGCGCAGGCCTAACCCTAGCGCCCCCTAAGTAGAAAGCGCGCAAGATCACTTGCGCGCTTTCGTTTTGGGTTTCCACCCTTCGGTATAACGGCGGCAATTTAGATATTGCCAGCCCACACTCGTTAAGCCAAAACTTTGGTCAACACTGCACTCGTTCTATACATTACCAGTCTAGCAAGGAATCCTTGCCAAACCCTTAGCGGCCATACAGCAGGCGATCATAAACGCCATAGGCGCCCGCTTGGCTGTTCATCGCGCCGACCGATTTGATCGCGCGGGCATAACCCATAGTGGCGTTATAGGTTCCGGGCCCAAAGGCACCATCAATCCCGCCGTAATAATATCCCGCCCGCGCAAGGCTGCGTTGAATGGCGCGGCGCTCGGACATTGTATAGCTGGAAAAGGCGTAAGCTGCGGGCGTGCGATGGGCCGAAACACTGGCAGGGCGCGACTTGATATATTTGCGCGGCATTTCGACAGGGTGGGCGCTCTGCGCTGGCTGCTGCTGTGGGTTTTTCGAGGCTTGGATCATCCCTTGGATGAACAGCATTCCCAATGCGCCTGCGACGATGCCTTGCTCGTGCCGATCCAGCGCCAGGGCGGGGGCAGCAGGCAAAGCAAGGCCAAGCGCCAAGGTGGCAGCCATGGCGCGGCGGGCAAATGAACGGGTGTTTTGCGATGTGTTTGCGAAAGTTGCTGGCAGCATTGTCATCTCCTGTTTCGGGTTGGCCCAATCGGATGGGCGATGACCAAAAGATGCGATACGCAGCCGCGCTATACAAAAACGGCGGGCTGCTAGGGGATAACAGCCCGCCGTTTGTGCCAAGTTTAGCGCTTTAGATCGACAGGCAGATGTATTTCATTTCCATGTAATCATCCATGCCGTGGTGGCTGCCCTCGCGGCCAAGACCCGATTGTTTGACGCCGCCAAAGGGGGCCATTTCATTGGAAATCAGGCCCGTATTCACGCCGACCATGCCGTATTCCAGCGCCTCTTGCACGCGGGTGATGCGGCCAATGTCGCGGGCGTAGAAATAGCTGGCCAGACCAAAGATCGTGTCATTGGCGCGGGCAATCACCTCTTCCTCGGTTTCAAATTTGAACAATGGTGCCAGCGGGCCAAAAGTTTCCTCCTGCGCCACTTTCATATCGGGTTTCACGCCCGTCACCACGGTGGGCTGGAAATAAGTGCCGCCCAGCGCGTGACGCGCGCCCCCCGTCACCACTTTGCCGCCGCCTGCCAAGACGTCAGCGATATGTTCCTCGACCTTGTCCACTGCGTCCATGTTGATCAGCGGGCCTGTGGTGACGCCTGCGGTGAGACCGTCGCCAATGTTCAGCTTGGCCACCGCTGCCGAGAGTTTTTCGGCAAAGGCGTCATAAACCCCCGCCTGCACATAGATGCGGTTGGCGCAAACGCAGGTCTGCCCGTTGTTGCGAAATTTCGACACCATCGCGCCCTCGACTGCCGCGTCCAGATCGGCATCGTCAAACACGATAAAGGGCGCGTTGCCGCCCAGCTCCATCGAACATTTCAAGACCTGATCGGCGGCTTGGCGCAGCAAGATGCGGCCCACTTCGGTGCTGCCCGTAAAGGTCAGCTTGCGGATGGCGCGGTTCTCGCAAAACTCTTTGCCAATATCCGACGCGCGGCGCGAGGTGATCACCGAGAAAACCCCCGCAGGCACGCCCGCGCGTTCGGCCAAAACCGCCAAGGCAATCGCCGATAGCGGCGTTTCGGCGGCTGGGCGCGAGACCATGGCGCAGCCTGCCGCCAGCGCGGGGGCCACTTTGCGCGCGATCATCGCATTGGGAAAATTCCACGGCGTGATGCTGGCGCAAACCCCGATGGGCTGTTTGATCACCGAAATACGCTTATCGCGCATATGGCCGGGGATCACCTCGCCATAGGCGCGTTTTGCCTCTTCGGCGAACCATTCGATATAGGACGAACCATAGGCAATCTCGCCTTTCGCCTCGGCCAAGGGCTTGCCCATTTCGGCCGTCAGGATGGCGGCCAGATCGTCTTGGGCGTTCATGCACAAATCAAACCAGCGGCGCAGGATTTGCGCGCGTTCCTTGCCCGTGCGCGCAGCCCAATCGCGGCGGGCGACATCGGCGGCGGCAATGGCGCGGGCGGCATCGGCGCGGGTTAGGTCTGGCACATGGGCAATCACATCGCCGCGCGCAGGGTTGGTCACGGCAAATGTCGCCCCATCGCCCGCATCCACCCAATCCCCCGCGATATAGGCCTTGTTCGGTAACAATGATGGGTCTTTCAGCAGCGATTTCAGATCGGTGATCGTGTCCAGCATGGCGCGCGCTCTATGGGGCAGGGATCGCTGTGTTCTTGCCCTATGCCCGTTTTGCGCGGGCAAAAGTCCATTCTCTGCCGCCAGGTTTGGCCTGATATGGCATGCGAAAACTGGAGTCACAAAATGCCCAATGCCGCCGCCGACCGCGCCTATGCCAACGGCGATTTCATAGATGGCGCGGCCGATTTTCCGCCGCGCTGGGCGGCAAAGGCGGCGATGTTTCGCGCGCAGCTTGGGCCTCGGGCGCGGCTGGATTTGCCATTCGGCTCGGGTGAGAGGCTCCGCCTTGATCTGTTCCTGCCCGAAACCAGCCCGCGCGGGCTGATGATGTTCATCCATGGCGGCTATTGGCTGGCCTTTGGTCGGCGCGATTGGTCACATCTGGCGGCGGGCGCGCTGGCGCGGGGCTATGCTTGCGCGATGCCCAGCTATACCTTGGCCCCGCAGGCGCGGATTGCGCAGATCACCGCCGAGATGGAGGAGGCCCTAAATGCCGCTGCCCATTTGGTGGCGGGGCCAATCACCGTGACGGGCCATTCCGCAGGCGGGCATCTGGCCGCACGGCTGGCAAATGCGGGCATGGGCGGGGACGCTGGCGCGCGCATCGCAACCTGCGTTCCCATCTCGCCCGTGGCAGAACTGGCCCCGCTGATGGATACGACGATGAACACTGATCTTCGACTGGACGCGCCCGAATGTGCCCGTGAAAGCCCCGCCCGCCTGCCGCTGCGCGCTGGTATAAACGCGCATATCTGGGTCGGCGCGCAGGAGCGCCCCGCCTTTGTGTGGCAGGCGCGCACCCTGTCCGAGGAATGGGCCTGCCCTTGGACGCCCGCCCCCCTGCGCCACCATTTCGATGTGATTGATGATCTGGAAAACCCCGCATCGGCCCTGATGACCCTGTGCGCGCCCTAACCGTTTCTTTTCTTTGAAAATATCCTGGGGTGAGGCGCGCAGCGCCGAGGGGCAAAGCCCCTGAACACCGAACTTTGGGCAAAGCCCCTCAACTCTGAACTTGGGGCAGAGCCCCTATTCTCCGTCCTCCATCCGCAGACGGATTTCGCGCAGAATTGGCAAGATTGCGCGCACTTTTTCAATGCCCAAACCCGCCACAACATCGCCAATCAGCGGGGCTACGGCGGCTACGGCGGCATCGCGGGCAGCGCGGCCTGCGGGGGAAATGGCGACGAATTTTTGCCGCGCGTCATCCCAATCGGGGCGGATATGGATATGGCCTGCCGCCTCTAGCCGCGCCAAAGTATTGGTCATCGCCCCGCGCGTCAGGTGAAAGGCGCGGGCCAGTTGGGCGGGGGTGCGTTCGTCCTTCAGCCCCGCCAGATGGTTCAGCACGGAAAAATGCGACAGCTCCATCCCCTTGGGCAGCACCCGCGTGATGCGGCCCCGCGCCAGCTGGTCGGCCATGAACAATTCGCCAAACAGGGCAATCGCGGTTTCGTTCTGCGCGTTCATAGCGCGAACTTTCGATCATGCGACAGCGATGGGATACGCGCGCGGGCGCGGGCGACTTCGGCCAGATCCAAATCGACAAAAGTCACGCCAATATCGGTGCCGCCATCGGCCAGCACCTCGCCCCACGGGGACACCGCCAGCGAATGGCCAAAGGTGCGCCGCCCGCTTACCGCCTGACAGGGTTACCGGCGTGAAACGCCCGTTTGCGCGGGGGCCAGAACGAAACAGCCCGTCTCTATTGCGCGGGCGCGCAGCAGCACCTCCCAATGCGCCGCCCCCGTGATGTGGTTAAAGGCGGCGGGCACTGTCAAAATCTGCGCCCCCGCCTGCGCCAGCGCGCGGTGCAAATGGCCAAAGCGTAGATCGTAGCAAACAGTCATCCCCACGCCGCCCCATGGGGTTTGCGCCAAAACGGCCCGATCGCCTGGGCGATAGGCAGCTGATTCGCGATACACCTCGGTTTGCGAGACATTCACATCGAACATATGGATTTTGTCATAGCGCGCGGCGACTTCTCCGCTAGGCGCAACTAAGAAGGATCGGTTGGCAAATCGCCCATCTGCATCGCCAGACTGAACCCCAAGGCTGCCAATCAGCAGCCAAATCCCCGCCTCTGCCGCCTGAACGCGCAAGGCAGCAAGGGTGGGATCGTCCCCCTCGGCCATAATATGCGCGCGCTGATGCTCGCGGTTTGATGACAGCATATTGGTGCATTCAGGGGTGAGCACAAATTCCGCCCCGCCCGACACCGCACGCGCGACCAAGTCCTGCACCTGCGCCAAATTGGCGGCGGGATCGATCGCTGTGGTACATTTGCAACGAGGGCAGCGAAGCATGACTTAGGCCAACATCGCGTCAAGTTTGCCCGCATGGTCCAGCGCGTGGATGTCATCGCAGCCGCCAACGTGCTGCCCGCCGATGAATATCTGCGGCACGGATGTGCGGCCCGCCCGCTGCGTCATCGCCGCGCGCAAGGCAGGGTTGCCGCCCACGTCGATTTCTTTGTAAGTCACGCCCTTTGCGCGCAACAGGCCCTTGGCGGCAATGGCAATAGGGGCAGGATTGGGTTGTGTAAATTTCGACAGGTATCATCGCATTTCCCTTTGGCGGCGCCTTTGCCGCGACTATAGGGATTTACGCATCTTTGACAACGCGCGCCAGTGCGACAATACGCACCGACTTTGCCCCCGCCGCAAGACAAGCCTCGGTTGCGGCGGAAAAGGTGGCCCCCGATGTCATCACATCATCCACCAGCAGAATGTGCCGCCCCGCAATGCGCGCGGCCTCGGCTGGGGTGGGGGTGAACGCGCCTTGCACATTTACAAAGCGCCCATCGCGCCCACGCCCGTCTTGACTTTCCGTTTGGCGCGCGCGGGTCAGAAGATCGGGGCAATGATCAAGCCGCGCCAATTTGGCCAGCCGCGCCGACAAAAGGGCGGCCTGATTGTAGCGCCGCTTGAACAGCCGTGTCCAATGCAGCGGGATAGGCGCTACCAGCATATCAGGCAGCAAAATATCCGATGCCGCGCGTTTCAGCCAATCGCCCGCAGGGCGCGCCAAATCCATCCGATCGCCGTGTTTCAGCGCCAATACCATCGAGCGCGCATTATCCTTATAGACCAAGGCCGCGCGCCCTGCTGCCCATGGGCGCGCGATGGTCAGGCAATCGTCGCAGTGCAAATGTTGCGCACCCGCATCTTCCCCCCGCATCAGCGGCGCGCCGCAGGCCTCGCACACCGTGCCACTGATAAAGGGCGTCCCCTTCCAGCAGTCGGCGCAAAGACCAAAGTCGCTAACCACACCGTCCCCGCAGTTGATACACTGCGGCGGATAAATCGCGTGCAAGATACCTTGCAATCCCAAAGCTGCCCCCTATCCTGAGACACATGTCTGCGCCCGAAATGCCCCCACTCACCGACGACGCCGCACGCCGCCGCGCCCAAGGGCGCGCGCGCGATATGCTCTGGCAAGACGAGGCCATGGCCGAAGTGCAGGATCGCCTTGCTCTGGTTAATAAACCCTTAACCGATATTGCCATTGTCACCGATTTTCCGAAAATTTGGCGAAATTTCACCCATAAGGGCGCGGCCCCTGCGCAGATCATCCCGCCAGATGACACTCTTGGCTTAAACGAAGGTGCGTTTGATCTGGTGATCCACGCCATGGCGCTGCATTGGGCCAATGACCCTGTCGGCCAGTTGGTGCAAATGCGCCGCGCGCTGCGCCCTGACGGTTTGGCCATTGCGCTGATGTTTGGCGGACAGACTTTGCATGAATTGCGCAGCGCCTTGGCGCAGGCCGAAGCAGAGGTGACGGGCGGACTATCCCCGCGCGTGCTGCCGATGGGGGAAATTCGCGATCTGGGGGGGCTGCTTCAACGCGCGGGCTATGCCCTGCCAGTGGCCGATAGCTATGCCAAAACGCTACGTTACCGCGACATCTATCATGTGGTGGCCGATTTGCGCGCCTTTGGCGAGGGCAACGCGCTGGCCGCCCGCGCGCGTCATTTCACGCGCCGAGCGGTTTTTGACCGCGCCGCGCAGATATATGCGGCGACCTATGGCGGGGCAGACGGACGCATTCCTGCGACATTCGAGATTGTCTGTCTGACGGGCTGGGCCGCACATGAAGGGCAGCAAAAACCGCTGAAACCCGGATCGGCGGCTTACCGTTTGGCCGATGCCTTGGCAAATGCAAAGACCCTGCGACAAAAGGATGGTTGACGCAGACGGTGGGCAGGCTAAGTCTGGCGCAAATTAATAGGGACGCATTTATGACCGACGTGATGCCAGGGGTGGGCCGCCTTGCCCACGCCCAAGCCAGCCATCCGATTGTAAAAGCGCCGAAAATCGGCGTTCTCTTGGCCAATTTGGGCACACCTGACGGCTATGATTACTGGTCGATGCGCCGCTATTTGAACGAGTTTCTATCCGACAAGCGGGTTGTGGATATTTCCAACTGGATTTGGCAACCGCTGCTGCAATTGGTGATTTTGACCAAGCGGCCCTTTACATCGGGGGCCAATTATAAGCTGATCTGGAACCATGAGAAAAACGAAAGCCCGCTGCTGACGATCACCAAAGACCAGACGGCGGCTATCGCGGCGGCCATGCGGGCACGCTATGGCGATGGTGTGATGGTCGATTTTTCGATGCGTTATGGCAACCCCTCCACCCAGTCTAGGGTGCAGGCGATGGTGGCGGCGGGGTGCGAGAAAATCTTGTTCTTTCCGCTGTATCCTCATTACGCGGGGGCCACATCGGCCACGGCGAATGATGCCTTTTTTGCCGCTTTGCGCCGCGAAAAACGCCAGCCCGCTGTGCGCACCGTGCCCGAATATTTCGAACATCCCGCCTATATCGCCGCACTGGCAGAGTCCGTCCGCACCGCCTATGCCAAGCTAGATCATGTGCCCGATAAGCTGGTGGCCAGCTATCACGGGATGCCAAAGCGCTATCTGATGGAGGGCGATCCCTACCATTGCCAATGCCAAAAAACCACACGCCTTTTGCGCGAAGCGCTGGGCTGGGAGAAGGGGCGCATTGATACAACCTTTCAATCGGTGTTTGGCCGTGAAGAATGGCTAAAACCCTATACGGTGGAACATGTGGCCGAGCTGGCGAGACAGGGCCACAAACGCATCGCCGTGATGGCCCCCGCCTTTTCCGCCGATTGCATCGAAACGCTGGAAGAGATTAACGGCGAGATTGCCGAAGCCTTCGAACATGCAGGCGGCGAGGTGTTTACCTATATTCCTTGCCTAAACGATGACGCGGCGCATATCGCAGCCCTAGAGGCGGTGATTGTGGAGAATTTGGCGGGCTGGGTTTAGCCCGGTATTTGGGGGTGTGCGCCGGCAGCCGCGCACCCGCAGCCAACACAACTTACTGCGCCGCTATACGCGCCCCAAGCTGGCCATCGCCGGTTTGCGACAGCGCCAGCGCGGCCGCCCATGGGCCCAGAGATCGCCCCACGCGTGAATTTCAATCGGCGGGCGGGGGCGGCCTGTGGCGATGACGAGGTTTTCCATTTCGGCCAGCGCTTCTTCGGCGTAAAGATAGTCATAGCGCATTCTTTCGCCCGACAGGATGATCAGGGCGGGGTCAAAGAGGTTGATCACATTGGACAATCCCAGCGCCAGATAGCGGCCCGCGCGGCGAAAGATGGATTTGGCGATGGCATTGCCTGCCTTGGCTTGATCATAGAGGCTTTCCAATAGGACAGTCATCGACTGGCCGTCTTTATGCACCCAGTTCAGGGCTGTAACCGCCTCGCGCGCAAGGGCATAATCGGCGATATAGGCCTCTAGGCAGCCGCGCTGCGACCGCAGCGGCAAGGCGCCGTCCAGCAACAATACGTAGT
>JAXHON010000004.1:0-36193 GCA_034519315.1 Cypionkella sp. | reverse complement strand
TTGTACTTCGTTCAGTTACACATGTGCGCACGTTTTTCATATGATGCTAATTTTTTCATCGTAGATTACAACATGTTTTTTCTTATAAACCAACATTACGACTGTATAGATCTGTAAACTGAACTAAATTTTAAAAATAATGGATACCATAATGTTCAAAAAACACTTTATTTAATATAAGTGAAAGATCCGGATTAGAAAGTATGCATATTTTAACACCTTTAAATTATCAAGATCAAATAAAAATTTAAATGTAAATTCTTTAGTAGGTAATACTGAATATATTAATTTTTTATTCTTGATGTTTAACAGATAAAATAATTCTATAGATTCTTGTGATTCTATTGGTTTAGTTTTTTCAGTTAATCTAAAATTGAATGTTCTGTTATTAATGCTCGTATAAGAACACATCAAAATAACTTATTATCATTAGTAAACATGAATTTATATTTTCCATCAAATATAAATACAAAATTTGATAATTTAAGTTTATCAAAATCTTTAGGTATTGAAGGTAAATCTTTTGATTATGCTAAAAACTTTGTTAGTGCAGAAGTGCCCTTTTAGTTTTAATAGGAGAATCTTTAAAAAAAGGGCGAAAGTTTAACCCCTGTAATTTCTTATTTAAAAAATAATTTTGATTCAGTAGTAGCACTTAAAATAAATGCTAGCGCAAATAGTGAATCTTTACAATTACTAAATATTAAAAAAAATATCTCGAAAAAGAAATTTAGAATCTATCAAAAATGTTATGTGTATTAACTTAGATGATAATTTCGGAGTACGAAAAAACCGTTTTTCACAGAAAAAAGATATTTTTTGATTTGATACTCATTTAGTAAAATTTAAACAAAAATGTAAAGATGAGAATTCCTATTTTATCTGAATACGAAGAAGAAAAAACAGTATTAAATTTAGAACAACGTCCACAAATGACCACCAAAGTGTTTACCAAATCTTTTGATGCGTGGTGTTCAAAATGTTAATGTCGATTTATAGTGATACCGCCGTTTAAAACCAAATACTTCAGGGTCTTTGGCTTATATTTATGCGATGATAAGAAATCGCTTTTTTATTTGATAATATCACAAAAAAAGGTACTTCATTAAACTGCTAAAACTTGCTTCTGATTTTAATATGATTAATTTTGTATATAAATATCCATTAAATATAATGTAAATAGTTTTTATTCTTCAGGAAAAACTGTAAAACATTCATTTATTATGCAAAGAGCGTTAACTTTTTTTAATAATTTTGATACTAATTTTAGATAATAATAATTTTTTAAGCGAAAGTACTTTCGGTAGAATAGTAAAGTATTTTATTTAGGTTCAAATCCTAATTTCGCAATTTTTATACCAAAAATTTCATAAGAGTTCATGGTTATTCACATAAAATTTTAGATAACAATAGGTTTTTCGATTATATAAGGATAAAATTATATGTTTTAATATATAATCGTTTGAAAATGGTCAGATAAGTGGTTAACTTGCTGGGCTGTAATCCAGGGACATTGGTTCGTTTAATTCGGCTACACGTGAATTGCCATAGTAGTCTTACATAATTAAAATTGTATTATACAACGAGTTTGATCCTGGCTCCGGATGAACGCTAGCAATGTATACTAACTTACATGCTAGTTGAATGTTTTAAAAAGCATAGCGAACGGGTGCGTAATACGCAAGAATCTGCTTTAGAGATCGAGATAATTAATATTAAGTATTTTAGATTTAGTATGCAAAAATATCGAATGAAAATAGGTAACTTATACCGCATTCGCTTTAAAATGAGCTTATGCAAAGATTAGGTAGTTGGTTAGGTAAAAAGCAGTAGAAGCCCCAAGATCTTTAGTTGGTCTGAGAGGATGATCAGCCACACTGGAACTGAGATAAGGTCCAGGCTCTTAGCCTTGATGTGTGGAATCTTGGACAATGGGCGAAAGCTTGATCCAGTAATATTGCGTGAACGAGGAAAGCAAAAAAGATTCATAAACACACGCAAGTGTGCGTATGTCGGCGGGCTCTACAACAGAAGCAGCCAGCGGCCTGCGCGCGCGGTACACCGCATCAGCAATCGCTGCCGCATCCGCTTCGGCAGTGGCAGAGAAAAAACACTGCGCGGTCAGGGTGATAATCTCGCTAAGCTCTTCGTCTTTCAGGCGCTGTTGCGCCAGAAAATCAAGGTGCTGATAATGGGCAGCTCGACGGCCCGAATAATTAAGCGTGCCGCCCGGGGGCACAAATTCAACCTTCTCAAACAAGCCCGAACCCGACACGCGTTGCAGCGCATCATTCAACTGCGCCGCCGTCAGGCCCGCGCCTTGCTGAATTTGCGCAAATTTCACGATAGACGCTGCATCAACATTGCTGTTGCCCTGCACCGCAACGCGGTTAAATGCGAAATCTTGGGCCAAAACTGGCCCCACATATAAAGTGACAACGCCAGCATATTCGCCTGCCAAACCAGCGCGATGGGCTATTTGGGTGAAAGCAAGGTTCATAGACGGTCAGCCCCTATGGCAAATGTGCAAAACGCTGTGGATAACTAACCCGATATCTATGGATTGTCAAAGACCTATCACGTTTTTTTGCCGCAAGCCTTGCATCACAGCATCCTAAGCACGGCAATTTTTATTTGTATATCAACAAATTGCTTCACAGGTCAGGTCATTTCCAATGGCAAAGATCGTCAAGGACAGCACCACGCCGACCATCACCGCTAGATTTTTAGTATCCGCAGTTGTGCGCCTGTGATCGCCTCATAGGCGTAAAACGGCCGCCGTCCAAAACGGGAATGGGCAAATAGGTTCAAAATGCCCACCCCAAAGACCATCGCCAACATCGTGACCGGCACAAACCCGTGCTGGCGGCCTGCCCCATGGTCGAGGCAAAACTGGAGCAGGTTGCAGGTGCTGATCTCGCCGCGCAGCATATGGGCAATGCCCGAAAACGTACCGCTGACCACCGCCCAGACTTGACGCGCGGCAATTTGCGCCAGCTCCTGGGCCCGCGCGCCTTTGTGCTAAACAGCAGCCCCGACGACCGCCCCATCATCCAGCGCGTTTCAAATCCGCCATCTGCTGTCGGGATGTCGCGCCGATTGGGGGATAGGGTTAGGGCCATCTCGCCCTGCCCCTGCCGCCACGATCAAATTTAGCGCGCGCCCCCTGCGATGCCTCAACGGCAATGGGCAGCTGCGAAAAGGCGGAAATCGGCTGTCCGTCGATGGACATCCACGACGTCGCCTTCCCGAATTCCGCTGCAAAAGCTGCGCTCTGTCAACAGACCGACTCGACTACCGCCTGGCGTGGCAGCTGGCCCAGCCTACAATGTCCACAACCTGGCCATCACCCGCTACACACTATAGGTGACATCAGGCACGGGACTAATAGCACTATCAGCGGTTTGGCGGTAAAAGGAATTTCGGCGCTGTCGGAAGGGCGTTTGGCACCCCATTGTTCGGCTTTACAATCGCGTCCCCCTCCGCGCAGCTCATAGACCTGCGGCATGGGATAAACCGCGCGCCGACAATCGGGCGATCTGCCGCCATGCTCGAAGGCCAAAAATTACCGCCATGAAAATAACAAACGACAGCGCGAAAGTTGAATGTCTGGCCCCGCCGCCACCGTCAGCCGCCCGCGCCCACAGCGGCGCGCCCGCCATGGTGCTGCGCGCGCCTCGGCTGCCGCGAAAGGCTGCGAGCATCACTTTGCCCGGCATGGCCGAGGCTGCGTCTTGCATCACCGCTTAAACCGCACAAACCCGCCCTTGTATGGCCGCCAACTTGCCAGCGCGTGCCATGCCTATCCATGCGCGATTGCAACCACTGGGCCAAAGCCAAGGCTGAAAACACATCGGCCTTAATCCCCAGCTCGAGCGCCCAACGATGTAGTGGCCGTATTCATGCACGGCCACAATAACCGCCCAAGCGGCCAAAAATGAACGCCGCCAAAATCCAATAGCAAGTCCTGCCATCTACTGCCAAGAAAACTTGCCATACGCCACCGCCCTTTGCTCATTTTGCGCAGCCGACTTCGAGCGGCGCGCTGCCGCGCGTGAGATGGTCTATATGCAGCACTACCTCAAGGGCTTTGACGGCGCGATTTGATAGCGCAATTTCGCCCGATAGGCGGCAAAGCGCCTCCTCGACCAGCCCCGCCATATCCATAAACCCAATCTGCCCCGCGATGAACGCGTCCAGCGCGGCCTCTTTGGCGGCGGTAAACACCGCCCCCGCAGCCCCGCCCGTGGTCATCACCTCGCGGCACAGGCGCAGCGCAGGAACGCGGGCCAGATCGGGGGCGGTGAAGGTTAGCGCTGCCAAGGGCCGCCGGATCCAGCCGCGCCACGGGCAGCGATTTGCGCTGCGGCCAGTTCAGCGCATAGCCGATTGCATGGCGCATATCGGGCGCGCCCAAATGCGCCATCACGCCGCCATCGTTGAACCCAACCATGGCGTGAACGATAGATTGGGGGTGAATAACCACTTCGATTTGATCTGGGCGTAGCGCGAAAAATTCATGCGCTTCAATAACTTCCATGGCTTTGTTAAACATGGATGCGCTGTCGATGGTGATGCGCTGACCCATGTCCCAATTGGGATGCGTTGATGCCTGCGCCACGCTGGCCTGCGCCAGCCGTTCCAAAGGCCAATCGCGCAATGCCCCGCCCGATGCGGTGATAATCACCCTTTCGACGGCGGCCATGTCCTCGCCCGCCAAGGCCTGAAATATGGCCGAATGTTCGCTATCAACGGGCAAGATCGTGGCCCCCGAGCCTTGCGCCCGCGCCAGCAACAGCTTGCCCGCCGAGACGAGGCTTTCCTTATTGGCCAGCGCCAAAGTTGTACCATTGTCCAGCGCGGCAAAGCTGGGGGCAAGACCCGCGTTGCCGATGATCGCGCTCATCACCCAATCGGCGGGGCGGGCGGCGGCCTCGGCAATCGCCGCCGCCCCCGCGGCCGCCTGCACCCCGCTGCCCGCCAAAGCGGCGCGCAGCTCGTCCAAGCACGCGTCATAGGCCGTCACAGCGATCTGCGCCCGCAGACTGCGCGCCATCCGCGCCAGCTCTGCCACATTGCGCCCGCCCGTCAGTGCCACGGTATCAAAGGCATCCGCCCCGCCCGCCCGCGCGATCAAATCAAAGGTCGATTGCCCAATCGACCCCGTGGCCCCAAGAATGGAAATGCGCCGCATTCAGCCCCCAAAGGCCAAGACTTCAGGCGCGGCCATTTGCAAGGCCAGCACCACCAGCGCCGCCCCAATCAGCGCGTCAAACCGATCCAGAAACCCGCCATGCCCCGGAATGAGGTTCGAGCTGTCTTTGATCCCCGCGCGCCGCTTTAGCCAGCTTTCGCCAATATCGCCCATCTGACCCGCAAAGGCGACCAGCGGGGATAGGATAATCAGCGCCGCGCCGCCATAGCCCGCCGCCCAAAACGCCGCCCCCAAACCCGCCGCGCCCATCCAGCCCGCCACCGTGCCCGACCATGTTTTCTTTGGGCTGATGGCGGGCCAGAACTTTGGCCCACCCAAAATTCGCCCCGCGAAATAACCCGCAATATCCGATAGGATCACAACGCCAATCAGCCAGATCTCGCCAACACGGCCATGATTATTGTTTAGTAAAATCAAACCGATACAGGCCAAAAGCCATCATCGCAGCATAAACGATTATCACACACCCGCTAGCTGGCGCTGCCGCGGTAAATCCGCGTCAGCTCCCACAGGCTGGCAAGGCAGACCACACCAATCAGGCCAAAGAACGCCGCCCCGTCTGCCCAGACCGCCGCTGCGCCGACAACCACCATAACCGCCGCGGACATCACCCGCGTGCGCAGATCAAACCATGCCGCGCTCATTTGGCGATCACCCCGCCAAAGCGCCGCTCGCGCGATGCGTATCGCGCTAGGATTTCCGCCAAATCGCCGCGCGTAAAATCGGGCCACAAAACGGGCGTAAATTCGTATTCGCTATAGGCCGTCTGCCAAGGCAGAAAGTTCGATGTCCGCGTCTCGCCGCTGGTGCGGATCACCAGATCGGGGTCGGGCAAATGCGCCGTGTCCAAATGCGCGCCGATCACTGCCTCGGTGATGTCATCCGCAGCAATTCCTGCCGCCGCAATCTTGCGCAGCGCGCGGGTAATTTCGTCGCGCCCGCCATAGTTGATCGCCACCGTCAGATGCAGCGCTGCCCCTTTGGCGGTGCGCGCCTCGATCCTTGCCATCAGCTTTTGCAGCCCCAGCGGTTCCAACCGCAAGCGATCCCCGATAAAGGTCAGGCGCACGCCCACTTCGGCCAGCTTTTCCGCCTCGGACCTTATATAGCGCGCAAAGATCGACATCAGACCCAAAACTTCGGCGGTCGAGCGTTTCCAGTTTTCTGTTGAAAACGCATACAGCGTCAAATGTGTGATCCCCAAATCGGGGCAGGCGGCGACAATCTCGCGCACGCGCTCTGCCCCTTTGCGGTGACCAACAAGGCGCGGCAGGCCTTGGTTTGTGGCCCAGCGGCCATTGCCATCCATGACAATCGCCACATGCCGCGTCGCGGCAGGCGGGGCGGGTTGCGCGATAGGCAAGGCAGCAAGATCGGGGGCTAAGGCCACGCGCGGCACTCCGGCAATAGGGTTAAACCTGCATAATCTCGGCTTGTTTGGTCTCTAGCGCGCGATCAACGCCCGCAATCGCCTTGTCGGTCAACTCCTGCACCTCGTCTGACCACATCTTTTGGTCATCCTCGCCCATGCCCGCCGATTTGGCCTTTTTGATTTGATCCATGCCATCGCGGCGCACGTTGCGAATGGCGACTTTCGCGCTTTCGGCATAGCCTGCGGCGACCTTGGTCAGCTGCTTGCGGCGTTCTTCATTTAGTTCGGGAATCGGCAGGCGGATCAGCGGGCCGTCCGATACTGGATTGATCCCAATCCCGCTTTCGCGGATCGCCTTTTCCACCTTGGCAATCATACCCTTGTCCCAAACATTGATCACCACCATGCGCGGCTCTGGCACATTGACCGTGCCAAGCTGATTGATCGGGGTCATCTGGCCGTAGGCGTCCACGCTGATCGCATCCACCAGCGAGGCCGAGGCGCGCCCCGTGCGCAGCGAGGCAAATTCAGTTTTCAGCGCGGTCATCGCACCGTCCATGCGGCGCTGAATGGCATCCAGATCAATTTCAAGGTCTTCGGCAGACATGAGGCCCTCTTGCTTTGCTTTAGCGAACCCAAACGGGCCGCAGTTTTGCCAGCTATAACAACCACCAGGCGGCAGCGGCTGGCATGGAATTTGACCGCACAACGCGGGTATAGGTGCCGCGACCTTCCAAAATGCCGCGAAACCCGCCCACTCGTCCAACGAAAAGACGATAATCGGCAGGTCATTATCGCGGGCCAGCGCAATGGCGGACTGGCATCCATCACGCCCAGATGCTTCTGTAGGACCTCGTCATAGGTTACAAATCGTCTGTATCGCTTTGCATCTGGGATACTTCTTTGGGATCTTTATCATAAAACCGCCGTCAACCTTGGTGCCTTTGAGGATTGCCTCGCACGACCATTTCATTGGAGCGCAAGGCTGGCGGCAGTAATCGGTGGTAAAATAGGGGGTTTCGCAAGCCTTGCCGGCAAAATATACCACACGCTTTTTCTCTAAATGGCGCACAGCGCGGCGGCGGAATATGGCTCGCGCAGACCTGATCCATCAGAATGGCAGAAATCACACGGGTATGAAACCCCCAGTCTCTTCCAGCGCCGATTGCATCGCAAGCGCATTCATCACTGTAGGCCAACATCCCCATATAATCGGCGGTCGTGCGCTCCATCCCTTGTGCTGCCTTGCACAGCCAATGAAAATGTTACCACTTGCCAATCACCATGCACACCTCAACCCCCATATCGCGCACCGATTTTTCACCTCGCGCGCGATGCGGCTACAGTTGGCGGGTGAAGGCCGAATGCGGTATCCCCCATCAGCGCCTCGTTGCCCGAGATTTTCAACATCACGCGGGAATGGACGGGCTGGGCGGGGTCTGCGGGCATGGGACATCCTGTTTGTTGCGCGGCAAAGCGCGGCGCGGGGAATCAGTGTTGACTGCGGGCCAAAATGTCGCAAAACGGCGGCAGGATCAACGGGCTGGCGGGGGATAGGTGAACATTAACGGCATTTCGCGCGAGGCGCCCGTTTTGATCGCAGGCCCCACCGCCAGCGGCAAATCGGCGCTGGCGATGGAACTGGCCGCGCGCGATGGCCGCCTGATCGTCAATGCTGATGCGTTGCAGGTCTATGATATGTGGCGCGTGCTGTCTGCCCGCCCCAGCGCAGGCGAAGAGGCCGCCCTGCCCCACGCCCTATTTGGACATATCGGGCGCGATACGCCCTGTTCAGGCCATTGGCTGCGCGGTGGGCCGCCGCCAGCGCGCCCTGGTGATCGTGGGCGGCACGGGGCTGAACTTTTCGGCCCTGACCCAAGGTCTGGCCGATATTCCAGCCGTGCCCCAAGACATCCGCGCGCAGGCGAATGCGATTTTGGCGCAGGGCGGCTTGGGCGATTTGTTGGCGCAGCTAGACGCGACGACCCGCGCGCAGATCGACACCGCCAACCCCGCCCGCGTGCAGCGCGCATGGGAGGTGCTGCGCGCCGCAGGGCACGGCAACACCGATTGGCAGGCGGACGGTAGGCGCGCAGGAACCGCTGCGAGGCGCTGGTTTTGACGATGGACGTGGCACAGTTGGACGCGCGGATCACACAGCGCTTTGATGCGATGCTGGCGCAAGGCGCGCTGATTGAGGCGCGCGCCGCCTTGGCGTTTTGGCCCCACGATATCGCCAGCCAGCCCCCACCATGGACGCGCGCCATTGGTGCGCCCGAACTGATCGCCCATCTGCGCGGCGAGGCCAGCCTTGATCAGGCGCGCAGCGCAGCGATTCTCGCCTCGCGCCAATATGCCAAACGCCAACGCACTTGGTTTCGCAATAGGATGAAGTCTTGGACGTGGCGCAACCTTTAGCTGCGTGGCCCAACTTATCCACAGACTGGCCCACAGGGTTATTCGCAAGAATTTTCCGCAATGGTTGAAAAGGGAAATATACAATGTTGCCGCCCGCCGTCTGTGTGGCTAGAATGTTGCAAATTGTAAAACTATTTATTCTCTAAGGCCAACGTCATGACCAACGATCTTGTCCATTTCCCAAAATCACTACGCCCCCAACCTATGCTCAATGCGGCGCGAAGCCCAACGCCGCGCCCCGCAACCGTGCGGATTACCACATTGCCGCGCCTTGCCGCCAATGGTCGCTGGCGGGTCGAGGCGATGCGCAGCCTGTCGGACGCCTGCATTTTGAATTTCACCAAAGGCATGGGCCGCATCACCGTGGCGGGGGTCACGCGCGGTTATTCGGCGGGAACGATTGTCTATATCCCTGCGGGCGTTATGCACGGGTTTGAAGTGGGGCCGCAGGTTTTGGGAACCGCGCTGTTTGTCGGCGCGGATATATCGGCCTGCCTTTGTCCGGCGGCATCATTTGCGCGATGTTGTAGCCCAGCAAGAGATGACCATGATGCTGGACATGGTCACGCGGGAATTGGACACGGGCACAGCCGCAGGCCAGCGCGGCGCAGCATTACGTGCGCATTGTCGGTCCCGACAGGGCGTCAGGCGGAAAGTTATGGCGCACCCGCTTTTAGCGCTTTGACGCCGCGCAGCGCGTGCGCGCTTTACCCGGCGGTGAGCGCGGCTTTCGCACAGGCGCGAATGTTGCTGATTTTGCGGCTGAACAGGCCAGCGCCCACCATCCTGACGCGCTGTTGCCGCGCCGCCTGCAGGCGCCTCAGCCGTCGTTATTGCGAATACCGCATTTTTCGAAGCGGCAGATGCTGTCGGAAACGAAATTGCCTGTAGCGAATAAAGATCGGCATAACTGGGGTTTCACCTGGCGGCCTATTTCACCGTGCATTTCAAAATCAGACAGGCCCACGTCGCCCAGCCGTGCCGCCGGCGCTGGACACGCCCAAAAGGGGCACACGCCCGTCACCATTTTCCTTTGCACGCGCAGCATTTGCGCGCGCCTGCGGGCTGGGACACGATTGCCGCGCACGAGAGCAGCGAAATGTCGCAAATCACCCGCAACACGGCGAAAAAAGACGTGGACGCAGGGCAAAAAATAGTGCCGAATGCATATGTGACGCGCGCCCAATTGCGCCACCAAAAAGCGGGATGGCGGACGGCATCCAGCAGGAGTAAGACGTATTCGCGCAAGATTTCCTACAAGGGCATCCGCGCAGGCCGTCGCTGCCGAAGAGGCCCGCGCTGGCAAACTGAGCCGCCGCGAGTTTCTGTCGCGCGCGACGGCGCTGGGTGTCACCTCGGCTGCCGCCTATAACCTGCTGGGCCTAACCGCCCCCGCCGCCGCACAAGAGGCCAAAATGGGCGGCATCCTGCGCTGCGCTATGGAAGTTAAGGCGCAAAAAGACCCCCGCACCGCCGATTGGCCCCATATCGCCAACGTGTATCGCGGCTGGCTGGAATATCTGATCCAATACAACGATGGCACCTTTGAAGGCCGCCTGCTGGGATTCCGATGAGGCGAATGCCGACGCGACCGAATACACCCTGAAAGTGCGCCAAGGCGTGACATGGAACAGCGTGCCTTCACCGCCGATGACGTGGTGCGCATGTTTGGCCGCTGGACGGATAGCACCGTCGAAGGCAACGCCATGGCCTCGCGCTTCCCAGGCCTGATGGATGCGGAAGGCAAGGGCCTGCGCGATGGTGCCGGTGGTCAAGGTGGATGAAATGCCACCGTTAAGTTGATGCTGTCCGCCCTCGGACGTGGCGGTTATTCCGAACTTGGCCGACTATCCTTCGGCTGTTGTCCACTCGTCCTATGTCGATGGCAGCGATCCTTCGACCAACACCCCATCGGCACAGGACCCTATGTGCCCAAAGAAGTGTCGGTTGGCCAGCGCGCCATTCTGGTGCGCGCCGAAGGTCATACATGGTGGGGCGGCGCCGCGCCGCTGGACGAAATCCATTACATCGACTTTGGCACCGACCCATCGGCGATGGTGGCCCTTGCTCGCAGCGACGAGATTGACGTGAACTATGAAACCACGGGCGATTTCATCACCCAGCTGGACGGTCTTGGCTGGAACAAGCCAGAGGCCGAAACCGCCTCCAACCACAGTGTTCACGCATGAACTCGGCCACGTCCGATATCGTACAAGGACAAGGCCGTGCGCCAAGCGATCCAATTGGCTTGCGTTGACCCAAAAGCGGTATCTTGGATATTGGTGCTATAGCTGGTCTAGGGACAGCTTGGCGCGAAAAACCACCACGCCTGCCCCGTTCACCTAGAATACGCGAGAATTGCCCCATCGGAACCACCAAGCGCCGCTGCGCCTGGAAGCCCGCGCGCTAGACGCCGCGGGCCTTGAGCGACACGGAAGCTAGAGCTGATCTCGCTGGACGGCGGGCTTGGTCGAGGCGCGCGGCCACCGCCGCTCGTGGCTGCGCAGCTAACGGCGGCGGGGGCCAAGAAGCTAAAGCACACCACCATGCCAGGTCCGACCTTCTGGAATGACTGGCAGAAATATCCGTTCTTCGACCACGGGCTGGAACCACCGCCCCTTGGCGGTGCAAAACATGTCGCTTGGCTATACTTCAAGGGGGTCGTGGAATGAGACGGGCATGACCAACCCAGAGTTTGACGCGGCTATGACCCGCGCCTTGGCCTTGGCCGACGCCGATGCACGCCGCGCCGAAACGGCAACACTTGAAACGATCCTGCAGGACGAAGGCTATATGATCCAGCCTTACTGGCGCTCCTTGTTCCGCCACGCCAAAGAGGGCGTGAATGTGGACATGCACCCATCGTTTGAGCATCACCACTACAAGTGGTCGATGGCCTAAGATCAATGCTGGGCGCGGCACCGCCGCGCCCAGCCCTCTGCCCCACTGGGCAAAATGATGACCAGCAGCGCGCGCCGCGCTGCGGCCGCAGAAAGTGTCGACCATGTGCTTGCCCATCCGTGATCAAACGCTTTGGCGTGATGGTATTGACTGCTCTTGCCCTGACATTCGTGGTCTTTTACCTGACCAACCTGCCCCCGAATTTGGAAAAACTGGCCCGCACCGAAGGGTCGGTTCGCATGACCGACGAGGCCGTGGCGCAGTGGATCATCGACAACGGCCATGGCGGCAGCGTCTTTGGCCGCTATGCCCAGTGGATCGGTGTGGCGCCTGGTTGGACGCTGGTGGATGAAAAAGGCGTGCTGCGCGGCCGCTGCGTGGACACGCTGGCCCCCGATACCGCCGCGCCGCGCTACTGCGGGATTTTGCAAGGCAGCTGGGGCACCTCGACCGTTTTCAAGAAACCCGTGTTGGACAGCGTTTCGCACAAAAGCAGGGCCAACCTGCCTATCTTATGGCGGCGGTGATGTTGGTGATGGTGCCGACATCGCTGGTGATCGGCGTTCTGTCTGGCATGCGCGAAGGGTCGAGACACTTCGACCATGCGTTTTCGTCAACGCGCTTCTTCTCAATCGCCACCAGCGGCCACGCCGGAATGTCTCGGGCATGGTTCACGAATGGCGCTGTTTGCCTCGGCCACATCGGGCCTGTCCCCCATCCTCGCCGAATGGGGCTGGATTTCGGGCAAAACCCTGTTTCTCGGCACCGCCACTTCGGCGATGGATGACATCACCTTTTGGAATTTCACCCTGCCCGTGATGACGATTGCGATCTATGGTATTGGCTATATCGCCCGCATGACCCGCGCCTCTATGGCCGAGGTGATGACGGCGCAATACATTCGCACGGCGCGCCTCAAGGGGGCAAGTTTTCGCAGCGTGGTGCTAAAACACGCCCTACGCAACGCGCTGATTGCGCCCTTTACTGTGATCATGCTGCAATTCCCGTGGCTGCTGAACGGGGTGGTGATTGTCGAAACCCTGTTCAACTACAAAGGCTTTGGTTGGACGCTTGTGCAAGCTGCGGGAAATAATGACATAGACCTGCTGCTGGGCTGCTCGGTGGTGGCGGTGTTTGTGGTGCTGGTCACGCAGCTGATTTCCGACATCGGCTATGTGTTTTTGAACCCGCGTATTCGGCTGGCATAGGGGCGCTTATGGAAAACGAACTTCTCAGCTGGGGCCAGATCATTGCCCGCATGGCCGTGCAATTTACCCCTGTCTGGATCGCCCTGATCGCCAGCTTTGCGCTGATGATCGGCTTCAAATCCCGCCTTGGCCTCTTGGGTAAGTTGATGGACAGCCCCGTGGGCATGCTTGGCCTTGGGCTTGTGCTTTTTTGGGTATTCACCGCGATATTTGCCGATCTGATCATCACCATGGACCCTGTCGCGCAGTTTGGCCGCGCGAAAAACCCGCCGCCTGGCACGCCGCTGGTCGATCCTGCGGGGGGCTACGGGTATTTCCTACTGGGCGCAGACCATCTTGCCCGCGATGTGTTTTCCCGCGTGGTGATGGGCGCGCGATCTGTTTTGGTCATCGCCCCCGCCGCCACCGCCTTTGCCTTTATGGTCGGCGTCACGCTTGGCCTGCCTGCGGGCTATTATGGCGGCAAATTAGATACCGCCCTGTCCTTCATCGCCAATCTGGTGCTGGCCTTCCCCGTGATCTTGCTGTTCTACCTGCTGGTCACCCCCGAAATTCGCCTGACCGCCATCCCCACCGTGCTGGCAGCGGTGCTATTTGCCTTTCCCATCATCTTCTTTGTCACCCTGTTTCAAACCCGCTTTTTCACCAACCCGCCCAAGCGCAACCTTTACGTGGGCATCACGCTGGTGATCGGCCTTTGGGCCTATTCTGGCCTTGCCTTCAACGCCGACCCCACGGGCATTTGGGCGATGAGACCGAACCTTCTCAACGTCTTCGTCTCGGTGGTTTTCGTCAATGCGCCTACGGTGTTTCGCATCGTGCGCGGCATTGTGATGGATCTGAAATCGCGCGATTACGTGGCTGCGGGCCAAACGCGCGGCGAAGGGCCGTGGTATATCATGCTGTGGGAAATCCTGCCCAATGCGCGCGGCCCGTTGATTGTCGATTTCTGCCTGCGCATTGGCTATACCACCATCCTTCTGGGAACACTCGGCTTTTTCGGCCTTGGCGTTAGCCCCGAAAGCCCCGATTGGGGCTCCACCATCGACGATGGCCGCAAATTGCTGGCGCTGTTCATCCACCCAGCCATAACCCCAGCCCTCGCCCTGATGAGCCTTGTTCTGGGCCTAAACTTGCTGGCGGACGGCCTGCGCGAAGAAAGCCTGAAAGATTGACCGCCCTCGCCCGCCCTTTTGCGTTTCTTTTCTTCCCAAATATCTTGGGGGTAAAGCCTGTGAAGCGTGCTTCACAGGCGAGGGGGCTGGCCCCCGCCTACACTCCCCGCCTAGACGATAGGAGATCGCTATGAATGAGATTTGGGACGCCTCCCAACCCATCCTGCAAATCGAAAACCTGTCGATTTCCTTTTTCACCCGTATCGGCGAAATCCCCGCTGTGATGGATTTTTCCTGCGACGTTATGGCGGGCGAGGCGATGGGCCTTGTGGGCGAATCGGGCTGCGGCAAATCCACCGTCGCCCTCGCCGTCATGCGCGATCTGGGCAAGAACGGGCGCATCGTTGGCGGCTCGATAAAATTCAAAGGCCGCGATCTGACGCATATGTCCCAAGAAGAGCTGCGCCACCTGCGCGGCAGCGAAATCGCGATGATCTATCAAGAGCCGATGGCATCGCTGAACCCTGCGATGAAAATCGGCGCGCAGCTGGCCGAAGTGCCGATGATCCACCAAGGCATGGGCAAATCGCAGGCGTGGGATTTGGCGCGCCAAATCGTGGCAGATGTGCGCCTGCCCGACCCCGACCGTATCCTCAATTCCTTTCCGCACCAACTCTCTGGCGGCCAACAGCAGCGCATCGTGATCGCCATGGCCCTGATGAGCAAACCCGCCCTTCTTATCCTTGACGAACCCACAACCGCCCTTGATGTGACGGTCGAGGCGGGGATCGTCGATCTGGTCAAAGATTTGGGCGTAAAATACGGCACTTCGATGCTGTTTATCAGCCACAACCTTGGCCTGATCTTGGACGTTTGCGACCGCCTTTGCGTGATGTATTCGGGCGAGGCTGTGGAAACGGGCAATGTGCGCGAGGTGTTCTCGACCATGCGCCACCCCTATACGCAGGCGCTGTTCCGCTCGATCCCGCTGCCCTCAGCCGATAAAAACGCCTCCCCCCTTATCGCCATTCCGGGCAATTTCCCTTTGCCGCACGAACGCCCGCAAGGGTGCAATTTTGGCCCGCGCTGCGACTATTTTGAACAAGGGCGCTGCGACGCCGCCGATATTGCCATGTCGCCCGTGCCAAAGGGCGACCGCCACGCCTCGCGCTGCTTGAAATGGGATCAAATCAACTGGGCCGCCCCCCCCGCCGCGCGGGTGCAAAAACCCAAAACCCCCGTTGGCCCTGTCGTGCTGAAATTGGAGGATTTGAAAAAATACTATTCCACCAGTTCGGGTGCCTTTGGCGGCGGCCAAGCCAAAGTGGTCAAGGCCAATGAAACCCTATCCTTCGAGGCGCGCGAGGGCGAAACCCTTGCCATCGTTGGCGAATCGGGCTGCGGCAAATCCACCTTTGCCAAGGTGCTGATGGGGCTGGAAACGGCCACCTCAGGCTCCATCATGTTGTTTGATGAAAGCGTCCAATCCACTCCCATCCAAAAACGCAACACCGATACCGTCTCCTCGGTGCAGATGGTGTTTCAGAACCCCTTTGACACGCTGAACCCGTCGATGACCGTGGGCCGCCAGATCATCCGCGCGCTAGAGGTGTTCAAGGTGGGCAGCAGCGACGAAGACCGCGAGGCGCGGATGCTGGAACTGCTGGATTTGGTCAAATTGCCCCGCGCCTTTGCCACCCGCATGCCGCGCCAGCTGTCGGGCGGGCAAAAACAGCGCGTCGGCATCGCCCGCGCCTTTGCAGGCGGGGCGAAAGTGGTGGTCGCGGACGAGCCTGTTTCTGCGCTGGATGTCTCTGTCCAGGCCGCTGTGACCGATTTGCTGATGGATATTCAGCGCGAGAATAAGACCACGCTGTTGTTCATCAGCCATGATCTGTCGATTGTGCGCTATTTGTCCGACCGCGTTTTGGTGATGTATTTGGGCCATGTGGTGGAAACGGGCACCACCGATCAGGTGTTCCAGCCGCCCTACCACCCCTATACCGAGGCGCTGCTGTCTGCCGTGCCCATTGCAGACCCAAAGATCACGCGCCAGCGGATCATTGCAGGGCGACATCCCCTCGGCGGTGAATCCGCCCCCGGGCTGCCCCTTCCAAACCCGCTGCCGCTGGAAAAAAGATGTGGCGGGCGGGCTATGCGATCGCGAAATGCCCCCCCTGCGCACTTTGGACGGCGGGCATCAAATCAAATGCCATCTGGGTGCGCATATCTTGGGCAAGATGGACGCCGTGATCAAAATGGCCTGACGCGCGTGCGGCGGGTAATTCGGCGTCGGCCATAGGCCATTTTGGGGCTTTGCCGCGCCCGTTTGGTAAATCCACCGCGCGCGGCCTGTCGGGACGGATGCCATACGCAGACCATACGCAAACCAGACGCGGGTTTGTTAGCCCATTATGGCGCGCACGTAATTGATCGTCTCGTCATAGGGGGGGATGCCGCCGTGCTGCTCAACCGCGCCGGGCCCTGCGTTATAGGCCGCCAGCGCCAGCCGCCAGCTGCCAAATTTGTCATACATCTTGCGCAAGTAGCGCGCCCCGCCCTTTAGATTTTGCTGCGGATCGCTAGGGTCAACCCCAAGGGACGCCGCCGTATCGGGCATCAGCTGCGCCAGCCCCGTCGCGCCCTTATTGGATTTTGCATAAGGATTCCAACCACTTTCGCGCTGCACCAGTCGCAAAAACAAATCTTCGGGCACATCATGCGCCCGCGCCGCCGCGCGTGCCACCTCCAGATACTCGCCGCGATACGACCCGCGAAATTTGGGCAAGACGCTGTCTTCGCCCTTGGCAACAGCGGCCTTTGGATGCAGGCGCTTTGACCCTTCATATTGTTTGGATAATCGCCCATCCAAAAGCGCCATTTGCGATTTCAGCAAGGACGCCCTGTTGCGCGTTGACCCCGACAAGTTCAACCCTTCCGCAAAAGCACCCTGCGGCACCGGCAACGCCAGAACCACCACAGCAGCCCCCGCCAAAACGGCACGTCCTATTCGCAATTCCTATCTCCCAGCATGGCAGTGCTGGTCAAAAGATATAACATCTGCGCCAGATGTCCAATACCAACACCAGATATAGATAGGCGCGAGCAGATTTTTGCCACCCATTTGCTTTGCGCAACTGTTGCCGCCCCCCGCGTTGCTGGCTATAGATTGGTGACACATTATTAACCAAACCCATGCAATCTGCGTGCAAGTCTTGGAATCAGGGAGAAACTCATGGCTGGATCGGTCAACAAGGTCATCATCGTCGGCAATCTGGGCCGCGATCCCGAAGTGCGCAGTTTTGCAAATGGCGGCAAAGTTGTGAATTTTAGTGTCGCCACATCCGAAACGTGGCGCGACAAGGCCAGTGGTGAGCGCAAAGAGCGTACCGAATGGCACCGCATTTCGGTGCTGAATGAAAATCTTGCGAAAATCGCCGAACAATACCTGAAAAAAGGCAGCAAGGTTTACATCGAAGGCCAGCTGGAAACCCGCAAATGGACAGATCAATCTGGCGCGGAAAAATATGCAACCGAGGTGGTTTTGCGCCCTTATCGCGGCGAGTTGACGCTGCTGGATAGCCGTGACAGCGGCGCAGGTGGCGGCAACTCGGGCGGCTATGACGACCGCGGCGGATATGACGATATGGGCGGCGGCGGATATTCCAGTGGTGGTGGCGGCTCGGCTGGCGGCGGTTTGGGCGGCGGGGCCCGCGCGGATATGGACGACGAAATTCCCTTCTAAACCTCGATTGCCCATTGGGTCTGCGATGCGCGCGCGCCGTCTTCCTTGCTCGAAAAATATCCTCGGGGGGAAGGGTGAAAGCTGTGCTTTCGCCCTTGGGGGGCCGACAGCCCCCCTTTTCGCCGCCGTTAAGCTGCGGGTAATTCTTCCATCCGCGCCCCTAGACGCGCGGGGCTAAAAACCCTATATATTCAGTCAAGAAAAGGGTTTCATCATGACTATGACCGCAGATGCCATGCCAGCGCCCATTGAAGGCGCGCCGCTGATCAAACCATCCACCACCGATCACCCTTTGTATGATCAGGTGGTAGACGCCTGCCGAACTGTGTTTGACCCTGAAATTCCTGTGAATATTTACGATTTGGGTCTTGTCTATACCATTGAAATCAATTCAGAAAATGAAGTTGAGATTATAATGACCCTCACCGCCCCAGGCTGCCCCGTTGCGGGCGAAATGCCAGGATGGGTGGCCGATGCGGTCGAGCCGCTGGCGGGGGTGAAGCACGTAAATGTGGGCATGACATTCGATCCGCCTTGGGGGATGGAGATGATGTCTGACGAGGCGCGGCTGGAGCTGGGCTTTATGTAATTTCTAACACGGCAAGACGCGCGCACCAACACCATGGGCGCAAATGCGAAAGGATACCGCGATGTTTGGCCTATCTGGAAAAGCTGCGGTGACGCTTACACCTTCGGCCGCCGCGCAAATCGCCAAGCTGATGGCGCAAAAACAGGCTGCGGGTCTGCGCATTGGCGTCAAAAAAGGCGGCTGTGCGGGGATGGAATACACGATGGATTACGTCGTCGAAGCGGGCGCGCATGACGAAGTCGTGGAACAAAACGGCGCGCGCGTGCTGATCGCGCCCATGGCGCAGATGTTCCTGATCGGCACCGAAATCGACTATGAAATTGGCATCCTGTCGGCAGGGTTCAAATTCCGCAATCCCAATGTCGTCGAAAGCTGCGGCTGCGGCGAGTCGATCAAATTTGACGAAACCATCTCAGGGGCCGCGCCTGCTCTATAGCGGCAATCGAAAACCCTGGCCCTTAACCCGCGTTTTTTTGCAGATGCACATAGGTTTCATTAAACCTCTTTTGCAAATGCGCGCCCGCCAATATTTGTTGACCGCTGCCTATCGGCGCAACATTTGCATCGTGATTTGGGTTAAAAAACAATGGGATAGACAGACGTTCATCCGTTCCGCCGACCACACGGTGCGGCGTTGCAATCGCGCGGCGGTCTGTCCACATCTCTAACATTTCGCCAAAATTGATGATGAATTCGCCGACGGGCGCAGAAACGGGGATCCAGCCGCCGCCGCGCTGGCGCACCTCTAGCCCCGCCGTTCCATCGGTGGCCAGCAAAGTCAGGCATCCATAATCAGTATGGGCGGCAATGCCGAAATCCTTTGGCCCCGCGTCGCTTGGCCGTCTCGGGTAGTAATTGCCGCGCAGCAATGCCATTGGGCGGGTGAACTTATCGTCAAAGTAATCGCCGCTCTCGCCAATGGCAAAGGCCACGGCGCGCAGCAAATCCAGCGAGAACGCGCAGGCCGCACGATAATAGTCTTGTAATTGCGCGGCAAAATCTGCGGGCTGGTCGGGCCACAAGTTGGGCGCATAGGCGGCAAGGTTCAGCGCAGCCGCGGGGTCGTCCGCCGCCAATTCAAACCCGCTGTCAAAGAACTGTTTGAAGTCTGGGTTGGCATCTGGATCGACCTGCTCACTGCCGGAGCGCGCCCCAACCGCGATTTGACCCGGTGCGCGCCATATCATAGGGGGCCTTTTGCGCATGGGGCTGCGCGAAAAACGCGCGGTAGGCCTGCAAGGTGCGCCCCACCATGGCCGCAGAAATCGGTGTATTGTGCAGCGTCATAAACCCGACATCCGACACCGCCTTGCGCACAGCCTCTTGCGCCGCGTCATGACCCGATGCGGCGGGGTTGATCAGCGCCTCGGCGTCAATTCGCGGTATCATGGCACAGCCCTTTCAAATTGTTCATGCACTATTGGGGGTTTAAGCATACGAGTTTCTTGATAGAAAGGGGGGAAATTTGGGGGATGCGATATGCGCCGTAAACTTGCTGCTGGGAATTGGAAAATGAACGGGCTGGAGGGCGATTTGGCCGAAGTGTCGCGCCTGATGGCTGATTTCCCAGCGCCCGCCATGGATGTGCTGATTTGCCCTCCCGCGACATTGCTGGCAAAGATGGCGGCGGCGCGCGCCAGCCACGCCTTGCGCCTAGGCGGGCAAGATTGCCATGCGGCAGTATCGGGGGCCTATACGGGCGATATTTCGGCGCAAATGCTGCGCGGCGCGGGGGCGGATTACGTGATTTTGGGCCATTCTGAACGCCGTGCGGCCTATGGTGAAACCGATGCTTTGGTTGCCGCAAAGGCCGCCGCTGGCCATGCCGCGGGCCTGATCGCGGTGGTTTGCTTGGGCGAGACTTTGGCGCAGCGCGAGGCGGGGCAAACCTTGGATGTGGTGGCGGCGCAACTGGCAGGCTCGGTTCCCGACAGCGCGCAGGGCGCAAATACCGTGATCGCCTATGAACCCATTTGGGCGATCGGCACGGGAAAAGTGCCCACTTTGCCCGAAATTGCCGAGGTTCACGCCAAATTGCGCGCCGATTTGGTGCGGCGCTTTGGCGATGCTGGCGCGGCAATGCGCCTGCTGTATGGCGGATCGGTCAAGCCCAGCAATGCTGCGGAAATTTTTGCCCTGCCCGATGTGGACGGCGCTTTGGTTGGCGGCGCCAGCCTAAAGGCCGCAGATTTTGGCGCGATTATTTCTGCACTCGCGGCCGCATAATGTCGCAAATAGGCGGCGCATGCGCTGCGTCTTTGCGATAGTCATGCGCCATGAAAACACTGCATCAATCGCCCACCGACCCTGATTTCGTGCAAAACCCCTATCCGTTTTACGAACTCGCCCGCGCTCATGGCCCGTTTTTTCACTGGGCAGACTATAATCTGCCCTGCACCCCCAGCGCCGCCGCCTGCAACGCCATTTTCCGCGACCGCCGCTTTGGCCGCGCCGCGCCGCCCGAATTTGCCCCCGAAATTGCGCCGCATCTGATGCCGTTCTACGCCTTCGAGCGTCATTCGATGCTAGAGTTGGAACCGCCCAGCCACACCCGCCTGCGCGGGCTGGTGCTGCGCGCCTTTACCTCGCGGCGCATCACTGCCCTTGCCCCTGAAATCACCGCGCTGACCCATCAGCTGATCGACGAATTTCCCAGCGGCGATTTTGACCTTTTGCCCCATTTTGCCCAAAAACTGCCCGTGATCATCATCGCCCGCCTGTTGGGTGTGCCCGAGGATATGGCACCCAAGCTGCTGCGCTGGTCCAATGACATGGTCTCGATGTATATGGCCAACCGCAACCGCGCCGTGGAAGACCGCGCTGTTGCCGCCACCGTGCAATTCACCGCCTTTTTGCGCGCCCATGTCGAGGCGCGCCGCGGCGATCCGCGCGACGATCTGATCACCCAGCTGATTGCCGCCGAGGAAGGCGGCGAAAAGCTGACGGTGGATGAGTTGATCACCACCTGCATTCTGCTGCTGAACGCGGGGCACGAGGCGACCGTGCACACCATCGGAAACGGCGTGAAAGCGGTGCTAGAGGCGGGCGCGCAGGGGGCGATGGCGGCACCCGAGCCTTTGGTTGAAGAGATCCTGCGCTATGATCCCGCCCTGCATATGTTCACCCGCTGGGTTTACGAAGATGTCGAGGTGATGGGACATAATTTCAAGCGCGGCGATCAGGTGGGGCTGCTTCTCGCCGCCGCCAACCGCGATCCCCAAGTTTATGAGGACGCCGCCCGCTTTGACCCCGCCCGCAACACGCGCGGCCATGTCAGCTTTGGCGCGGGATTGCATTTCTGCGTCGGCGCGCCGCTTGCGCGGCTAGAGCTGCAAATCGCCCTGCCGATCCTTTGGCAACGCTTGCCCCATCTGCGCCTTTGTGCGCAGCCCGAATATGCCGATGTCTACCATTTCCACGGGCTCAAATCCCTGATTGTGCAGGCCTAACTGCCCTGCCCGCTTCCTTGCTCCAAAAATATCTTGGGGGGCGCGGGGGGCAACGCCCCCCTTTTTTTACAGCGGCAGCACAGTTGTCGATTTGATTTCTTCCATGCTCAGCAGCGCGGTGACGTTGAAAATCCGCACTTCGGAAATCAGCGCCTGATAAAAGGCATCATAGGCGCGGGCGTTTTTGACCCGCACTTTCAAAATGTAATCAATATCCCCCGCCAATCGGTGCGCCTCTAACACTTCTGGCCGCGCCCGCAGCACGTGCAAAAAACGGTTCTGCCAATCGGCCTCGTGTTCCGATGTGCGGATCAGCACGAAAAAGCACGCCTCCAGCCCCAACGCCTCGGCGTCGAGAAGCGCGGTTTGCCGCAAAATCACCCCCGTCTCGCGCATACGGCGGATCCGATTCCACACGGGCGTCTTGGAACTGCCCACAAGGCGGGCGATTTCGTCCAAAGACTGCGCGGCATCCTCTTGCAGCGCGCCAAGAATTTTCCGATCCAGCTCATCCAAATGGGCGGCCATTCGCATCTCCTGTGGTTTGGTGGAACAGGGTTCCATTTGCACCCACATTCGGAACATTCTTCCCTTTTTGCAAGGGTATATGGCTAAATCATGGGAAAATATCCTATATTACACGGGCAACATCCGTCAAAAGGCCCGCCATGTCCGCCAGCTTGCCGCAATACTTAACTCATGCCGCCGCCGTCACCTTTGTGGGTGCAGGCCCAGGGGCTGCGCAGCACCTGACTTTGGGGGCCTATCATGCCCTGCAAAATGCCGATGTTGTCATCCATGATCGACTTGTGGGGGCAGAGGTCTTAGCGCTGATCCCCGCGCATATCGAAAAAATTGACGTGGGCAAGCACGGCTTTGGCCCGCAGGTTGCGCAAGAAACTATTAATGCGCTGATCGTGGCGAGCGCCGCCTCGGGCGCGCGGGTGGTGCGGCTAAAGGGTGGCGATACGGGTATTTTCGGGCGGCTGGATGAAGAGATTTCGGCGGTGCAGGCGGCAGGTCTGACTTATCATATCCAGCCTGGCCTGACGGCGGCCAGCGTTGCGGCAGCGGAAATTGGTCAATCTTTAACCCAGCGTGGGCGCAATGCCGCCCTGCGTATTATCACGGGCCATGATATGGCTGGCTTTGCCGAGCAGGACTGGCGCGGGCTGGCGCGGCGCGGCGAAGTGGCGGCGATTTCTACATGGGCAAGAAATCGGCCCGCTTTATTCAAGGCCGCCTTTTGATGCACGGCGCTGATAGCGCGGCCCCTGTGACCTTGGTGGAAAACGTCTCGCGCCAAGATCAACGCATATTAGCCTGCACATTGCACGATTTCGCCGCCACCGCCGCCGCGCTGTCTGGCCCCGCCGTCATCCTGCTGGGCCTTGCGCCCCGCGCCGCCCAAATTCATATTCCCCAGCTTCAAGAGGCACAGGCATGAGCCGTCCGTTCACCCCCAAAATTGTGACCGCAAATGATCTGCGCATGGGCGATGTTGTCTATTTGACCTCGGCTGGCCAATGGTCGCGCTTTCACAGCGAAGCGGCGCTGTTTACCGTTGAAGACGATGCCAATGCCGCGCTGGCCTCTGCCGCTGCGCAGCATTTGTTGGTTGTTGGCGCCTATCTTGCCGTTGCCAAGGCTGGCCCCGCTGGCCCCGAGCCTGTGCATTTTCGCGAAATTTTCCGCACGCGTGGCCCGTCCAACTATGCCCATGGCAAGCAGGTTGATCTGCGCGCGCCTGCTAAGGTGGCCTGATGTATTCCTATTCGAATTTTGACGAAGGGTTCGTGCGCGCGCGCGTGGCGCAATTTGCAGGCCAAGTGGCCCGCCGTTTGGATGGCAGCCTGACCGAAGACGAATTTCGCCCCCTGCGCCTGATGAACGGGCTGTATCTGCAATTGCACGCTTATATGCTGCGGGTGGCCATCCCCTATGGCACGCTGTCCCCGCGCCAAATGCGCCAGCTTGCGATGATTGCCGAGACGTTTGACAAGGGCTATGGCCATTTCACCACGCGCCAGAACATCCAATTCAACTGGCCTAAACTCTCTGACGTGCCAGCCATTTTGGGCGCGCTGGCGGATGTGGAAATGCACGCCATTCAAACATCGGGCAACTGCGTGCGCAATGTGACGGCTGATCATTTTGCGGGCGCGGCCGCGGATGAAATCGAAGACCCCCGCCCCTATGCCGAGTTGCTGCGTCAATGGTCGATGGATCATCCAGAATTTCAATTCCTGCCGCGCAAATTCAAAATTGCCATCACGGGGTCGCCCCATGACCGCGCCGTAACGCGCGCGCATGACATTGGCCTGCGCATGCTGCGCAATACCGCTGGTGAGGCGGGCTTTGAGGTGATCGTGGGCGGCGGACTTGGCCGCACGCCGATGCTGGGACATGTGGTGCGAGAGTTTTTGCCCGTGGCAGACCTGCTGCCCTATGTCGAGGCGGTGTTGTCGGTCTATAACACTTTGGGTCGCCGCGATAACAAATACAAGGCGCGCATCAAGATCACCGTGCATGAGACAGGCCGCGACGAGATCGCCCGTATGATCGAAGCATCGTTTTGCACAAATCCGCGCGGCCTTTGGCGGGGCGGATCAGGCGCTGCTAGAGGATATTCGCGCAGCTTTTGCCCCGCCCGCCTTTCGCAACGCCGAAACATCGGCCTTTGATGCTGCCTATGCCAATGACCCCGTCTTTCGCGCTTGGGCTGGCACGAACCTTAGCGCGCATCGTCATGCGGGCTATGCTATTGTCACCGTTTCGCTAAAGTCCCATGGCGACACACCCGGCGATGCCACAGCTGCGCAAATGCGCCTGCTGGCCGATTTGGCGCAAACCTATGGCCACAGCGATATTCGCATCAGCCACGAGCAAAACGTGATCTTGCCGCATGTCCATAAATCGGATTTGCCTGCAATCCATGCGGCCCTGAAAGCGGCTGATTTGGCCACGGCCAATGTCGGGCTTTTGTCTGACATCATCGCCTGCCCCGGCATGGATTATTGCGCGCTGGCCACCGCCCGCTCTATCCCTGTGGCGCAGGAATTGGCCATGCATTTCAAGGCGCTGGATCTGGAACATGACATCGGCCCGATCAAGGTGAAAATCTCGGGCTGCATCAACGCTTGCGGGCATCATCACGTTGGGCATATCGGCATTTTGGGGCTAGATCGCGCGGGTGTGGAAAACTATCAAATCACCCTTGGCGGGGATGGCAGCGAAACCGCCGCCATTGGCGAGAAGATCGGGCCAGGTTTTGCCTATGACGAAGTGACCCCCGCCATCGAACGCCTGCTGCGTGCCTATCTAGAGTTGCGCCTTGAGGCGGGGGAGAGCTTTATCAACGCCTACCGCCGCCTTGGCCCTGCGCAATTCAAACTGGCGCTTTACGGGACTGGGGATCATGTTGATGCCGCTTGATGCCGTAGCGGGCCGCGCCTCTGTTGCCGAGCGCGTGGCCACCTTGAACGCCCGCTATCGCCACCACGGGGCGACGGCGGTTTTGGAACATGCGCTAAAGGATGCCGATCTGGGGCAGGTCGCGCTGGTTTCGTCCTTTGGGGCGGAATCAGTGGTGCTGTTGCATTTGGTATCCGTCATCGCGCCGCAAACGCCCGTGCTGTTTGTCGATACCAAAATGCTGTTTGTCGAGACGCTGGACTATCAGCGGCAACTGGCCGAAAGCCTGAATCTTTGCGATTTGCGCACCATCCGCGCGCCCAAAAGCCGTTTGGATTTCGAAGACCCAGACGGCACATTGCATCAGTTCAACACCACCTCTTGCTGCAATGTGCGCAAGGTAGAGCCCTTGGAACACGCGCTTGCCCCGTTTGACGGCTGGATCACGGGGCGCAAACGCTTTCAGGGCAGCACGCGGGCGGAGGTCGAGTTTTTCGAATCCGAAAACGACAGGCGTATCAAGGTCAACCCCCTAGCCCACTGGGGCCGCGAAGATTTGCAAGAGTATATGGTCAACAACCGCCTGCCGCGCCATCCGCTGGTGGCCAAGGGCTATCCTTCGATCGGCTGCGCGCCCTGCACCACGCCTGTGGCCCCCGGTGAGGACCCCCGCGCGGGGCGCTGGCGGGGCAGCGCCAAATCGGAATGCGGCATTCATATCACAGGCGGCCACGCCGCCAGAAAGGACAACGCCGCATGAGCGTTCTGGTCACCGATGCAGGGTTTCAACCCGTTCCCAAAACCGATCTTGTGCAGCTTGCGGATATTGCCCAGCACCAAGGCGCGGCGCAGCTATCCCATACCGACGCGCCCGAGTCGCTGGCCCCCTATCTGGACACGCTGACGCTGATTTGCATCACTTTTCCCGCCTTTAACGATGGGCGCGCCTTTACCGTTGCGCGGCGGCTTCGCGCGCTGGGGTATCAGGGCACGCTGCGCGCCGTTGGCCCCGTGATTGCCGATCAATACGCGATGGCGCGGCGCGTCGGCTTTGATCAGGTGGAAATTCCCGATGATCTGGCGCAGCGCCAACCCGAAGATCAATGGCTGGCCCGCGCCGATTGGCGCGAGAACCACTATTTGGCACGGCTAAAGGCCTAAGTCCTGCGCCAGTTTGCCCCCTACCCCATGGCCCGCAAAGCGCCTATAGATGCGAAAGATAAAATATGACCGAGGCAATGATGCAAGACGTCCCCCTAAAACCCCATTTGCCCGATGCGCAGGTGGTGACGGCAGTGACACATTGGACGGACCGTCTGTTTTCGTTCCGCGTCACCCGTCCCAAATCCTTGCGCTTTCGCTCGGGCGAATTTGTGATGATTGGCCTGATGGGCGAGAACGGCAAACCATTGCTGCGCGCCTATTCCATCGCCTCGCCTGCCTGGGATGAGGAGCTAGAGTTTTATTCGATCAAAGTGCCCGATGGCCCTCTGACCAGCCGCCTGCAACATATCGCTGTTGGGGACGAAATCATCCTGCGCCCCAAACCCGTGGGCACTTTGGTGCATGACGCGCTGCTGCCCGGCAAACGGCTGTGGCTGCTGGCGACAGGCACGGGTTTTGCCCCCTTTGCATCCCTGCTGCGCGAGCCTGAGACCTATGAAAAATACGATCAAATCATCATGATGCACACCTGCCGCGAGGTGGCGGAATTGGACTATGGCCGCCAGTTGGTGCAAGGCCTGGCCGATGATCCCCTGATCGGCGAGATGGTGGGGGATAAGGTGCTTTATTACCCCACCACCACGCGCGAGCCTTCGCCGCGCATGGGGCGGATTACGGATAACATGACATCGGGTAAGGTGTTTGCTGATCTGGGTCTGCCTCAGATAACCCCTGCTGACGACCGCGCCATGGTCTGCGGTAGCCTTGCATTTAACGTGGATGTTAAGGCGGTGCTGGAGGGCTTTGGCCTGCGCGAAGGGGCCAATTCAGAGCCGAAGGAATTCGTGGTGGAAAAGGCCTTTGTCGGGGATGGGATTTAGGCGGCCGGCCCTACCCCTCCCAGTGCAACAAAATAATGCCCAAAACGGTGCAACCGATGCCGACGGATTTTATCATCGTCAGGCTCTGCCATTCTTGAAAGGCAATCAGAGCCACAAGAATTGTCGATAGGGTCAACAGGCTATCAATGGTGCCCGCGCTGACCAAAAGGCCCGTGCGCGCGGTGACAAGACCAAAACTGATAAAGACCAAGGGCGAGATTGCTACCAAGGCAAGCAGCCAAAGCGAAAATCTTTCCCCCGATTGCGCCCAAATCGTGCTGATAGCATTCGCAGCAACGGCAATCGCCAAGGCCAAGACGATAAAACCCCAAGTGATCAGTTTTTCCAATTTTGCCCCCATTGCACTGCCCGCCAGTTTGACGCGCATGGCAGGGCATGGTCAAGTCACCTGGCGCAGCAAAAAGGCCGCGCAAATCGCGCGGCCTTTTCGTGTCTTGGGACGACCTTACATGCCCAAGGCAGATTTGACGGCGGCGATCGCACCTTCAACCAAGGCAGGGTTGCCTGCGGCAGCCTCGACACCCGATTTCAGGGTGGCTTTGGTAGCGTCATCCAAAGGCGATGCGTCGATCAAAGCGGCCAGTTTGGCAGCGTCGAAATTCGCAGGGTCTAGGGCAGCCATAGCATCACCCGCAGCAGCGGCAGCGCCAGCGGCGGCGTCGGTTGCAGCAGCGGCAGCACCAGCGGCGGCATCGGTTGCAGCAGTGGCAGCAGCAGCGGCAGCGTCAGTTGCAGCTTTCGCTGCGGCGGCGGCTTCTTCTTCAGCGGCTTTCGCTGCGGCGGCGGCTTCTTCTTCAGCGGCTTTGGCAGCGGCGGCGGCAGCTTCGGCGGCGGCAGCTTCGGCAGCAGCTGCTTCGGCGGCGGCAGCGGCGGCTGCCTCTTGCGCAGGCTTCATCGCGAACTGATAGTAACCACCACCAGCCAACACGATCAAAACCAATCCAATCAGAACGTTTTTGTTCATTTTTCTCTCCTTATCGCCGAGGGAGGTTCGGCACGCGCCTATTGCCACAGCTATGCCGCGTTGAAAAGGCAATCCGCGCCTGTTGCGCCCAATCGCGCGCAATTCCCCCCAGCACCGCTTTTACAGTTGAAGCCGCGCGCGCCGCACCCTATTATAGCGCACATTCGAACAACCAAAGGACGACGACCATAGCCCGCAGACCGCACAACGCCCCGCCACAACGTGACACTGGCCCGCGTATCAACGACCGTATTCGCAACCCCGAAATCCGCCTGATTGGCGCAGATGGTGAAAACGTCGGTCTGATCTCTCCCCAAGAAGCCATGCGCATGGCCGAAGAGGCGGGTTTGGATTTGGTGGAAATCAGCCCAAATGCCGAACCGCCCGTGTGCAAAATCATGGATTTCGGCAAGTTCAAATTTGAACAGCAAAAACGCGAGGCCGAGGCGCGGCGCAAACAAAAAATCATCGAAATCAAGGAAATCAAGTTCCGCCCTGGAACTGATACCAATGATTACGCCGTTAAAATGCGCTCGGTGTTCAAATTTTTGGGCGAAGGCGACAAGGTTAAAATCACCCTGCGTTTTCGTGGCCGCGAGATGGCGCACCAAGAACTGGGCGTGGCCCTGCTCAATCGCGTCGCCGCTGACGTGGCCGAAGCGGGAAAAATCGAATCCATGCCAAAGCTGGAAGGTCGCCAAATGGTCATGATGATCGGGCCAAAATAGGCCAATGGGTCATTTGATGCAAAGGGCGCCCTTGGGCGCTCTTTTCTATTTGACGGGATGCAACAGCTTTGCGACATTTTTTGTCGCATGTGGAATTGCCGAAACTTTGGCCAAACGGCAGGCTGGCGCAATATTCAGCAAGGATCCCTAATATGAAAACCCATGCGCGCGTGGTGGTGATTGGCGGCGGTGTCGTCGGATGCAGCGTTCTGTATCATCTCACCAAACTGGGCTGGCCGCGATGTGATGCTGATCGAGCGGTCGGAACTGACATCGGGCAGCACATGGCACGCAGCGGGCGGTTTTCACACGCTGAATGGCGACACGAATATGGCGGCGCTGCAAGGCTATACCATTCGTTTGTATAAGGAATTGGAAGAAATCACGGGCATGTCTTGCGGGCTGCACCATGTGGGCGGCATTACGCTGGCCGACAATGAGGCGCGGTTTGAGCAGCTAAAGGCCGAACGCGCCAAGCACCGCTATATGGGTCTGGATACCGAGATTTTGGGGCCAGAGGAGATCCGAAAATTCACCCATGGCATGGTCAACCTAGAGGGGATAATTGGCGCGCTGTATGATCCGCTGGACGGCCACCTTGACCCGTCGGGCACCACCCACGCCTATGCCAAGGCCGCGCGCATGGGCGGGGCAGATATTGTGCTGCACAACCGCGTGCTGGCCACAACGCAGCGCGCCGATGGCGGCTGGGATGTGGTCACCGAAAAAGGCACTGTCACCTGCGAGCATCTGGTGAACGCAGGCGGTCTGTGGGCGCGCGAAATTGGCGCGATGGCGGGGGTTTATTTGCCGCTGCTGCCAATGGCGCACCAATATCTTGTGACCGATGACATCCCCGAGATCATGGATATTCTGAAAACGGGCACGGAATTTCCCCATGTGATGGACCCTGGCGGCGAATCCTATCTGCGCCAAGAGGGGCGCGGTCTGTGCATCGGTTTCTATGAAAAACCCTGCGAGCCGTGGTCGGTCGATGGCACGCCATGGGATTTTGGCCACGAGCTGCTGAATGAACAATTCGACAAGATCGAAGACAGCGTGAACTTTGCCTACCGCCGCTTTCCCGTGCTGGAACGCACGGGCGTTAAGCGGGTGATCCACGGCCCCTTTACCTTTGCCCCCGATGGCAACCCCTTGATCGGCCCCGTACAGGGCCTGCGCAATTACTGGTCGGCCTGCGCCGTGATGGCGGGCTTTTCGCAAGGCGGCGGTATGGGGCTGGCGCTGGCGCAATGGATGATCCACGGCGAGGTGGAACGCGATCCGCGCGGCTTTGACGTCTCGCGCTTTGGCACATGGACAACGCCAGGCTATACCGTGCCCAAGGTGATCGAAAACTATCAAATGCGGTTCAACGTCAGCTATCCAAACGAGGAACGCCCCGCCGCCCGCCCCTTCCGCGTGACGCCGATGTTTGACACCTTCACCAAGCTGCGCGCAGTCTGGGGCCAGCAATACGGGCTGGAGGTGCCCAATTACTTCGCGCTGGACGGCGAGCCTTTGTATGAAACGCCCACCTTCAAACGCAGCAATGCGTGGGAGGCAACCGCGCAAGAAGTGGCAGCAGTGCGCGGCAGCGTGGGCATCAACGAGGTGCAAAATTTCGGCAAATACAGCGTCACTGGGCCGAATGCGCGGGCATGGCTGGACCGCATTATGGCGGGGTCTATTCCCAAACAGGGCCGCTTATCACTGACCCCTATGCTGTCCCATTCGGGCAAGATCATCGGTGATTTTACCGTGTCTTGCCTTGCCGAGGATGACTTTCAACTGACCGCAAGCTATGGCGCGCAGGGCTGGCATATGCGCTGGTTTGAACAAAACACCATGGACGGCGCGCGGGTAGAGAATATTTCCGACGCGCGCACGGGTTTTCAAATCGCAGGGCCGCGCGCGCGCGAGGTATTGGCCCGCGTCACCCGCAGCGATGTATCGGCAGAGGCGTTCAAATTCATGGATGTGCGCCGCATGACGGTGGGCATGGCCGATTGCATCGTGCAGCGCGTCTCCTACACCGCCGATCTGGGCTATGAGATTTTCTGCGACCATATGTCAGTGCGCCATTTGTGGACGGTGCTGATGAATGCGGGCCGCGATTTCGGCATCCGCCCCTTTGGGATGCGCGCGATGATGTCGCTGCGCTTGGACAAATGGTTTGGGTCATGGGGGCGCGAATATAGCCCCGATTACACCCCCGCCGAGACGGGGCTGGATCGGTTTATCCGCTGGAATAAGGACAGCGATTGGATTGGCCGCGCTGCCGCCGCCGCCGAAAAGGCCGCAGGGCCAAAACGCCGCCTTGTGCCGTTCATCGTCGATGCCCAAGACGCCGATGTTGTGGCATGGGAGCCGATTTGGCTGGATAACGCTGTTGTGGGGTTCTGCACCTCGGGCGGATATTCGCACCACACGGGGCAGTCGGTCGCCATGGGCTTTTTGCCCGCCGACCGCGTGGCCGACGGCCTTGCGGTGGACATCGAAATCCTAGGCCAGCGCCGCCCCGCCCGCGTTCATCTGGCCCCTTTGTGGGACGCTGATGGTGCAAGGATGCGGGGTTAAAATTGCCCCCCATAAACCAAAACGGCCCCTGCAGTTCGCAGGGGCCGTTTTGGTTTGGAAATAAGGTGGTACCCGAGGTCGGACTCGAACCGACACGCCTCTCGGCGGAGGATTTTGAATCCTCTGCGTCTACCATTCCACCACTCGGGCCCTGGGGCTTCGTTTAGCTGCCCCTGCGGGCGGCGTCAACACCTCGCCGCGCCAAAGACTACAAATTCGCCGCGCTAAAAGTATCGCAGCTTTCAAGGCTGGTGGCGGAAAGCCCGCGTTCAAACCACGCCATCCGCTGGGCCGATGTGCCGTGGGTAAAGGTATGCGGCATCGGCCGCTGGCCTGCATTGCGTTGCAGCGTGTCATCGCCAATTTGCTTGGCGGCGTTCAGCGCCTCGGCAAAGTCGCCCTTTTGGATGGTGCCGAATTGGCTTTGCACTTGGGCGGCCCAAATCCCCGACAGACAATCGGCCTGCAATTCGATACGCACCGAAATCGCGTTCGAGGTGGCCTGATCGCTGCGCTGGCGGATCTGATTGGCCTGCGCCATGATCCCCATTTCGTTTTGCACATGATGGGCCACCTCATGCGCGACGACATAGGCCATGGCGAAATCGCCCGACGCGCCCAAATCGCGCTGCATCGTATCAAAGAATGCGGTATCTAGGTAGATTTTCTGATCCCCAGGGCAATAAAACGGCCCCGTCGCGCCCGAGGCCCCGCCGCAGGGGCTGTTTGTGGATTGGGAATACAAAACCAATGTCGGCGCGGTGTAATTGGCATTCAAGCTGGACTTGAATATGCCCTGCCAGATCGTTTCGGTTTTTGCCAAAACAACTGATACGAATTCCCCCGCCTCGCGCTCGCTTTCGCTGGTCGCGCTGCCTTGCTGGTTTTGGGCGGGCGCGCCTTGTTGGTCTAGCAGCGGCGTTAAATCAACACCCAGAAAATAGCCAATCACCACGATTGCCAGCACGCCCACACCGCCCGTGCGCCCTGCCGTGCGGCCAATGCCGCCTTGCCCGCGCCGATCCTCGATATTCGTGCTTTTGCGTTGCCCGCGCCATTCCATGTGTCATCTCCCAATTTTTTGCAACCATACCGATGCTTTCTTCATTTGAAAACGGGTTTTCGCCCATTGACGCAGGCGCCCTTGCGCCGCATGTAAGGCAAAAGGGAACCTGCATGTTTCGCAAGCTGTATCATTGGACGCTGGCATGGGGCGCATCGCGCCATGCGGAAAAGGCAATGGGCGCGGCCAGCTTTGCCGAAAGCAGTTTTTTCCCAATTCCCGCTGATGTTCTGTTCATCCCGATGTGCCTTGCGAGGCCCGACGCGGCCTATCGTTTTGCGGCCATCGCCACGGTGAGTTCGGTTTTGGGTGGCATTTTTGGCTGGTGGATCGGCCATTTCGCCTTTCAATCCCTTGCCGCGCCTTTGTTGGAATTATACGGCAAGATGGACGCATTTGAGACGCTGAAGTCCCAGACAGGCAATGGTGCAATTTTGGTGATGCTGATCACATCAGGTGCGACCCATTTACCGCCGATGAAAGTGGTCACGATTTTGTCAGGTGTCGTGTCATTTGATCTGAAATGGTTTATTGCCTCGGCCATCCTCGCGCGGGGCGGGCGGTTTTACTTGCTGGCGTTCTTGCTGCGCCGCTATGGGGCAAAGGTGCTGGGTTTTGTTGAACGCCGCCTGCCATGGGTGGCGGCAGCGGGGGTTTGCGCGCTGGCGGCGGTTTGGGCGATATTACACTACGCATAGGGGCGATATGACGCGAAAACTATGGATTATGGCAGCGGCGGGTGGATCGGCGGCGCTGCTGCTGGGGGCCTTTGGATTTCAATATTTGGGCGGGCTGTTGCCCTGCACCCTGTGCCTGTGGCAGCGCTGGCCGCATGCGGCGGCTGTGGCGATTGGCGCGCTGGGACTGGCGTTGCCGCAGCGCATTTGGCCTATTCTTGGCGCCTTGGCGGCGCTGACCACGGCCGCAATTGCGCTGTTTCATGTAGGTGTGGAACAGTTTTGGTGGGACGGGCTGGCCACATGCACCGCAAATTCGATGGCGGGGGTTTCGGTGGATGATTTGCTATCGCTCGACACCCAAGTGGCCGCCCCCGTGCGCTGCGACGCAATCCCATGGCAATTCATGGGGCTATCTATGGCGGGCTGGAATGGCGTTTTGTCACTTGGATTGGCGGCGGCTTGGGTGCAAGCCGCGCGCCAGACATAATTGACCCCGCAACAGCGGGGCCAATCTGGTTTAGTTCACCTTGCGCAGCAAAGGCGTGATCACACGCACAGAGACGCGGCGGTTGGCCGCCTCGTTGGCTTGGGTGTTGATACGCAATTCGGTTTCGCCATAACCTTGAACCACCATGTTTTCAGGCGGGATCGCAAAATACTCGGACAAAGCCAGCGCCACGGTTTCCGCACGGCGGTCTGACAGCGCCAAGTTCATCGCCGCCCCGCCTGTGGCATCCGTGTGCCCTTCAACCAAGAACATCTCAGCGGGGTTTTCGGCCAACAAGTCCTGCATCACTGTCCCCAAGTCAGCCAATGAATTGGCCTGCTGCGGCGTTATAGCTGCCGAGCCAGAGGCAAAAGTCACGCTATCAACATCCACCTCGACTGCCAAACGCCGCACTTCAGCGATCTCGCGGATTTGGCGCAGGCTAAAACCGCGTCCCAGCTTTTCGATCTGCCGCGCTGCAATAGCGGCGCGCAGCGCAGCATCGTCGCTGCGGGTAGATCCCACAACGCGTGCGCGCGGCAGATCTGCCACGCGCACGGGCTCTTCGGGGGCAAATTCGTCTAGCAGCACCAATTCGCGGCCCAAACGGTCGTATTGGGCGCGGCGCAAAACGCGCCCAGTGGCATCGCGCACTGTCACAACCTGCGTGCCATCGGCGCGCTGCACAATGGTGCGCGACGACCCATCATCATAGGTTTCGGTGCGCACAGTCGATCCGGGCTGGCGCAAAATTGCGTCATCATCCTTATACAGCCCATAGCTGCCATCTGGATTTTGCACCACAACGCGGTCGCCCGTGTTCGACACCACCTGCGTTTTGCCCGTTGCGGCGTCCAGCACTTGGCCAATCACCAATGCGCCCAGAACGAACAGGCCCACGCGTTCCAAATCCGACAGGCCTGTCTTTTTGCCGCTGGCGGTTTTCTTGGGCGCGGCTTTGAATTCCTCGGCAGAGCTGCGCACCGTGTCTTTGGTGATCGTATCAACGCTGGTTGCCACGGCATTTGGCGCGGCAGGAAGTGCGGTTAGCGCAGCTTCGGCGCTGGCAGGGTCGGCGGCAGAGGTTGCCGCGATCACAGGGGGAGCCTCGGTTGGCGCGGCGACCTCTGGAGCCAAGATGTCTTCATCCGCGCCAGTAGGCGTGGACAGCAGCGTTGTAAGCGCGTCAGTTTCCGTCTCGGACACAACAGGCGCGTCGATCAAGGGGGCGCTTGGATCAATTGGGGTATCATCCACGACCAGCCCTGCCGCAGCATCGACGCTGGGCTGATCTGTGGCGGCTTCTGCGGGCGGTTCTGGGTTGGGTTCTGCGGGCTCGGTCGCTGCGGTGGTATTGGCAGCGGCATCTTCACCAGCAGGGGCAAGCTGTGTAACGGGGGCAACGTCTTTCTTTGGTGCGTCAGATGTCGTTTGCTCGGCTGGAGTGGGTTCGCTAGGGGAGGCTTCAGCGGCGGCAGCTTCAGCAGCGGTTTCTTTCGCTGCGGCTTCGGCGGCAGCGGCTTCCTTCGCAGCAGCTTCAGCAGTTTCCGAAGCAGCGGCTTCCTTCGCGGCTGATGCAGCTTCCTTCGCAGCAGCTTCAGCAGCCGCGGCTTCAGCAGCAGCAGCTTCCGCAGCAGCGGCTTCCTTCGCGGCGGCTTCCGCAGCAGCGGCTTCCTTCGCGGCAGCTTCAGCAGCAGCGGCTTCCTTCGCAGCAGCTTCAGCAGCGGCTTCCTTCGCGGCAGCTTCAGCAGCAGCAGCCTTCCAGCAGCAGCTGCTTCCTTCGCGGCAGCTTCCAGCAGCAGCAGCTTCCTTCGCGACGGCTTCAGCAGCAGCTTCCTTGGCGGCAGCTTCAGCAGCAGCAGCTTCCTTCGCGGCGGCTTCAGCAGCAGCTTCCTTGGCGGCAGCTTCAGCAGCAGCGGCTTCCTTGGCGGCAGCTTCAGCAGCAGCGGCCTCTTTCGCGGCAGCCTCAGCGGCGGCAGCCTCAGCGGCGGCAGCTTCGGCGTCAAGGCGCGCTTGAATCTCGCTCGCAGCTTTTACAATCTCGGGGTTTTCCAGATCGCACAACACATCGGCAGTCGGCGCGCATAGAATCGTGCCATCGGCCGCCAAAACGCGCCCCGCCTCGTCTATGACTTGCGCAAGGGTGGGCATGGGGGCCATTGGCATCAGGGCGAGGGAGACTATAGCAATACGTAACTG
>JAXHON010000012.1:0-43631 GCA_034519315.1 Cypionkella sp. | reverse complement strand
TATGCGCCGTTCCAGTTACACCGGCCTCGGGCTTTGGGCTAATCCTGCGCGATGCCACCCGTTCCGATCTGCTGCGCAAACCAGGCTTTGCATCGGGCGATGACGGGATGCGCAGTGTGATGGAACTGGTTGGTTCCTCTTCGTTGAAGGACATCGTTGCCGAAACCACCGATCTGGTCGAAAAGATGTGTATTCAGACGGCTGTGGATTTAACCCGCAACAACCGCGTTGCGGCGGCAGAGATGCTGGGTCTGTCACGTCAGTCACTTTACGTGAAATTACGCAAGTTTGGGCTTTTGAATAAAGACGACGAATAGCCAAGCGCGCTGTAGCCAAAAGACCACTGCCAATGATGGACATTTTTTGCCGAGGTTGATTTGGTTAGATTGACTTGGCTTCACTTGATCTGCGCCGCAAAAATAATTGACCCTACCCCCAATGCGATGGGCGCAACCGTCATCACCCCCGCTATTTACCGGGGTGGGCGCCAAACTATAGGCTTGCCCGACTCAAATATGTCATGTTAAGTTGACACATGAGCGTATCAAAAACATTACACCCTCTGCAATTCCCTCAGCCTCGCGCAATGCTAGAGTTGATAAAGCCGATCACATGGTTTCCACCAATGTGGGCATATTTGTGCGGCATTGTTGCGGTGGGAGTATCGCCTTGGGCGGCGCTTCCGCTGGTTGTGCTGGGGGTGGTTCTGGCTGGGCCAGTGGTCTGCGGCATGTCGCAGGCTGCGAACGATTGGTGCGATCGTCACGTTGATGCGGTGAATGAGCCGTATCGCCCGATACCATCGGGACGCATTCCGGGGCGCTGGGGGCTGTGGATTGCGCTGGCGATGTCGGGTTTGTCACTGGCATTGGGGTGGCTCTTGGGCCCTTGGGGCTTTGCTGCGACAGTGGTGGGTGTGCTGGCCGCTTGGGCCTACTCGGCCGAACCTGTCCGCCTAAAGCGGTCGGGATAGTGGGGCCCAGGGCTGGTTGGTCTGTGCTATGAGGGCGTTGCCGTGGTTCACGGGGGCCGCCGTCTTGTCGCAAGGTCTGCCGTCCTTTCCTGTGATCACAATGGCGCTGCTTTATGCCTTTGGCGCGCATGGCATTATGACCTTGAATGATTTCAAGGCATTAGAGGGGGATCGTTTGCATGGTGTGCGTTCGCTGCCCGTGACGCTGGGCCCTGATGTGGCTGCGCGCGTGGCCTGCACCGTGATGGGGGTCGCGCAGGCGTTGGTGATCGCGCTGCTGTTCATCTGGGGCCGTCCTTGGCACGCATTGGCCGTGCTTGCGCTGCTCGCGGCGCAGGTGTGGGCGATGAAAACCCTGCTTGCAGACCCAAAGGGCCGCGCCCCTTGGTATAACGCCACTGGCATTGCGATGTATGTCAGCGGCATGATGATAACGGCCTTTGCCATTCGCACGTTGGAGGTGTCCCAATGACCTATTTGTCGTGGCTGTCGATCTTTCGTTTGGGTTTGGTGCAGCTGTGTCTGGGCGCAATTGTGGTTCTGACCACCTCGACCCTGAACCGCCTGATGGTGGTAGAGCTGGCGCTGCCTGCCGTTTTGCCGGGGCTACTGGTTGGGCTGCATTATGCCATTCAGATCACGCGCCCAAATTGGGGTTTCAGATCAGATAGCGGCGGCAATCGCACGCGGTTCATCATTTTGGGCATGATGGCGCTGGGCAGTGGCGGATTTTTGGCGGCGCTTGGGTTTGTCGTCATGGCATCAGCCTATGGCGTCGGCTTGCTGATTTCGATCCTTGCCTATGGGTTGATCGGGCTTGGCGTTGGTGCGTCGGGCACGTCGCTGCTGGCGCTGCTGGCCACTGCCACCAACCCGCGCCGCAGGGCTGCCGCCGCCACAATCACGTGGCTAATGATGATCTTTGGCATTGCGGTGACTGCAACTGTGGTGGGCAAGCTGCTAGATCCCTATTCGCCCGACCGCCTGCTAAAGCTGGTGGCTGCGGTTGCAACCTTGGCCGTTTTGGTCACCAGCCTTGCTATCTGGGGTATCGAGCGGCGGCACGGCGGCGCGGTGCAGCCCGAAACGGCGCCCCAGCCCTTTGCCAAAGGCATGGCGGAGATTTGGGCAGAGCCGCGCGCGCGCAACTTTACCCTGTTTATATTCTTGTCGATGGTCGCCTATTTTATGCAAGAGCTGATCCTAGAGCCCTACGCAGGCTTGACCTTTGGGCTGACGCCGGGACAGTCGACCGCGCTTTCAGGGGCGCAAAATGGCGGGGTGTTCGTGGGCATGCTGATCGTGGGCATTGCTGCAACGGGGCTGCGGATCGGCTCGCTGCGGGCGTGGGTTGTGCTGGGCTGTCTTGGGTCGGCGGCGGCGCTGCTTGCGCTGGCGATTGCGGGGCAGCTTGCGGCGGGGGCAGGGCTGCTCTTGCCCGTCAGCGTGGCGCTTGGCCTTTTTAATGGGGTGTTTGCTGTGGCGGCCATCGGGTCGATGATGGCGCTGGCCAGCGAGGGCCGCGCCGAGCGTGAGGGCACAAGAATGGGCCTATGGGGCGCATCCCAAGCCATTGCTGCGGGTATGGGCGGGTTGTTTGGGGCAGGGGCGGTTGACGTCATGCGCCAACTGACCGACACCGCCAGCGCTTTTGGTTGGGTCTTTACCTTTGAAGCAGGGCTTTTTGCCGCGGCGGCCATCATGGCAGCCCAGATTATCGACACAAGGCATCAGCCTATGCTGGGCCAAGCGGTTCCAGGGGAATGATATGACATTTGATGTGGTTGTGATCGGAGGCGGCCCATCGGGCGCAACGGCGGCGCATGATTTGGCCAGCGCGGGCGTGCGCGTGGCCTTTTTGGATCGGGCAGGGCGGATAAAACCCTGCGGCGGGGCAATCCCTCCGCGCTTGATCGCAGATTTTTCTATTCCCGATAGTCAGATCGTCGCGCGTATCCAAACAGCGCGGATGATTTCCCCCACGCAGCGCAGCGTCGATATACCGATTGAAAACGGGTTTGTCGGCATGGTTGATCGTGAACATTTTGACGAGTTTTTGCGTCTGCGCGCTGTGGGGCGTGGTGCGACGCGCCTGACTGGAACCTATGTTCGGATAGAGCGCGATGGATCAGGCACCCATGTGATTTACCGCGATAAAGCCAGCAGCGATGAGATGCGTCTGACCACCAAATTGGTGATTGGCGCCGATGGTGCCCGATCAAACGTGGCCAAAACCGAAGTGCCGGGCGGCGATAAGATTCCCTATGTCATTGCCTACCACGAGATTATCAAGGCCCCCGCGAAAAGTGCGGCTTACGACCCTATGCGCTGTGATGTGATCTATGACGGCAAGATCAGCCCCGATTTTTATGGTTGGATTTTCCCGCATGGCGATCAGGCCAGTGTCGGAATGGGGACTGGGATTGATGGCATTGACCTGAAACAGGCCACCGCCGATTTGCGCGCCTCGGCGGGGCTTGCGGGGTGTGACACCCTGCGCCGCGAGGGTGCGCCAATACCGCTGCGCCCTATGGATCGCTGGGACAACGGACAAGACGTCGTGCTTGCAGGCGATGCGGCGGGGGTGGTTGCCCCGTCGTCTGGCGAGGGGATTTACTATGCGATGGTGGGGGGGCGCGTGGCGGCAACGGCGGCGCAGGCCGCATTAGCTTCGGGTAATCCAGCCAAGTTGAAATTGGCGCGCAAGATGTTCATCAAAGAACATGGCACCGTCTTCAAAGTGCTGCGCAGCATGCAAGACGCCTATTACAAATCCGACGAGCGGCGCGAGCGGTTCGTGAGCCTGTGTCACGATGTTGACGTGCAAAAATTGACCTTCGATGCCTATATGAACAAAAAGCTGGTCAGCGCCCGTCCTTTGGCGCATCTTAAAATTGGCATCAAGAATGTCGCCCATCTGATGGGATTTGTGCGGCCAGAACACGTATGAGCGCCTTGATTCCAGCGTGGTTAGACGGCACCTTTACGGCCGTTGACAAACTGCTGGCCCATCAATTGGGCCTTCGGCATCTGGCCGTTTCGGTTTTTGTGTTGGACGGTGACAACACATTGTTGCAACGCCGCGCCTTGGGCAAATATCACACGCCCGGACTTTGGACCAACACATGCTGCACCCATCCTATTTGGGGCGAAGATGCCGCCGCATGTGCCTTGCGCCGCCTGAATGAAGAGTTGGGCATCATTGGCCTGTCAATGGTTCCTGCCGGCCAAATCGAATACCGCGCCGATGTTGGCAATGGGCTGATTGAACATGAGTTGGTGGATGTCTTTGTCGCGCATGCCCCGCGCAACCTGACCCTTGCGCTGAACCCAGACGAAGTGATGGAAACCAAATGGGTGGCGTGGAGTCAGCTGGTGTCCGAGGTCAACGCCAACCCCGAACAATTCACGCCTTGGCTGAAAATATATTTAGATGCAGGAATCGCAGCGCCGCAAGGCGTATAAGCAAACCAGTGCCATCTTATCGCCGTTTCATAGGATAGCGCCGATCTGATCGCCCCGATAGTTTGAAATCAGCACGCTGTCTGGTGCTGCCAAACGGGAAGGTTCAGCGGCGGCGGCTTTGCAATTTTGCATTGCCGTTCTCAACAGCGGCCGAGTTATAGCACACCCACACGCAGTAGGTCGTGCAGGTGCAAAATGCCAACGGGGCGTCCTGCCTCGCATACGAATAAGGCGCCGACTTTGGTTCGGTTCATGATCGCAATGGCTTCGGCACAAAGGGTGTTGGGGGCGACCGATACTGGATTGCGCGAGCAAACATCGACAGCGGTCTTGGCCAGTAGATCATCCATATTGCGGCGTAAATCGCCGTCCGAGATCACGCCGATCAGGCTGCCATCTGCATCGCAAACGCCTGCAACTCCGAACCCGCGCGACGACATGACAAGGATTACATCCGACATTGCGCTTTGTGTTTCAACCAAGGGCAGGCTGCCGGCCCCGTGCATGATATGTGACACAAAGGCCAATTGCGCGCCCAGTTTGCCGCCAGGATGATAGGCGCGAAACTCGTGCTCTTGAAATTTCCGCGCCTCCATCAGGGCGATGGCCAGCGCGTCGCCAAGGCCCAGCATCAGAGTGGTGGATGTCGTGGGGGCCATGCCAATGGGACATGCTTCGGCCAGTGCAGGGATGGTCAAACGCAGATCGCACTGGGTCATTAAGGTGCTGCCATCATCGCGCGACATCCCCGCCAGAGGGATACCAAAACGGCGTGTATGTTCGATCAAATCGCGCAGTTCGGGTGTCTCACCGCTGTTTGATAACAGAATGCAAAAATCCTCGGGCCGCACCATGCCAAGGTCGCCATGGCTGGCTTCGGCAGGGTGGACAAAAAACGACGGCGTGCCCGTCGAGGCCAAAGTTGCGGCGATTTTTCGCGCAATATGTCCAGATTTACCCATGCCAGACAGAATAACGCGGCCTTTTAGGTTCAGGATTGTTTCAACCACTGTGCCGAAATCTGCGGGCAGACTGCTGGCCAATACAGCCAGCGCAGCGGCCTCGATATTCAAGACCTTTGCTGCTGTCTCTAATGCGGGCGAAAGGCTGGAATGGGCAAGCGTCATATTCATTATTCTCATTGTCGCGATGGGTAGCCTTAGGCCCGTTCCTGCCGCCGCGCATGGGCATATGCCATGGGAAATATAGTCAGCCTGCCGTCTGGCTATCATCCATGCAAGGCTGTCGTCAACCAGCGCTGGGCGGCGCTGGTATTTCGCCAGCGTTCGCGTGAAAGATGCAGGGCACAAGATCACTGGGCACACGATCACCAAAACCGATTTTGTCGTGCATTCGGGCGACTTTTCCCCACATGAATGGGACGCCGATTGTCGCAACTGTGTTGATTGGCGATGCAATCTCCTCGCAGGTTCAGATTATCGACGGGCCGCGCAGTATTGACGCGGTGGGCTGCGAAATCCATGATATGGTTCTGGCTGTGGCCGCAGGCGCGCAGACCAAATCCGAAGAATTGGGTTTGCGCGAATGCCCCCCGACCTTCAAAAGAGTTTTGACCCCATCGGCCCAGCCTTCCCGCCGCACCATGCCCAAGGATACGATCATGCAAAGACTTCATGGCAAAACCGCCCTGATCACCGCTGCGGGGCAGGGGATTGGCCGCGCCAGCGCCGAGCGTATGGCGCGCGAGGGGGCAAAGGTTATTGCCACCGATGTAAACGCAGCGGCGCTGGCCGAATTGGCGCAAATCTCTGGGATTACCGCGCGCAAGCTGAACGTTCTAGCGCCCAGCGAGATTGCCACCCTGACCGCCGAAATCGGCCCTGTGGACATCTTGTTCAACTGCGCGGGCGTGGTGCATGCGGGTACGGTTTTGCAGGCCACCGAAGAGGAATGGGATTTGGCCTTTGATCTGAACGTCAAGGCGCAGTTTCGCATGATCCGCGCGGTGTTGCCCGGTATGCTGGAACGCGGGGCGGGGTCGATTATCAACATGTCGTCTGTCGCTGGGCCGAAAAAAGGGCCTGTCAACCGCGCGGTTTATTCGGCGTCCAAGGCGGCGGTTGTCGGGCTGACGCGCGCCGTCGCCGCCGATCATGTGGGCAGCGGAATACGCTGTAATGCAATTTGCCCCGGAACAGTGGACAGCCCATCCTTGCACGATCGGCTGCGCGCGACGGGCGATTATGACGGCGCGCTCAAGGCGTTTGTCGCGCGCCAAGCGATGGGCCGCCTTGGCCATGCGGAAGAGATTGCCGCGCTGGTTTGCTATTTGGCAAGCGACGAGGCCGGCTTTACCACGGGCACAGAACACGTCATAGATGGCGGTTGGACGACATAGGAGGATGCGATGAAACTTTGCCGTTATGGCGCGCGGGGCGCGGAAAAGCCGGGGATGATTGATGCGCAGGGCAACTTGCGCGATCTGTCGGCGCATGTGGGCGATATTGCGGGCGATGTGCTGGCCAATCTGGACGCTTTGCGCAGCATTGATCCCGCCAGCCTGCCCTTGGTTGCGGGCAATCCGCGTATGGGGGCCGCTGTCGGCGCGATTGGCAAATTCATTTGCATCGGGCTGAACTATGGCGACCACGCCGCTGAAAGTGGCATGGCCGTGCCGCCCGAACCCGTGATTTTCGCAAAATATACATCTGCCGTTTGCGGGCCGAACGATCCCATCATCATCCCGCGCGGATCGCAAAAAACCGATTGGGAGGTAGAGCTGGCCTTTGTCATCGGCAAAGCGGGCAAATATATTTCCGAAGCTGATGCGATGACTCATGTCGCGGGTTATATGGTGTGCAACGATGTATCCGAACGCGCGTTTCAAACCGAACGGTCGGGGCAATGGTCCAAGGGCAAATCATCGGATAATTTCGGCCCCATCGGCCCGTGGCTGGTGACAGCGGACGAGGTGCCAAACCCCAATGATTTGGCGATGTGGCTGAAGGTGAACGGCGAGACCATGCAAAAAGGCTCGACCAAAACTATGGTTTATCAGATCCCGCATTTGGTGTCCTACTTGTCGCAATTTTTCACCCTGCACCCTGGCGATGTCGTATCAACAGGCACGCCGCCCGGTGTGGGCATGGGCAAGAAGCCGCCGCGCTATCTAAAGGCGGGGGATGTGGTAGAGCTGGGCGTCGAAGGGCTGGGAACCCAGCGGCAAGTTTGCGAAAACGACGCTTAGGCAGCTTTGGTTTTGGCGGCTTTTGCCGCCATCACCGCCCGCGCCCGAAATGTTGCCCCGAAATGTTGCCCTGAAATGTTGCCCTGAATTGTTGCTCGGCCGCGTTAGAAGGCGGTCAGGCTAGATTCGGCAAACAGCACCAACGCGCCATTGGCTATATAAACCGAAGAGATGACCCCCAGCTTGGGGTAATGCTGCGTCACCGCTTTTTGCCTTTTGTTCTAAGAATGAGATGAGAAGAACCCGCTGAAAAACCCCGCTCCACCACAAGCTGGCCGATCTTGGCGTGCAATTTCGCAACCTCTTTTTTTGCGAAAATGAGAGAAGCCGCAGGTTTGGCGCCATATGACTGCGCCGAGTTCGCAGCCGCCTGACGTTTCCATCCGTTGATCATGGCCGATAGCACGCCATGCTTGCGTGCAAACTTTGCGGCATGGGTCTTGTGTTTTATCAACGTGCCTTCTGTCTTTCCTAAAAAAAAGCTGATCACTTGGTCCGAAATTGCGCGACCACCTCTGTTTGATCGGCGCATTCATTCCGACTGCGCACACAATTTGGCCAGATCAACAGAATTGCGCGCCCCAGTTTTCAGCAAGACCCTGGCGCGGTGGACTTCAACAGTGCGCAATGCAATGCCCAAAGTGTCGGCTATTTGCTTGTTTAATTGCCCGTCTAGGATCAGATCCATCACTTGTCTTTCGCGGGCGGACAAGCTGTTGATACGCGCGGCGATAGCGGTTTTTGTGCTGTGTTGCGATCTGCGGCTTTGATGCAGGTCCATTGCTTTTAGGGCCAAGTCTACGATTTGATTGTCGTTAAACGGCTTTTCCAAAAAGTCGAATGCGCCTGTTTTCAGGCTTTGCACGGCAAGCGGCACATCGGCATGGCCTGTTAGAAAAATAACTGGCGGCAACGCCATGCTGCTGCCTGCCCGCTGCAACATTGCCTCCAGCACTTGTGGCCCCGACATGCCGCCAAGGCGCACATCCAATATAATGCACGCGCATCCTTCAAGGGGCCACGCAGCAAGCAGCGCCTCGCCGCTGTCCCACAGACGCGTTGGGATTTGCCGCGAGGCAAACAAAAACGCCAGCGCTTCACGCAATATATCTTCGTCATCAACGATATCAACGCAAAGGGCTGAGGGCGCGGTCATACGGGCTCCTGTTTCATGTCGGGCTGTGGCGGGGCCGCGTTACTGTCCGGTTGTGGCGGGGCCAAGTTACTGTCCGGTTGTGGCGGAGCCACGGGCAGACGAATGGTAAACACGGTTCCCCCACCTGCGCGCGGGCGATGGGAAAGGCTGCCACGCAGCATTTCGATGATCGAGCGGCAGATGTTCAGCCCCATCCCCATGCCTTGGGATTTTGTGCTGGTAAAGGCATCGTAGAGCCGTCCCTCAAGGTCAGGCGATATGCCTGCGCCTTGGTCAGCCACATCCATCACGACGCTTCCATCTTCACTGCGCAGTGATAGGGTCAATTGATCGCCCGCACGTGCGGTGTCTGCCATAGCCTCGATCCCATTGCGGATCAGGTTCACCATCACCTGCTCGATCAGGATGCGGTCAGCCATGACCAAGGGCAAGGGGGCCTTTGGCGCGGCCAAGACCAATTTCAACCGCAAACCACGCGCTTCGGCTGTCATGAGGCCGATGGCGTCGGCGGCTATTTCGGCCAAGTCGAGCGCCACCAATTTTGGTTCGCGCTTTTTGACGAAATCTTGGATGCGGCGAATGATCAGCCCCGCGCGCTGGGCCTGTGCCGCCAGTTTTTCAAGTGCGGTTTTCAGCATCGCCTCATCAGGTGCGCCCGCCGCCAGCAGGTTCAACCCGCCTGCCGCATAAGAGGCAATCGCCCCGAGGGGCTGGTTCAACTCATGCGCAAGGGTCGAGGCCATTTCTCCCATTGTCACCAGCCGACCCGTGCGGGCAAGGCTTTCTTCTTGCGCACGCGCGCCCCGTGCGGCGCGGTTCGCTTCGGTGATGTCGATCACTGACCCCATCCAGCCGTGATGACGCCCCAAAGCGTCGATCAAAGGGGCCTCATAGACTTGCACCTCGATTTCGGCTCCGTCCATGCGGCGAAAGCGGGTTTCAAAACTCTGCGGTGCCGCGGGGCCGCTGTTCAGCGCCGATTGCCGCGCCAGCGTTTCGGGCACGGCATCGGGCGACCAATAGGGCATGGGCGGGGCGCGGCCAATTAAATCGGTGGCGCTGTGGCCCACCAATTTGCAAAAGGCCGAATTGACATACAAGATACGTCCGTCGTGATCCTTGGCGCGCAGACCCACGGTCAGGCTTTCCTCCATGCTGCGGCGAAATGCCATTTCAGCGTGCAGTCGATCTTCAGCGCGGCGGCGGTGTTGGGCGTTGCGCTGTAGCATCAGCAGCGCGAAAACGGCGAAAATCGCCAAGGCGACAATCGCCCCCAGAAGGGCGGCATTGCCATAGGCGGCGGGGCGATCATATGCGGTGATTTGCAGCGTGGTTCCAGCAAGGGGTGGATCAAAGCTGATGGCATGAAACGGCGCACCACCCGCTACGGGACGGCGGGCACGGTCGGCCAAAATGCCAGAGCCCGTGAAAATGCGCACAGCATATTGTTCGGCAATCCACCAAGGTATGTGGCGATCCAGCATGATCGGCAGCGACAGCGTGGCCACAACGACGCCGGCTGCGCCATCCGATCTGCGCAGCGCCATCTGCACCTGCCCATCCGCGCTTGGGGTTCCGTAAACGGGGCGCGAAGTTGTTGCCTGCGATTGCAGCAAGGTTTGCACCAAATCCATCCTACCCGCGTCCATCCCCTCGGGAACCGAGGCGACAAGCCGGCCCACAGTGTCGAACCATTGCACTGATAAGGTCTCGGGATTGGCCGATATGTGAAGCCGCGCGCGCGCCTGCAAAGTGTCTATGGTAACGCCGCTGGCCTCGTCCAACGCAAGTCGCACCAACATGTCTTCGTCTACAGCTGATTGAAATCGCAGCGATTGTTCGACCCACAGCGCATCTGTCGCCAGTTTCGACGCCGCGCGCTGTGTGTCCTCGCGCGAGACAAACCAGACCGTCGCCGCCACGATGCTGGCAAGCGCGACAATGGCAATCAGCGGGATGATTGACAAAAAATCCCACCGCCGCGAAGCCATCAAGCTTTCGGTCAGCCCTTGGTTAGAGCCAAGAGTTTGCCCCCCAAGGGGCGCGTTCGCCGATTTCTGTGCCGTGTGAACACCCTCCCCGATGAACACGCCCTGTGGACGTGACATGCCTGCGTACCTGCGTCTATTGCGGTTAGCCACAATAGCGCAATGCCATCAATTCGGGCAAGAGTGCAAATGACCCGCCCGGGAGTGAGGCGGTGTAACGGAGGAAAACATGCTACCACGTCGCACATTTGCTGCCCTTGCGGGCGGCGCTGCAATCGCTTTGGCCTTGACTGCCCCAAGCTTTGCCCAAGATAAAATTGTGATCAAATTCAGCCACGTTGTCTCGCCCGACACGCCAAAAGGTAAGGCCGCCGCCAAGTTTGAAGAACTGGCCGAAGCCTACACGAGCGGCGCAGTAGACGTCGAGGTTTACCCTAGCAGCCAGTTGTACAAAGACAAAGAAGAAATGGAGGCGCTGCAACTGGGCGCTGTTCAAATGCTGGCCCCTTCGCTGGCAAAGTTCGGCCCGCTGGGCGTGCAAGATTTCGAAGTGTTCGATCTGCCCTTCCTCTTTGACAGCTATGACGCCCTGCACAAAGTGACCAAAGGCGAAACTGGCGGCGCGCTGTTCGCCAAATTGGAAGACAAAGGCATCAAGGGCCTTGCGTTTTGGGACAATGGTTTCAAAATCATGTCCGCCAATACTCCGCTGAAGTCTCCAGATGATTTTCTGGGTCTGAAGATGCGTATTCAGTCGTCCAAGGTCATCGAGGCCTATATGAACAAACTGGGCGCTGTGCCGCAGGTTATGGCCTTCTCGGAAGTGTATCAGGCGCTGCAAACGGGTGTTGTTGATGGCACCGAAAACCCACCATCGAACATGTACACCCAAAAGATGCACGAAGTGCAAAAGCACGCCAGTGTCACCAACCACGGCTATTTGGGCTATGCTGTCATTGTGAACAAACAGTTCTGGGATGGCCTGCCTGAAGATGTGCGCGCAGGGCTGGACAAAGCTATGGTTGAGTCCGCCGACTACGCCAATTCGATTGCCAAGGAAGAAAATGACAAGGCGCTAGAGGCGATGAAGGCGGCGGGCACGACCGAATTTGCCGAATTGTCAGCAGATGAGCGCGCGGCCATGGTGGCGGCACTTGCCCCCGTGCATGACGAGATGGCAGAGCGTATTGGTGCAGAGACTATTGCGATGGTCAAGGCTGCTTTGGCAAACTAATCCCAACAAAGCGGGCGGCGCGGGTCATACGTGCCGCCCATTTTTTTCCTTCAATTCCGAGGTGAGCCATGCTGCGCCTGCTTGATCGGCTTGAGGAAGTCATCATCACCGTGCTTATTGCAGCGGCGACAATTTTGATTTTCTTGGCCGTTACCCATCGTTTCGCCATTGGGTTTGCCGCCGATATGGTTGGCTTTGCGCGAAATGTTGAAATAGATGGGCTGATGCGCTTTGCCCGCGCCACGTTCAAATTCGTGAACGGTCTGAAGATGACTTGGGCGCAAGAGGCCTGCATTTACATGTTCGTTTGGATGGCAAAGTTCGGCGCCGCTTATGGCGTGCGCACAGGCATTCATGTGGGCGTTGATATTTTGGCCGAAAGGCTGACGGGCGCGCGCCGCCGCGCGATCACCACGATCGCCATGTCGGGCGGGGTGGTGTTCACCGCCATTCTGACATGGATCGGGGCCGATTTTGTGTGGCACGTGGCCAAGGGGGGGCAAGTCTCGCCCGATTTGGAACTCAAGATGTGGATCATCTATCTGGCAGTGCCGCTAGGTTCGGCGTTGATGTGTTTTCGCTTTTTGCAGGCGCTCCACATGTTTTGGACAACGGGCGAGATGGCCCATCATGACCATGGCGCTGTTGATGGTTTGGACGAAGAAGCGGATGATTTAGCCAAGGGAGGCCAAGCATGACCGCATTGTTGATTTTCGCCATTCTGGCACTGCTATTGGTCACAGGTATGCCCGTGTCTATTGCACTGGGCCTGACAGTGTTCACCTTTTTGTTCGGCTTTTCCGATGTGCCGCTGGATGCGATCGCGCTCAAGCTGTTCACGGGGATCGAAAAGTTTGAGATCATGGCGATCCCCTTCTTTATTCTGGCAGGCAATTTCCTAACCCATGGCGGGGTGGCGCGGCGGATGATCCGATTTGCCTCGTCTATGGTTGGGCATTGGTATGGCGGGCTTGGGCTGGCCTCGGTTGTGTCTTGTGCGTTGTTTGCCGCCATTTCGGGCAGCAGCCCTGCCACGGTTATGGCGGTCGGCTCGATCCTGCTGCCTGCGATGGTCAAACAGGGGTATCCCGCCCAATTTGGCGTGGGCACGATCACCAGCGCAGGCGGGCTGGGCATTTTGATCCCGCCGTCGATTGTGATGGTGATGTATGCCGTTGCCACCAGCGGCATGGTGGTGCAGGGGCCAGATGGGCAGCCTGTGATGTCGGCATCCATTGGTGATTTGTTCATCGCGGGCGTGGTCCCTGGCCTCGTGCTGGCGATGATGCTTGCGGGCACAACCACCTACCGTGCGTGGAAATTTAATTATCCCCGCCTGCCGCGCGCCCCGATGATCGACCGCTGGACAGCGTTTCGTGACAGCGTATGGGGGCTGATGCTGATCGTTATCATCATGGGCGGGATTTACGGCGGGATTTTCACCCCAACCGAGGCCGCCGCCGTTTCTGCCGTTTATGCCTTTGTTGTGGCGGTTTACGTTTACAAAGACATCAAACTGTCCGAGGTTCCCAAGGTCTTGCTAAATTCAGCGGCGATGTCGGCGATGCTGCTTTATATCATCACCAACGCCGTGATGTTTGCCTTTATCCTAACGTCCGAGCAAATCCCGCAGGCGTTGTCGGCGTGGATCGTTGATTTCGGTTTTGGCAAAATCGGGTTCTTGCTGATAGTCAATGTTATGCTGTTGATGATTGGCATGGTGATGGAGCCATCCGCCATTGTGCTGATCATGGCCCCGATCCTATACCCTGTTGCCATGGCTTTGGGGGTGGATCCCGTGCATTTCGGCATCATGCTGGTGGTGAATATGGAAATTGGCCTCTGCACGCCGCCAGTGGGGTTGAACCTTTATGTGGCCTCATCCCTGTCAAAACTGGGGCTAACAGAAGTGACGCGCGCCACTTGGCCATGGCTGCTGACCATGCTGACCTTCCTTGCGCTGATATCTTATGTTCCAGCAATAACCCTGACATTGCCGCGATTGCTTGGCATGTAGGACGTCAGAAACGGGGCGGCGCTTCTGTGCCGCCCCACACCTGTTACGGGATATGCTGCTGGCCCAAAATTCGCGGCAGTTTCAGCCCATGTTCGCGCGCGCAGGCCACCGCTTCGGCATAGCCCGCATCTGCGTGGCGCCAGACCCCGCTGGCGGGATCGTTCCACAGCACCCGTTCCAACCGCTTGGCCGCCTCTGGCGTGCCATCGGCGACAATCACAACGCCTGCGTGCTGCGAAAAGCCCATTCCGACACCGCCGCCATGATGGATCGACACCCAAGTTGCGCCCGAGGCCGTATTGACCAGCGCGTTCAGCAGGGGCCAGTCGGACACCGCGTCTGATCCATCGCGCATGGCTTCGGTCTCGCGGTTGGGGCTGGCGACTGATCCGCTGTCCAAATGATCGCGGCCAATCACCACGGGGGCGGAAAGCTCGCCCGAGGCGACCATCTCATTAAAGGCCAGCCCTGCGCGGTGACGATCGCCCAGCCCAATCCAGCAGATACGGGCGGGCAGCCCTTGGAAGGAAATCCTGTCCCGCGCCATGTCCAGCCAGTTGTGCAGGTGTTTGTTTTCGGGGAACAGTTCCTTCATCTTTTGGTCGGTTTTGTAGATGTCAGCTGGATCACCCGACAGCGCCACCCAGCGGAAGGGGCCAATGCCACGGCAAAACAGCGGGCGGATATAGGCGGGCACAAAACCCGGGAAGGCAAAGGCGTTCTCCAGCCCCTCATCGCGGGCGACTTGGCGGATGTTGTTGCCATAATCCAGCGTGGGAACCCCTGCGTTCCAGAAATCTACCATGGCGGCTACATGGGTTTTCATACTGTGCGGGCGGCGCGCTCGACGCCCTTGGGATCGCTTTCGCGGCGGGCTTTCCATTCGGCAATGCTCCACCCCTGCGGCAGATAGCCGTTCAGCGGATCATGCGCCGAGGTTTGGTCGGTGACAATATCGGGGCGCACGCCGCGCCGATAAAGTTCGGGAAACACATCTGCGGCATTGCCCAGAAGGCCCACCGATTTGGCCTCGCCCGCGCGGGTCCAACGGTCAATCATAGCCAAGGCTTCGTCCAAACTATCCGTCTTTTCATCGACATAGCGGGTGCGCAGGCGAAAATCTATGCTATCGGGGTTGCATTCCACCGCAAGGCAACAGGCCCCTGCCATGACAGCGGCAAGCGGCTGCGCGCCGCCCATGCCGCCAAGGCCGCCCGTCAAAATCCAGCGGCCTTTTAGGTTGCCGCCGTAATGCTGGCGGCCTGCCTCGACAAAGGTTTCATAGGTGCCCTGCACGATGCCTTGGGTGCCGATGTAAATCCAGCTGCCCGCAGTCATTTGGCCATACATCGCCAGCCCCTTGCGGTCGAGCTCGTTAAAATGATCCCAAGTCGCCCAATGCGGCACAAGATTGGAATTGGCGATCAGAACGCGCGGGGCGTCCCGATGGGTTGTGACGATGGCGATAGGTTTGCCCGATTGCACCACCAGCGTTTCGTCATCCTCTAGGTCTTTCAAACTGGCAACAATGCTGTCGAAATCTGCCCATGTGCGCGCGGCGCGGCCAATGCCGCCGTAAACCACCAATTCGGCGGGGTTTTCCGCCACATCGGGGTGCAGATTGTTCATCAGCATCCGCATCGCGGCCTCGGTCTGCCAGCTTTTGGCCGTGATCTGGGGGCCAGTCGGTGGGATAACAACGCGGGTGTTATGGCGCGGGTCGGTCATGGGAGCGGCCTCCAATTTTGCAAAGCGTTCAGGATGGATTTCAAATGCGCGCGCAGGGCGTCGGCACGGGCAGGCAGATAGGGCCAAGGCGGCGATTGCTGCATATAGGTGGTTTGCGCCAGCTCCATCTGCACGGCGTGAACGCCTCTGCTTGGTTGGCCGTAATGGCGCGTTGTCCAGCCGCCCTTAAAGCGGCCATTCACCACCGAGGTATAGCCCCGCGCCGATTGACACAGCCCCAACACGGCGGTTTCGATTTCGGACGCGCAAGATGCGCCGCTGTTCGTGCCGATGTTGAAATCGGGCAAGGTTGCATCAAACAGAAAGGGAATCTCGCTGCGGATGGAATGGCAGTCATAGAGTATAGCAAACCCGTGCAGCGCACGTGACCCGCGTCGATCTTCGCCCGCCAGCGCCGCGTGATAGGGCGCGTGGATAGGCGGCAATGCGGCGGGCGATTTCGGCGGCATCGGGTTCTTGCCCCGCCAAATAAATCGCGCGGCCGTCAAAGTCAGTCAAAGGGCACAGGCCCGTGGTGTTTTGACCGGGATATAGGCTGGCATCATCCGCGCCACGGTTCACGTCGATGACATAGCGGTGGATGGGGGTGCGGATGGTGGTCATGCTGTCGATTAGCCCCGCATAAAGGCGGTCAATGTGCCAATCGGTATCGGCCAGCGCGCGGCCTGTTTCATTCAGCCGCGCGGCGCAGTCATCGGGCAGATCCGTGCCCGTGTGTGGAAAGGCAAGGATCAGTGGGCTATCCCCGCGCGCAATCTCGATCATAGCGCCAGCTCCACCGCTGCGGCACGTGCCAAATCATCGCTCGCAATCATATCCGCTGCCGCCTGCAAATCGGGGGCAAGGTAGCGGTCTTGTCCAAGCGGTGCGATACGTGCGCGCAAGGTGCTAAGTGCTGCGCGCAGGGGGGCGGCGGTTTGCAAAGGTGCGCGCCCATCAATCCCTTGGGCGGCGCACATCGCCTCGATTCCAAGAATCACGGCCAGATTGTCGTTCATCCGCCCCAGCCGCCGCGCGCCGTGTGCGGCCATGGAAACGTGATCCTCTTGATTGGCCGATGTGGGCGTGCTGTCGGTGCTGCAAGGGTTGGCCAGATGCTTGTTCTCGCTCATCAGTGCCGCCGAGGTGACTTCGGCGATCATCAAGCCAGAGTTGAGGCCAGGTGCAGGGGTTAGGAACGGTGGCAGGTCGAACGACAGTGTTGGATCAACCATCAATGCGATACGGCGCTGGGCGATCGCCCCAATTTCGGCGATGGCAATGGCAATCTGATCGGCAGCAAAGGCGACAGGTTCCGCGTGGAAATTGCCGCCCGACAAGATTTCGCCCGTCTCGACAATCACCAAGGGATTGTCGGTCACGGCGTTCGCCTCGATCTGCAATGTGCGCGCGGCCATGCGCAAAAGGTCGACCGCCGCGCCCGTCACTTGGGGCTGGCAGCGGATGCAATAGGGGTCTTGCACGCGGGTATCGCCATCGCGGTGGCTTTCGCGGATATCGCTGCCCGATAGCAGGGCGGACATCGCGGCGGCGACGTCGATTTGCCCCTGATGCCCGCGCAGGGCATGGATGGCGGGATGCAGGGGCGCGGTTGATCCCATAATCGCATCGGTGGACATCGCGGATGTCACCACAGACGCCCGCGCCGCGCGCCACGCGGCAAACAGACCTACCAAGGCGCAGGCCGTGGAAAACTGGGTGCCGTTGATCAGCGCAAGCCCTTCCTTTGGCCCCAAAACAACGGGGGATAAGCCCGCCGCCGCCAATGCTGCGCCGCCAGCCAGCCGCGCGCCTTGATATAGCGCCTCGCCCTCGCCAATCATCACCGCGGCCATATGCGCCAGCGGGGCCAAATCGCCAGATGCGCCAACCGACCCTTGCACAGGTATCACGGGCGTGACCCCGCGCGAGATCATGCCTTCGATCAGCGCACAAATTTCCCAGCGCACCCCCGATGCGCCGCGCCCCAAGGACAGCAGCTTGAGCGCCATCATCAGGCGGGTGGTGGCAGGCTCCAGCGCCTCGCCCACGCCGCAGCAATGAGACAGGATCAGATTGCGCTGCAAGGTTTCGGTATCTGCGGGCGCGATGCGCACCGAGGCAAGTTTGCCAAAGCCCGTGTTCACCCCGTAAACAGGTGCATCCCCGCGCGCCGCTGCTGCTATGACGGCGGCAGATGCCTCAATCGCCGCGCGCGCGGATGGGATAAGGGCGACAGCCCCAACCCCGCGCCACAGTGTTTCCAACTGGGCCAAAGTTGTGCCAGCGGGTGTTAGGATTTGCGTCATAGATCACCTTCAAAAATGCGTGCGTGCAGTGGGTTTACGCCAATGCCATATGATAATTGTGCGGGGTCGCTGACGTCCCACACTGCCAAATCAGCGCGCATTCCCGCGCCGATCGCGCCGCAATCTGTTAGCCCCAGCGCGCGGGCGGCGTTGCGCGTTGTGCCCGCCAGCGCCTCGGCTGGGGTTAGGCGGAACAGGGTGCAGGCCATGTTCATCGCCAGCAAGATCGACCCAAGGGGCGACGAGCCAGGATTCCAGTCGCTCGCCACTGCCATAGGCACCCCATGCGCGCGAAAGGCGGCAATCGGGGGGGCTTGCACCTCGCGGATGGCATAAAACGCACCTGGCAACAGGACAGCGACAGATCCCGCCTTTGCCAGCGCCGCTGCATCTGCCTCATCTGCATATTCCACATGATCCGCAGACAGCGCGCCATATCGCGCAGCAAGCTTTGTGCCGCCAGACTGGCTTAGCTGTTCGGCGTGCAGTTTGACGGGTAGGCCCAATTCGCGGGCCACGTCAAAGACCCGCGCGATTTGGGCGGGGGTAAAGGCAATACTCTCGCAAAACCCGTCCACGGCGTCGATCAGCCCTTCGGCTTGGGCCGCGCGCAAGGCGGGTAGGCAGATTGTGTCGATATAGGTATCGGCGTCCATCCCTTTGGGAATGGCATGCGCGCCCAAAAATGTCGTGATGATGCGCACAGGCCGCGCCGCCGCCAGTGCGCGGGCCACGCGCAGCATTTTCAGCTCTGTCTGTGTATCCAGCCCATAGCCAGATTTCACCTCGATCACCGAAACGCCCTGCGCAAGCAACGCGTCAACGCGCGGCAGCGCGGCGGCAAGCAATTCGGCCTTGGTTGCCGCGCGTGTCGCCATTACCGTCGAGATGATGCCCCCGCCCGCGCGGGCGATCTCTTCGTAACTTGCCCCATTCAGGCGCATTTCAAATTCGTTCGCGCGGTGGCCGCCGTGGACAATATGGGTGTGACAGTCGATCAGCGCAGGTGTGATCAGACGCGGGCCAAAATCGCGGCGGGGTAGGTCAGCGAAGTCGTGCGGTACGTCTGCGCGCGTCCCTACCCAGATCATCCGCCCGCCCCGCACGACAATCGCGGCATCGGTGATCAGACCGTATCCTTGTGGCTGCGTCATGCTGGCCGCCACTGCGCTGGTGATGACATAGCCCGCCATGCGATTCCGCCCTTGCTTTTACTCTCGGCTTCAGTGAATATGTATGCACATAAAAAGTCAAGGATCATTTCCATGCCGATTTTGCACGCCAAATCCGCCCTAACCCCGCAAGGCTGGCAAAGTGATGTGCAAATTACGATTGGCGCAGATGGGCAAATCGCGGCGGTTGGGCCGCAGAGGGATGCCCCCGACCACCGTTGTCCCATTGTGCTGCCTGCCCCCGTCAACCTGCACAGCCACGCCTTTCAACGCGCCATGGCAGGGCTGACCGAGGCACGTGGGGGGGATGCCAGCGACAGCTTTTGGACATGGCGGCGGCTGATGTATCGGTTTTTGGATCAGCTTAGTCCAACTGACATTCAGGCCATCGCGGCGCAGGTCTACATGGAAATGTTAGAGGCAGGCTTTGCCGCTGTGGCCGAGTTTCACTATCTGCACCATGATGTTGGCGGGGTGCCCTATCGGGATTTGGCGGAAATGTCGCATCGTATCATTGCTGCGGCAGGGCAGGCGGGAATTGGCCTGACTTTGCTGCCTGTGTTGTATCAATACGGCGGCTGCGATGGGCGGGCGCTGAACGGCGGTCAGGCGCGGTTCGGCAATGACCCCGACCAATTTTTGCGCCTGCATAGGGCGGCGGGGCGGGCCATGGCCGCGGCCCCAGCCGATTATGTGCTGGGCATGGCCCCCCATTCGCTGCGCGCCGTCTCGCCCGATGGTCTGGGCGCGATATTGGCCCATGCTGAAACAGGGCCGATCCATATGCATTTGGCCGAGCAGGTGGCCGAAGTGGACGAAGTGCAGGCCCACCTTGGCGCGCGGCCCACCGAATGGCTGCTGGCCAGCCACAAGGTGGGGCCGCAGTGGTGCCTGATCCACTGCACGCAAATGAATGGCCATGAAACGCAAGGATTGGCACAAACGGGGGCAGTTGTGGGCCTATGCCCGCTGACCGAAGCCAGTCTGGGCGATGGTATTTTCAATGGGCGCGATTATGCGCAGGCGGGGGGGCGGTTTGGCTTTGGCTCGGACAGCAATATTCAGATATCCCTGTTTGAAGAATTAAAGGCGCGGGAGAATAGCCAGCGGCTGGCCCTGCGCGCGCGCGCGGTGATGGCTGCGCCGCCGCGCAGCACGGGGCGGGTGCTGATGGATGCGGCGGTAAAGGGCGGCGCGCAGGCAGGCGGGCGGCGCAGCGGGGCGATTGCGGCGAGCTATCTGGCGGATTTGATTGGCCTCGACGATGATAACGCCTATCTGTGCAACAGGCAGGGGGATCAGATTTTGGACACATTGATTTTTGGCGGCGGCGCGGGCGCGATCCGCGATGTGTTCAGCGCGGGGCGGCATATGGTGCAAGGGGGGCGACACATCCACCGCGATGCGATTGTGGCCAATTACATGCGCGTGATGCGCGCGCTGTCCACCGCGCTATGACTGCGCCCGCCTCGCGCCTTGCATGGACGGATGTGCGCGACGAACTTCGCGCGCGTATTCTGACGCGGGTCTACAAACTGGGCGATAAACTGCCCCGCGATGCCGATTTGGCGGCGGCGTTTGGCTGCACGCGCACCACCGTGCACCGCGCTATGACCGACTTGGCCTCTGCAGGTTTGATCGAACGCGTGCGCAAAGGCGGCACACATGTAAAGGCTGACCCCGTCACGCGGGCCACATTGGACATTCCCATCACGCGGCTAGAGGTGCAGGCGGCGGGCTGCGCCTATTCTCACCGCGTCATTGACCGCAAAGCCTGCCCCAGCCCGCCCCATGTGATGGCGCGGTTTGCCCTGACTGCGCCGCGCGCGATGCTGCGCCTTGTCGCGCTGCATTTGGCCGATGATCGGCCCTACATTTTAGAAGATCGCTGGATCGACCTTGGCACCTGCCCCGAAGTGGCGGATTTGGATTTTGCGCAGATCAGCGCAAACGAATGGCTGGTGCGCCACAAACCCTATGCCCGTGTCGAGCTACGCTTTGGCGCGGCGGCGGCGCAGGGCGATATCGCACTGCATTTGGGCGCGGCAAAAGGCGCCGCGCTGCTGGTCATGGAGCGGATCACTTGGGATGCCGAAAACCCGATAACATTCGTGCAATCCTACGCGCCGCAAGGCTATGAAATCCGTGCTCAAAGCTAGGGCGCGGACTGCGCAATTAAATTTCGCTAAAAGGCCATAAAATCCTTGAGATTGACCTGTATTTCCCTATCATCCCTGAATGCATCTGGGTTGGGAGCAAATGCCCAGAGCCAACATGGAGGAATATATGGATCGTCGTTCGTTTTTAACCAAAGCATCTGTCGGCGGTGTGGCCGCAGCGGGGGCTGCCGCCCTTGCAGCGCCCGCAATCGCCCAAGCAAACCCAAAGATCACATGGCGCGTGGCCTCGTCTTTCCCAAAGGCGTTTGACACCATCTATGGCGCTGCCGAAACCATGTCGAAATACGTCAGCGAGATGACCGACGGCGGCATGACGCTGCAAGTGTTCCCTGCGGGCGAGTTGGTGCCCGCGTTTGAGACCGCCGAGGCTGTTGCCGCAGGCACGGTCGAGGCGACGCATACCGCGCCCTATTATTTCTGGGGCAAGGATGCGACCTTTGCGCTGGGCTGCGCCACCCCGTTCGGCCTGAACGCCCGCCAGATGAACGCTTGGCTGTATTACGGCGGCGGCCAAGATATGCTGAACGAATTTTATGCAACCCAAGGTCTGATCGGCTTTGCCGCTGGTAACACGGGCGCGCAAATGGGCGGCTGGTATCGCAAAGAAATCACGTCGGTGGCCGATATGCAGGGCCTAAAAATGCGCGTCGGCGGTTTTGCTGGCAAGGTTTTGGAAAAGCTGGGCGTTGTGCCGCAGCAAATCCCGGGCGGCGAAATTTATCAGGCGCTGGAAAAAGGCACCATCGATTCGGCAGAATGGGTTGGCCCCTATGACGATGAAAAGGCAGGCTTTTTCAAAGTGGCTCCTGTTTATCATTACCCTGGCTATTGGGAAGGCGGCCCGACACTGGCGACGATGTTCAACCTGACCAAGTGGAATGAACTGCCGCCCAGCTATCAAGCGGCGATTAAAACGGCCTGCGAGGCGGCCAACGCCAACATGCTGGCATCCTATGACTACAAAAACCCAACCGCGCTGAAATCGCTGGTCGCCAATGGCGCGCAGCTAAAGCCGTTCCCGCAGGACGTGCTGACAGCGGCATTTGACGCGGCCGCGGCAACCTATGCCGAGATTCGCGCCATCAACCCAATGTTCGCCAAAATCAAAGATAGCCAAGACGCGTTCAAGCGTGATGCCTATCTGTGGGCGCAGATTGCCGAATATAACTATGACCTGTTCATGATGGGTCAGCAGCAGGCTGGCAAACTGTAAGCGAAGCGATACACAAATAACGAAAGGCCTCAGAGGAAACTCTGGGGCCTTTTCTATGTCATATCGGCGCCGTTAGGGTGTGATCTTGGGCGCGCCCAAAGTCGGCAAGTTGCCCGAATTTATCCCGCCCAAAGGTTGCAAAGAGGGAATAATGATCTCCACCGTGGACGGGTCGATGATCACGCCTTGATAATGCGTAACAATCCTTGGAAAGGCGATCACAACCACAATCATCACCACTTGCAAAAAGATAAACGGAACAGCCCCCGCGTAGATTTCGGAAGTCTTTGATCCCTTCGATGTTTTTGCCCGTGATCCGATCCAAATAGGGCACGCGCGCCGCAACTGATCGCAAATAAAACAGCGCAAATCCAAATGGCGGCGTAAGGAACGATGTTTGCAAGTTCATCCCAATAATCACCCCCAGCCAGATCAAATCAATGCCCAGTTTGTCGGCCACAGGTGCAATCAACGGGATGATGATAAAGGCGATCTCAAAGAAATCGATGAAAAAGCCCAAGATAAAGATGATGATATTGACCACAGTCAAAAAGCCGTAGACCCCGCCAGGAACCGCGATCAGCAGATGCTCGACCCAGATGTGGCCGTTCACGCCGTAGAAGGTCAACGCGAATACGCGCGACCCAATCAGCACGAACATCACAAAAGAAGACAGGCGCAGCGTGGACGTCAGGGCTTGACGCAGCAGCGGCATTTGCAAGCGCCGCTTTGCCAGCGCCATCAGCATTGCGCCAACAGCCCCCATCGCGCCGCCTTCGGTTGGGGTGGCAAGTCCGATGAAAATCGTGCCCAGCACCAAAAACACCAGCGCCAGCGGTGGGATCAACACCATGATCACTTGGCTGGCAAGGCGCGATAAAAGGCCCAGTTTGAACCCGCGATCTGCCAGCGCAAAAATGTAAACAGCGACCACGCCCAAAAGTCCGCCCAGCACATCGGCATTCGTGCCCCAAGCGTCATAAAACGCCCGATGGGCTGCAAAGCCCACCGCGCCAGCCCCCGCCAAGGCAACCAGCAGCGAGGTCACTCCGCCGCCGAGTGTGCGCGCGTCGGGCGGCAAAGCTGGCACCAAATGCGGTCTAAAAATCGCAATCATGGCGACATAGCCCATGTAAATGCCTGCCAGAATCAGCGCAGGATACAGCGCGCCGCGATACATATCGCCCACCGACACACCCATTTGGTCGGCCAAAACGATCAGCACCAGCGATGGCGGAATGATCTGCGCCAAGGTGCCTGATGCGGTGATCACCCCCGTGGCAATCCGCCGATCATAGCCATAGCGCAGCATAATCGGCAGTGAAATCAGACCCATCGCAATCACCGATGCCGCCACAACACCCGTTGTTGCCGCCAAAAGCGCACCCACCAAGATCACCGCAAAGGCAAGGCCGCCACGAATTGGGCCGAACAACTGGCCAATCGTATCAAGCAAATCTTCGGCCATGCCTGACCGCTCTAGTACAATGCCCATGAATGTAAAAAACGGAATGGCCAGCAGCGTTTCATTTGACATCACCCCAAACAATCGCTGCGACATCGAAAACAGCAGCGGCCAATCTAGGGTGATTGTCCCCTCTGAAAAAGGCGCAAGCCAGACACCAATGCCAAAGAAAATCAACCCATTTGCCGCCAGCGAGAAGGCCACTGGATAACCCAAAAGCAAAAACGCAATAAGGCTGGCAAACATAATCGGGGCAAAGTTTTGCGCAATAAGTTCCATCATTTTGCGGTATCCTTTGCGGATTGGCCTGTCAGTTCTTCGACATGGATCAGCGTTGTTTCCGCCGCGCTTTGATGCGGGTGCGGATCGTCCATCAGCCCCTGCAACATGGCGATCTTTTTGATCGCTTCAGAGAGGGCCTGAAGCACCAGCAACACAAATCCTGCAAACAAAATTGCCCGCGCAGGCCAAATGATCAGCCCGCTGGCGTTGGTGGAAATCTGCCCAGATCGGATGGCATCCATCATATAGGGATACAGCATCCACGCCATGAGCGCGGCAAATGGCAACAAAAACACCACATGGCCGAACAGGTCGATCCAGTGCTGCGTGCGGCGTGACCATTTGCCATAGATGATGTCGATGCGGATATGTTCGTTTTCCTTCAGCGTATAGGCAGCGCCCAGCATAAAGGCCGCGCCAAACAGATACCACTGCGCCTCTAGCCAAGCGTTGGATGACGCGGAAAACACTTTGCGAGAGATCGCGTTGCCCGCACTGATCAGCACCGAGGCGAAGATCAACCAAATTACATGGCGGCCAATCCAGTCAGACATTTGATCAACCGCGCGCGACAGCGCGAGCAGGATTTTCATCAGCAATTCCTCCCTTATGCGTCTGTTTTGCCCGCGCGTTTGTGGCGGTTAGTCGACGCTTTTTTACATTAAAGCGGTAGGTTATCCCCCCGTCAACTTTATTCGGACGCAACGTTTCGCACCTTTGGCCCAAAGGCCAGATTGATCCAGTTACCGGCAAAAATCACCGCGCCACCCAAAATAACCCAAGGGTCGATCGCCTCGTTGTAGGCCCATGCCCCGACGGCTGCGATCAGGGGCAGCCGAATGAAATCAATGGGAAAGATGAAACTTGCAGGTGCCAACGACAAGGCCGAAGTCAGGCAAAGATGCGCCGTCACCCCTGTTAAACCAATTAGCGCCAGCCATGGCAGGCTTTGTGCATTGGGCGGCGTCATTTGCCCGTCATAGCCTGCAATGATCAGTCCAAAGGCAAGCTGCATCACTGTCAGCCAAAACAATATTGACACGATGGTTTCTGCCCGTGTCAAAGATTTGGTCATCAAGCCCGTGGACGCAAAGAAAAACCCACAGGCGATCGCCGCCAAAGTGCCAGCATTCATGGTGGAAAAATCGGGCCGCGTCACCATCAATATGCCAACAAATCCAAGTCCCGCAGCCAAGAGGCGCGGCGCGGTGCTTTTCACCAAATATGAGAGGTGATAACAAAATGACCCAAATGGGCGAGGTGAATTCCAGCGCAAAAACCTGCGCTAAAGGCACCGTCATCATGGCATAAAACCACAGGTTTTGCCCCGTAAAATGCAGTACGTTGCGAAAGAAATGGCGCTGGATGCGGTTTGCGCGAATATCGCCCAATTTTCCCAGCGCCGCCGCGCCAGTGACAACCAGAACCATGCTGATGGCAGAGCGATAGGTCATCACCTCGAACGTGTCATAGGTATCGCCCAGTTCGCGCACCGCGATGGCCATTATGGAAAAAGAAGCAATCGAGCCAAGCATCCACAGAACGGCGGCAAGCGGGCGGATGGGCGTGTCGGTTGGTGCCACGCTGGTCATGCTTGGTCCTTCAATGCGGGCGGTTTTGGCCCGCCATAGGCCCAATCCAGCAGCTCGACAGTATGCACAACTGGCACGCCCGCCGCAGCCCCGATCTGCATCATGCAGCCGATGTTCCCCGCTGCGATCACTTGCGGCGCGGTGGCCATCAAGGTGGCGACTTTGCGCGCCTGCAACTGCGCACTAATCGCGGGCTGCATCAGGTTATAGGTGCCTGCCGATCCGCAGCACAAATGGCTATCTTGCGGTTCAACCACCGTAAAACCTGCCCCTTTCAGCAAGTCCTTAGGCGCAGTTTTGATTTGCTGGCCATGTTGCAAGCTGCACGCGGCGTGGTAGGCCACGCGCAGGTTTTGCGCGGGCAGGGCAGTTGCGGGCGCGATTTGCGTCAGAAACTCGCTGACATCGCGCGCCAGCCCCGCGACGATTGCCGCGTCTTGTGCCACATCACTGCGCGCGAACATATGGCCATAGTCCTTGACCGTGGTGCCGCAGCCCGAAGTGTTGATGATAATCGCGTCCAGCCCCGCGCCTGTCTTCTCGCGCATCCAAGCCGCGATATTGGCGCGGGCCGACGCATGGGCCATATCTTCTTTGCCCATATGGTGGGTCAGCGCGCCGCAACAGCCTGCGCCCTGCGCCACCACCACCTCGCAGCCCAAACGGCGCAAGAGGCGGATGGTGGCATCGTTGATATCAGTGTTCAGCGCCTTTTGTGCGCAGCCCGTCAGCAGCGCCACGCGGTATTTGCGCGGGCCAGTAGCTGCAAACACTTGGGGCGCGTCATTGGGGCTGGGCGGGGGCAGGCGGGCAGGGGCCATCGCCAGCATCGCGCGCAGCCGTGCATCGGGCATCAGCCGCGCAAGGGGCCGCGCCAAAATCGCTCCGCGCATCGCCAGACGAAAGCGGGCTGGATAGGGGATAACCCGTGCCAGCACCGCGCGCAACAAACGGTCAAACCACGGTCGGCGATAGGTTTTTTCCACATGCACGCGGGCCATGTCGATCAGATGCATATAATCCACCCCACTGGGGCATGTGGTGGTGCAGGCAAGACAGGACAGGCAGCGGTCGATATGCAGCGCGGTGTTGGCATCTGCCGCGCGGCCATTCTCCAACATATCCTTGATCAGGTAAATGCGCCCGCGCGGGCTGTCCAACTCGTCGCCCAGCACCTGATAGCTGGGGCAAGTGGCGGTGCACATGCCGCAATGCACGCAGGCGCGCAGGATTTTGTTGGCTTGCGCAAGTTGCGGGTCGTCCAATTGCTGGGGCGTGAAAAAGGTTTGCATATCAGCCCCTTGCCATCAGCATCAGCGCGATCACCACCAGCATCGGCGGCAGGCCCAAAAATGCAAAATAGGTTTTATCGGGCAATTTATGGCCCAAAACGTGCCGCGCCCCAAGGGCCAACGCCGCCGCCGCCACGCCTGCCGCTGCAGGCAAGATCAATGGCGCGAATGTGGCAAATCTGCTGGATAGGCCAAGAATGGCCAGCGCGACGATCAATCCATACGCCGCCGCGCGTCCACGCGGCAAAAGCGCCAGCGAAACATAAATGCCAAAAAAGACGATGATCAGCAAAGCCGCGCCCATTGCTACACCCTTTCTAAAATATGGCCCTTTGGGCAAAGCGGCCCATGGGGTCAAATTGCGCTTTGATTGCGCCTGATACTGCGGTCACAGCGGGGATTTGTGGGCCAAATGGCGCCGCGCCAGCGCCGCGCAGTTTTCGCGCCTGCCCCATTGCGCCCAGCCGCGCGCGCAGGACAGCATCCACCCCCTCTGGTAAAGCTGCCCAAACCGCCGCGCCTGCGTGATCATAGATGACATCGCTGGCCAAATCAGCACCCGTTTGCGCCGTGATGTCCGCCACAAGCGCAGCCGCATGTGTGGGCAATGTGACGATGTGCCAAATATCGCCCGCACGTCCCTGAAGGGGGGCCCCATCACGCAGACCGCGCCAAATATCGGCGCTGGCTGCGTCTGTGGCAAGATCTGCCGCGCCCAGATCGCGCAGCTTTTGCGTGCGATAGGCCACCGACCCCGCCATGCCCTCTAGGCGAATATAGCTGCGCCCGCCCGCTCGCGCGGCCCCCGTGATGTCATAGGGCGATGCTTGGGCGGCGCGCAGAACGGCCAGCCCTGCCGCCTCATCCAGCCCATCAAAGATCAGCGTGGTTTCGGTTTCTGGCAAGGACTGCACTTTCAGCGAGACTTCCGTCAGCACGCCCAAACTGCCATGGCTACCTGCCAGCAATTTCACCAAATCATAGCCGGTGACGTTTTTCATCACCCGCCCGCCACTGGAAATCACATCGCCGCGGCCATCGACAAACCGCACGCCCAGCAAGGCATCACGTGCCGCCCCCAGCTGCACGCCGCGCGGGCCTGCGGCATTGGCGGCCACCACGCCGCCGATGGTGGATTGCCCATCGCGGCCGAGGAGCGCGCGCAAATCGGGCGGCTCGAACCCCAGCCTTTGCCGCTCGCCAGCCAGCAGCGCCTCTATATCGGCCAGCGGCGTGCCAGCTTTGACAACCAAGGTTAGTGCGGCAGGTTCATACAGGGTAACGCCAGTCAGCGCGCCTGTATGCAGCACAATGCCATGCGCCTCGCCCATAGCCCGCGTGCCGCCGCCCCGAACGGTCAAGGGCGCATTTGCCGTCGCAACGGCCTTGGCCAGTTCAACTTCGCTGCGCGGCGTGATCATGCAGCATTGCCTTGGGCCGCATCCCCGCGCCGTGCGGCACTTACGGTTAATGGAAACACCTTTGCGGCGTTCAGCAGCCATTTGGGATCGAAAACATCTTTGATGCGCATCTGCGCCTCTAGATCTGCGGGCGTAAATTGCACGGACATCAGATCGCGTTTTTCCAGACCCACGCCATGCTCGCCAGACAAGCAGCCCCCCACCTCGACGCAAAGTTTCAAAATATCGGCGCCCAGCGCCTCGCAGCGGGCCAAATCGCCCTCTTTGTTAGCGTTATACAGGATCAGCGGGTGCATATTGCCATCGCCTGCGTGAAAGACATTGCCCACGTCCAGCCCGTAATCGCGCGACATCTCGCCAATGCGGCGCAAAACGAAGGGCAACTGCGAGACAGGGATTGTGCCATCAAGGCACATATAATCATTGATCTGCCCCATCGCCCCAAAGGCCGATTTGCGCCCCAGCCAGATGCGCTTGGCCTGTGCCTCGTCGCGCGCTTCGGTGAATTCGATCGGGGAATGCTGCGCAGCAATGGCGCGAATGCGGGTAAGCTGCTCGTCAATCTCGGCAGGCGCGCCTTCGACTTCGATGATAAGCAGCGCCTCGCAATCGGGATAGCCCGCATGGGCGAAATCTTCGGTGGCGCGGATGCAGGGGCGATCCATAAACTCGATGGCGACAGGCAGGATGCCTGCACGAATGATATCCGCGACGCAAGCGCCAGCCACTTCGCTGCTATCAAAGGCGACCAGCACAGGGCGCGCGCCTTCGGGTTTGGGCAAAATGCGCAGCCATGCTTCGGTGACAACGCCCAACTGCCCCTCGCTGCCGCAAATGATACCCAGCAAATCAAGACCAAAGCCCTGCCCAAACGGCCCGCCCAGTTGCACCACTGTGCCATCCATTTTCACCAGCGTCACGCCAAGCAAGTTGTTGGTTGTCACCCCGTATTTCAGACAATGCGCCCCGCCGCTGTTCATCGCGATATTACCCGCGATCGCGCAGGCCAACTGGCTAGAGGGATCGGGCGCATAGAAATAGCCCTCTGCCTCGACCGCGCCAGTGACCGACAGATTGGTACGCCCCGACTGCACGCGGATAAAGCGGTTTTCATAATCGGTCTCGACCACGCCGTTCATGCGCGACACCCCCAGCACAACGCAATCGGCCGAAGGCATCGCCCCCCCCGCCAGCGAGGTGCCCGCCCCGCGCGGCACTACGGGAACACCCATCGCATGACACAGTCGCAAAGTGGCGGAAACCTCATCCGTTGTTCGTGGCAAGACGACCGCCATCGGCGCGCAGCGATAGGCCGAAAGGCCATCGCATTCATAAACCCGCGTCTCGTTTGCATCGTCAATCACGGCATCTTGCGGCAAAACGCTGCGCAGCGCGGCCACGATCTGCGCGCGGCGCGCCAATAGGTGCGCATTCGGGCGCGGCATTTGCATGATGTCCTCCCAGACCACATTTGTTCAAGTTTGCCGCAGAATGTTCCGCGCTGCAACCACTGTTAGCCTGTCACCCAAGCAATCACGCCTGTCACAGTCAAAATGCTGAAGGCCGTTGAAATCAGGATCGAGGTTGACACGCGCACGGGGGCCACGCCGTAATGCTGCGCCAGAATGTAAACATTGCCCGCGACGGGTAGGGCGCTGGCGGCCACCATGACCCCTGCGGCATATGGTTCCACCCCCAGCGCATAGGCCATCAAAGCCACGGCGGCAGGGTGGAGCACCAGTTTTGAAAAGGTCAGCCAGCCTGCCACGTCCAACCGCTCGGCGCTGCGCCCTGCCAAACTTGCGCCGATTGCAAACAGCGCGCAGGGCGTGGCCGCCGCCCCCAGCAATGTCATAAAGCTGGCCACTGGCGCGGGGAGTGTCCAGCCCGATGCGCCCCAACCCAGCCCCAGAACGATCGACACGATCATGGGATTCTTTAGCAGCCCCATCGCCAAGGCGCGCAGCACGCGCAAGCGCATTTTACCCTCGCGCGCGGCGGTGATGACAAGGGTCAAGATGGATGAGAATACGATCAAATCCACCGATAGCACCAAAAGAACGGGGCCAATGGCCTTTGGCCCCAGCAGCATCGCCAGCATGGGAATACCAAGGAAACCGACGTTACCAATGACGCCGCAGTGCGCCTCGAATACCGCAACTTCCATTTTGGCACCGCGCGCCAGCGCCACCCCCCCCACCAGCGCCCAAACGGCGAGTGAGGCGATCAGATAGGCCCAAACGAAATTCCAGCTGAAAATTTCCGCCAATGCCAAATTTGCGGCAAAGCCGAAGATCATCGCTGACAATGCAAAGTAAAAGACGAATTTGGTCAGATAGGCGGTCGCCTCGGCTGTGAAAAATCCCGTGCGCCCTGCGCCAAAGCCCAGACCTATCACAGCAAAAAACGGCATCGTTTGCAGGAAAATGGCCAGCATTGCGCGCCTAGCCGCGCCGATCGCGGATGTTGTCGCGGCTAAGATCAGACACTTTGGCCGCCCCCATCAGGCGCATATCGCGCACCACTTCGTCGCGCAAAAGGCCAATCGCGCGCTCTACGCCTGCCTGACCTGCGGCGGCGAGTGGGAACAGATAGGCCCGCCCGATGCCCACGGCTTTTGCGCCCAGCGATAGGGCTTTGACGATATGGGTGCCGCGTTGAATACCGCTGTCCAGCATCACGTCAAGGCGGTCGCCCGCCGCGTCGACCACCTCGGCCAAACCGTCGAATGTGGCGCGCGATCCGTCCAGCTGCCGCCCGCCGTGGTTGGATAGGATCACCGCATTACAGCCCAAATCGGCAGCGCGGCGTGCATCTTCGGGATGAACGACTCCCTTCAGGCAAAACGGGCCATCCCAATCTTTGACCATTTGCGCAAGGTCATCCCAGTTCAGCGTGGGTTCCAGCAAATCAGTGAAATATTTGCCAATCGACACCGCGCCGCCGCCCATATCAACGTGACCGTCCAGTTGCGGCAGGGCGAATTTTTCATGCGTGACATAGTTGATGCCCCACATCGGTTTTAGCGCAAATTGCGCCATTCCGCCTAAAGTCAGGCGAAAGGGGATGGAAAATCCCGTCCGCTTGTCCCTTTCGCGATTGCCGCCTGTGATGCTGTCCACGGTTAGCATCATGGCATTGACGCCCGCCTCTTTGGCGCGCTGCATCATCGCGCGGTTTAGGCCGCGATCTTTGTGGAAATAGAATTGATAGACCTGCGGGCCCGCATGTTTGCGCACCTCTTCCAGGCTGACGGTGCCAAGGGACGACACCCCAAACATCGTGCCAAATTTACTGGCAGCTGCGGCCACCGCCCGCTCGCCCTGATGATGGAACAGGCGTTGCAGGGCGGTGGGGGAAAGGTAGAAGGGCAAGGCCAGCTTTTGCCCCATGACGGTGACCGAGGTATCTATCTCGGGCGTGCCGCGCAGAACGCGGGGCAACAGATCGACATCCTCAAAGGCGGCGGTGTTGCGCCGATAGGTGGCCTCGTCATCTGCGGCACCGTCGATATAGTTGAAGATCGGGCTGGGCAGGCGGCGTTTGGCCAAGGTACGAAAATCATGAAAATTGTGACAATCAGTCAGGCGCATGGGCAATCTCGCTGTGGTGGTTGTCCCTTTGTGGCGCAGATTTTCGCCCAAGGAAACAGCGATTTGCCCATTCGATGGGATTCGTGCGCTGGGATTTAATCCTCGTCCCCTGCGATCTGCGCCAAAACCGCGCCTTTGCCGCGCGCGCGCATCAGCATCGGCACGATAAGGGCCAAGGCGGCAATACCCAGCAGCGTGGCCGATAGCGGGGTGGAAACAAGTGTTGTCCAATCTCCCTGCGCAATCGCCAAGGCGCGGCGCAGCTGCTGCTCGGCCATGGGGCCAAGGATGAGGCCCACAACAACAGGCGCGATGGGATAGTTCAACAGGCGCATGCCAAACCCCAATAAACCAAAGATCGTCAGTTGCACCAGTTCAACGGGCGAGGGGTTCACCCCGATTGTGCCCAGCGTGGCAAACAGCAAAATTCCTGCATAAAGCCAGTGGCGCGGAATGGTTAGCAGTTTGACCCAAATGCGAATCAGCGGCAGGTTCAAAATCAGCAGCATCACATTGGCGATCAGCAGGCTGGCAATCAGCCCCCAGACCAGTTTAGGCGCGGTGGCAAACAGCAAGGGGCCAGGTTGCAGGCCAAATTGCTGAAAGCCCGCCAGCATAATCGCCGCCGTGGCTGTGGTGGGCAGGCCAAGGGTCAACAGTGGCACCAGTGTGCCTGCGGCGGCCGCGTTGTTGGCAGCCTCTGGCCCCGCCACGCCCTCAATCGCGCCATGACCGAATTCTTCGGGGTGGTTTGATAGCCGCTTTTCCGTGCCATAGCTCAGGAAAGAGGCGATATCGGCCCCGCCAGCGGGCATGGCGCCAATGGGAAAGCCAATCGCCGTGCCACGCAGCCATGCCTTCCACGACCGTTTCCAATCGGTTGTGGTCATGCGAACTGCGCCCGAAATCGCATGCACCTTTTCATCCGCGCCCTCGATACGGGCGGCGACAAACAACGCCTCGCCCACGGCAAACATCGCAACTGCCATGGTGGTCACTTCAATCCCGTCCAGCAGTTGCGGCACGCCAAAGGCCAGGCGCGTCTGCCCCGTTAGCCCGTCAATCCCCACCAGCGCCAGTGCAAGGCCCACAAACAGGGATGTCAGCCCTTTCATCGCACTATCGCCAAAGGCGGCCGAAACCGTCACAAAGGCCAGCACCATCAGGGCGAAATACTCGCGCGGGCCAAAAACCAGCGCCAATTTGACAATTGTCGGCGCAATAAAGGCCAGCGCCAGCGTGGCCAGCAGCCCCGCGACGAACGATCCAATCGCGGCCGTTGCCAGCGCGGGCCCACCGCGCCCTGCGCGTGCCATTTTGTTCCCCTCAATCGCCGTCACGATCGAGGCGGACTCGCCCGGAGTATTGAGCAAAATCGAGGTGGTCGATCCGCCATACATGCCGCCATAATAGATACCTGCAAACATGATCAGCGATCCAGCAGGGTCCAGCCCGTAGGTCACAGGCAGCAGCAGCGCGACCGTCAACGCAGGGCCAATGCCCGGCAAAACCCCCACCATCGTGCCCAGCGTCACGCCCATCAGCGCGTAAAACAGTAGCGCTGGATCCATGGCAGTGGACAGGCCTTGCATCAAAAAGCCAAAACTTTCCATAGCTTAGCCTCCGAATACCAGATGTTCCAGCACACTTGCTGGTAAGTTCAGTTTCAGCAACCCGTCAAAGACGCCGTAGACGACAAAGGCCAATATCAGGCCCGCAGGAAGCGATACTTGAAATTTCTTATAGCCCATCGCGCGGGCGGTGCAGGCAAACAGCAGCGCGGACGCAATGGTAAAGCCCAGTGGTTTTAGCAAGACAAGCTGCAACAAAAGCCCGCCGACAATCCACCCAATCGCGCCCCAATTTTGGTGCGGATGCGGCAAAGCGGTGGACTTCAGGCCCGAATAGACATGCCCAAGTGCCAGCAAAATGAGCACAGTGCCAATCGCCTTGGGCGCAGCCCCAGACCCAATCCCTGCGTAGCCGCTTTTATCAGGCAGCGCAAAGCCTTGCCAGATCAGCAGCGCGCCAAGGGCCGCCAGCCCCAGCGCAATGATGAACGCCGCCCCAAAGGGGCGACGTCCGTTGTTATTTTGGCGCGATGCGCTCATTTCACCAAACCGATGTCTTTTAGAACAGCAGTTGTCGCAACGATTTCTTTGCCCAGTTGGGTGTCAAAATCAGCGCCTGCAAGGTAGGTGTTGGCCCAGCCTTTGGTTTCCAGCATAGCCTTCCAGCCTGCCGAATTCGCCATTTTGTCGATGTCAGCCATGACAGCCGCCTTTTGCTCGTCCGACAGACCTGGGGCTGCGGCGACCATGCGCCAGTTTTGCACGTTCACGTCATAGCCCGATTCCATCAGCGTTGGCGCATCGGTGCCCGCCCATTTGTCGGCGGTCGAGACAGCCAGCATGCGCATTGCGCCCGCATCAACTTGGGGCAAAAACTCGCCCACGCCCGAAATGCCAACGGTCACTTGGTTGCCCAAGATCGCGGCCAGCGCCTCGCCGCCGCCCGAAAATGCGACGTAGTTGATTTTGGTTGGGTCAATGCCTGCGGCTTTGGCCAAAAGGCCAACAGTGATATGATCAACGCCGCCAGCCGAGCCGCCGCCCCAAGACACCGCCCCTGGATCGGCTTTCATCATTTCGACCAACTCGCCGATGGTTTGGATGGGCGAATTTGCCGCCACGGCAATGCCCACAGCTTCGCCCGTCAGGCGCGCGATGGGGGTCACATCAGCAAGGCTAACAGGCGAGGCATTGGTCAAAATTGCCCCAACCATCACGTAGCCGCCCACGATCAGCTGGCTGGCATCACCTGCTGCGGTCGATGCGAATTGCGCAAGACCAACTGTACCGCCAGCGCCAGGCACGTTTTGCACCTGAACGCTGCCCGACACGCCTTCGGCCACCATAACTTCGGCCATCGAACGCGCGGTGCCATCCCAGCCGCCGCCAGGGGACGCTGGTGCCATGATCGTGTAGTCACCCGCAAAAGCTGGCATTGCCAGCGTGGCCGCAAGGGCCGCGCCAAATAGATAATGTTTCATTTTATTCTCCCCAAGGCGCAAAGCGCCGATTTATGTGATGCGAATCTGCGCCCTCCAGCACAGATTGACCGCATGTTGGGCATATCTTGCTGACAAGAACCTGACAGGGTCAAAAATAATTTGGACGCTTCAAGGCGCATCGGGCAAGCCCAAAGCGCGGCCCCAAAGGGCCAACATGCGGCGGCGGTTGCCTTGGTCTAGGTATACCATCAACCCTGGCCCCACCGCGACGGGGCGAAGCTGCGGCCCCAATTGTGCTTGCAAGCTGCGCGCCGATGCGGCTGTGGTCACTTCGGGGCTAATGGCGGGCAGGCTAAGTTGGTTGGCCATCAGGCTTTGCCCATCCACCCCCATCAAGAACGCCAGAAACGCTGCTCCCAAATCTGGGTTGCGGCTGGCGCGTGGCACAAGGCCGATGCGGCTGACCACGACTGTAAAATCACGCAGCAAGACCACGCCTAAGTCTGGATTTGCCCGCGCCTGTTCAGCGGCATATGATCCAAGGATGTTATACCCCAGCGCCAACCGCCCATCTGCCACGCGGCTGATAATGTCTTGTGATGTGGGGAAAACCTGCGCCCCAGCCGCCCCCATGGTGCGAACCAGTGACCAAATATCAGCAAAATGCTCTGCATCGCGGGCCAGATGCAAATAGCCAACAGATGAAGCTGCAATATCATAGGTTCCGATGGGGCCCGACCCCAAGGCTGCACGCGGCTGGGCGCGCAGCCAATCCATCAACTCTAATCGCGATTGCGGCGGCCCATTTGGGAAACTGGGGCGGTGATAAACCAAAACTGCTGGCTCGTAAGTCAGGGCAAATGCGATATCTTGCCACTTGGCCCATGCTGGCCAAAAGGGGGCAGTGGGCGTGGCCACAGGCTGGCCATACCCGTCATTTGCCAGCTTCATCTGCAAATCCATCCCCGAGGAAAAGACAAAATCCGCCGTCGGTGCGCCTGCGTCATTCTCTCGTATGACCCGTGCGGCGATATCGGCGGCCAGCATGTCTTCGTATGTGACCGAAACTGTTGGATTTTGCGCCTGAAATGCGGCAATCAACGTGCCTGCGCGCGGCGTATCCAATGTTGAGTAAATCACCAAATTGCTTTGCGCAGGTTGCATGGGCGCATCAAATATCACCGCTTGCGCCCACAAAGGCGCCTGCGGCAGACATATGGCCGCGCCGATCAGGGCCAAAATGGACCAAGCATGCAATTTCATCGCAAAACTTTGCACCAAACGGGCTGTTTGCACAATGTTTGTGTTCAAGCGCCGCTTGGATTAGCCTACCGCGAGGCGGCAAAGGAGGAGAGGAGGCGGCGCTATGCGGATTTTGCTGGTAGAGGACGACCGCGCCCTGCATACCGCCCTGATGGCGCTGCTGGTGCAGGCGGGTTATGCGGTGGATGGTGTGCATGACGGTGCATCAGCCGAGGCTTTGCTGCGCGCCGAGAGCTTTGATCTGGTGATATTGGATCTAAACCTGCCGCAAATGGATGGGCTGGACGTGCTGCGCGCCCTGCGCGCGCGCCAAGGGGATGCCGCTGTGATGATCCTGACCGCAAGGGGCAGCAGCGAAGACCGTGTGCGCGGGCTGGATCTGGGCGCGGATGACTACCTTGCCAAACCCTTTGACGTGCGCGAGTTTGAGGCGCGCGTGCGGTCATTGCTGCGTCGTCAGGCGGGGCTGCGCGCGTCGAGCGTGACACTTGGCGCGTTGGCGCTGGATTTGACCACGCGGCAATTTTCGGTCAACCGTGCGGCTGTGGACATACCGCCGCGCGAACGCGCATTGCTGGAACTATTGGTCATGCGCGCGGGCAAAGTTGTCGCCAAAGAGGCGATTGTGCAGTCGCTGACCTCGCTGGATGACATATTGTCAGACAATGCGATCGAGCAATATATCTCGCGGCTGCGCAAGCGCATCGCGCCGTTTGGGCTGGAATTGCGGACCGTGCGCGGCATCGGATATTTGCTGGACAAACGGGGCGATGGGGCATGAGCGGTGATCTTGCGGCGATCCCCCAAGGCTATTCGCTGCGCAGGCGGCTGCTGGGATGGTTGTTTTTGGCGACAGCTGTGATTGGTATTTTCGCACTGATTGACACGTGGCGCGAGGCGCTGCGCACGGCGCAAACGGTGTCGGACCGTGTCTTGTTTGGTTCGGCACTGGCCATTGCCGAAAGGGTCAGTTTGGATGAGACGGGCGTGCTGGAAGTAGATATTCCGTATTCGTCTTTGGAAATGCTATCGTCTACAGCGCAAGATCGCGTGTTTTACCGCATCGATGGGCCGCAGGGTGCGTTTTTGTCGGGCTATGCCGATTTGCCTGTGCAAACGCCGCCGCTGGGCGAGATGATCTTTTCAGATGGGCAGTATAGCGGCGAGAGTTTCCGCAGTGTGACGCTGGCGCGGGCCATTTCGACAGGCGCGCGGCGCATGGAGTTTCGCGTCACGGTCGCCGAAACCACCCGTGCCCGCCGCGCCCTTGCGCGGCAGATATTGCTGCGCGCAGGGCTGCGTTTGGGGGGCATCGCGCTGGCGGTAGCGGTGATTGTCTGGGCGGCGGTGACGCTGGCCTTTCGCCCGTTGCAGCAGCTTAGCGCGGCAATCGCGCTGCGCTCGCCAGCCGATTTGCGGGCAGTCACGCTGCAAGCTCCGCAAGAGGTGGGCGCACTGATCGACGCAACAAACGGGTTTATGGGGCGGCTTGAAACTGCGCTGAGCGCCTTGCGCCATTTCACTGGCAATGCCAGCCATCAATTGCGAACGCCCCTATCGGTGGTGCGCACCCAACTGGCATTGGCCGAAAGATCGACCAGCCCTGCAAGCGAAAGTTTGGCATTCGAACAGGCGAAATCGGCGCTGACGCGGGCGGAAAGGGTTCTGGCGCAACTTTTGGTGCTGGCGCGTGTTGATGCCACGCAAAGCGCGGCGGCCATTGCTCCGATGGATGTGGCGGAGGCCGCGCGCCAAATAACGGCTGAAATGGTGCCCGTCGCGCTGCAATCTGGCATTGATCTGGGATACGAGGGGCCAGACCGCGCCATCGCCATTGCCGAGCCAGTTCTCTTGGGCGAGTTGCTGAAAAACCTTTTGGACAATGCAATGGCCTATGCAGGTCAAAGGGCGATTGTCACCGTGCGGCTGCGTTCGGCAGGTGCGGATAAGATGGTTTTAGAGGTGGAAGACAACGGCCCCGGTCTTGCGGGGGCCATTGTTCCACAACGCGGGCAAAACTTGTTGCCATCGGCGCAAGGGCAATCGGGCAGTGCGGGTTATGGTCTGGGCCTTGCGATTTGTGCCGAAATTGCCGCGCTGTTTGGCGGCGCATTGCATCTGGGTGCGGGCGCGGGCGGACAGGGGCTGCGCGTTGAGATTTCTTTGATCTCACATGGCTAGCGCGTATCTCTTAGGCACGCGGAAGGGATTGCGCCCGCAGCGGCGATATTGCGGGATGGTCTGCCAAATAGATGGCATCCCAATCGTCATTCAAAATCAGAATATCGCGCGCGTCCCGATCAACGGGGCAGGACAAAGTAGGCCTGCCAATCAGACGCGCGGGCGCGGCAATAGCCATATCCAACGCGACCTCTGCTGATATGCCAACCGTATGGATCAGCCGCGCCAGCGCTTTGGACATTGTCAGATGCGCCCCAGCCAACGCGCCTTCGCTATTGACAAGCCGCCCGTCCCTTAGATGCACGTCTTGCCCATAAAGTTCAAAGTGATCGGGCCCGCCAACAGTCGCCATAGCATCCGAGACCAAGAACATCCGCCCCGCCAGTGGCCGCGCGCGGATGGCCAAAGCTATCATCTCATCGGCCACATGGTGGCCGTCGCAGATAATTCCCGCATAGGCCGATGAATTGATACAGGCGCCCGCTACCCCCGCTGCGCGGCTGAGCATGGGCGACATGGCATTGAACAGATGTGTAAAGCAGCTGGCCCCAGCGTCCAGCAGCGCGCGCACTTCGCCCGCGCTGGCATCGGAGTGCCCGATAGAGACCACGGCCCCAGCGGATACGATTTGCGCCACTTGGCTTGCGGTCACGGCTTCGGGTGCTAGGGTGATTTTGACAAACACCCCTGCCGCACGCAGCCGCTGGATCTGTGCCATGGTGCGGGCGTCAAAGGGGCGGATATGGGCCGCCAAATGCGTGCCGCGCCGCGCAAGCGAAATATGTGGCCCCTCGATATGCAACCCCAAGATCGCCTGATAAGGCTGGGCGGATAGGACCGCGTGAACCGCGCGCTCCAGCACATCTGGGGCATCAGAGATGACCGTGGGCAATATCGCCACTGTGCCAAAGGCGCGGTGCGCTGCCACCATCTGCGCCAGCGTCTCGACGCTTGGATCATTGTTCAGCAGCGCGCCGCCGCCGCCATTGACCTGCAAATCCAAAAATCCTGCGCAAAGAGTGCCGTCAATTTTGACAACATGGGCCCCCTTTGGCAGGCGGGCAGTGGCCACAATCTCGCCAGTTTTGTCGCCGCGCAGCGCAAGGGCCGCGCCGCGCATCAAGCGCTGCCCATCATACAGCGCATCGGGGTAAATCCAGATCAAGTCGGTTTGATTGGCGTGCATGAAAGTGTCCTAACGCGGGTGCGATGCGGGCAGGAAATGGCTGACTTGGGGCGTGTGATCGGTGAGGTGGTTATTGCCCCTTTTGGCGAACACTTTTGTCATGCCAGTTTGGCGGCAGGCGCCCGCCAACCTTTGATCGCCGTCAACAGGGCCATGCGTGCGCCACTTTATCACGTCCTAAGCCCCCTGCCGCTGCTGCGCATTGCCGTCATTCCTGCTCCATGCAGCAAAAGCCGCGCCGCGCGCACCGCTGGCATCGCCGCCTTGCGCCAGCTTGATCGGGGGAATGGAAAAGTCTTTCAGTGTCGCCGCTTGCAGTGTGCCGTGACACATCTTCCACAAGCCCCCGCGCGTTCGACAGACCGCCACCAATGACGATGACGGCAGGATCAATTGTGAAACATAAGGTGATCAGAAACTCGGATGCCAGCTCTAGCCAGATATCCCATGCCTTTTGTAAACTGGCATCAGCGCGGCGGCCCTCGACAATGGCCTCTGGCGTCAAGTTGCGCCCCGTGACATGGGCGGCAATGCGGGCCAGTCCGGGTGCCGATAAAAGTGTTTCGCTGCATCCAGCGCGTCCACAGCCGCAGGGCAACACGGGCAAGCCATGCGCGATCATCGGGCCTGCAGGCAGGGGGAAATGGCCAAATTCGCCGCCAAGGCCCGCAAAAGCGGGCATGATTTGCCCACCCACGTACCACGCCGCCCGCCAGCCCCGTGCCCAATATCAATGCCAGTGCAGGGTCATGGCCATGTGCCGCGCCAAAGCGCGCCTCGGACAAGGCCAGCGCGCGGCAATCGTTCATCCACAAGATGGGCCGCGCGGCGGCGGTCTCTAAATCATCGGGAAACGGTCGCCCCGTCGCCGCCAAATTGGCCGTGAGTGCAAGGCCAGTTGCGGGATTGATCAACCCTGCGGCGGCGACACCGATGGGCAAACTGGCCTTGCCGCCCGAATTTTCGCACCATGACACCGCCGTGTGCATGGCTGCCAGCAAGTCATCGTAATCTTTTGGGGTTGGCCAGCGCATTTTGCGGGCCAAGTGCCATTCGTCGTCATAGACTTGCGCCTCGATTTTCGTCCCGCCCAGATCAATACCCGCTGCGATGCTCATCTGGCGGGCCCTCGATGAACGCACAGGGCCAAGCCGCCGCGCGACCGCGTGCCGCTGTCAAAAACCGTGCCACAGTTTGGGCTGCGGTAGAACTGGTTGCGGTTTGCAATTTGCAAGAATTGCATTCGTCGCGCCAAAAGGATGCGGCTTTGCGAAAAAAACCATGCGCGGGCAAGGCGCGATAGCGTGATCATGTTAAAAATGTCGTGGTCATAGCGATTTGTTTCTAACAAATAGTCCCCCGTCAATCCCTTTTCGTGCCGCCGTTCTGCACGTGTAACCCATCCTTGGTGGGGGAAATCTGCGCGCGCCGCCCGCTTGCGATGGTCGCCCTCTTATATCAGCTTGGCCCTACCGATAGTGCCAGAACGTGGCCGTATTGGCATCACAGCGCAATCGGTGCTTTGCTAACAATCGGAGAGTGAATGATGCCCGTGCAGCCGCGACACAGCCAACCTGACCTTGCGCCCAGCACCCCGATTGGCGACGAAATTCGCCGCACGAGCTGCTACATGTGCGCCTGCCGCTGCGGGATCAATGTTCATATGAAATCGGGCGAAGTGGCCTATATTGAAGGCAACCGCGACCATCCGATCAACAAAGGCGTGCTTTGCGCCAAAGGTGCCTCTGGCATCATGCAAATCACCGCGCCCTCGCGGCTGCGCGCGCCGCTGCGGCGGGTGGGGCCGCGCGGGTCTGGTGCGTTCGAAGAAATCACCTGGGACGAGGCGTTGGCGCTGGCGGTGTCTTGGATGAAACCCCTGCGCGAAACTGCCCCTGAAAAGCTGGCGTTTTTTACGGGGCGCGATCAGTCGCAGTCGTTTACGGGTTGGTGGGCGCAGGCCTTTGGCACGCCAAATTACGCCGCCCATGGCGGATTTTGCAGCGTCAATATGGCAGCGGGCGGGATTTACACCATCGGCGGCGCGTTTTGGGAATTTGGCCAACCCGATTGGGATCGCACAAAGCTGTTCGTTTTGTTTGGCGTGGCCGAAGATCACGACAGCAACCCGATCAAAATCGGTCTGGGCGAGCTGAAGGCGCGCGGCGTGCGCGTCGTGGGCGTGAACCCGATCCGCACGGGCTATAACGCCATCGCCGATGATTGGCTGGGCATCACGCCCGGCACAGATGGGCTGCTGATCTTGTCGCTGATCCACTGCCTGTTCGAGGCGGGCAAGATTGATCTGGACTATCTGGCGCAATTCACCAATGCGCCGCTTTTGGTCAATGAAACAGACGGCCCCGAAAAGGGGATGATCCTAAAGAACGCAGAGAGCCAGCCCTTTGTGATTGACGCCCGCACTGGCCAGCCCGCGCCATGGGATGCCAAGGGTGTTCAGCCTGACTTGGGGGCCACCTATCAGGGCCATCGCACCGTGTTTCAGCACATGGCGCAGCGCTATCTTTCCCCCGAATATGCGCCCGAAGCAGTGGCCGCCGCCTGCGGCATTCCCGCGCCGCGCATCCGCGCGCTGGCCGCCGATATGGCCCGCGCCGCCTTTGACGAGGCGATTGTGATTGACCAGCCTTGGACAGATTTTCGCGGTAACAAACATGCCAAAATGATCGGGCGGCCTGTGTCCTTTCACGCAATGCGCGGTATTTCCGCCCATTCCAACGGCTTTCAAACCGCGCGCGCGCTGCATCTGTTGCAGATCGTGCTGGGCAGCGTCGAAACCCCTGGCGGCTATCGGCTAAAGCCGCCTTATCCCAAACCCGTAGAGGCGCACCCAACCCCGCATTTTACCGCCGTTGCGGGCAAGCCGCTGTCTGGCCCACATCTGGGCTATGTGCGCCACCCCGACCAGTTGGCCCTGAAACCTGACGGTAGCCCCGCGCGGATTGACAAAGCCTTCACTTGGGAAAACCCGTTTTCCGCCCATGGGTTGATGCATATGCTGATCCCCAACGCCCATGCGGGGGATCCGTACCGCATCGACACGCTGCTGCTGTATATGGCCAATATGGCGTGGAATTCCTCGATGAACACCGCCGAGGTTATCAAAATGCTGACCGACAAGGACGGGAATGGCGCATACATCATCCCCCGCATCATCTATTCGGATGCCTATGCCAGCGAAATGGTCGCTTATGCCGATCTTATCCTGCCCGACACCACCTATATGGAGCGTCACGATTGCATATCCTTGCTGGATCGCCCTATCTCTGAACCCGACGCGGCGGGCGACAGCATCCGCTGGCCCGTGGTGGAACCTGACCGCGATGTGCGCCCCTTTCAATCAGTGCTGCTGGATTTGGGCGCGCGATTGGGCCTTGCCCCGATGGTCAAAGAGGACGGCAGCCCCAAGTTCAAGGATTACGCCGATTACATCCAAAACCACATCCGCCGCCCGGGCGTTGGCCCGCTGATCGGCTGGCGCGGGGCGGGCGGCGACAAAACGGGGCGCGGGGATGCCAACCCTGATCAGCTGGCGCGCTACATCGAAAACGGCGGGTTTTTTCAGGCCCATGTTCCGCACGAAGGGGCGTTTTTCAAGCCGTGGAATATGGCCTATCAAAATTGGGCTGTGGAGATCTCGCTGTATGAAACGCCGCAGCCCTATTTGTTTTCGATCTAT
>JAXHON010000013.1:0-46781 GCA_034519315.1 Cypionkella sp. | reverse complement strand
AAGTTACGTATTGCTTGCGCGCCAAATCTTGTAGGCTGGCCAGACCATAGGGCCAATAGCTTTGCCCCCCAATCAGCCGCACCCGGGGTACCTTTGGCCCCGATCAGGTTTTTCGACATAGGCATCCACAGCGGCGGGGTGTTTTAACCCCATAAGGGACGCCAGCCGCAGGCTGGGCACCTCATCCGCCGCCACTGCGGCCCCCGCGCCTGCCACTAGTGGCCCCTGAATGCTGCTGCCTTCGCCCGCGCATAGCCCGCCGCAAAAAGCCCCCAAATCGCTGTCAGAACGACAGCACCATCAAATCTGCGGGCGTCTGCCCCAGATCATAGGCGGGTTCGCTTTCCTCTAGCCCATGGCTTTCGCGCAGCACCACATGCATGGATTAGCCCTTCAAAACGGCGCGAATGGCCGCCTCGTTCACATCGGCCATCTCGGCAATCACCACCAGACGGCTGGCACGTGGGGACCGGCCCCAAGGGCGATCATATTGCATCCGCACCCGCGCGCCCACTGCCTGCACCAACAGGCGCATCGGCTTGCCCGCCACGGCCATATAGCCCTTGGCGCGCAAAATGTGCTGCTCGCGCGCCAGACGCTGCAACCCTGCGGCCAGCGCATCGGGATCGGTGATTTCGGGCAGATCAATGACCACCGTGTTGAAATCGTCATGCTCGTGGCCATCTTCGCCATCATGGTGCGACGGGCGGGCAGCAAGGTCATCCTCGGCGCGCGCATTCAACCCCAAGATCAGCCGCGGGTCGATCACCCCTCGGTCATGGAAATAATCGGTACCCCGCGCGGGCTTTCGGCCATGATCATAGCGCGGGCGGCTCTAGCCCCGCCGCGCTCGTCAAATCGGCCTTGGACAGCAGCACAATATCGGCGCAGGCGATCCGATCTTCGAACACCTCGGACAGGGGCGTTTCGTGATCGATGCTGTCATCGGCGGCGCGCTGGGCATCCACCGCCGCTTGGCCATCAGGGGCAAAGGTGCCCGCCGCCACGGCCTCGGCATCAGCCAGGGCAATCACCCCGTCAACAGTGATGCGCGTGCGTATTGCTGGCCAATCAAACGCCTTCAGCAGGGGCTTGGGCAGGGCCAGCCCCGATGTTTCAATCAAAATATGATCAGGGCGCTGCGGGCGGGCCAACAGCTCGATCGTGGGAATGAAATCATCCGCCACGGTGCAGCAGATGCACTCATTGGCCAGCTCGATGATATTTTCTGCGGGCAGTTTTCATCGGCGCAGGATTTCAGAATATCGCCGTCCACCCCCACACTGCCAAATTCATTGACCAAAATCGCCAATCGCTGGCCCCGCGGATGGGCCATCAAATGGCGGATCAGCGTGGTCTTACCTATTCCCAAAGCCAGTGATGATGGTAATCGGGTATTTTGGCAAGATCGGTCATTTAACGCTCCAATGGGGGAATACGGGCAAGGCTTTGCTTGCGAAAGATTTGCGGGCGTTCCCGCCACGGCACGATGCCATCGGCGCTGGCGGCATAAGTGGCAGCACCGGCCAGAATATCTGGCACATCGGCCGCTGTCAGTCGGCCATAGACATAGCTCCATTTGCCCGCCCCTTGCAGCGCAATCGCACCGGTTTCGCTACAGGCCGACAGGCATTCAACGGGGGTGATGGTGATCCCTTCGGGGCAATCGGCGGCAAGCAGCGCATCGCGCAGCAACGCACCCGTGGCAGGCTCCCTCGGGCACGATTTGGCCCCGCCTTGCAGGTGCTGCATACAAAAAGCGTTGCTGTGCCGGGTGGTCGCCTCCCATTGGGGCGGATAGGCGCGCATATGCACGGGCGCGGCGTTCAATAACCTATGCCCGATGCGAAACACCCCGTCTGCCCGTCACGTCTTGTGTTGGCAGGTTTCCTGGCTTGCGGATATGGGGCTTCTTGCCCCGCGCCGCGCCCCCTTCCCAGCATTTTGCCAGTGGATCGGGCGCGCGTTCTTCACCATTACTGGCTTCCGCCTACAGGCGCTGGTGATTTTCGGCCTTTTATGGCCTGCCGGAACAGCCTTTTTCGCCTGGCAATACCAAAAATCAACAACGTCTTCTCTAACCGACTGGCAGTCTTTGGTCACAGTGAATTGATATGGAGCTGCGCCCGCAGACGATATTCTGCTGAAGAGTGATGCCTCGCCATGCCGTGTACTGGAAGCAGGTGGCCAGCGCGAGAAAGATCATAAGCGTGAAACCTGAGCGCCGGCTTCGCTGTCGGCCGCAGGCGAAGGTGGGTACCTTCCGGCTTTGGTATGACTTTGTGCTAAACGCCGCTGCCGCCCGCCGGGCGATCCATCAGCAGCCTGGACAGGCGGAAGCGGCAGCCGATCGAGACGCATTTCCCCCATCTGTGCGAATTTACGCCACAGGCGAAGGGTTTACCTGGAGACGCAGGACAGGCCCGCGATATTGAAATGGCGCAGAAGGGCTGGACAAGGCGAAAGAGCTGATCCGCAACCCCGCTATTCGATGGTGCTGCTGGATGAAATCAACATAGCGCTGCGCTACGATTACCTGAGCCTAGAAGAAGTGCTGGCCTTTGCAAAAGGAAAACCGCCCCAGACCCATGTTGTGCTGACTGGCCGCAATGCCAAAGAGGCGCTGATCGAAATGGCTGATTTGGTGACCGAAATGACCCTGATCAAACATCCGTCTCGTTCAGGGATAAAGGCGCAGAAAGGTGTCGAAGTAGCGCCGTGCAGGGGGCCAGCCCTTCGACTGCCCAGCGATGCTGGGCAGCCTCACCCCCGAGGTATCTTTTCAGTATGAAAGTAACGAAATGTTAACCAATTTGGCCTACCAAGTCATTACGGTACAGGGAGAGGGTCCCGTTGACCGTTCAGTGTGAAAGCGCCGCACCTCCCGCCCAGGCGGCCCGAGGTGGCGTGATCCTGCTTTCATACTGACAACAAATACCTCGCCGAAGGCACCCATAGCGTGTGGTACGTACGAAAAGTGCAAGCATGAGTGCGATTATGATCCAAGGCGCAGGCTCGAACGTGGGCAAGTCGCTGATTGTGGCGGCCAATGCGGCGCGGCGCAGGGGGCCGTTCAGCCCCGTTCAAGCCGCAGAATATAACGCATCGCCGCCGTCACGGTGGACGGCGGCGAGATTGGCCGTGCGTGGGCGCGTTGCAGGCCTCCGCCTGCGGGTTAGAGCCGATGGTCGATATGAACCCTGTATTGCTAAAGCCCGAATCAGAGGTGGGCAGCCAAGTGATTGTGCAAGGCCGCCAGGTGGTGCCACGGTGCGCGCGCGCGAATATGCGGCGCCAAAGCCCAAGCTGATGGCCCCCGTTTTGGAAAGTTTTCATCGCCTGCGGGCGCGCCATGATTTGGTGATTGTGGAAGGGGTCGATCGCCTGCCGAGGTGAAACCTGCGCGCGGGGGATATTGCCAATATGGGGTTTGCCCGCGCGGGCGATGTGCCAGTCGTGCTGATCGGTGATATAGATCGCGGCGGCGTGATTGCGTAGATCATAGGCACGCAGGCGGTGATCGACCCCACGGATGCCGCGATGATCGTGGGCTTTGCCATCAACAAATTTCGCGGCGATGTGCGATTGTTTGACGATGGCTATCGGTTGATAGAGGCGCGCACAGGATGGCGCGGCTTTGGGGTTTTACTCCTATTTTGCGCAGGCGCATATGTTGCCTGCCGAGGATGCCTTGATATCGCGCCCAGCACGGGGGCGGGTGAGTTTCACATTGCGGTTTTGCATATTTTCGCGCATTGCCAATTTTGATGATCTGGACCCTTTGGCGCAAGAGCCTGGGGTGCGTCTGAGCATGGTGCGTGCGGGCGAGGCTGTGCCGCCCTGTGATTTGATCATTCTGGCCGTCTAAATCACCAGGATTTGGCCTTTTTGCGTGCGCAGGGCTGGGATATCGACCTGGCGGCCCATATTCGCCGCGGCGGGCATGTGCTGGGTATCGCGGCGGCTATCAGATGCTGGGCCAGATGGATTCCGCATCCAGATGGGATAGAGGGGGCCAGCGGGCCAGACAGCGGGTTTGGGGCATTTGGACATAATCACCACGATGACCCCCGACAAACGCTCAGCCGTGCGCGCAGCATGGGCCACGGGGGCGCAGGTTGCGGTTGCAGATTCACATTGGGCGCAGCGAGGGCGCGGGCGCGGCCTTTTGCCTGGTGGATGGCGCGTGATGAGGGGCGGTATCGCCCGATGGGCGCATCATGGGCACCTATTTGCATGGGCTGTTTCAAGAAGATGTTCTTGCAAGTATCCTTTTAAAAGATGGGGGCCACCGCGGGGCAGACCTGCTATGCGGCGGGTATCGAGGCTGCGCTGGACAATTTGGCCGCCCATATCGAGGCGCATATGGATGTGGCCGGCCCGCTGGCGCTGGCGCGCTAGCAAGGCCGCGTCATTTGGCGGGGGGCTCTGCCGCATTTTCCCTTGAAAACCGCATCATGCGAGACGCGCCATGCCTGCGCAACCCATGCGCGGGCCTAACCCTATTGGAGAGACCATGGCCAAGGAAGATATTCTTGAATTCTCCTGGTGTCGTGAAGGGAACTTTGCCTGAAGGTGAGCATTTTGGCGTTGAACCGAGAAATGGCCATGAATTGATTGCGGTGATGGCGGGCAAGATGCGCAAGAATCGTATCCGCGTTTTGGCGGGCGATAAGGTGCAGGTGGAAATGACGCCCTATGATTTGTCTAAGGGGCCGTTATCAACTATCGTTTCAAATAACCTTGCTGCCTGATCCTTGGGATCAGCCGGTGCCTCGCAGGCGCGAGCGGCTAAAGCAGATCGACCCAGCCCCGTATGCTGATTTTTGCCCCGACATAGACGAGACCCCGCAGAGGGGCGAGACCGCGGCCGTATCTGCCCGCTCAGACAGCTGGCCAGGCGTGCTGCGCGGCGCGTCTGCAGGGGAGCGATGATATTGTGTTCAGCGCGCCGACACCACAGTGGCGCTGGGGCGGCGTACCCTGGGGTTGAAAGATCCCGCCGAGGGGGAGCAGCCCGCAATCCTTTGCTGGCATTGGGCGTGGCGGCGGCATCAGGTATTACATCGTATTCCCGCTGCGGCGCGGGGCCAAAGTTTGTACCGCGCGGACAGTGTTCTCTGGCGGTCCAGACTAAACGTCCTATCGCATATAGAGCTGAACGCCTATCTTGTGCCTGCGGCGAATGGCAGGCGCGGCGGGTGCCTATCGCCATTCAGGGGCGCGGCATCGGCTTCATCTCTGTGGATTTCTGGCAGTTTTACTGGGTATTGTAGGCTCGCCTCTGGCCGAAACAGCGGCGCTGCTGGCGGCGGCGGGCTATCTCGATCTGGCTGAGGCAAGGGGAAGAGCTGCTGCCAGTGCTGGACGAATGCGTGGCTGGCTGCGGCGGCTGTCAGGCTTGTAAGATGGTGCTGGTTGGATTGATCTGGCTGATTGATCCATCCACTGATGCCCTGGTCATCCGGCGATTTACCGCGCTGTTGCCGACCGCCCGATGAAGGGGCAGGGGTGGCTTTTTGTGCTGCCTGCCCGAATGGGTCTGGCTTTTGCGGGCAGACGTGCGGGCACAGCGCCGGTCTCCGCCAGCAAATACGAGGAAAGTCCTCGCGCCCCGGGCAAGGCTCTATCCTGTCGCCTATCTCCCGCCTCTTGCCGAAATTGCAGCTATGCGCTCACGGTCGTCCGATTGCTCCGGTTTGCCAAGATCTCGTTACCGTATCGATGACGACGGCGCGAGCTGGACGCGCTTGGCGTGGTGGTGACGGCTTTATGGCGGGGGCCTGGCTGAACTGCTGGGCTTGATTGAACACCGCGCGGGGCGCGGAGCGCGAGGAGTTCGGCAAAATCTATTACGATTATATCACCGCCATTGCGCTGAATTGCGCGGGTGTCGCGGTTTTGGCCGATACCGCAGGCGGGCCAGAACTGCTGGTCGAAGGGGCAGGCGCGCATGAAACCGCCTGGCGCGATTGGGCCGACCCAGAACCCGGATGAGATCATCAATGGGGCATGAAGCCGATCATGAAGGCGAAATGCTGGATAAAGCATTGGCTCCCGTGCCGACCTGGCGAGGGGTATATGGCGATAGAACCCACCCGCGCGCTGGTGGTGGTGAACATGGCAGCGATACACCCCCGCCGCCGCCCTAAAGGCGTGAATATCGCCGCCGCCCGCGCCCTGCCGCGCCAGCTGCGCCCGCGTGGCCAGGCAAGTGGGGATGATTTTGCCTATACCAAACGCGACCGCGCCGTGCTGACCGTGTGACCTCGCGTCAGTGTTCAAAGCCGAACCCGAGGTGAACCTGTCAGGCTGACAACGCTGGGCCTGTACGAAATGACCCGCAAACGCGACCGCCTGCCTGCGCGAGCTGCTGGCATGAATTGCCCCATTTGCGCCAAAGACACTGATGCAAAATACGCCTTCTTTGCCTGCGCCGCTGCGCGGATGTCGATTTGGGTAATGGCTGATGGGTATATGCGATAAATCTGCTGCCGCAGCGGGATGATGACCCAGATAAAGACGCCAATATCACCGCGCCTGCAGGTATTTGCAGCTTTTGTATACCCCTACACCTGCGCCAGTCCAGTATCACCCCCACACCATGCAATACGCCCGCATCAGTGCCCAGATAGCTCAGTTGGTAGAAGCAGCGGATTGAAAATCCGCGTGTCGCTGGTTCGATTCCGGTCAGTAATTCAATGATCTTATTAGAAAATTATTACAGATACACTGCTTTGCGCAGAGCAAAGGGTGATCTGCGTCTATTGCTGTTATGAGCCCATCAACGTCTGGGCCAAAACACAGGACTGCAAACCTAGTTTTGCGATCCTGTGCAAGTCGACGCACAGCTTATCGATGCACAGCTTAGCCTGTAAGTCAAAGCCAAACTTGATTAAACATAATCCCCCAGCCTAGCGGCAATTACAGTGCCATAATTGGCATAGTTTGAGAGAAGTTGTTCCAAAAATGGATATTTGCATTCGCCAGTGCAGGCATAAAAGGGCATGCGCTGCATAGCGGTTATATCGCCTACCGCCCCCACGGATGTATAGGCTGTATGAATCCTGCCTGCTGCGCCTCTGCCCGTGTGTAGATATTAAAAAAATCGGCCATGCGGGGGCGCAATGTCCATTTGCAGCCAGTTTTGCCCAGAGTCCATGGCCCGAAATTCGTTCCATTCGGTCAGCACCACCTGCATCTGCGCCCTGGGCCGCCCTGTAGGCGGTATCCGCCATTTACGCCGGGCAGCAGGCGCCTCGCCCTCATGCTGCGCCTTGGGGATCCTACCACGCCGCACCTTGGCCCCCGCCCCCCGCCAAGTGCAGGCACGATGGTCAGTGGAGGGCGCCTCGCGCATGTCATCGGTGTTGGGTTTGAACGTTACGCCCAAAATGGCAATGATTTTGCCATTCACCCGGCCACCGCACAGATCCAGCGATCTTGTCCAGCATGCGCCGTTTGATTTCGTCGTTGACCTTGATCACGGCTTCGGTGATTTGCATCGGCACGGCGTGTTCTTGGCCTATGCGGGCCAAGCGCCTTGGTGTCTTTGGGAAAACAGCTAGCCGCCATAGCCGGGCCCTGCGTGCAGAAATTTGTTGCCCGATCCGCCCGTCCATGCCCATGCCTTTTGGCCACATCCTTGACATCCGCCCCCACCTTTTCGCACAAGGCGGCGATTTCGTTGATGAAGGTGATCTTGGTGGCCAAAAAGGCGTTGGCGGCGTATTTGATCATCTCGGCGACTTTCCAGCCCCGTGTAGACCACGGGAAATTCGCGCAAAAACAACGGGCGGTAGATATCGGCCATCACCTTTGCGCGCGCGGTCTGCTCTCGACCCCCGATCACGACGCGGTCTGGGCGCATAAAATCATCAATGGCAGCCCCTTCGCGCAAAAAAACTCGGGGTTCGAGGCCACATCCAGCTGTGCCTGCGGGGTTGGCCGCAAGCGCCGCCGCCACACCCACTTTGCGGTTGGTGCCGACGGGCACGGTGGATTTGGTGACAATCACGGCATAGCCCGTCAGCGCCAGCGCCAATCTCTTCGGCGGCGGTCATCACATAGGTCAGATCAGCATAGCCATCGCCGCGCCGCGTGGGGGGTGCCCACAGCGATAAACACCGCATTCGGCTGACACCCCACTGCGGCGCCCAGATCCAAACTAAAACTCAGACGCCCAGCGGCCACGTTTTTGGCCATCAACTCTTGCAACCCGGCTTCGGATATCAAAATATCGCCCGCCTGCGCTTTGGCAATCCAGCGGGGTCTTTATCAACGCATCCACCTCGTGGCCAAAATCGAAAAGCAAACCCCAGAAACCAGCCCCACATACCCCGTCCCGATCATAGCAATTTTCATATCTTACCTTTGGACTATCTATGCATCGCAGCCAAACCGCCCTTTTGATTTGTCGGGCGCTGCATATCGGGGCAATTTCTGCCTTTCATTACCACAGTGTCGTTAAAGAACAATAGTCCCGTCATCTGGGTATGAGGGCCTTTGGTGGCGGCGCTTTGGGGTTATGATAATATCAGTTTATCGTTACGGTGATGGGGCCATGGTTTGCAAAAACTATGACGTGAAACAATCCCGCCCACAGCCAGCAAGGGGTTGGTCCAAGCGTCCCACAGCACTAACCTGGGGCCAGCGCCCGCCATCGGCGGGGCAGGCGCTGGCCCGTGGCTATTGCCACCGTTCTATCAAAACGATCTTTCCGATATGGCCAAAGCGATGGCTGATGGCCGCCCCAAGGGGATATGGGCCCTTGCCCCTAGCCCTTGGTGGGCAAAACGCGGTTGATATGGCCCATCTTGCGGCCGGGCCCGTGCTTCGGGCCTTTGCCATACAGATGCAGCGCGGCTGTGACTTTCGCGTGCAAAATCTGGGGCACGCGGGCGATATCATCGCCGATCAGGTTTTCCATCACCACATCGCTGTGGCGCGCGCCATCGCCCAAGGGCCAGCCCGCCATGGCGCGGATATGCTGTTCGAACTGGTCGACAGCACAGCCGTTCTGCGTCCAATGACCGGAATTGTGAACGCGGGGGGCGATTTCGTTCACGATCAGACCCTGACGGGGTGACAAACAATTCTACCCCCATCACACCGACATAATCCAGCGCATTCAGGATCTTGGCCGCCAGCAGGACGCGCATCGGCTACGCTGGCTGGGGGATAGGCGGGCGGGCATGGTGGTGGTGTGCAAGGATGCCACTCGCGATGCACATTCTCACCCGGATCATAGGCCGCAATAGCCCCATCCAGCCCCCGTGCCGCAATCACGGAAACCTCAAGGCTGAAAGTCAACGAAACCCTTCCAAAACCGCCGCAGCCCCCTTCATAGCGGCCAAGGGCTGCGGGGGCAGTCCGAGGCGTCCCTGATCCGGGCCTGCCCCTTGCCGTCATAGCCCAGCCGCGTGGTTTTCAGAATCGCAGGTAGTGCCGATCTTTCGCGGCGCGTCCAGATCGGCCGCGGCGAAGTCACGGCACTCGTAAGGGCGCGCAGGTCAGGCCAAGCCCGGTAAGAAAATCCTTTTCGGCGATACGGTCCTGACTGATGGCCAGCGCCGCGGCGGCAAGGGCGGATCGGGCGCACGGTTTCCAGTAGGTCCAGGGCCGGCGGTAGGGATATTTTCGAATTCATAGGTGATGACATCGACCGAAGCCGCAAAGGCGCCGCAGCGCTGCGGCATCGTCATAGGACGCGGTTGTAAGGCTGTGGGCAACATCGGCGGCGGGCGGGGGCGCGCCGGGTTCATAGACATGGGTCCGAAAACCAAGGCGGGCAGCGGCAACCGACAGCATACGCCCCAACTGACCGCCGCCCAAAATACCGATGGTGGCCCCAATGGGCGGGATGTCAGTCATCAACGCGGCTCCTCCGGGATGGAGGCCGTCAGCGCCGCGCGCCAGTCCGTCCAGCCGTTGCGGCCAGGGCTGTTATCCTGCAAGGCAAGGATACCCGCTGCCATCAAGGCTGCATTGGCCGCACCTGCCGCCCCGATGGCCATGGTCGCCACCGGATAGCCGCGCGGCATCTGCAGGATGGAATACAGGCTATCCACGCCCGACAGCGCCTTGGTCTGCACCGGCACGCCGATCACGGGAAGCCGGGTCTTGGAAGCCATCATACCAGGCAGATGCGCCGCCCCCGCGCCCGCAATAATCACCTTCAAGCCCCGCTCTACCGCCGCCTTTGCCGTAGTCCCACAGCCTGTCTGGCGTGCGGTGGGCCGAGACGATCTTTGCTTCATAGCCGATGCTCAACTCATCCATAATTTGGGCCCTGCCTCGCGCAGGGTCGCCCAATCGGACTGGCTACCCATCACCGAGACCAACATCTATTCGCGCCATAGCCTGCCCCTTTGCTGAACCCACACTATACGGTGCGGGCGGTGGGGGGGCAAGACATGGGCTGGGGGGCTGTATGCCAGTAGACCTATGGCTGGCCTAGGCCGTCTGTCTTGGCCAAATCCTTCGATACCCGCCATGACGGGGCGCTTTTCGCCCGCGGGCAGGCGCTGGCCGATGACTAAAGTGCTGATAGCCTCTTGTGCGGTGGTTGGCCACACCGGCGGGTTCTCTAAGGTCAGGGTTATCATTTCGCAGGCCACTGCCGTATCATATAATTGTAGACTGATCGGGTTTTGCGCCTTAGGCGATGATATTGGGAATCAACTGCGCCGATAGCGCGGTGATCTGATCCTTTAGCACAAGCTTTTGCTTTTTCAGCCGCTGAATGGCCAAACGGTCGGGCAGGGCGCTTTGGGCCAGATCATTTGATTTGCATATCCAGCGCGCGATGTTCACGCCGCAACATTGCCAAAGTATTGGCCAAAACTTCGGTGGATGAACTCATTTCGCTAGAGGCGTTCATTGTGCTGTGATCCTGTGGCAGAGGATCTCGTTTATGATCATATCATAGCACAGGCCCAACCAAATTTGGCAAAAAAATTAAACTATCAGGGTTTTAAAGGGAGCAGAATCTGGGCCAAAACCCCTTGCAGCGCCAGAATCTGCGCCCATATCTGTTTTATGTGGTGCCCACAGGGGGCCACATATCCGTGTCGCTTTATCAAAGGGCATTATGACGAAAATAGGTTTTGGCGGGCATCCGTTCTTGCTGGGGTTTGAACAGCTGGAAAGGCTGGTTGAACGCGTCAATAGCAAAGACAGCATCCGAAGGATACCCGCCCTTTAATATCGAGGCAACTTTCGGACAACACCTATCGCATCACCTTGGCCGTGGCAGGGTTTCGGCAGGAAGATCTGCAAATCAGCAATCGAAGACCGCCAGTTGGTTGTGCGCGGCCGCCAGCCAGAAGAGACCTGTGAGAGGGTTTTTCTGCACCGCGGCATCGCCGCCCGCGCCTTTCAGCGCAGCTTTGTCCTGGCCGACGGGGTCGAGGTGGCAGGCGCAGATGTAGAACACGGTCTTTTGCACATAGACTTGCACTGCATAGGTGCCTGATGCTGTAAAACCATTCGCATCGGACGAAAGTGATTGGGGGCAAAGGGCGGGCTATGGCATATAAATTGAATAACACCCAAAACGCAGGCCAGCAGGTTTATGTGCGCCTCTATCGCGGATAGCCTGCCCGATAGTCTGCGCGCACAGGTCGATGGGTATGAGACGATCTATTCGCTGAATGGGCCGATGGCACAAATCGCCCTGGTCGTTAGCCGCGAGTTGGCCTATTCCGTGGCCCGTGAACATGACCTAACCGTTATGCTGCACTAATCTGCCTGCGGGGCGACACATCGCCCAGCAGCATTGCGCAGATCAATGCATCATGGACCTATCGCTGATCTCTTTGAACACATGGCAGGCGGTTTTGGCCTGTTTCGATGGGGTGTAGTGCGCCGCCACAAATTCGGCCCCAAGACGGCGCTTTTCAGCGATAGTTATCGTAGTGGCTTTTCAAATCTTGATCCAACCGTTTCAAGGCCTGCAGTAGCCCCAGCGTATCGGTAGGGCGAGAGGAATAGGCCCATTCCGGCGAGATACCTGCATCTGATCCGCCGTCCGATCCTGCAAAAATGCACCCTGCGGCGACAGCCTCGCCCGCCAATAGGCCAAACGATTCATACAGCGATGCTTGCATGTAAATCGATGCCTGTGCCAATTCGGCCGCTAGATCTTGTCTGGGATAGACCTTGCAGCAATTTGAACGCATAGCCTCAAACAATTGGCTTTTCGCTCTAGACAGCAACAACGCAGAACGTATCTGTGTCCCCTCTGCCCCACCTCTTTCTGTAAATGCGATGATTTTCTTTTTCTGCGGGTTTAAAGACATCACAATCAATGCTGTTTGTATAATCAGCCTCAATAAATTGGGATAAATTGTTTTCCAGACTTCGTGTTCATAGGGGCTAACGGTTATATAGCCCAAACAATTTTTGGCGGATTTTGCCAGGATACCCCAATAGGCGCTTTGGCCATACATCTGTAAAGCTTTTCATTATGTCGCGGCGATTTTGACTGATGATGACAACGGCTCCTGCGGGTTAAAATCAATATCGACACCCTCAACATTGTTGTTTTCACAAAGCGCAACATCAGATCATCTGGCAAAACCAAAATTTGGATTCTGGTCTAAGGTTAGCCGTTTGATCAAGGGTTAGTTTACGGCAGTTCAACGGCTCGCCCGAAATTGCAAAGGGTGAATTTGACGATGTGGATGATATGGCCACTGGAAGGCCGTTTTCGTGCAGGGCATTGGCTATGCGCATTACAAAACTCCGCCCCACCTGTTAGGCGTTTTGTATCAAAGTTTATCAGGAATACTATTTCCTTCATGCAACCGTTTCTCCCAAACCCTTACAAAAGATAGTGCTACGTATCTGGGCAGCGTCAATCATCTCTGCCCAGATAATATACCGCTCGGCATCCAGCGCCGCCATACAGCCCATACCACCAATGGTGACGGCCTGCCGATACACATGGTCGGCCAGATCGCCCGCAGCAAACACGCCCGCAATCGAGGTGCGGGTGGTGCCAGGCTTCAACCTACCACATAGCCGCCATTGTGCAACGGCAGCTGATCTTTGACCACATCAGACGCAGGCGCATGGCCGATGGGCCACAAAGAACCCAGCGCAGGGGCACCACCCTGTACAGCGCCCGTCTGCAGGTTCCTGAGCGCCGAACGCCAGTGACGCCCAGGGGGGCTTCGTTGGCCCAAAACCTCGGTCACTTCGGAATTCCAAACGACCGAGATTTTTGGATGTTTGAACAGGCGATCCTGCATGATCTTTTCTGCCCGCAGACTGTCGCGCCGATGTATTAGGGTCACTTTGCCTGGCGAAATTGGTCAAAAACAGCGCCTCTTCGACCGCGGTATTGCCCCCGCCAATCACCACCACCTCGCTTTCCCGCGATAAAAGAACCCATCACAGGTGGCGCAGGCCCGATACGCCAAACCCCTTGAATTTTTCTTCAGACTGGCAGCCCCAGCCATTTCGCCTGCGCCCCTGTCGCCAGAACCACCGCATCGGCGGTATAGGTCGTGCCGCTGTCGGCTTTCGCGGTAAAGGGACGTTTGTAGAAAGATCAAGCGCTGGTGATGAAGATCGGTGACCACTTCGGCGCCCATAGCGTCGGGCGTGGTCCTCCATCCGTCCACCATAAAGATCAGGGCCTCTGAATATGGGTATCGCCCGGCCAATTTTCCACCTCGGTCGCTATGGTCAGCTGCCCACCCGGCTGCAACCCCCTGTATAAGAATGGGGTTTAAGGCATGGCCCGCGCGGAATAGACCCCCGCCGGTATAGCCCGCAGGACCAGAACCTATGATCAGCACGCTTAGTGTGGCGCATTTGCGACATATATCTCCCATATGCAAGCCCCCTATGGATATAGGCGCAACTCGCTCGTGGGTGCGAAAGCCCCTGTTCAGCATAATAACCGCATTGCGCTTGCCAGCCCCGTTTTTCGCAGTTTTTTGCAGTTGAAAAATTCCGGGGCGCCGCGAAATATTATTGCGCAATCCTGCCGCCAATGCCTAGGACAGAGTGGCGAAAAAAGAGGTGCCCCCATGGCCATCCGCAAACAAGCTGAATCTTGATTGATCGCCAGATTTTGGCCGAATTGCAGGCCGATGGCCGCATGACCAATGTCGAACTCGCCAGCCGTGTGGGCATTTCAGCCCCGCCCTGCCTGCGCCGCGTGCGCACGCTGGAGGAGGCGGGCTATATTCGCGGCTATCACGCCGATGTGGACGCGCGCGAATTGGGCTTTGAGGTGCAGGTTTTCGCCATGGTGCGCCTGCGCTCTCAGGCCGAGGTGGACCTGTCAGCGTTCGAGCAGCGCTGCCGCGATTGGCCTTTGGTGCGCGAATGCCATATGCTGAACGGCGAGATTGATTTCATTTTGAAATGCGTGGCGCCCGATTTGTCCAGCTTTCAGAATTTCCTGACCGAGGGGCTGACCTCGGCGGAAAATGTGGCATCGGTGAAAACGTCCTTGGTGATTCGCTGCGCCAAGGATTTGCCGGGCCTGCCCTTTGACGTGCTAGAGGCGCGGCTTGCGAAAAACGCCTAAGCGGTTCAAACACCCCTAGCCCAAAAAGATCAGGCCGCCCCTTGTGATGCCAGAGGAGCATCAGGGCGGCCTTGACTGAGCTTTCCCAAGCAGGCCGAAATCGGCCACACCTATGGCCACCTAGGGACAAATGCCCGCATGGCAGCAAATGCGGCTGGACAACCGCATGCATCGTTTGTGGCAAAATCGGGGCGTTAGGTCAAGCCTTGCCTTTTCACCGCCACATTGCAGGCGGGCGGGTTTTGCAAAATCTATTGCGCGCGCTGCAAAGGGCACAGCACCTGCGCCCATCGCGGCGGTGGGTTCGAAGGGCAGAGGATATAGTGCAAAAAATCAGCCGATTGGCCAAGGCAATGCGGGGCGCCAATGCAAAATAGCGCGGGCCGCAGACCGCGCCATTTTACGAAAAATTGAATGAATTCAGCCTATTCAGCGGCAGCCAGCTTAGAGGATATGCTGCGTGCAGGCGCGGCCCATGGCAGCTGCGGCGCGTCTTCGGCGCTTGCGGCGGTGATGACAGATTGCAGCCAACGTCTTGTGGTTTTCATAGCGCACCTATTGCATGCATCGGGCAAGATACCCCTTTGCTGCAAGATTACCCCGCATTGCGGCATCAGTTTGTCCGCCAAATGGAAACATTGCGAAGGTGGCTAAAGCCGAATAACCGAGATGAGGCGGCCGTAATCGGCCTCGCGCTGATGGGTGGTGCGGCGGTAGGAAAAGAATCGGTCGGGCTGGCTATAGGTGCAATGGCCGCACCATTCGGCATGGCCCACGCCTGCGCCGCGCAGCCGCCACAGCCCATAGCTGGGCAGATCGAACAGCATCCGATCCCCCGCGCCATTTGCAAAAAAGCGGCGGGTTTCGGGGTTATCGTCGGTGAAGGTTTCGAAAAACTCTGGCCCAACCTCATAGGCGGCTTGGGAAATGCAGGGGCCGATTGTGGCGGCGATATTGGCGCGGGTTGCGCCCAGCGCCTCCATCGCGTCCAGCGTTGCCTCTAAAACGCCGCCCTGCGCCCCCTTCCAGCCCGCATGGGCCGCGCCAATCACGCCTGCCTTGGCATCGGCAAACAGCACGGGCTGGCAATCGGCGGTCAAAATACCCAGCGCGACGCCCGGCGTGGCTGTCACCATCGCATCGGCCTCGGGGCGGATGGTCAGCGGGCCAGTGACGGGCAGGGCAATGGCCGAATGGGTTTGATGCACGGTGACCAAATGGGCATCATCCACGCCCATCGCCTGCGCCACGCGGGCGCGGTTGATGGCGACAATTTCCGATTGATCGGTGGAACCATAGCCGCAATTCAGCCCCGCGAAAACGCCCGAAGATGCGCCCCCTTTGCGGGTAAAGAACCCGTGGCGTGCAGTCAGGGCAGGCGAGGTGATAATCTCTAGCATAGGAAATCCGATGTGGCCTTAGGGGGCGGGGCCGTCAAACCCCGCCAGCGGGGGCGAGGCATTGGGCGACAGGCCCAGCACTTTGAACAATTGGCCCATTTCATCAACGCTGGTCAAGCGGCGCGCTGAAGAAAGGTGGTTTTGCAGGGCCGTGCCGCCTAATTTTTCAGCCAGTCTCTGGCGGCGCGCAGCAGCAGGCCCAGCGCGGCTCAGTTAGGCGCCCTGGCTGTCGGCGCATACTGCCCGGCCACGCCCAGCTGGACCGCACAGCGCCAAGCGCGGCAAAATCGACATACGGTTGTTAGATCGGATATGCTCGCCCGGCGGTCCAGCGGCGGATGGCAAACCCATAGTGCGCGCATGGGCCTGAAACGTATCGCCCACGCCCGCCCCAGCCCCCATAATCCACAACCAACGCAGCCCCGCCGCAAGCGCAGCAAACTGGGCGGCAGCACCGCGTCTATAATCACCAGCGGCGGGGCAGTATTCCACCACCGCGCCCTGCGGCGTGTCCGCCAAACGATGGGCCAGCGCGGCCACCTGCATGGGCGCGGTTTTGCCAAAGTCCTCAGGAGATCGCCGGCCAGCGCCCCCGACGACTTCGGCCCAGCCCGCCCCCTCGCGGTGGAATTGGCGGATGGGCAGCGCGTCGAAAAATTCGTTCGCCAGCAGGAATAGCGGCGCATCTGGCAGGCCCGCCACATCTTTGTGCCACGTCACCTCATAGCCCGCCAGCGCGCGGGCCTGCTGGGTCTGAAGGGCGGGGGATGCCTCGACCAGATGTAGACGCAAGGCCGCGTGAAACCCCGCCACCGCGCGCGTGGCGCGCAGAACATCCGCCATCAGCGTGCCGCGCCCAGGGCCAAGTTCGGCCAGTGTGACGGCAGACGGCGCGCCCTGATCCAGCCACGCTTGGGCAAGGCATAGGCCCAGCATCTCGCCAAACATCTGGCTGATCTCGGGGGCGGTGATGAAATCCCCCGCCGCGCCAAAGGGGGGGCGAGTTGTGTAATAGCCGTGCTGCGGATGCAACAGGCACAGCGCCATGTAATCTGGAACAGGCGCATCGGCCCTGTGGCCGCGATTTGCGCCAGTATGCAGCGGCTTTAGCGCGTCATTCTGGCGGGCGAAAAAGCGCGGGCCAAAAACCACGCGCCCGCCGCGATCATCGGCAAGGACAAGAGCTGCCCCATGGTCAGCCCATAGCCGCCGATATGCAGCGCAAACCCGATAGGATTGCCGTCAGAGACAAATTGCGCATCAGGCTGGCGCACGAACTCTACCGCAAAGCGCGCCGCGCCATAGCCCGCCAGAAACAGCCCCATCACAGCGCCCGGACGTTTGAGCCAACCGCGACGCCAGACCAAATAGGACAGCGCGGCAAACATCAGCGCCCCCTCTAGCAGCGCCTCGTAGATCTGGCTGGGATGGCGCGCGTTTTCCAGACCGCGCCCACCACCTGCCCGCAGGTCTGCGCGGCATCCCCCGGAAAGGCGACGGCCCAAGGTAGATCGCTGGCGCGGCCCCATAGCTCTGCGTTGATGAAATTGGCAATGCGCACCAGAAAGATACCGATCGGGGCCACGGCTGCCATCAGATCGCCCAAGACAGCGGTGATACCCCGTTTGACGGGCAAACAGCAGCCCCGCCACAACCACCCCCAAAACCACCGTGAAACGGCCATTCCCCTCCATGCCAAAATATAGAAAATCTGCACTGGGTTTTTGCAGAAATTGGCCTGGGGCATAAAACAATACATATCCCATACGTCCGCCCAAAATAACGCCGAACACGACCCAGCCCAGCAGGCGTTCGGCATCCGGCACCGTCATGGGCGCGGGGCCTTTCCACAGGGCAGGGCGCGCCAGCATCCGCTCGATCAGCTTCCACCCTGCCAGAATGCCCACGATATACCCCAAGGCATACCAGCGCAGCGCAAAGGTTATGCCAAAGACCGTGACAGAAAACACCTCGGGCGAAATATCAGGAAATGGGATATATGACATGCGGCACCCTCCATACGGGCCCTTGCACAGGGCCTGCCCAAGCCTATATATCAGTCAATGCAGGCAGCTTTGAAAGGGTATTCCATGCAAGGCGGACAAATAAAAGATTTTTGACGATATTTCCAAACTTCCATGACCAATGCCGTGGGCGTGGCCCAAGGGGCCAAGACAGAGGCCGAGACAGCCCTAAAGGGCCTGATCGATCGTTGGCTGGCCGAGCGCAATTTTGTCACCCGCGATGCGAATTGACGCCGTGCGCGCCATGGCCCAAAAGGCGCGTGAAGAGAATGAAGCGCTGGCCGCGCGTTTGGCGGCGCTGGAAGCCAAGAAGAAATAGCTTTCTTTACGGGGCGGCGGGTTTACGGCATCAAACCCCGCCGCCTGGACCCATCAGGCGTGGATCGCCCCATCGCCGCAGGCCAGCGCCGCCTCGCGCACCGCCTCGCTATAGGTGGGGTGCGCGTGGCAGGTCAGCGCCAGATCCTGTGCGGATGCGCCGAATTCCATCGCCACGCAAACCTCGTGGATCAGGTCGCCTGCCATGGGGCCGATGATATGCGCGCCAAGGATGCGGTCGGTGGCGGCATCGGCCAGGATCTTCACGAAGCCTTCGGCCTGAAACACCGCCTTGGCGCGGGCGTTGCCCATGAAGGGGAACTTGCCAACCTTGTAGGCGCGGCCCTCCTCTTTCAGTTGTTCTTCGGTTGCGCCCACATTTGCCACCTCGGGCGTGGTGTAGATCACGCCGGGGATGACGCCGTAGTTCACATGGCCGTGCTTGCCGGCCAGAATCTCGGCCACGGCCATGCCTTCATCTTCGGCCTTGTGGGCCAGCATCGGGCCCGCGATGGCGTCGCCGATGGCATAGAGGCCGGGGATGTTGGTCTGCCAGTGCGCGTCGGTCTTGATGGTGCCGCGCGGGCCCATCTCGACGCCCAGCGCCTCAAGACCGAGACCGGCGGTAAAGGGTTTGCGGCCCGTGGCGACCAGGACGATATCGGCGTCGAGGGTGGCCTCGCTGTCGTTCTTGCGCAGCTTGTAGCTGACGGTCGCGCCCTTCTTGGCCGTGGTCTGACCGACTTGCACGGCGGCCCCCAGGACGAACTTGAGGCCCTGTTTCGTCAGGATGCGCTGGAAGGTCTTGGCCACCTCGGCGTCCATGCCGGGGGTGATGGCGTCAAGGTATTCGACCACGGTCACCTCGGTGCCCAGGCGGGCGTAGACCGAGCCCATTTCAAGCCCGATCACGCCTGCGCCGATGACGACCATGGTTTTCGGGATTTTGGGCAGGGTCAGCGCGCCGGTGGAGGTGACGACGGTTTTTTCATCCACTGTGACGCCGGGGAGGGTGGAGGCCTCGGACCCCGTTGCGATGACGATGTTCTTGGCGGTGTGGACCTCATCGCCGACCTTGACCTGGCCCGGCGCGGGGATGGTGGCCCAGCCTTTCATCCAGGTGACCTTGTTCTTCTTGAACAGAAACTCGATCCCCTTGGTGTTGCCGGAGACCACGTCGTCCTTGTAGGCCTGCATCTTGGCCCAATCGACCGTCGGGGAGGCCGCCCATCAGGCCCATTTTCTCGAAATTCTCATGCGCTTCGTGCAGCATGTGGGTGGCGTGCAGCAGCGCCTTGGACGGGATGCAGCCGACGTTCAGGCAGGTGCCGCCCAGGGTGTCGCGGCCTTCGACCACGGCGACCTTCAGGCCCAGTTGGGCGGCGCGGATGGCGCAGACATAGCCGCCGGGGCCAGCGCCGATGATGATGGTGTCGAAGTGGGCCATGGTGTGTTCCTATTCTGGTTTGCGAGGTCTGCGCTGGTCTGCTAGGCATCCGCCCGGCGGCTTTCGACGGACCCCCGACCCCGAGGGATATTTGTGAAAAGATGAAGGGTTCAGATCAGAGGCGGCGACGATCATGGTGAGCGGTTGCGAGGAAGCCTACGGCCCAGATGGCAGAGCGCCACGGGCGCCAGCCGAGGGCGTAGGCGGGGATATAGAGGACGCGGGCGGCGAGGTAGGTGTAGGCGGCGGTATTGGGTGACGGGGGTGGACTGGTTGCCGAGGGTGACGACGACCACGGCGAGGGTGAAGAGGATCAGCCCTTCGAAATGGTTGTTCAGCGCGCGTTGCAGGCGGCCGGTGCGGGGCGCCTGGACAGGGGTTTGGCGCGAGGCGGACGGTCGCGCGGCCGCGCGGTGTAGCCGGCGCCAAGTTCGAGGTTCGCGGGGATGGCGAAGAGGGCGAATTGCAGGGCTTGCAGCAGGCCGGCGAGGGCGAGGGCGGTGAGTTCGGGGGTCATGGGCGTTAGCCAGTTATCTAGAAGACGTGTCAACGATGGTAGACGCAGCCTGTCCAGTTAGCCAGCAGATAGTTGCACGGCCCTGCGTAGCAGCAGTGCATCGGTTGGTAAATTGCGCCGGCTAACCGTTCGTAGTCGCTGCATCACGCAGATCATGAGTTCCGCTGCAGCATCAATGGTCAGGCATCGAAGCGCGTACGGCACGTCAGTATGAGCAAGCGCACTGATATCAGGATGTGGCGGTCAAATGCGGGTGCCTGCATCTTCGTCGCTGGGGGGGTATACGTGCTGTCACAATGCACCGCATTCGATAAAAGCTTCGGGAACTAATGGCTCGCACTGAAGTCAGGTCGCACTCGTTACGAATCGTTGTATCCCTAGTTCGATCTAGCTTGGGCGAGACTAGACAATCGCTCTGGCGATTGCGCTGATTCTAGAGTGAGTCAGTCTGTTTCACGCCCGCGCCATTACGCACTCACAAATCCATCAACAACCGACGCGGATCCTCCAGCGCCTCTTTCACGCGCACGAGGAAGGTCACCGCCCCTTTGCCGTCCACGATGCGGTGATCGTAGGACAGGGCCAGATACATCATCGGGCGGATCACGATCTGGCCTGCCACCACAACCGGGCGGTCCTGGATCTTGTGCATGCCCAGAATGCCCGATTGCGGGGGGTTCAGGATGGGGCTGGACATCAGGCTGCCGTAAACGCCGCCGTTCGAGATGGTGAAGCTGCCGCCCTGCATTTCGGCCATCGACAGCTTGCCGTCGCGGGCGCGCAGGCCCAGTTCGGTGATCTTCTTCTCAATCGCGGCAAAGCCCATCTGATCGGCGTCGCGCACCACGGGCACGACAAGGCCGTTGGGGGTGCCGACGGCCACGCCCATGTGGACGTAGTTCTTGTAGACCACATCCTGCCCGTCAATTTCGGCGTTCACCTCGGGCACTTCTTTCAGGGCGTGGGTGCAGGCCTTCACGAAGAACGACATGAAGCCCAGCTTCACGCCGTGTTTTTTCTCGAACATGTCCTTGTATTCATTGCGCAGGGCCATGATGCCGGACATGTCCACCTCGTTATAGGTGGTCAGCATCGCGGCGGTGTTTTGCGCGTCTTTCAGGCGGCGGGCGATGGTGGCGCGCAGGCGGGTCATCTTGACCCGTTCTTCGCGCGCGGCGTCATCGGCGGGGACGGGCGCGCGGGGCATGGCGGGCGCGGGGGCGGCCGGTGACGGGGGCAGGGGCGGCGGCGGCCTTGGCCACGTCTTCCTTCATCACGCGGCCATCGCGGCCGGTGCCCGTGACCTGATCGCGGGTCAGGCCGGCCTCGGCCATCGCCTTTTTCGCGGAGGGCGCGTCTTCGACATCCTTGCCGTGGCGGCGGGCTGGCGCAGGGGCGCGGTTGCGGCCGCTGCGGCCACGGGCGCCGCAGTCGCCGCGGCGGCGCCTTCGGTCACGATCGCAAGGCGCGCGTTGGCGGCGACGGTGGTGCCTTCGGGGGCGAGGATTTCGGCCAGAACGCCGGCGACGGGGCTGGGCACCTCGACCGATACCTTGTCGGTTTCCAGCTCGCACAGCATTTCGTCCACGCGCCACGGTATCGCCGGGTTTCTTGAACCAGGTGCTGACGGTCGCCTCGGACACGCTTTCGCCCAGTGCGGGCACCATTACGTCGGTCATGATCTTCTCCTTCAGGCGATTGTCAGCGCGTCGTTCACGAGCGCCTCTTGTTCAAATTTGTGCCGTGAGGCGAGGCCGGTCGCGGGCGATGCGCTGGCGGCGCGGCCCACATAGGCCGGGCGGCTGTGTTTCGCCCCGATGCGCGTCAGCACCCATTCAATGTTGGGTTCAACGAAGGTCCAGCCGCCCTGATTCTTGGGTTCTTCCTGACACCAGACGATCTGCGCTGTCTTGAAGCGTTCCAGTTCCTTGACCAAGGACTCAGCGCGGGGAAGGGGTAGAACTGTTCAAGGCGCAGCAGATAGACATCATCGAGCCCGCGTTTGTCGCGTTCGGCCAGCAGGTCGAAATAGACCTTGCCCGAACAGATGACGACGCGCTTGATCTTGGCGTCGGGTTTCAGTTTCAGGTCGGAATGGCCCTTTTGCGCATCATCCCACAGCACGCGGTGGAAGGTGGACCCGGTGGTGAAATCGGCGGTCTCCGAGATGCACATCGGGTGGCGCAGCAGGGATTTCGGCGTCATCAGGATCAGCGGTTTGCGGAAATCGCGGTGAATCTGGCGGCGCAGGATGTGGAAATAGTTGGCGGGCGTCGAGCAATTCGCCACGATCCAGTTGTCATTCGCCGACATCTGCAAGAACCGTTCCAGACGGGCCGAGGAATGTTCCGGCCCTTGCCCTTCATACCCGTGCGGCAGCAGGCATCACGAGGCCCGACATGCGCAGCCATTTGCTTTCGCCCGAATTGATGAACTGATCGAACATGATCTGCGCGCCATTGGCGAAATCGCCAAACTGCGCTTCCCACATGGTCAGCGCGTTGGGTTCGGACAGCGAATAGCCGTATTCAAAGCCCAGCACCGCGTATTCCGACAGCATGGTGTCGATGACCTCATACCGCGCCTGGCCTGCGCGGATGTGGTTCAGCGGGTAGTGGCGTTCTTCGGTGGTCTGGTCGACCAAGGCCGAATGGCGCTGCGAAAAGGTGCCGCGCGTGCAATCCTGCCCGGACAGGCGCACGGGGAAACCTTCGGTGGCAAGGCTGCCAAAGGCCAGCGCCTCGGCTGTGGCCCAATCGAACCCCTTGCCCGTTTCGAACATTTTTGCCTTGGATTCCAACTGGCGGGCGACGGTCTTGTGAATATCGAACCCTTCGGGCACGCGGGTCAGGGCCGCGCCCACCTCGGCCATGGTTTCGGGTTTGATCGCGGTGGCACCGGCTGTGTAATCATCCTTCTTTCACGTTCAAACCCCGACCAGCGGCCATCCAGCCAGTCGGCCTTGTTGGGTTTGAAGTTCTTGCCGATCTCCATTTCCTCATTCAGGCGGGCCTGAAACGCGGCTTTCATATCCTCGATCTCGCCTTCGGGGATCAGGCCATCGGCGACAAGGCGTTCGGTGTAAAGCTGCAGCGTGGTCTTGTGTTTCTTGATCGCCGTATACATCGCGGGGTTGGTGAACATCGGCTCATCGCCTTCGTTATGGCCAAAGCGGCGATAGCAGAAGATATCCAGCACCACGTCCTTGTGGAATTTCTGGCGGAACTCGATGGCCACGCGGGCGGCATGGACCACGGCCTCGGGGTCATCGCCATTCACATGGAAAATCGGCGCTTCGACCATCAGGGCGATATCGGTGGGGTAGGGGCTGGAGCGTGAAAAGGCGGGCGCGGTGGTAAAGCCGATCTGGTTGTTCACGATGATATGGATCGTGCCCCCGGTGCGGTGGCCCTTGAGGCCCGACAGGCCAAAACATTCGGCCACAACGCCCTGGCCCGCAAAGGCCGCATCGCCGTGCAGCAGGATGGGCAGAACGGCGGTGCGGTCGGTATCGTTCCAGCTGGTCCTGCTTGGCGCGGACCTTGCCCAGAACCACCGGATTCACCGCCTCCAGGTGGCTGGGGGTATGGCGGTCAAGAGATAGGTGGATCGTGTTGCCGTCAAAGGTGCGGTCGGAACTGGCGCCAAGGTGGTATTTCACATCGCCCGATCCGTCCACGTCTTCGGGTTTGTAGCTGCCGCCCCTGAAATTCGTGGAAAATCGCGCGGTAGGGTTTTGCATCACGTTGGCCAGCACAGACAGACGCCCCCGATGCGGCATGCCGATGACGATATCCCGCACGCCCAGATTGCCGCCGCGTTTGATGATCTGTTCCATCGCGGGGATCAGGCTTTCGCCGCCATCAAGGCCAAAGCGTTTGGTGCCCATGTATTTGACGTGCAGGAATTTTTCGAACCCTTCCGCCTCGACCAGTTTGTTCAAAATGGCGCGGCGGCCTTCGCGGGTGAAGGCGATTTCTTTGCCGTAACCCTCAATGCGTTCTTTCAGCCAAGCGGCCTGTTCGGGGTCGGAGATGTGCATGTATTGCAGCGCAAACGTGCCGCAATAGGTGCGTTTGACGATGTCGATGATCTGGCGCATCGAGGCATGGATCAAACCCAGCACATTGTCGATGAAGATCGGGCCGGTCCATGTCCGCTTCGGTAAAGCCATAGCTGGCGGGGTCAAGTTCGGGGTGCGCGGCCTTGGGCGCCATGCCCAAGCGGGTCAAGATCGGCGGCAAGGTGGCCCCGGATGCGGTAGGCGCGGATGATCATGATGGCGCGGATGCTGTCCAGCACGGCGCGCTGGATTTGCTCGTCGGTCAGGGCCACGCCCTTTTCCGCGGCCTTTTCCACGATTTTCTTGGCAGCGCCTTTGGCGTCAGGGGCCGCAGGCCATTCCCCCGTCAGCGCGCCGATGGTGTCGCCTGTGGGCTGGGGCGGCCAATCGGCGCGCGCCCAAGACGGGCCTTGCGCCTGCGCGCGCAGATCGGCGGCAGGTTCGTTCAGCTCATTAAAAAAGGCAGCCCAAGCGGCATCGACCGAGGACGGATCAGCGGCATATTTCGCGGCCATCTGGTCGATGTAATCGGCATTGGCCCCATCAAGGAAGGACGCTGCGCGGAACTGGGCGTTGGGGGATACTTCGGTCATGATATGCCTTTTGGGTTGGCGGACATGGGTTGGGTGCTTGTGCCTTTTGCGGCAGGGGCGGGGGGCCTGTGCCCGCCGCCCTAACCTGTTTTGATGAACAAGGGCTTTGCGGATTAGCCCTTAATCGCCTTCATCACAGCCTCGCCCAAACCTGCTGGGCTGTCGGCCACCACGATGCCTGCGCGTTTCATCGCCTCGATCTTACTCTCGGCGTCGCCCTTGCCGCCCGATACGATGGCCCCTGCGTGGCCCATACGGCGGCCTGCGGGGGCAGTGCGCCCTGCGATAAAGCCTGCGGTGGGTTTCCAGCGCCCGCGCTTTTTCTCATCGGCCAGGAACTGCGCCGCCTCTTCCTCGGCGCTGCCGCCAATTTCGCCGATCATGATGATCGAGGTGGTTTCGGGGTCGGCCAAGAACATCTCCAAAACGTCGATATGTTCGGTGCCCTTGATGGGGTCGCCGCCAATACCCACGGCGGAGGATTGGCCAAGGCCCAGATCAGAGGTTTGCTTGACCGCCTCGTAGGTCAGCGTGCCAGAGCGGGACACAACCCCCACGCTGCCGCGTTTGTGGATATGGCCGGGCATGATGCCGATTTTGCACGCATCAGGCGTGATCACACCAGGGCAGTTGGGGCCGATCAGGCGCGATTTGCTGCCCTGCAAGGCGCGTTTGACCTTCATCATATCCAGCACGGGGATGCCTTCGGTGATGCAAACGATCAGCTCCATCTCGGCGTCAATCGCCTCAAGGATGCTGTCGGCGGCAAAGGGCGGCGGCACATAGATCACGCTGGCATTGGCCTGCGTTTTGGCCCGCGCCTCGTGGACGCTGTCAAACACAGGCAGGTTTAGATGGCTGCTGCCGCCTTTGCCGGGGGTCACGCCGCCAACCATTTTGGTGCCATAGGCGATGGCTTGCTCGGAATGGAACGTGCCTTGGCTGCCCGTAAAGCCTTGGCAGATGACGCGGGTGTTTTCGTTGACTAAGACTGACATTTTGGCCTTTGCTGTATCACGTTATGATACGGTTTCGCTTGTCATTTGTATCACGTGATGATACGTTGTGAAAATGATCGTCACCAAACGCGACAAGCGCATTGATGTAATTCTGGCAGGGCGCGCGCCCAAGGGGTTTCCTGCGGATTTGTTGCGACCCGCCATCCGCAAACTGCTGATGCTGGACGCGGCCACCACGCTGGAGGCGCTGCGGGTGCCGCCCGCCAACCATTTGGAGGCGCTGGCGGGCAACCGCAAAGGGCAGCATTCCATCCGCATCAATGACCAGTGGCGCATCTGTTTTGTGTGGCTGGGCAGTGATGCCCACGACGTTGAAATTGTTGACTATCACTAAGGAGGCTACGCGATGCTGATCACCAATCCCCCGATCCACCCCGGCGAGATTTTGCGGGTAGAGTTTATGCAACCCCTTGGCCTGACGGCTGGCCGCTTGGCCAAAGCGCTGGGTGTGCCGCGCACGCGGATTGAACGGCTGATGGCCGAGAAAACCGCCCTGACGGTGGACAGCGCCCTGCGTTTGGGGCGCTATTTTGGCACGGATGCTGGGTTTTGGCTGAACCTTGCGGTCAGCTATGACGCATCCGTGGCGCAGGGCGATGCCGATCTGGCCCGCGCCGTAGCCGCCATTACCCCGCTGGCTGAAAGCCATGGGGCCGGACTAGGTCGTTCGGGGTAGGGCGGCGTAGGCGCGCTGCTGAGTCAGCATCAAAAGGATTACCCCTTCACCGCTTTGACAATTTTCTGCGCGGCGTCGCTTAGGTTATCGCCCGCGATCACGTTTAGGCCCGAATTGCGGATGATATCCTTGCCCAGTTCCACATTGGTGCCCTCTAGGCGGACAACCAGCGGCACTTGTAGGCCGACCTCTTTCACCGCTGCAATCACGCCTTCGGCGATCACATCGCAGCGCATGATGCCGCCAAAGATGTTGACCAAGATGCCTTTGACATTGGGGTCGGAGGTGATGATCTTGAACGCCTCGGTCACCTTTTCTTTGGTCGCCCCGCCGCCCACGTCTAGGAAATTGGCAGGCTCGGCCCCGTATAGTTTGATGATATCCATTGTCGCCATCGCAAGGCCCGCGCCGTTGACCATGCAGCCAATTTCGCCGTCCAGCGCGATGTAGTTCAGATCAAACTTGGATGCTGCCAGTTCCTTTGGGATCTTCTTCCGTCTCATCGCGCAGGGCGGCGATGTCGGGGTGGCGATACATGGCGTTGCCGTCAAAGCTGAATTTCGCGTCCAGCAGTTTCAGGTTGCCATCGGTCATCACCACCAATGGGTTAATCTCCATCATCTCGACGTCTTTTTCGATGAACAGGCGATACATGTTCTTCACGATCGCCACGCATTGCTTGACCTGCGCGCCCTCTAGTCCCAAGGCAAAGGCCACGCGGCGGCCGTGGAAATCGGACAGGCCGCTTGCGGGGTCAACTTCAAAGCTGATGATCTTTTCGGGGGTGTCGTGGGCGACATCCTCGATCGACATGCCGCCTTCGGTCGAGACGACGAACGAGATGCGCGAGGTGGCGCGGTCGATCAACATCGCCAGATACAATTCGCGGGCGATGTCGCTGCCGTTTTCGATGTAGATGCGGTTGACCTGCTTGCCTGCGGGGCCAGTTTGCACCGTCACCAGCGTGCGGCCCAGCATCTGGCGGGCAAATTCTGCCGCCTCTTCCACCGAACGGGCAAGGCGAACGCCGCCCTTTTCGCCCGCCTCTGGTTCGATAAACTTACCCTTGCCGCGGCCACCTGCGTGAATCTGCGCCTTGACCACCCATAATGGGCCGTCCAGCTCTCCCGCCGCGGTTTTGGCATCTTCGGCGCGCGTCACGGGGCGGCCATCGGAAACGGGAATGCCATAGCTGCGCAACAGCGCCTTGGCCTGATATTCATGGATGTTCATCGCAGTGTCCCTCTGGCTGAAATTTTTCGCCTCTTGGCACAGTTTCACCCGATGTCAAAATACCAAATACAGAGCATTCTTATAAAAGCGACATTTGTGATCACGAATTTTTTTCGTGTGATCACAAAACTTGCATGCTGTGCATTTGCGCCGCTATTCTGTGCCTTGATGGGCGGGGCAAAGCAGCATAGCTTGGCTAAAGTAATCAGCAGGGGCGGGGATGAGCAAGCCAGATTTGGGACGTGGTCGCCACTGTGGACGAGCCTGCGCCATTGGTGATCGCCTTTGCCGCGCATGCGCTGGCGCAGGGCGCGCGATGTGTGCATTTGTTCCTAGACCGCCCCAATCCCGCCGCCGAGGCGGCGCTGGCGGGGGTTGCAGGCGTCAAGATCACCCTTTGCACCGAGCAGCATTGGCGCGACAGTGCGCGCAAAATGCGCCCGCCTTTGCATGTGGGGCGGCAAAAGGAAAACGCGCGGCAGGTCTATGTTTCGACCCCTGCGCAGTGGATGTTGTCGATTGACTGTGACGAGTTTCTGATCGACGGCGCGGCCTTGCAGGCGGATTTGGCCGATTTGGACCCTGCGGCGGATTTCATGCGCATTCCCGTCAAAGAGCGGGTTTTGCCGCCAGATACCGTGCAGCGGGGCATTTTTGATGGGGTGTTTCGCGCGCCCGTGCCCAATTATCAACGCAATGGGCCGCGCATTTACGGCGAGTTTTCCGATTTCTTTCGGCTGGGGATGACGGGGCATGCGATTGGCAAATCGGTGTTTCGCACGGGGCGCGGGTTGCAGATGTGCCTGCACGCGCCGCTGGACGCGCCAATGGGGGTGGTGGCCCCGCGCGCCAGCCTGCGGCATTTTGATGGGCTGACGGATTTGCATTATGCGATGAAACTGCTGCGCCGCGCGCGCGAGCCTGTGTTCAAAGGCAAGCCCCGCCATGGCGCGCCGCGCATGGCGCAGTTTCAGATCATGGCAGAAATTGCCCGTAATCCTGCGATGGTGCAGGAAATGGTGGCCCGAGTAAAACGCTTGACGGACGAACAGGCGGCGCAGCTGCGCGAATTAGCCGTGCTGGAGGAGACAGGGTTTGACCCCAGCGCGGCGTTGGCGGCGCTGGGGCTGGCACCTGATATGTCGGTGGCCGCGTTTGACGCAGAGTTGCGCGCGCGGGACGGCGATTTGATCGCGGCGACAAAGCTGGCGATTTAAGCGCGGGCGTTAGCCCCGCGCTGCCGCCACCGCCGCCTCGAGGATGTCCATCGCCTCGGCTAAAATGCGCGTCGGGGATGGTGATAGGGGCAAGAAAGCGGATGACGTTGCCATAGACGCCGCAGGTCAGCAGGATCAGGCCGCGCTTTTGCGCCTCGATCCGCACGGCTTGGGTGAATCCTGCGTCGGGGACGTGATCGGCGGGGTTGGCAAATTCGACGGCCACCATAAAGCCTGGCCCGCGAATATCAACGATTTCGGGGGCGCTGGCGCGGATCGCCTCTAGCCGCTGTTTCAGGCGGCTGCCCAGTTCATTGGCGCGCGCGCACAGCTTTTCATCCTCGATCACATCCAGCACGGCATTGGCCGCCGCAATCCCGATCGGGTTGCCACCGTAAGTGCCGCCCAGACCGCCGGGGTGGGCCGCGTCCATCAGATCGGCGCGGCCCGTCAGCGCGGCCAGCGGCAGGCCGCCCGCCAAGCCCTTGGCCATAGTGGTGATGTCAGCGGCCACGCCGTAGCCCTCCATGGCGAACATATGGCCCGTGCGGGCAAAGCCTGTTTGCACCTCGTCTGCTATCATCACGATACCATGTTCATCGCACAGCGCGCGAATGGCGCGGATCAGCGCCAATGGCGCGGGGTAAAAACCGCCCTCGCCTTGGACGGGTTCAAAGATGATGGCCGCCACGCGGGTTGGGTCAAGATCAGCCTTGAAGAGTTTGGTGATCCCCGCCATGGCATCATCGCTGGAAATGCCATGCACATCTTGCGGAAAGGGGACGTGATAGACATCGGGCATCATCGCGCCAAAGCCCTTTTTATAGGGATCGACTTTGCCCGTCAGGGACATGCCCATCATGGTGCGGCCGTGAAATGCGCCGCCAAAGGCGATGATCGCGTTGCGGTTTGTGGCGATGCGGGCAACTTTGATCGCGTTCTCGACAGCTTCTGCCCCCGTTGTCACAAAAACGGTTTTCTTGGGGAAATCCCCCGGAACGGCGGCGTTCAGGCGTTCGGCAAGGCGGACGTAGTTCTCATAGGGCAGAACTTGGTGGCAGGTGTGGGTAAAGCGCGACATCTGCTCGGTGACGGCGGACATCACGCGCGGGTGGCAATGGCCCGTATTCACAACGGCGATGCCAGCGGCAAAGTCGATATAGCGGCCCCCTTCGATATCCCACACCTCGGCATTAAGGGCGCGGTCAACGTAAATTTCCGTCTGCACCCCAACCCCGCGCGAGATGGCATCGCTGCGGCGGCGGGCGATTTCGGCGTTTTTCAGGGCGGCTGTCATGGGGCACCTTTGTGGCAGGGATTGATTTGATCAAACTATAACGGCGGCGGCAGGCATTTGCATCAAAACTTTTAAGGCCAGTTTGGGGCGGCGCATGTGGCCAAAGGGGCTGCGCGCCCCCTTGCCTGCAAAGCTGCAGCTTTGCAGGCCACCCGCAGGATATGTTGGGAAGAAAAGCTGGGCAATTAGCTGAGGGCGGCGTTAAACCTTCGTTAACCAGTTGCGCGGCAGGATGGGGGTAGGTTTTGGCGTGGTGATTCTGAATGACGATGGTGATGCGGGACATGGCGGGGCAGTTGGGCGACGATCCCATTTTGTGGTTGCAGCTGGCCCGCTCGCGCCGCGTGGGGCCTGCGACGTTTCACTGGTTGGTGCGCGAACATGGCAGCGTGACCGCCGCGCTGGCGGCGCTGCCAGTCATTGCGGCGGCAGCGGGGGTTGCGAACTATGAGGTTTGCCCAATGGGCGTTGTGCGGGCCGAGGCGGCGCGCGGGGCCAAGATGGGGGCGCGGCTGCTGCTGTGGGGGCAGGGGGGCTATCCGCCCGCCCTGATGGATATGGCCGATGCGCCGCCTGTGCTATGGGCGCTGGGCGATGAAGGGTTGCTGGCGCGCCCTGCCGTGGCGATGGTCGGTGCGCGCAATGCGTCCAGTTTGGGGCTGCGCATGGCCCGCGCGCTGGCCGCTGGCCTTGGCGCGGCGGGGCAAGTGGTCGTGTCTGGCCTTGCGCGCGGGATTGACGCGGCTGCCCACGCGGCGGCGCTGGGCACGGGCACCATCGCGGTGCAGGCGGGGGGGCTGGATGTGATCTATCCCGAAGAAAATGCCGCCCTGACCGAGGCGATTGGCGCGCAGGGGCTGCGATTGAGCGAGCATCCCTTTGGGATGGCCCCGCAGGCGCGGCATTTCCCCCAGCGAAACCGTATTGTGGCTGGGCTGGCGCGGGCTGTGGTCGTTGTCGAGGCGGCGGCGAAATCGGGCAGCTTGATCACGGCGCGGGACGCCGCCGATTTGGGGCGCGATGTGCTGGCAGTGCCCGGCCATCCGTTTGACGCGCGCGCAGCGGGCTGCAACGGGCTGATCCGTGATGGGGCGGTTTTGGTGCGCAGCAGCGCGGATGTGATCGAGGCGCTGGGACTGCCATCTGGTGTTGCAGCTGCGCCCCGCCCCGCCGCGCGCCGCGAGACTGTTGCAGATCTTACCCCAAGCGCGCCGCCCGCGCGCAATCTGCAAGACACAAGCGCGCTGCATCAACAGATCCTGTCACGTCTTGGCCCCAGCCCAGTGGCCGAAGACCAGTTGCTGCGCGATGTGGGGGCAATTGGCGCGCAGATGGGGCCCGCCCTTGTGGCACTGGAACTGGACGGGCTGATTTTGCGCCACGCGGGGGGGCTGATCTCGCGGGCGCATTAGGGCGGCGCGCGCGCGAAGTGATCTGCTGCATTGACATCAGCCCGCCCCATGGTTGACAAGCGGTGCGGCAGGCCCAGATAAGGGCGTGTCAAAATCCGCCCAAAACCCTGGGGAAATAAATGCCCGTTGTTGTTGTAGAATCCCCCGCTAAGGCCAAGACAATCAACAAATATCTGGGGCCGAACTATACTGTTCTGGCCAGCTTTGGCCATGTGCGCGATCTGCCGCCCAAAGATGGATCGGTGGACACGGACAATGATTTTGACATGCTGTGGGAGGTGGCGGCCGATAGCAAAAAGCACGTCCGCGCTATTGCCGACGCGTTGAAAACCGATGACCATTTGATCCTTGCCACCGACCCCGACCGCGAGGGCGAGGCGATTTCTTGGCATTTGCAAGAGGCCCTGCAAAGCAGTCTGAAAAAGGGCAAGACCGTTTCGCGCGTGACGTTCAACGCCATCACCAAGGATGCCGTCACCGAGGCGATGCGCCACCCGCGCCAAGTGGATATGCCGCTGGTCGATGCCTATTTGGCCCGCCGCGCGCTGGATTATTTGGTGGGGTTTAACCTGTCCCCAGTTTTGTGGCGCAAGCTGCCCGGATCGCGCAGCGCAGGCCGCGTGCAATCGGTTTGCCTGCGCCTGATCGTTGACCGCGAGATGGAGATTGAAGCCTTTCGCGCGCGCGAGTTTTGGTCGGTGACCGCGCTGCTGACAACCCCGCGCGGGCAGTCCTTCAGCGCCAAGTTGACCCACCTCGCGGGCAAAAAACTGGATAAGTTTGACATCGCCACAGCCGAGGCGGCGGACTTGGCCGCCAGCGCCGTGCGTGGCCGCGATTTGACCGTGCAAATGGTCGAGGCGAAACCCGCCGCCCGCAACCCCTATCCGCCCTTTATGACCTCCACCTTGCAGCAAGAGGCAAGCCGCAAATTTGGCATGGGGGCCAAGGCCTGCATGTCGGCGGCGCAGCGCCTTTATGAGGCGGGGCATATCACCTATATGCGCACCGATGGCATCGACATGGCGCCCGAGGCGGTGACGGCGGCGCGCGGCGCAATCAAGGCGCGCTTTGGCGGCGACTATGTGCCAGACCAGCCGCGTATCTACAAAAACAAGGCCAAGAATGCGCAAGAGGCGCATGAATGCATCCGCCCCACCGATATGAACATGGCCGAAGGCGATTTGGGCATTTCAGACGGCGATCAGCGCCGCCTTTATGATCTGATCTGGAAGCGCACGATTGCCAGCCAAATGGCATCCGCGCGGATGGAGCGCACGGCGGTAGATTTGGGCAGCAAGGACGGCGCGGTTGTGCTGCGCGCATCTGGGCAAGTGGTGCTGTTTGACGGGTTCCTAAAGGTTTATGACGAAGGGCGCGACGACGAGGACGAAGACGACGCGCGCCTGCCGCAAATGGCGCAAGGTGACGCGCTCGCCAAACAATCCGTCACGCCCGCGCAGCATTTCACCCAAGCCCCCCCGCGCTATTCCGAGGCGACTTTGGTCAAGCGGATGGAAGAGCTGGGCATTGGCCGCCCGTCCACCTATGCCAGTGTGCTGACCACAATCGTTGACCGCGAATACGTGAAAAAGGACAAAAACCGCCTGATCCCCGAAGATAAGGGGCGGCTGGTCACGGCGTTTCTGACCAACTTTTTCCGCCGCTATGTGGAATATGATTTCACCGCCGATCTGGAAAGCCAGCTTGACGATGTCTCGGCGGGGGAACGCGATTACAAGGGTGTCTTGCGGCAATTCTGGCGCGATTTTTCCGCCGCCATTGCCGAAACGGCAGATTTGCGCATTGGCGAAGTGCTGACCAAAATCGACGATTTTCTGTCGCCGCATCTTTATCCCTTGCGCGAAGACGGCTCTGATCCGCGTGTGTGCCAGTCTTGCGGCACGGGGCGTCTGCACCTGAAAACCTCGCGGACGGGGGGGGCGTTTATCGGCTGCGGCAACTATCCCGAATGCCGTTATACGCGCGCGATTTCGGGCGATGAAAGCGGGTCGGTCGATGGGCGCGTTTTGGGCGCAGATGACAGCGGCGCGGAAATTTCGCTGCGCGCGGGCCGCTTTGGCCCCTATGTGCAAAAGGGCGAGGCGACAAGCGATAACCCCAAGCCACCGCGCGCCAGCCTGCCCAAAACTTGGCCCCAAGAAAGCCTGACGCTGGAACGCGCGATTGAACTGCTGACCCTGCCGCGACTGGTGGGCGCGCATCCAGATGATGGTGCGCCTGTCGAGGCGGCGATTGGCCGCTTTGGCCCCTATATCAAACACGGCAGCCTGTACGCCAACCTGCCCGATGTCGAAGAGGTCTTCACCATCGGCATGAACCGCGCGGTGGAAGTTTTGGCGCAAAAGCTGGCAAATCGGCGCGGCGGCCCCGTGGCCCCGCCTTTGCGCGAGATGGGCATTCACCCCGACGGTGGCCCCGTTTTGATTATGGAGGGCAAGTATGGCCCGTATGTCAAATGGGGCAAGATCAACGCGACAATTCCCAAAGATATATCGCTGGACGCGCTAAGCATGGATGAGGCGCTGGCGCTGATTGCCGAAAAGTCGGGCAAAAAGGGCGGCGGCAAAAAGGCGGCGGTGAAGAAACCTGCGGCGAAGACTGCTGCGAAAAAGCCTGCTGCGAAAGCGGCGGCGAAACCTGCCGCGACCAAACCAGTCGTTAAAAAGCCTGCTGCGAAAAAATCTGCGGCCAAATCCAGCGCGAATTCAAACGACGATGTTTTGGAATAGGATTTGTCAGACCAGTCTGGATTGGTTAGCAATGAAAGCCAAGGGATGTGGGTTTCAGGGGGCAGCATGTGGCGCGGCGTGATTTTTGGGGCGATCTTGACCGTCTGCACAGGTGCAGCGCAGGCGGAATTGACCCTGTGTAATAAGGCGGCTGCCCCGCAAACTGTTGGATTGGCTTATAAATCGGGCGACAGCTGGTTTTCCGAAGGGTGGTGGACGATTGCGCCCTCAGACTGCAAGACCTTGGTCGGCGGTGATCTGGCGCAGCGTAATTATTACTACACCATCAAAGACCCCAGCAAAGACTCAAGCGGTTTTGCGGGCGAGGGATATCGCTTTTGCGCAAAAGATGACTCGTTCGAATTGACTGGGGCTGATGGGGATTGCGGCGCATTAGGGGCCACATCGCGCGACTATGCGCTGATTGATACGGGCGAAACTGCGCCGTCATTCACCTTTGATTTGGCCGCAATGCCACGCGCCAAGGGCCAAGATGCAGCGCCGGCGCTGGGCCTGCCTGATAGTGCCATGCGCGAAAGTTTCACGCGCGGCACCATAGGCGAGCCGTTTGTCATCACCGCGCGGATGCAAAATTGCACCGATGCCGAGGGGTTTAGCGCCTGCTATGCCTATGCCGAAGGGTGGATGTGGGTTTTTGACCGCACGGCCGCGCATAACCTTGCCGCTCTGGACGCTATGGCCAGCCTGCCCGTCAATACGATGCTGACTATTTCGGGCGATGTGATTGCTTATAATGACATTTCGGTCGATGCCTTGGTGGCGAAGATCGAACTGGCCCCGCCCGATGCAAATTCGGCGGTTCTGGATGCGATGCAGGGCACATGGGTCAGCGCCGATGATTCGCAGTCAAAGATGACGATCTTTGGATCGGAAGTTTCGAGCAGCTATGGCGATGAGGGCGGCCGCGTGTCGGTGCTTAGTTTTGTTGATACCTGCGAGGGCAGGGCGGTGGGCGAGCCTGGCAAACCTGCGATACTGATGCAGGAAATGGGCCTGCCGCCCGAAGATGCGCTGTGTTACGCCATTGAAGAAGCCAGCGCGCAGAGCCTGACACTGATGTATTTGCCGCGCGGCAACTTGCTAACCTACACGCGCCCCTAACGTCACTAAACCCCGCGCGGCCAAACCAGCCGCGCCATCAAATGGGCGGGTGTGATTTGGCCGACCGCCACGCCTGCGCGTATCACACACAGCGCCGATGCCCCGCCTGCGATCATCTCCATCGCCTGTTTTACAGGCGCATCCGCGTCGATCTGCGGGCCGTCACATGCGCCCGCCTGCATGACATCGCCTGCGCGCAAAACCGCCATCGGGTTCATATGCGCGACAAAATCGGCGACATAATCGGACACAGGGTTGGCGATAATCTCGCGCGCCGTGCCGATTTGCACGATGCGCCCGCCCTCCATCAGGGCGATGCGGCTGCCCAGTTTGAACGCCTCGTCCAGATCGTGAGAGACGAAAATAATCGTGCGGTGTAGCTTGGATTGCAAATCCAGCAGCTCGTCTTGCAAGCGCGCGCGGATGAGGGGGTCAAGCGCGGAAAACGGCTCGTCCATCAGCAGGATCGGCGCCTCGGTCGCAAAGGCGCGGGCCAGCCCCACGCGCTGCTGCATCCCGCCCGACAACTCGTCCACGCGCCGATCTGCCCATCCAGTCAGATTGACCAGCGCCAGCTGCGCATCCACCCGCGCGCGGCGCTCTGCGTCGGGCAGGCCAGCAAGTTCTAGGCCAAGGCCCACATTCTCGCGCACGCTGCGCCACGGCAGCAGGCCAAACTGCTGAAACACCATCGACACGCGCCCCGCGCGCAAGCGCCGCAGTTCGGCGTCCGTGGCATGGGTGACCGAGACCATCTCGGCCCCGCCATCAATGCGCACCTCGCCGCGCGCCACGGGGTTTAGCGCGTTGACGGCCCGCAAAAGGGTGGATTTTCCGCTGCCCGACAGGCCCATCAGCACCAAAATCTCGCCCTTGGCCACGGTCAGGCTGCAATCATGCACGCCCAAAACTTGGCCAGTTTTTTCCTGAATTTCGGCCCGCGACAGGCCTTGATCCATCAAGGGTATGGCGCGCTGCGGCGCATCGCCAAAAACGATGGAAACGCGGTCAAAGGTTACGGCGGCTTGGCCTGTCATCTTGTCACCCGGAGCATTCTGTCCAGTAAGACCGCAACCACCACAATGACAAAGCCCGATTCAAACCCCAGCGCGGTGTTGACGGTATTCAGCGCGCGAATGACAGGTACGCCCAGCCCGTTCGCCCCCACCAGCGCGGCAATCACCACCATGGACAGGGACAGCATGATGGTCTGATTCAGCCCAACCATGATTTGCGGCAGGGCATAGGGCAGTTCCACCTTCCACAGCTTTTGGCGCGGGGTCGCACCAAAGGCCATCGCCGCCTCGACCAGCGCCGTGGGTGTCGAAGATATGCCCAGCTGCGTCAACCGAATGGGCGCGGGCAGCACGAAAATCACCGTCGCAATCAGCCCCGGCACGGTGCCAAGGCCAAAGAACACGATGGCGGGGATCAGATAGACAAAGGTCGGCAGGGTTTGCATCAAATCCAGCACGGGCGACATCGCGCGATACAGGCGCGGGCGGTGCGCGGCGGCAATGCCAATCGGCACGCCAAGGCCCATGCACACAACGCAAGCGGACAAGATCAGCGTCAGGCTTTGGGTGGTTTCTTTCCAATACCCTTGGTTGACAATGAACAAAAACCCCAAGGCCACACCAAGGCACAGCTTCCAATTGCGTTGCAGCGCCCAAGTCAGGGCGACAAAAGCGCCAATCACAACCACAGGGCTGGGGGTTTGCAGCACCCAAAGAATGGCCTCGATCATCGCCTCCATCACCACAGAAATGGTGTCAAACAGGCCTGAAAGATTGTCCTTCATCCAATCGAAAACGGCCTTGGCCAACTTTCCAACAGGGATTTTGTACGCTGTGATCCAGTCCATTCGCGCTGCGCCCTTCCGCTTTCACTTTGGCACAAATACCTTGCGGGGTAGCGTGGCGGGGGCGCAGGCCCCCACCACGCGAAGGGGCGGCACACGCCCCTTGCGATCTTGCCGCAAGTGCGGCGGTTGTTATTGCAACGCGGCGGTGACAGCAGCCTTGGCATCGCCGCCGTCCTTGGTCGTCACGCCGTCCAGCCACGGCTCCCATGCGCCGGCATTCGCGGCCAGCCAGGTCTTAGCCGCCTCGCGCGGGTCGGTTCCGTCATTCAAAATCGCGCCCATAATCTCGTTTTCCATGGCCAGCGTGAAGGACAGGTTGGCCAGCAGCTTGCCCGTGTTGGGGCATTCCGCCACATAGCCTGCGCGCACATTGGTATCCACCACCGCGCCGCCAAGGTTGGGGCCAAAGTAATCATCGCCGCCCGTCAGATAGGTCATCTTGAAATTGGCGTTCATCGGGTGGGGTTCCCAGCCAAGAAAGACAATCGGCGCGCCTTTGCCGTCTTTGTTGCCCACTTCCGCCAGCATCCCCGCCTCGGAACTTTCGACAACCTCGAACCCATCCAGACCAAATGGGCCAGAGGCGATCATATCCATGATCAGACGATTGCCGTCATTGCCGGGTTCGATGCCGTAAATCTTGCCTTAGCGCGTCCTTTTGGGCAGCGATGTCTTTGAAATCCTTGATCCCTAGCGCAGCCCCTGCCTCATTGGTGGCCAGCGTGTATTTCGCCCCTTCCAGATTGGTGCGCACGGTTTCCACCTTGCCCGCGTCGCGGTGGGGCGCGATGTCAGCCTCCATCGTCGGCATCCAGTTGCCCAAGAAAACGTCAACATCGCCTTCGGCCAGACCCGTATAGGTGACGGGAACCGACAGAACCTTGGTTTCTGTCTCATATCCCAGCGCCTCTAGCACCAGTGTGGTGGCGGCTGTGGTGGCGGTGATGTCTGTCCAGCCCACATCCGAGAATACGACTTTATCGCAGCCCTCGGCATAGGCGGTTCCTGCAAATGCGAAAGCCACTGCTGTGGCAAGTAGTGCGGTGCGGCGTGTCATGGCGGTCTCCCTGAGTTGTGGCCATTTATTCTTGATTGACGAGTCAATAAACTTCAGACAGTTTCGTTTTGGCAAGTGTTTTCTTTGGAGCCGCAGCGAAGTGCCTAAAATTGGAATGGAGCCTATCCGAAAGGCGGCGCTCGTCAATGCGACGATTGTAGAAATCGGGCAAAAAGGCTCGCTTGATGTCACTGTGGCGCAGATTGCGCGGCGGGCGGGCATGTCTAGCGCGCTGGCGCATCACTATTTTGGCAGCAAGGAAGAGATATTTTTGGCCGCCATGCGCCAATTGATGAGCGTCTACAGCGCCGAAGTGCGCGGGGCGATTGCCGCCAGCGCCAGTATTGATGCGGGGCCGCAGGGGCGCGTGCGCGCGGTGCTGATCGCCTCTTTCTCGCCCATGAATTTTCGCCGCGATGTGGTGGGGGCTTGGCTGAACTTTTGGGTTTTGGCCCAAACCGTGCCAGCGGCCAAGCGGTTGCTTGCGATTTATCAGCGCCGTTTGCACAGCAATTTGGTGGCTGGCCTGCGCCCGCTGGCGGGGGCGCAGGCGGTCGATATTGCGGCGGGGCTGGCCGCGTTGATCGACGGGCTATACCTGCGCGAGGTGCTCAAACGCGGCGCGCCCGATGGGGCGGCGGCAGTGGCGATGGCAATGGATTATCTGGCCGCGCAGTTGGCCAAAGGTGAAAAATGAATGCCGCAGTGGCAGATTATGTGATTGTTGGGTCAGGCAGCGCAGGTTCGGCGCTGACCTACCGCCTTGCCATGGCGGGCAAATCCGTGGTGGTGATCGAGGCGGGGGGCAGTGACGCTGGCCCCTTTATCCAGATGCCTGCCGCGCTGTCCTATCCGATGAATATGCGGGTATATGATTGGGGTCTAAAATCAGAACCCGAGCCGCATCTGGGCGGGCGCGTTTTGGTCACGCCGCGCGGGCGCGTGATTGGCGGGTCTAGCAGCATCAACGGCATGGTCTATGTGCGCGGCCATGCGCGCGATTTCGACACTTGGGACGCAATGGGCGCGCAAGGCTGGTCCTATGCCGATGTGCTGCCCTATTTCCAGCGGATGGAAAATTGGCACGGGCAAGGTGATGCGGGCACCGACAGCGCCTATCGCGGCATGACTGGGCCGCTGCATATCACGCGCGGGCCGCGTCATAATCCATTGTTCAACGCCTTTATTGCGGCAGGGCAGCAAGCGGGCTATCCCGTCACGCCCGACTATAACGGTGCCGCGCAAGAGGGCTTTGGCGCGATGGAGGCGACGATTTACAAGGGCGAGCGCTGGTCTGCCGCCAAGGCCTACCTGCGCCCCGCCATCGCTACGGGCCGCGTGCGCCTGATCCGCGCCACCGCGCGGCGCGTGGTGATGGAAGGGCGGCGCGCCGTGGGGTTGAAGTGCGCGCAAGGGCAGGGTTGAAGTGATCCGCGCGGGTGCCGAGGTGATACTGGCAGCGTCCAGCCTGAACACGCCAAAGCTGTTGATGCTGTCGGGGATTGGCCCCGCGCAGCATCTGCGCGAACATGGGATTGATGTGCTGGCCGACCGCGCAGGGGTTGGCGGCAATCTGCAAGATCATCTGGAAATCTATATGCAGTTCGCCGCGCGCCAGCCGATCACGCTGTATAAATACTGGAACCTTTGGGGCAAGGCGCTGATTGGGGCGCAGTGGCTGTTCACGCGAAAGGGGCTGGGGGCGAGTAATCAGTTCGAGGCTTGCGGCTTTATCCGCTCCGATAAAGGTGTGGAATACCCCGATATTCAATACCATTTCCTGCCCATTGCCGTGCGCTATGATGGGAAGGCGTCTGCGGCAGGGCATGGGTTTCAGGTGCATACAGGGCCGATGCGGTCGGCTTCGCGCGGGCGGGTTTCGCTAAGGTCCAGCGACCCGATGGCCCCACCTGTTATTCAGTTTAACTACATGAGCGAGGCCAGCGATTGGCGCGATTTCCGCCGCGCCGTGCGACTGACCCGCGAGATTTTCGATATGCCCGCGATGCAGGCGCATGTGAAAAGCGAGATCCAACCAGGGGCAGAGGTGCAAACGGATGCGCAGATTGATGATTTCATCCGCCAGCACGCCGAAAGCGCCTATCACCCCTGCGGGACGGCGCGGATGGGGCGCAGCGATGATCCAATGGCGGTGGTTGACCCCGATTGCCGCGTGATTGGTGTGGATAGCTTGCGCGTGGCCGATAGCAGCATTTTCCCGCAAGTGACCAATGGCAATTTGAACGCGCCCTCGATCATGGTGGGCGAAAAAGCTGCCGATCATATTTTGGGCCAAAGGCTGGCGCGGTCGAATTTGCAGCCTGTAATGGCCGAAAATTGGAAAGCGGCGCAAAGGTAGGGGGGCTCGCCCCCCATCGCTGAAGCTGGCTTCAGCGATTCCCCCGAGGATATTTTTGAAGAAAAGAAGCGCATGTGTTGCAAGACACGATTCATGCGCGCCTGACATAGACCTAGGTGTTCCATCCCGGATGATCACATTTCCCCTCGGCGATCTGCCCTGTTCATGGCAAGATCAGTTCTGAGGGAAATTCGGGACGGAGGACCACGATGCTGATCCATCTTCACAAGCAAGCGACGACGACGCCGAAGGTTCGGGCGGCCATTCAGAGCAGCGATGAGGCCGGGACGGTTCTTGCGGAACGCTTTGGGGTGACCCCGCAGACGATCTACAAATGGCGCAAGCGCGACAGTGTCGTGGACCGCAGCCACACGCCGCATCGGCTGCAAACGACCCTGACGCCCGCGCAGGAGGTGGTTGCGGTGGCGCTGCGCAGGACGCTGCTGGTCTCGCTGGACGATTTGCTGGCCGTGGTGCGGGAGTTCCTGAACCCGGAGGTCTCACGCTCGGGGCTGGACCGCTGTTTGCGTCGGCATGGCGTGGGTAATCTGCGCGACCTGCAAGCCAAGGCGGCACGGCCCAAACACAGCGGCTTCAAGGCCTATGAGCCCGGCTACATCCACGTCGACGTCAAGTATCTGCCTCAAATGGCTGACGAATCATCGCGCCGGTATCTGTTCGTGGCGATTGATCGGGCAACCCGCTGGGTGTTCGTCCGCATCTATCAATCCAAGACCGCCGCCAATGCGCGACGGTTCCTGCGCGACCTGGAGCGCGCCTGTCCGATCCGCATCCGCACCATTCTTACCGACAACGGCAAGGAGTTCACGGACCGCCTGTTCGGCCTGCGCAAGCGCGCCGCCACCGGCGCGCACGAGTTCGACACGCTCTGCGCTGATCTCGACATCGAGCACCGCCTGACCCCGCCGAAGTCGCCGCAGACCAACGGTATGGTCGAGCGATTCAACGGCCGCATCGAGGAGGTGCTACAAAGCCACCACTTCCGGTCCGGCGAGGAACTGGAGACCACGCTGCACCGGTATGTCTGGCTCTACAACCAGCACCCCCAAACCCATAACCCCAATAAAAATCCAACAACCATTTCAAACTCATATTCACCTAGGGCGCAATCTCATAGGGCAGGATGCCGCGCTGATCGGGGTTGACCGACAGGCGGCGCTCTAGGGGCGGGATCGAGCGTTGATGGCAACCATGCCGCTCGCAGATGCGGCAGGAAATACCGATGGGATCGCAGCGGCCTTTTAGGTCTAGCCCATCGGCATAGACAAGCGCGCCCGCGTGGGCGATCTCGCACCCCAGCCCAATCGCATAGCGGCGCACAGGGGCAAGGTAGGCCCCGCCTGGTTTGGACACATCGCGCGAAAGACAAAGATAGCGCACCCCATCAGGGGTTTCGGCCAGTTGGCGCAAAAAATGCCCCGGGGTTTCAAAGGCGCGGTGCACGTTCCACAAGGGGCAGGCCCCGCCAAAGCGGGCAAATTGCAGCCGCGTGGCGGAATGGCGTTTGGTGATCGTGCCCGCCTGATCGACGCGCACGAAGAAAAACGGCACGCCCTTGGCCCCCGGGCGCTGCAAGGTGGACAGCCGATGCGCGACCTGTTCGATGGATGCGCCGAACATATCCGCCAGCCGCTCTAGATCGTGGCGCATCTCGTTCGCGGCGGCCAGAAAGGCGCGGTAGGGCATCAGCGCCGCGCCCGCAAAATAATTGGCCATGCCGATTTTGGCGATGTCGCGCGCCTCGGGCGATTGGAAACGGGCAAGGTCCAGCATCGCCTCGATCAAATCGTTTTGGGTTTGCAGTGCCACCTGATACAGCGCCTGAAATCGCTGGGTGGGGGCTGCGGCGCGGGCGGCGATGTGCAGGCGCCGAAGGCTGGGATCATAGCGGCGCAGGGCGGCATCGGGGCTAAGCTCGGTTTCGATCCCGCGTTTTGCCAGCGCCTCGGTGGCAGTCACCAGCATATCTTGGCCCTGCGGCGCAGAAGCCGCGAAATGTTCGGCGGCGCGGTCGACGGCGTCGACATAATTGTCGCAGTAGTGAAAGAAATCGCGCACCTCGTCCCAAGGGGATGCGCGCAAGGTGGCATCATCGCGGCCCAGCGCCTCGTCCAGCGAGGCCAGGCGTTCATGGCTTTGGCGGTAGGCGTGGTGCAAATCCAGAAAGGCGCGGGCCAAGGCGGGGGCATTGCTGGCGGCAAGGCGCAGATCGGCCAAGGGGGGGGCGGATTTGGCAAAAATCGGGTCAGCCATCGCCTCGCGCATGTTGGACACCAGCCGCTCGCCCTCGCCTGCGTTCAGCTCGGTCACATCAAGGCCAAACTCGCCCGCCAGCGCCAGCACCACGGCAGCCGAGACGGGGCGGTGGTTGTTTTCCATTTGGTTTAGATAGGGCAGCGACACGCCAAGTTTGCCCGCAAAGGCGCGCTGCGTCAGGGTCAGCCGCCCGCGCAATTCGCGCAGCTTGGCCCCTGCGTAAAGTTTTTGGATCGCCATGCGCGCGTGTGCCTTTATTGCAGGTGGTTTGCAAACCAAAGTTTGGCTTTGCAAACTGCTGGCGTCAAGGTCATTGCGCTAAGGCTTGTGCCAGCGCATCACGGCCAAAATGCACAAAACCGACGCGACCGAAGATCCCAGCATCACCAAAACCAGCGGCATCTCGCCCCCACCTGGGTGCAATACCGCGCCCGCCAGTGCCGCCAGCGCCGCGCCTCCTGCCATCATCAGCGCGCCGCCAAGACCCGAGGCGCTGCCCGCCAGATCGGGGCGGACGGACAAAACCCCCGCATTGGCCGAGGGCAGGGCCACGCCGTTGCCCACCCCCATCACCGCCATCAGCCCAAAGAACAGCGCGGCGCCCATGATGCCCCCCGCGCTGCACAGCGCCAGCACCGCCATGCCCGCAAGGGTAATCAGCCCGCCCACCAGCACCATTTTATTCATGCCCACGCGCACCGTATACCGCCCCGCCAAAAAGTTGCCAAAGGTGTAGCCAATGGCAATCAGGCCGAAATACAGCCCCGTTTGCGCGGGCGTCAGGCCAAAAACATCGCTGGCGACAAAGGGCGCGCCGCCAAGGGCCGCAAAGAATGCGCCCGAGGCAAAGGCCGCCGCCGCCGCATAGCCCCAAAAGGGCAGCGACACCAAAAGCTGCGGGTATTGGCGAAACTGCGCCATCAGGCTGGTGCTGCTGGGGGGGTGCGTCTCGCCCAGATCAGCCCAAGTCAGGGCCAGAACCGCCGCGCCAGCCAAACCCAAAAAGGCGAAAGAGGCCTGCCAGCCATAAGCCTCGTCCAAAACCCCGCCGATGCTGGGGCCAACCATGGGCACCAGCGCCATGCCCATGGTGACATAGCCGATCATCGACGCGGCGCGCGCCCCGTCCACCATATCGCGGATCACGGCGCGCGACAGCACGGTGCCCGCCGCAACAACCGCCTGCAACATGCGAAAGGCCAAGAAGATGCCCGCAGTCGGGGCCAAAATAGTGCCCAGTGTTGCCAGCAAAAACAGCGCGAGCGCGCCCAAAAGAACGGGGCGGCGGCCAAATCGGTCGGACAGCGGGCCAATGGCAATTTGCAGCACGGCAGAGAGCGCAAGGTACAGCGAGACCGATTGCTGCATCACCCCGTAGGGCACATTGAAATAGGCCGCCATCATGGGCAGGGACGGCAGAAAGATGTTCATCGACAGCGCCGAAATCCCCGCCAGCAAGGTAAGGGTTAGGATGCTGGGCGGGCTTGCACGGTTCAGAAAAGCCATGGATCACGCCCACTTATGAAAGATGAAAAACGCGCCCAGCCCGATAAAAGCAAAGCCCAAAAGGTGGTTCCAATGCAGCGGCTCGCGCAGATACAGCACGGAAAAGACGGCGAACACCGATAGGGTGATCACCTCTTGAATGGTTTTCAGCTCGGCGGCCGAAAAATGCCCGTGGCCGATGCGGTTGGCGGGCACCATCAGGATATATTCAAACAGCGCAATGCCCCATGACACTGCGATCACCGTGACAAGGGGGGCGGTTTTGAATTTCAAATGCCCATACCATGCAAAGGTCATAAACACATTCGAGGCCAGCAGCAGGCCGATGGTTTGGGCGGGGATGGGCAAGGAAAAGGGCATGATACGCCTCGTATTAGGGGATTTGCCTGTTATAAGACAGGTTGGGGGCAATGCCAATGAGGGGTGTTTGCAATTTTGCATTTTGCAGCAGACAACTTGTCAAGTGTTTGCAAATTTACCCTATTTTGCTTTGATCCTGCGCCTTGGCGCTTTATGGTGGAGGAAATATCGTGGGGGGCGCGGCCTTGAAGGACATTTTGGAACAGCTAGAGGCGCGGCGCAACGTGGCCCGCGCGGGCGGCGGGCAGCGGCGTATTGATGCCCAGCACGCCAAGGGCAAACTGACCGCGCGCGAGCGGATCGACCTGCTGCTGGACGAGGGCAGCTTTGAAGAATTCGACATGTTTGTCGCCCATCGCTGCACCGATTTCGGCATGGAGGCAGAGCGCCCCGCAGGCGACGGCGTGGTGACAGGCTGGGGCACGGTGAACGGTCGCATGGTCTATGTCTATAGCCAAGATTTCACGGTGTTTGGCGGTTCACTGTCCGAAACCCACGCGCAAAAGATTTGCAAAATCATGGATATGGCGATGCAAAACGGCGCGCCTGTGATTGGCCTCAATGACAGCGGCGGAGCGCGCATTCAGGAAGGTGTCGCCAGTTTGGCGGGCTATGCCGAAGTGTTCCAGCGCAATATCATGGCCTCGGGCGTGGTTCCGCAAATCAGCGTCATCATGGGGCCTTGCGCGGGCGGGGCGGTCTATTCGCCCGCGATGACCGATTTCATTTTCATGGTCAAAGACAGCAGCTATATGTTTGTCACAGGGCCAGATGTGGTGAAAACCGTCACGAACGAAGTGGTGACGGCAGAGGAATTGGGCGGGGCCAACACCCATACCAAGAAATCCTCGGTCGCGGATGGCGCCTTTGAAAACGATGTCGAGGCGCTGGCCGAAATTCGCCGTCTTGTGGATTTTCTGCCCCTGTCCAACCGCGAAAAGGCCCCCGTGCGCCCGTTTTTTGACGATCCCGCGCGGCTGGAGCCGAGCCTTGACACGCTGATCCCCGACAATCCTAACCAACCCTATGATATGAAAGAACTGGTGCATAAAATTGCCGACGAAGGCGATTTTTTCGAAATTCAGCGCGACTATGCCGCCAATATCATCACAGGGTTTATGCGCATCGAAGGGCAATCGGTGGGCGTGGTTGCCAATCAGCCGATGGTGCTGGCGGGGTGTCTAGACATCGACGCCTCGCGCAAGGCCGCGCGGTTTGTGCGCTTTTGCGATGCCTTTGAAATTCCAATTCTGACCCTGGTGGACGTGCCTGGCTTTTTGCCAGGCGTGGCGCAGGAACTGGGCGGCGTGATCAAACACGGCGCGAAATTGTTGTTCGCTTACGGCGAGGCGACCGTGCCCAAAGTCACCCTGATCACCCGCAAGGCCTATGGCGGGGCCTATGATGTGATGGCGTCCAAACATCTGCGCGGTGATTTCAACTATGCTTGGCCCACGGCAGAAATTGCGGTGATGGGGGCCAAGGGCGCAACGGAAATCATCCATCGCGGCAAATCTGCCGACGAGATCGCCCGTCTGGCAAAGGAATACGAAGACCGCTTTGCCAACCCATTCGTGGCCGCCGAGCGCGGGTTTATTGACGAGGTGATCCGTCCCCATTCCACCCGCCGCCGCGTGGCGCGTGCCTTTGCGTCCCTGCGCAACAAAAAGCAGGCGATGCCGTGGAAAAAGCACGACAATATCCCGAGCAATACGTAGT
>JAXHON010000034.1:0-7929 GCA_034519315.1 Cypionkella sp. | reverse complement strand
GGGCATGGGCGGGCCTTTCGCTGGGATATGCAACCAGCCTGCGCCGAAAGTCTGGCGGTTTGGTTAAATCGGGGGGCGCTGTGGCCCTGTTCTTGGGACTTGCGAGGCTGCGCGGAAAAATTTCTGCGCTGCGGCAAATCCGCCCTTGCCGAAAGTGATAAAATCGTGCCACTTGGCGCAAGATTATTGCTGCGAGGAATCATGCCCGACCTGCACCGCCCCTACCGCTCGGTTCTATATATCCCTGCCTCGAACGCGCGGGCGATGGAAAAGGCGCAAAGCCTTGCGGCGGATGCGATCATCTTTGATCTAGAGGATGCTGTGGCCCCTGCCGAGAAAGCTGCCGCGCGCGCCACACTGGCGCAGGCCTTGCAGGCCGATTACGGGCGGCGGGCGCGGATCGTGCGGGTGAATGGGCTGGATACCGAATGGGGCGCGGGCGACATCGCCGCCTTTGCCGCCCATGCGGGCGCCGATGCTATTCTATTGCCAAAGGTCAACGCCCCCGCCGATCTGGACGCCGCTGCCGCGCTGGCCCCCGCCAAACCGCTATGGGCGATGATGGAAACCGCGCTGGGCATGTTGAACGCCGCGCAAATCGCCAGCCATCCCGCGCTGGCGGGCATGGTGATGGGCACGAATGATCTGGCCAAGGAATTGGGCAGCCGTCACCGCCCCGACCGACTGGCGCTGCAAACGGGGCTGGGCCTGTGCCTGCTGGCCGCCCGCGCCCATGGCTGCATCATCGTGGACGGGGTGTTCAACGCCTTTAAGGACGAAGAAGGTTTGGCCGCTGAGTGCGCGCAGGGCCGCGATATGGGGTTTGACGGCAAAACCCTGATCCACCCCGCGCAACTGGCCATCGCCAACGCCGCCTTTGCCCCAAGCGAGGCAGAAATCGCCCTTGCCCGCCGCCAGATCACCGCCTTTGACGAGGCCATCGCGGCAGGGCAGGCGGTGGCAGTTGTGGATGGTAAAATCGTCGAAAATCTGCATATCGTCACCGCGAAGGCTCTGCTGATGAAAGCAGCGGCCATTGCGATGATGGAGGCAGCATGACGCTACTGATTCTAGGACTGGCCCTGTGGATTTTCGCGCATGGGATGAAACGGTTGACCCCCGCCCTGCATGGGCGACTTGGCGCAAAGGCGAAACCCGTTGTGGCGCTAGCGGTTGTTTTGTCCGTTGTGTTGATGGTGATCGGCTATCGCACAGCTGACGGCGCTGTATTTTGGGGCCGCAGCCCCGCGCTGGTGGGGATCAACAACCTTTTGATGGTGCTGGCGTTTTACGTCTATGCCGTGGGCGGGCCAAAGGGGGCGCGCATTTGGCTGGGCACGAAACTGCGCCACCCGCAGCTGGTGGGTTTTTCCATCTGGGCGGGCGCGCATCTGCTGGTGAATGGCGATAGCGAATCCATCATCCTGTTCGGCGGGTTGCTGGCATGGGCGCTGGGCACTATCGCGCTGATCAATGCGCAAGACGGGGTATGGACACCCCCCGCCCGCGCCCCGCGCAAAAAGGAATTCATCTATGTAGGCGCAGCTATTGCGGGAACGCTGGTGGTGATGGTGATGCACAACTACCTTGGCGTGCAGCCTTGGGCGTAGGTCATGGCACAGCTTTATAGGTTTCTCACCGAAGACGACACCTCGGCCTTTTGCCACAAGGTCACGGAGGCCTTGGCCAAGGGCTGGCAGCTATACGGCCCGCCCACCTATGCCTATGACGCCAAATCCGAGGTGATGCGCTGCGGCCAAGCCGTCACCAAAGACATCGCGGGCGACTATCACCCCGATATGAAACTGGGCCAGCAATAAGGAATTGGGCATGGGCGATAAAGCCATGGGCGAGAAAACCAACGCAGGGCATTTTTTCGAAGATTACCGCCTTGGGCAGGTGATCACCCATGCTATCCCGCGCACTCTGTCAGGGGGGGAGCGCGCGCTGTATCACGCGCTTTACCCCGCCCGCCATGCGATCTATTCGTCGGACGAATTCGCCCGCGCCTGCGGGTTGCCCGCCGCGCCGATGGATGATCTGATCGCCTTTCACACGGTTTTTGGCAAAACCGTGCCCGATATTTCGCTGAACGCCGTGGCGAATTTGGGCTATGCAGCAGGGCGCTGGCTGGCCCCTGTGTTATGCGGGTGATACGCTGGCCGCGCGCAGCACGGTTGTCGGGCTGAAAGAAAACTCGAACGGGCAATCGGGTGTGGTCTATGTGCGATCCGAAGGGGTGAACCAGCGCGGGCAAGTCGTGCTGGACTATACCCGCTGGGTGATGGTGAAAAAGCGCGATGCCGCCAGCCCCGCGCCTGCGCCCGTGGTGCCCGATCTGCCAAAAGCGCTGGCAGCAACCGATTTGATCATCCCGCAAGGTCTTGATTTCACGCGCTATGATTTCACCTTGGCAGGTGAGGCGCACCGCCTGCGCGACTATGCCGTGGGCGAGGTGATCGACCATATCGACGGCGTCACGCTGGAAGAGGCCGAACATATGCTGGCCACGCGCCTGTGGCAAAACACCGCCAAAGTGCATTTCGATGCGACAAATCGCGCGGACGGGCGGCGGCTGATTTACGGCGGCCATATCATTTCCCTCGCGCGCGCGCTGTCCTTCAATGGCCTCGCCAATGCGCAGATGATCGTGGGGCTGAATGGCGGCGCCCATGCCAATCCCGCCTTTGCGGGCGACACCGTGCGCGCGTGGAGCGAGGTTTTGGACATTGCCGAAACCCCCGCACCTGGTGTGGGCGCAATCCGCCTGCGCCTTGTCGCGCATAAGGGGGCCAAAGCTGGCCCGTTACGCGGCGAAGATGGCAAATACGCGCCCGAGGTGCTCTTGGATCTGGACTATTGGGCGCTGATGCCGATCTAGCGCAGCGCCGCCGCCAGCCGCGCCCATTCCGCCGCGCCAGCGGGCGGGCCAAGGCGCAGCCAAGTGTCCGAATAGGGGAAAATACGGCTCCAGATATGGGCGCGGGCAAGGCGGTCTTGGGCGGCCAGCGCATTGGGTGTTTGATATAGGCGAAACAAATCGCAGCCCCCCGCCACCTGCCAACCTGCACGCTGCGCCAGATCGTCCATGTTAGCTGCATCCTGCGCCAGCCGCGCGCGGGTTTGATCTGCCCAAGCAGAATCGGCGTAGGCGCGCGCCGCGATATGTAGGGCAGGGCCAGAAACGGGCCAAGGCCCCGCCAAATCGCGCAGGCGGTCTATGTCATGCGCGCCGCCATAAACCAGCCCAAGGCGCGCGCCAGCCAGCCCCCAAAACTTGCCAAATGATCGCAGAATCAATAGGTTATCCGCCCCCGCCTGCGGCAATAGCGACAGATGCGGGGCGACATCGGCGAAACTCTCATCCACCACCAAAAGTCCAACCTTTGCGCGCAGTGCCATCAGATCAGCGGGTGAAAAAACACGCCCATCGGGGTTGTTGGGGTTGACCACCACTGCCAAATCCGCGCCCGTCATCGCGGCCAAATCCTGCGCCGCTTCGACAGCCCATCCCTGCGCGGCCAAAGTCGCGGCATGTTCGTTGTAGCTGGGGGCCAGCACCGCCGCCCGACCCGCCGCGCGCAAGCGCGGGATCATCTGAATCGCCGCCTGCGCGCCTGCGCAGATCATCGCAGGGGCGTTCGTGCCATAATGCGCCGCCGCTGCCGCCAGCACATTCTCGATATCGCTCGCCAAAGGCAGGCGCTGCCACGCCGCCGCAGGCACATCGTCCATCGGATAAGGCGCGCGGTTGATCCCCGTGGACAGATCAATCCAATCCGCCGCGCCGCCGCCAAAGCGTGCCATCGCCGCGCCAATATTTCCGCCGTGATCGCGCATCTGTGCTTCTTCTTTTCAAAAATATCCACAGGGGTAAGGCGCGCAGCGCCTGAGGCGCGTGCGCCCCTGCTGCGGTTTAGGCCAGCACGCTCGCGCAGGCAAGCAGAGCCGCCATCAGGGCCGCCATCAGGGCCAGCGCGCGAATATACAGCCGCAAGCCCGCGCCGATGTCGGCACAGCTGGGGTCACGGGCGCCCCCGTTCAGCCACGGCTCCTGCGCCACATCGTTTTCATAAACGCGGGGGCCCGACAGGCGGATGTTCAGCGCCCCCGCCATCGCCGCCTCTGGCCAGCCCGCGTTGGGCGAGCGGTGTGCGCGGGCATCACGGCGCATGGTGCGCAGCGCGCGCAAGGGATGAGCGCTGGTGAGCGCGAAAAGCACGCCCGTCAGGCGCGCGGGGATCAGGTTCACCCAATCATCCGCCCGCGCGGAAAACCAGCCAAAGTCTTGATAGCGCGGGGTTTTATGGCCGATCATACTGTCCAGCGTGTTGATCGCTTTGTAGGCGGCAATGCCCGGCAGGCCCAAGATCGCGCCCCAAAACAGCGGCGCGATGATGCCATCTGATGTGTTCTCGGCCAGACTTTCCAGCGCCGCACGCGCTATGCCTGCACTGTCAAGCTGGGCGGGATCGCGCCCGACGATCATCGACACAGCCCGCCGCGCCGCGCCCAGATCGCCCGCCTCTAGCGGGCGCGCGACCGCCGCAACATGGGTATACATCGCGCGCGCAGCAACCAACGGCCATGCCAAAACGCCCGCCACCACGGCCCCAATCCAGCCATCAGGCAGCGCCAATGTGATGGCATAGGCGGGCAGGGCGGCGGCGGCGACCACCACGGCAAAGGTGGCAACTCCGCGCCATTTGCGCCCCGTGCCTGCCCTGTTCCACCGCGTCTCTAGCCGCGCGATCAGCGCGCCGATCCATGTCACAGGATGGCCAAGCCGCCTATAAAGGGCATCTGGCCATCCAATGGCAGCATCGATCACCAGCGCAATCAGCATGGATACTGCAAACATCATTCCCCCAGATGGCCAAAGATCATCCCGCGCCCCGCGCTACCTGCGCCCGCGGCCCCAAAGCGCCCTGCATCACCGCGCCAAAATGGTCTGCGATGGCGACGGTTTGCCCGATCATTGCGCTGTCCAATTCGTGCAAACCACTGCCCAAGTGCTGCTGGACAAATCGCGCCGTAGTCGCGTCAAAGATAGGGGCGCGAGCGAAAAACCAAGCCCCAAATGCGCCGCCCCCAAGGCCAGCCCAAGGGCCGCGCGGATCACGCCTGCATGGGCCACAATCACATGATGCCCCGCGCCAAGCCCCTGATAAAACGGCCAAACCCGCGCGCAAAGATCGGCAAAACTCTCCCCTTGCGGCGGGGCAAACTGCGCCAGCGCCGCGCCTTGCAGCGGGCCAATATCGGGCAAATCGGCATAGGGCAGACCCTCCCATGCGCCAAAGTCCTGCTCCCACAGGCGGGCGTCTTGCTGCGGGGCTGCGTTTGGCCACAAGGCGGCGGCGGTCTGTGCGCAGCGCCGCGCGGGGCTGGCCCAAAGGGCCTGCTCGGACGCCTGTGCAACCACTGCGCGCATCGCGGCGATGGACGCCACATCGCTGCAATCGGCATCCACATCGCGCCGCCCCGCCATCGCGCCGCCGTCTTGGGCTGGCGCGTGGCGGATCAGCCACAGATCGGCGCTGGACGGGTCGTTATTTGGGTGCATTGGGGCGGATTCGCTCTGGCCTAACTGCCCCCTATCTGATTTGTTTATGCCACTTCGGCAAGGGGCGGGTGATGATCATCTTGGTAACAGGCGGGGCGCGGTCGGGCAAAAGCCGCATCGCCGAGGAGCGCTGCCTTTCGCTGGGCCAACCCGCGAGCTATATTGCCACGGCGGAAATTTTCGATGACGAGATGCGCGCGCGCATTGATTTGCACCGCGCGCGGCGGGGTGCGCAGTGGCGTGATTATCATGCGCCGCTGGATTTGGCGGGCGCGCTGCGCGCCAGCGACGGGCAGGGGCCACGGCTGGTGGATTGCCTGACGATGTGGCTGAACAATGTAATTTATCACGGGCTCGATTTGGTCGTGCAGAGGTGGCGCGATTTGATCCGACCTGCTCCTGCACGCCTGCCGCACCCCGTGGTCTCTGGTCACCAATGAAATCGGCCTTGGGATCGTGCCAGATAACGCCGCCAGCCGCGCCTTTCGCGATGCGCAAGGCCTGCTAAACCAAGATATCGCCGCGCTGGCTGGCGAACTGTGACTGTGCGTCTGCAGGCTATCCGCTGAAGCTGAAATAGCAACTTAAATAGGACATGACGATGAACTTAACTGCCCTTTCCGATATTGGCGCTTTGGCCAGAACTTTGCCCGCCGCGGACGAAAGCGCGCGCGCGCAGGCGCAGGCGCGGCAAAACAGCCTGACCAAACCGCCGGGATCGCTGGGCAAACTGGAAGATTTGGCGGTTTTCATGGCAGGGTGGCGCAAAACCTCGCGCCCCGAAATCGCCTATGCGCAGGCGCTGATTTTTGCGGGCAATCACGGGGTTTGCGCCCAAGGCGTCAACCCCTATCCCCAAGAGGTCACCGCGCAGATGGTCGGCAACTTTCAGGCGGGCGGGGCTGCGATCAACCAGCTGTGCCGCGCGAATGGCGCTGATCTGACGATCGTGACTGCGCTGGACCTCGATACGCCCCACGGCGGATTTCACGACCAAGGCGCCTGCCATGACCGAGGCCGACGGCCTTGTCCGCGCATGCAGCCGCAGGCGCGGCTGCCGTCGATCACGCGCGCCGACGTGCTGATCCTGGGCGAGATGGGCATCGGCAATTCCACCGTCTCGGCGGCGCTGGCCCATGCGGTCTGCGGCGGCGCGGCGGCGGATTGGGTCGGGCGCGGCACCGGCAGCGATGCGGCGGGACAGGCGAAAAGGCCGATGTGGTGGCCGTGGAGCAGCCTTGCATGCGGGATTGTCCCCCTGGCAGGTGCTGGCGGCCTTGGGCGGGCGCGAACAGGCGGCGATTTGCGGCGCGGTTTTGGCCGCGCGCGCCCAAGGCACGCCTGTGATACTGGACGGGTTTATCTGCACGGCATCGGCAGCGGCGCTGTATTCGGCGGACGCCAGCCTGCTGGATCATTGCCTGATCGGCCATCGCAGCGCTGAAAAGGGCCATGCCAAATTGCTGGAGGCCATGGACAAATCCGCCATTTTGGATTTTGACATGCGCCTTGGCGAAGGGTCGGGCGCGGCGCTTGCCTTGGGCATTTTGCGCAGCGCAGTGGCCGTGCATAATGGCATGGCCACCTTTGGCGAGGCGGGCGTATCCGAAGCATGAGCCTGCGCGCCCTATCCCTAATCGCCGATCTGCAACTGGCGCTGATGCTGCTGACGCGGCTACCTGCGGGGCATTTGGCGCAGGCGGGCGATCCGCCGCCCCTTGCGCGCGCGGTTTGGGCCTATCCGATTGTGGGCGCGCTGGTCGGAGCGATGGGCGCGGGTGTTTTGGTCGGGGCGGCGACACTGGGCCTTGCCCCAAGTATCGCCGCCACGCTGGCGCTTGCGGTCTGCATCCTTGCCACGGGCGGTTTGCACGAAGACGGGCTTGCCGATGTGGCCGATGGATTTGGCGGCGGGCAGGACAGGGCGCGCAAGCTAGAGATCATGCGTGACAGCCGCATTGGCAGCTATGGCACGCTTGCGCTGATCCTCTCGCTGGCTTTGAGGGTGCAAATATTGGCGGCCTTTGCCGGCACCGCTCAAAGCGTTGGTCGTTTTTGGCCTTGACGTCGAGGCGGCCTCGCGCGCGGGGCTGGCGGAAGAGGCCGCGCGCCTCGCCTTTCGGCGCGCGCAAGGTATGGGGCAATTGGCCGCAGGGGTTAGCAGCGCGCGGATGCTCGCGGCGCTGGCGCTGGGCGCGGCGGCGCTTGCTTTGTGTTTGGGGGCCAATCTTTGGCGCGGCGCTTGCGATTGGCCTATCGCAGGCGGCGCTGGGCGCGCTGGCGCTGCGGCAGATCGGGGGGCAGTCGGGGGATGTTTTGGGCGCGGGCCAGCAATTGAGCAATACGTAACCGGAACGAAGTAC
>JAXHON010000059.1:0-24315 GCA_034519315.1 Cypionkella sp. | reverse complement strand
GAAGTTACGTATTGCTGGTCGGTTGACCATCCGCACTGACAGCCGATGGCACGCCAATGCGCCTGCGTCCATGACGGGTTCGCTGGGGTCTGTGGCGATATCCGCCACGCTTGGCGGGGGCTACACCATAGACGGGCGCAACGTGCGATGGATGGCGTATAGCGGGGGCAGCGGGGCGGTCCCTGCCATTGGCACGACAATCACACAAGGCGGCGTTTCCGGCTATCTGCTGGGCGTTTGGGCAAGCCTGACGAGCGCGCCGACTGCGGTAGGGGCGGCGGTTCCGGGGTCGGGGTTTCTGAAATTCCGTGAGGTGACGGGCGGGCATTATGCGGCGGGGTCTTTGACAGGCATTGGCGCGGTTGCTTCCAGCCCGGACGTTGTGGGGTGGATGGAGGTTGTCCACGATCAAGCGGCGGCAATCACGGTTCCCCGGCTTGGCGACTTCACCACGCGGGGCGGTTGGTTTGCTCTTGGAACAACTACAGGCGCGGCTAACCAGATTGTGCAGGTTCCCACCAATGGCAGCGCAACGACCTATGTGCCGGGGGTGTGGATTGCCAAGGTTGCCAGCCCTGCGACAGACGAGGATTGGGAATATTATCCGTCTATTTACGCGGCGGGGATGATTGCGGCAAACCTTGGCACGGACGCGCGGTCAAAGTTTGTGCTGATGGGCACGAATGGCACGATTACAATTGGTCACAACGGAACGACGGCGATTGGTTATGTCCCCCCGGCGGGGCGGGCGATCCGCATCCCGAACGTGCTGGGGCGTCAATGCACTACGGCGGCAAGGGCAACCAATGCTATTCCCAATGCGACGGCGGCAACCCGTCCTGACTTTGTTACGACATCGGCGGGCGCTATCGACATGGAGCATTTCGCCGCTGATTGGTTTATGAGTTTTTTGCAGCCGTTTTCGGTTCGGGCGCATCATGTGGCAACGTTCGACTATTTCATTTTGTCAGAAGTTGCAGAGGGTCTGGATATTTATGACGGCGGGTCCAGCGTTTCGCAGTCAATTGATGCTCGGTCATTCGGCCTGACCTCGTGTTTCGCTGGTGGGACAATACAAAAGTGGAAAGCGCAGCGGTTTTCCACAGGTTCGGCTGACCACGCCTTTGAAGTGCTGTATTGCGCGGGGCAGACGATTACCGACTGTGATAGCGGGGTCATCACATTTGCCCGGTCAAGTGGCGCGGCGTATCAGGTTACGCAGTCGTCAAATATTACGTTCAATAGTTGCCGTTCGTTCAATTCATTTGTGCAGTTCACCACTAGCTCTGATTGCATTGTAAACGATCACGGCCATTGTGACCGATATGTTGGAACAACCAACACGACTGGCATATATGCGATTTACACACTGGCAAGCTGCGATAATATCCTGATTGACGGCGTGACTTTCGGGCTTGGCGGGACAATCGCCAACGTGCATCCCTACTTGGGCGTCTTGAACCACGGCCAATCGTCAAATATCAGGATGCGCAATATCGGGACGCGCGCGGCGTTTCTGTCTGGCGGGACTGTAAACAACCCGGCTTATATCGCCGTTTCATCCGGCAACAATCGGAACGTCAAGTTTCAGCGTTGCTACATGACCCCGACGCGAACGGGGGTTATAGCAACGACAAACTCTGACAAGGGCATGACCTACGAGCATGTCTACGGTGATTTTGCCGACACAATCACTATCGCTGACCTCAATTCAAAGGTTAAAAACTGCGGCGGGACTAATACTGTATCGGGACAGGCTTCGGTCTACGGAACGCATTTTTTCGATGCCTTCACCAGCGCCACGGCGGGGCGTCTGGTGCTGGCCATGAACGAGCCGACGACCGAAACCGCGCCATATGTGACTATTGTTTCGGGTAGCCCCAGGTTCACATCTGCGGGCAGCGTTGTGCTGGCGACGGTAGGGGACGAGGTGCAATGGGAAATGGGCTACTGGTGCCTTGGCGTCACGCAATTCACCAACAGCGCGCCCATCGTGACCGGGACTAACGTGACTTTTTCGGCGGGCGCGGCATGGGGCAACCATAACCTCTATTACCAGATCAACACGGGCGCGGGCTACAGCGCATGGAAAGACTATAATGTGACCAATCTTGCCGGGGAAACTGGATTTGACCCGGCAGTCGGTTTCAAGATCAAGTTTCGGGCGGTCTGCGGTGTGGCGGCGGCGACAAACGCGCTTAGTTACGTTCGCACCAACCTGACCTCTACGCTGGCGGCGCAGACCGATAACCTTTATCCGCTGGATACCGCGCAAGTGCAGCTTGGTGGCCTTGTGGCAGGGTCACAGGTTAAGGCAACCAAGGTATCGGATGGCAGTGTCTTGTTTAATGGCACAGAGGTGGCGGGTGTGGTATCGTTTGACACCGATTTTATCGGTAACGTTCGGATTGAAGCGCGTAAGGCAAGCGCAACGCCATTCTATCAACCTTGGGTGACGCAGGTTGCCACAGTGGCGGGGCAAACGGCAACAGCAACGGCGCTGCAAGTGCTAGATGAATAGGGGATAAAGATGGCGATTGCTGACGATTTCACAGTGGCCCTGAATGGCGATATTCGCCACGTTGCCGGAACAACCGTTTATTCTGTGCTGGACTTGCACCAATGGTTGCAAGACATGGCCGATGACGCCGCAACTGCGGTTGCGGGCGATAACGTGTCGATCCTGACCGCAAACCCGTCCAAGCTGGACGGTCCACGCTCAGGCATCAAGCCGATGTTGCTGAACCTCTTGGGCGCATACAACATTGATGACACCGCCGCGCGGTTTATCAACTTCGGGTCGGTTCAGCAGGACGGCACAAATACGCTCTACACGGGCCTCAAGTCCATTGGTTCGCCGCTTGTCGCGGGGTCGCCTGTCTATGTGGTGCAGAACGGGGCAAAGCTGACGACCTATTGGCCGAACGGTCATATTCAGATCATGGTCAAATGCCGCAACGGCGGGACGCTGATTGATAGCGGCGACGTTCGGGTTTACTCCCGGAAATACGGCCAAACCTACGGGGATTTTGCCGCAAACCTCATCGCCGGGGGTGAGCAACCCGCCGCTATTTCAACCGCCGTTACCGACTGGACGCCCCTGAGCCTTGCCGCTGCATTGGCGTTGTCAGGCATTGCAATCACGCCGGGTTCGGTATTCCGGGACACGGGCGATGGCAGCGGGTCCAAGGAATACAAGGGCGAGATTGTTCTTTCGGGCGGGCGCACGATTGCCGAGGCCGCGCAATACTGTCAGGCAATATGCGATGAGGCGTCTACGGTAACGGTTGACGGGGTTCTGGGCTGGCAATACCGCGTTCTGGGTAACGGGGCTTACAGCTACACGCCAAACGGGGCCGCGCCTTTCGGGGTTGTCGCAGGCGGCAAGTGGTTTGTTGCGCAAGGCTGGTATATCAGCGGCGCGCTGTCGGCTGACCTGCAACGCTATCAGATGATTAGCCATGACGGCACGACCGTAACAAACCCGGTTGTTGCCGGGATCAGCATTGGCGGGTTGACCGTTGGCGCGCGGGTTCTGGTGGGCCGGGACGCGGCAACCACATCGGGCTTTAACGATACCGAATACACCCTTAACGCGGCAACCACATCGGGCGGCAATACCTGCGTGATGGTTGAGGCGATCAAGGCCGACACCCCCGACACGGGTTATATTCGTGTAAATAGTGTTCCTTATGCCTATACCGCGATCAACCGGGGAACAAAGACGTTCACTATCAGCGGAACATGGGGGCAAATCCACGCCGCGTCCTCGCCCGCATGGTGCCCTTATATCGACAAGGTGGCGACGGCTACGACCGAAGCGTCTACACCTTACACCTATGTTTCAACATTCACGGCGCGGCTGAAAGTCCGCAAGGGCACTGTCGGCTCTGCATTGCAACCGTTCGAAACCACGTTTTCAGCGGGCGAAAGCACCGAAAACGGGACAAACGCAATCGCAACAGCCGATCAGTAAGGCGGGGCCATGGCGATAACGGTAGATTGGGCAGCAAGGCGGGTGATTTCAACATCCAGCATCACGGATATTGTTGATCATCACGACACCTTGCGGGCATTCGAGGAAAGCGCCGAGGGTATGCTGTATCCGCCTATTATCACCTACAAGGTTCTGGACCTTGGCGGCGGGGCGTCGTTTATCGGGCTGGCATACATCAATGGGTATCAGCTTATATTCCCGAATGCAGGGAACTATACCATTTTGGGCAACATTGAGGCCGATGTTATCCCGGTTGCCGGGGTTTTTGTTGACCGGACTAAATCAGCGGCGTTTGCAACCGTGTCGGGTTCGGGCGGCGGTGATACATGGGGAACGGTGCTTGAAGGCACCTATACGGCGGCGGAACTCATGCGGATCATGGCATCCGTCTTGGCTGGAAAGGTGTCCGGCATGGACGCTAACGCGCCCGTATTCCGGTCGGTGGGGGATACGGCAGATAGGGTTGCGGCTGTCACGACTTCGGACGGCAACCGCACCAGCGTAACCGTGACGCCATGATGCACGGGGTCTATTTTGGCGCTGCATACTTTGGTGAATACTTTCGCCCCGTTGCGGATATTGCGTTTGGATGGCCTAGGCCACCATTGCCGGATCGTGCGGGCTTGCCGGGGCGGTCTGCATTGGCGGCGCGCGAATGTCTGGACGGGCGCGCTGACCTTTCTGTATCGCGGGGCTTGCCGGAACGTGCTATGCTATCGGGCCGGGCTGCATTGACAGGTCGCACGGCGCTATCTGGCAGGGCGGGTTTGCCGGGTCGCGGTAATCTAAGGGGGCGGTGATGGATAATCTTGCGTATCAAATTGCGGACATGGGTGAAAAGTTGTGGGTTATGGAGCGGAGGCAAACAATCCGCGCACGGATTGTGGTGTGCCTTTGGCTTGCCGCGATACTGATGATTAATGCCGTGGTGAAATAATGGAAAACTGGAATGCGGTTGCCGCTGATGTGCTTGCAGGCATCGCCGAGGTCGGCTTTGAGGTGACGCTGCAAAAGCGCACGGCGGTTCCTGCAACGCCATGGGACGCTGGGGCGGATACGTTTACCGATAGCCCGATGATTGCGGTGGATGACCAATATCGGGTCAGGGACGCGGCGGGGAACCTGTTGCAGAAATCAATGCGGACTTTGCTTGTGGGTGTATCTGGGCCTGCCCCTGCAAAGGCGGATCGCGTGATTGTTCGGGGTGAGACGTTTGAAGTTGCAGAGGTCAGGGAAGCCGCACCGGGGGGGCAGGCGGTGTTTTACGAGATTGACCTTATGGTGGGGTAGCTGCTACACCTATTGCGCGGGCTAGGATAGCTTCCGAACGATTGCACTCCACAATCTGCCCGCGCAAACCTTGGAGTATCGCTTGGAGGGCGAGGCATGACCGAAGTTTATCGCACGGATACCGAACACTTGATTGTTCGCGGCAAGTGGTTTGACGCGCGCGCAGTTAGTCAAGCTGCATATGACGCAGTAAAGGCGGCTGGAAGTAAAAACCCTGCTTTTGATATGCCGCCATTCTGCTATACGGGTTGCCCGTATCCCGACGCTATTTTGGCGCTTGAATTGCCGGAAGTTGACCCGCCGCAAAAATATCGGGTTATGTATGTTCCGCATGATGGCAAGAAGCCTTATCGGGGGCGTGAGCCGATATGGCCGCAGGTGTTTGGGTTAGATCAATCCCTTTATGAGGCGTGACTAGCCCCTTTCCTGACAATGTGATAATGTAACAGGGCGGCTTCTGCCGCCCTTTTGCATAGGTGAGCCATGATGCGACACTACACGCCGGAAACAACCTGTAGGAACGGCATGATTGCCAACGTTACGCTTTGGGGCAATAAAGTAACGCACCCTGTTGAGGCATATCAGATTGGCCCATTCGTCGCGGTTCGGGTGTATATGCCTGATGAGTATGGCCAAGATATCATATCGCAGCGGGGTTACGTTACGCGGTGGCGCTTTGGCTTTGGTCGCGTAGAAGTGACGCCGATGTAATGGCAGGCCCTACACGATCACAACGCGCGCGGATTGATCAGGCCATAGCGGCCATGTCGCCGCGTATTCGCAAGGCGTTTGAAGCGGCTATCCAAGCCCACGCGAGTAGCATCGACTTCACCGCCCTTGTGCGGGCCTTGGAGCGGCAAGACACGTTTGCGGCGGTGCGCCTGCTACAGTTTCCGCAAGCACTGCTATTCCCGCTTGAAGAAGAATTGCGCGCGGGGTTCATGGCCGGGGCTGCGGCGGCTGACTTGCCCCGCGTGATTGGTGGCGTTTTTGCGTTCAACGGGCGTCACCCACGGGCGGAACAAATTGTGCGAGAGTTGGGCGCGGCGCTTATCCAAGGCATACAGGAGGACACGCTTGAGGCATCGCGGCGGGTTATTTCGGCGGGCATGGAAGCGAACACCGGGTTTCGCAAGACGGCGCTGGAAATTGTGGGGCGGCGCAATGCGGCTGGGGTAAGGGTTGGTGGCATCTTGGGGCTAACCACGCAACAGACCGATGCAGTTATCAACGCGCGGGCCTTGCTGTCTAACCCTGACCTGATGGCCGATTATTTCAAGCCGGATGGTTCCCCGCGATATAAGCTGTCTGACAGGCGGTTTGACAGGATGATCCGCAGGGCGATCAAGGAAGGCAAGCGGCTGACGGCGGGCGATATTGACCGGATCATCGCGGCGCATACGTCCAAGGCGCTGAAATACCGTGGCGACCTAATCGCAAAGAATGAGGCGCGTTCTGCCATAGCCCAAGGCCAGTATGAGGCATATCAGCAAATGGCCGATGACCCGCGCATTGAGCGGGTGGAAATAACATGGTCGCACGGCCTGTCAGTCGAGCCGCGCCTTTCGCATGTCGGCATGAACGGGGCCAAGGTCACGCTGGGGACGCCGTTTCAAATTCCGGCTGATGGTGACTTGCCAGCGGTTTCCATGCTGTATCCGCATGATCCGGCTGCACCAATTGCACATTTGGCAAATTGTCGATGTGTGGGTATCTTTAGGGCAATTCCGGCAATCAGGGATTAATCCATGGGCAAATTCGCCGCATCCGTATCCCAACTGGTGAACAAATCGCAGGACCGCTTGCGATATGTTGCGCTGCAATCCATTCAAGACGTGGTGGAAGCCGCGCAACAGCCGCAACTTGGGATAACCAAAGGCGCAACCAGCTTTGTCGTCGGTAAAATCCCGGTTGCATGAAGGTGAATTACGCGCGAGTCGTTGCGGGCGCAATTGGTTAGGCGGCGCGGCGGCGGTTGGACCGGAAAGCTATGGCGTGGTATTGTCAGGGTATGAGGTGGGGGATAGCATGGTTTTTGAATGGACAGCGCCGCACGCCTTGCCAATGGAGTTGGGGTTCACGGCGCGCAATGGGCGGCAAATTCCGGGGCGCTTTTTTGTGGGAGCCAACGCGGCGCGGTTTCCGTCATTTGTCGCGGCAAGAGTGGCAGAAGTGAATGCAAGGTAATGCAGGATGAATGAGAAAGACATAGCCCATGCGCTGCAACAGCGCCTTGTCACGGCAAATCTTGCGCCCGTGGTATTTGAAAATCAAAATGCCAATCCGCAACGGCCTTTTATCTACGTCCAGCACGTCCCTTCCGAGCGAGTGGACCTTGCCATAGCAGGCGGACAAGTTATCAGCCGGGGTTTCATGGCGGCAACTGTGGTCATTGCAGAGGGCAGTTTTACAACCCCCGCGCTCGGTCTTGTGGACGCCATCAGCGCGCTATTCCCCAAGGCTTTGCGCCTGACAATCACGGGCGGGGTTATCACCATTCCCGCGCCATGTCGCATCTTGCCGGGGTTCCAGGACGGATCGGATTATCGGGTGGTAGTGCAGGTTCCATATGATGCCAGCGCGGTCTAGCGCGGGCTTATGTGATGTGATAATGTAACGCAAATTCAATCCATGCCAGAAAGGTCATAGACATGGCAGTACACTGATATTGGTCACAACGCTTGCCGTTGCAACCGGCGTACCCGGCGACGTATAACATTAGGCGGGATTTGAGGCGATCACTTGGCAGAACCATTGGCCATTGTCAAAGCTATTGGCGCAGGTGGCGATGACGCACATAACGTGGAGCAGGTGGCCAACATCACTACGGGCGTTTAACGAGCATTCAAGGGCACGGCAACGGGAAACCACGATTGCCATTGCAATTGCGGAGATTCCAGCAGACGTCGGGCAAGACTTGGCGGAGGCAACGCTTTGCAAAAGCGTTTGACGGGCAGGAGTCGCTTCCGCATTATCTGAGCCGGACGGGGAACAATAATTTATCGCAAGGGCGTGTATATCAATTGGGAGCGCAGTGGAGGCAGCGACGGGACAGCTAGGCCGGATTTACCGCTCAATCTGTCGCAACAAACTATCCGACGCTGTGGACCGCGCGCCTAAAGCGGTTCGCAACATGGGGGCGCGGTTTGTTGGCTCGACTGCGCCCCCGCCTTGATAGAGCCATAGGAGCCAACCATGGATATTTCCAAGATCGACCGTCGCAGTATGGCCGAAACCGCGCAATTCTTGCACTTCAAAGACCCCGAAACGGGCAAGCCTATAATGGATGGGGACAGCAAGGTAGGCGCTATGGTCAAGGGCTTTCAGGCGCGTTCTGTGCAAGCGGTTGCGGCGCAGCAGGCCAAGGCTGCGCTGGTCACTGATCTAACAAGCAAGCGAGGGCTGGAAGACTTTCAACAAGACCTTGTGCAATCCGCTGTCATGCTGACAACTGAGATTGTCGGCGTAACGATCGAGGGGCAGGCAATTACTCATGGCGACTTTGCCCGATTTTATGACTGCACGTTCTTTGACTTGGATGTGCATATGGGCCGCAAGACCAAAAAGCCGGGATCGTTTGCGCAACAGGCGGTGGCGTTTGCAACTGAGGTGTCCGCAAATTTGACCGACGCCTGAATGACCTAGTTATTCAGGCTGCACAATGGGGCTACCTTCACACAATGCCAGAAGGATACAAAAAGACCCGGCAACAAATGCTTGGCGCTGCCAAGGGGATTAACGCAGAGACGCCCGGAAGTTACTTGATGCAGGCGCTATGGGACGTGGGGCCGACAAATGGCGACGGGGGGCCTATAAGTTGGCAGGAGTTGGGCGCATATGCTAGTATTAGTGAAAGCCTGTCAGAGCCGTGGGAAAAGCGCACCGTTATGAGAATGTCAAAGGCATATGTCAGGGAATTGCGCGAGGGCAAAAACCCGCTGCGGATTGCGCCTGTTGACCGTGGGGGCGATGATGTTTGAGGTTGCAACGCTTGAACTGACCGCGCGCACGGATGGCTTGATGAAGGCCGAAGCCGCGCTTGATCGGGTCACTATGGCCGCGCGAAAGACAGACGCTGCGGCGGATCGATGTGGCAGTGGGTACTGGCGCGAATGAGTGGCGCAATGACAAGATGCAGCAAACAGCGTCATCAGGGTTTACGGCAAAAGCAGGTAGTCCGAAATCTGGCAGCTTTCAGGTTCAGATTTTGCTCGTGCAGGTTGGTGCGGCAACTGGACGACCCGCAGCAAGCCTTTGCCAGCAGCTTGCCGCATTTGCATTCCATGGCTTTGGCGCTGTGGGGTATTGCTGGCGACTGGGCACCGCAGCCGCCATGATTCTTGTGCCGTTAGCTGGGTATTTGTTTAGTGCAGGAAATGGCTGTTGATAGTGCGCGATAAGGTTAATAACCTTGCGATGCGTTTCAGCATCATCAAGACTGCACGTTGACCGCTACGAATCGATCGTGCAGATGCGATGGGCGTAATGCCTTGTTGGTGAACGCGGCGGTGCAATTGACAGCTGTTAGCAGCTTCTGGACACCAGACGCAAGTTATGCGTCAGGCCGAGACGGATTGATGGCGTTACAGAACTGCACTGAGCGCAATTCCTAGGCACTAGATGGCAGAATGGGTGTAGTACGGCACAGGTCTTGCAAGCTTTTTTGATGTCGGCATCATGCTAGTCGATTTAGCGACCTGCGCAGCGGCAGCGCAGGGCAATGTGCGTTCGTGCGCGCAGATATCAAAGCCAACAGCAGGCGTTGCATCATGGGAGTGGCAACCTGTCACGTGCAGATCGGGGCAATACCCTTCCGGATTGCTGCGGAACAACAGCGACAGCTTGCCCAAGCTAGCTAATGGCGTCAACGATGAAGAAAGAGCGCTTATTCAGGCGCATGCTTGAGGCGTGGCGCAATGATTCGGCCAACAGCGGGCAATGGGTGAAGTAGAAGCTGGTATTGACGCGGCAAAAGTTGCGCGGCCGATGCCGTGTCGGCACTGACGGCTGGCTGGCATGGCTTTCGGCGACGCAGTATCGGCAAGTTGATACGTTATGGTACGTCGGATCATTGGCGGCAGCGGGTGCTTATGCGGCATATGCTTGGGCAAGGCGCAAGCAATTGATCAACGGCAGTTGTTGAAGACGGCGGCAGTTGGTGCGGTTGCGCGCAGTGGGACACGCAGCATCTTTTGCAGCCGACTATTCCGCGTCTATCGGGCTTGGCAACCCGAATTATGTTGCCGCCGGTGGCGAGCGGCGGCGGTGGGGCGGCGGCGGTGCAAGTGATGGCTTCGCAGGTCGCCTAGAGGCCCTGCAAGAGCAGTTGATGACCGAACGCGAAACCGTGGAGGCGTGGCGCGCCGAAAATGACGCTATCCTTGCGGATCGTCGGGCGCTTGAAATCCTTGGCGAGCAAGGTCATCGGGAGGCATTGCTTGATCTGGAAACAGAGTATCAGCAACGGCTGTCGGAAAGTCAAGGCGAGGGGCAAAACAGCCGATTGAATGACGCGGCGTCATTCTTTGGCGGCTTGGCACAGGTTGCGGCGGCGGGCGGGTCTAGGCTTGCAAAGGTAGCACAGACATTCGGCGCGGCTGAGGCGCTTGTGAATAGCTATGTGGCGTTTACAGCGGTTCTGCGTGATCCGTCATTCATTGGGAGGCCCTTTGCGCGGATTGGCGCGGCAGCGGCTGTTCTTGCGCAAGGGCTTGGCGCGGTTCGTGCGATCAGAAGCGGCGGGGGTGGCGTAGGCGGCGGGTCAATTGGTGGATCATCCGTAGGGTCAGTAACGCCTGCTGCGCCACCACAGCAAGATAGGGTTATCCGGATCAACATTGATGGCGATAGAATGTTTACAGAGCAGCTACGCAATTCGATCCGCACAATTGCTGACGCTTTGGGTGAGGAACGCAACATCGGGGGCTTTGTGGTGGCATGATCTATGACTTTACATCATCGCCGTTGCTTTCTAGCCCTCATATTCTGTGGGAAAATATCTTGCTTGCGGGCGCGGTTACGGCTTCCAGCGAGACGGCTACAGGGCTAGGCATAAGCGCCCTGACGCAATCCACCAATGACAGATGGTCATGCCCAAGTGCATCCGGTGAATTGACAAGCGTTGGGGCCGCGCGGTCAGCAAACATGGCGGGCTTTGCCGCGCACAATTTGACTGGTCGGACGTGTTTTCATTGAATATCAGGTGGCAATGGTGTGGACCGTAGCGGCCTCACATGCGGTTACCACGCAACGATGCATTCATGCCGTCCTTTGCGCCTGTGCCGGTTGCATCATGGCGCGTGCGCGTTACGGGCGGCGCGTTCACTGTGGGCGTTGTGTTTCTTGGCACGGCCTTGCGTGTTCCTGGGGTCATCCAAGTGCCCCACACGCCGCTGCATCTGTGCGAGACGGTAGAATTGATGCAGGGCAACCAAAGCCGCAACGGGCAATTCCTGCTTTCGGAATATGAGGTATTTTCGGGGCAGGCATCACTATCGTTTCAGGTGCAAACACCCGGGTTTGCGATGACGACATTTGAAGATTTCCGCGTGTGGTTTAACCGTGGCAACGCATTCTTCATTGCATCCGCGCCGTTGGCATGGCCAAGTGATATGGGGTATTGCCGCCGCAATGGCCCGGAAATCATCCCGGCTTGGCGGGATGCAGTGTTTATGGCACTTGACGCGCAAGTTGAGGTGTATCGTGGCTGATCGGCAGCGCATCCAGTGGATTGAGATTGATATCCCATATTGCAGCCGCGTGTGGGGCGTTGGGCTTTGCACTGCGGCGTTGTCGGTGCAAAACCCGACAAAGTGCAGGCAGACGTTTGGAACGTGCAAGGCATTGGCGGCATTTGATCCCGCGCCAAAAACGATGGTGTTGACCCCGAATGTAACGGGCTTGCCCGCAAACGTGTGGCCTGTTTTGTCAGGCAGGATTGACGAGACGGAAGCAACGGTCAACATTGCGGGCGCAGAGCCTAGCCTATCCGCTTTTGGGCGGCGGGGAACATTGGATTTTTCGTGTGTTGATCAGCGTTCAGATGATACGTGGTTTGATAAATACTGGCCCGAACGGCTAACAGGTGCATCACGATTTGACGCAATGCCGATTGTGCCAGCCGACAGCGGAACACTGTTTACCAAGCTGCGGGCGTGGTGGCCGCACTTTGCCGGGCGCGAATGCCGCGTGAAGGATGGATGGCTTGAGGCCGGAGTTCTAACGGCTGATGAAACCCGGTTTTATATCCTGACAGAATTTGAAACTGATAAGCCGGGTTATGCGGCTTTCAAAGCGCGCGATGTGCTGGACGTGGCGGGGAACAAGCGGGCGCTGTGTCCAAAGCCGAACAACGGCAAACTGTTAGAGGCTATCGGTGCAGGCGTGGGCGTTACCGCCACCTTAACCCCGGCTACGGTTGGTGATGAATATGAGTTGGCCGGGCGCGCGCGTATCGGGTCGGAGGTTGTTGCATTTACGCGCGTGGGCGACGTTCTGACGCGCTAACCGGGCGGGGCCTTGCTGGCACTCGGGCTGCATCGCAATCGGCGAAGGCGTCTGTTCAACAGACAAAGCGATGGGTTGATGTGCGCGCGGATTTGGTCATTGCCGGAATTACCTGCTGGGCTGCGCTGGTGCCGGATGCCTATATCCCTACAGCCGAGTGGGATGCTGAAATGCTCGTGGGCGCGCCGGGGCTTGTGTTGACCGCTGAAATCACAGCGCCACAGGAAGTTGACAAGCTGATTGCTGAATTTGGCTTCCTTGGGCTTTCTGTGTTTTGGAATGCAAACGGGCCGAAGGTGGGGTTGAAGACCAATCGCCCCATCTTTGATGATGTGACGTGGGAAATCACAGATAACGATATTGTCAAAGGCGGGTTGGAAATGAAAGCCCGCGATGACAGGCGTTTGACCGAGGTTCTATTTCAGACCGTGCAAATTGACGCCACCAAGGGCACGGCAGATGATAACTTCGTTCGGTATGAATACACGATTGACGGAAATGCCAAAGACCCTAATGCGTATGGGGATTCTCGGCTAAAGATAGAGAAAATCCGGTGGTTTAATGATGGCAATGATGCGCTTATTCGCACGTTGTCGATCCGCTATCTTCGCCGCTTTTCAACTGCGCCTAGACTGGTTACTGTAACGGTCCAGCGGGCCAAATATGGTGCTGCATCTTTGGCTGATGTGGTTTTTATTACATCGAAACGGATCACAGATGCAGACGGGCTGCCCGAACGGCAAGCATATCAAATCATCAGCAAACAAACCGCTGGGCCTGCGCTTGTGGAATTGGTGCTGCAAAGGTATCTTTATGACGGTCGATATGCTAGGTTTTTGCGGGATACAGATCCTAATGACTATTTGCTGGCAGATGAAGCAACAAGGGCGCGAGGTTTTTACTTTGTCAGCAAGGCCAATCCCGTTTTGCCGGACGGCTCAGGGCCGTATCTTTTTGCGTGAGGTAAGACATGCCTTGGTATGATCATCCCCCAACTTTTGCCAACCCAGACACGGGCGCGTTTTCCGAGGATTTCCAAGGGATTGTTGGCAACTTCCCATCTATGGCGGCTGGTGACGTTGGCGCGCCATACATCCAAGCCGCATGGCATCCTTATGACGGGGTGATAGTGGGCGACGGCAATGACGGGGTAATCTATGACTTTGCCGTTGACGGGTCGGTGTCGACGATTACAAGCCCGGATTTTGTGGACGGTGCTGAATATGCGTTCCTTCAAGAGCGGGTTTCTGGTTCAGCTGGACCTTCCTTAACCTACACTATCAATTTTTTTCGCGAAACGACCGGAACTTACGCAGGCGCGCAAACGCTCTATGAATCCGACGCGCCAGCAGGATCTTTTATGTTGATATCCTGCCACATTCGCGCACCCCGCGTAAACAGAAAATTTCACACCTTTAGTGATCTCGTTGGCTGCCGCAACGAACCGAGTGGCGGGATGAATAACGCCACTACATTGCCTTCCGGAGGCGGTGGAAGCTGGCGTCTCTCACGCCGTGTCGCAGAAAATCTTGCGAGTGCAGTTTGCCATTTCGGGCACCAGCTATGACGCAGGCGTAATCAGAATGTTAAGGCGGAGGTATTTCGGATGACCCGCATTCTTGAGTGGATTGACGGACAAAAAGTCATCCGTGACGCTTTGCCCGGTGAGATTGACGAGACGCCATTTGCGCCACCTGTGCCGTCAAGCGTGACCCGAATGCAGGGCATTCTGGCCATGGGGTCAGAAAGATGGGCGTTCATTATGGCGTATCGTGATTTGCAAACAACGCCATTTCAGCAACGCGCCATCATTGATCACGCAATAGAGTGGTATCGGGAAAGTCAAAACATGGATTTTTTTGCATACCTTCTGGGGCTAACGCAAGCCGAAGTGGATGACCTGTTCCGCATTGCGGGGGCTATACGCGCATGAGCCTTTTCCCGCCAGATGACTTTGCAAACGACTGGTATGGTTACGCTACCAATCAGGCGGGTCATGCGCTGATCATTGGATCACCATCAGCAATGATACTCGCGCCATGGCTCGGTTACGTAGCGACACCCGTTATAGTTGCGCTGGTTTATGGTATAGTCTGGGAATGGATTGTGCAGGGCGGGCGTTTGTGGCGGGACAGTGTAGAGGATACGGCGCACGTCATGACGGGCGCATCGCTGATTTGCGGGGCCTTGGCCTATGGCTATTGGGTGGTGGTGGTCTGCCTTGTTGCATGGCTATGCCTTCTGGCCTTTGGCGTCTACAGGCGGGTTTGGCGATGAGGCTTGATCCGCCTGTATCCCTCAAACTGAAAGCCCACGGGGACAGTCAGCTTGTGGTTTCTTATGCGTTTCTGGGATTGGCCTTGCTATTCTGGATCGCAGCAAGGGCCAATGATGATCCGATCATGCCCGCGATTGTATACGGTGAATTTGTAACAAGTTTGCCAGCCGAGGTTTGGGCGGCTGCGCTTATGATTGCCAGCACGATCCACATTCTGGGGATTGTGATCAACGGCGAATGGCGGTGGTCCCCCGTTCTGCGGTTTATCGGCGCAACAGCGCATTGCGCGACCCTAAGCCTGTTTACCCTGACATCATTCGCAGCGCCCTATGGCGACTTTTTCGCGCTGGGGTGTGGTGTTTTTGCGTTAGTTTACGCGGTGTTTATGTGGTGGAATTGGTGTGATATCAGGCAGGCGGGCAAGGGCAGATAATGGGCGAAACTGAAGGCCAGTTGTTGCTGACCCTTGTGCGCGAGGGCGGCATACCGGGTGCAATGTTCGCTTTGCTCGGGTGGGCAATATGGCGATTTGGATTTTGGCCGACAGCCATGCAAGTCCGGCAAAGCCCCGGAAATGGCAACCGCAATTGCGCTTGAAAAGCTATCCGGCAAGGTAGACGATCTTGCAACCGAAATGGGGGATCAATTTGAGTTGCGGCGCGAGGCGGCTCATGCGTTTGAATTGGCGGTTGTGCAAAGGCTTAGTGCGCTTGAGTCCAACGTGAAGTCATTGGAACGGGAACGGAAATGATTGAAGGGACCAATAACCCACAAAAGGTTGCGCAATACACTGACGCAGAATTGGTCGATGAGGCCAAGCGTCTAGCGGTAAATTATCGGGCGTGCTATTGTGAATATACAGCGGTTGTTTTGGAAAGGCTGATTGGGATGGTGAAGCATGAACAAAGCCAAGCTATTTGACGAAATCCGGCCTATGTTTGGCGGCACAATGAACGTGGCACAGGTCGCGGGTGTGTCAGTATTGCTCGATGCAGCGCAGTCATCGGGTGTCACAGATATATGGCACGTTGCCAATATTCTTGCGCAGGTCAAGCATGAAACCGGGGGCCACATGTCCCCGATCAAAGAAACGGTCATGCCAAGCCATAAGGACAAAAACCCGAGCGATGCCACTGTTATCAAACGGCTCGATCAGGCTTACGCCAAAGGCCAGCTTTCGTGGGTGAAAAAGCCATACTGGCGTGATGGGTGGTTTGGGCGCGGCCCTGTGCAGGTGACGCATAAAGACAATTATGCCAAAGTGGGCAAGGCTATTGGCGTTGATTTGGTGGCAAACCGTAACCTGGCACTTGATGCCAAAGTCGGCGCGCGGATTGCTGTGATCGGAATGAGGGACGGGCTGTTTACCGGGCGCAAGCTGGCCAATTACAACTTTCCGGGCGCGCTTGACTTGGCCCCGGCAGACAATCCGCGCCGGATCATCAACGGCAATGATGGAACGGATGCCAAAATTGCGCAATCAACGCGCGCGTTTGTGCGCGCATTAACAGATTCAGGCTTTATGGCGGTTTCATCAAAACCCGTTGCCGCTGGCAAGCCGCCCGAAGCTGTAGCAACCGCCAAGCCTAATTGGCTGGCGCAGATCATCGCCGCCATTGTCGCGGCATTCAGGGGGACGCGGAAATGAATGAATACATTGTGCGCCTGTATATCGGCGATGAAGCTGATCCTGACCCCGACAAGCTGGAAGGATATACGGAAGTGACCGTTGTAACAAAAGACAGTTCGGCGGCGAGTGACATCGCAGCGCGGTTTTTCCCCGGCGCAGACCGATATCAGCTTTTGATTAAGGATGAAAAATGAACCCTCTTTTTGCAGAATTGATCCGGCAAGCGTTGCGATGGCTTGGTGTTTGGCTGATGACTTCCGGCGCGTTGCCGCCTGATCTTGCGGATTTGGTGTCGGATGCGGGCACCAGTGAGTTCGTCATTGGCGCGGTATCGTATGGCATTGCTGAAATCGGCTGGCTGCTGTCAAAGCGGCGTTCGGCGGCATGATCCTATCCGCAATCCTAGCCAGCCGCCCCGTCAGGCTTGTTCTGGCAGCCGCTACGGCCCTTCTGGCGGTTCTGGCATGGGGTTGGGCGCAACGATCAGCCGGGGCGCGTCAGGCGCGCGCTGTGGCGCGGGAACGGGCTATTGCGGCTTCACTCAAAGCGGAACGTGAAAGGACGGCACTTGATGCAGACATTCAACAGGACACTGACCTTGTGTCTCGCGCTCGTCGGTCTGGCGTCCTGCGTAGCCCCAAGCCCTGACGGATGCGCGGGGTGGAAGGTGATTTCAACCAACCGCGCCGAAACCATCGACTACCTTGCGGCTAACGACCCGCAATTTTTGCGCGGCGTGATTGGTCATGCCGAAACGGGAAGCGCCCGTGGGTGCTGGTGATAATCCAGGAATCCGGGGATGCGCTATCGGCAATCATGCTTTTGGCACGAAGCCGCGCCCGTAATTATCAGGGCGTGGCGGAATATCTTTGGGTGATGAAAACCCGAAAATTGGCAGGAAATAGAAAGGTTGGCCTTTAGATCGCATGGCCGCAGCGCCTTGAATTTCGGCTGTAGCAAGTAACGCCTCCCATAGCGCATCTCCCCCTACAACGCCCACTGATCCTACCACCGCTTCGTGCCCTGCCTCCCACGCCAATTCCCCCGAATCCATCTTCGCCGCTATTCTCGTTTGTTCCTCCACCCCTTCCACCGTCTTTTTCCCTATTTCTGTTCTGGTCGCCGCTGACATACCTTCCAGATGGCACCAGAAATCAAGAACCTTAGACCACTGATTGCCAAGCACTTTGCCCGGATCGGTCAGCACAATTTCTGGTGCGCCGTCAATTCTGTCGTTGATAAAGCGCAGCAAAACCGCGTGCGCATTGCTGATATCAAAGCTTTGTGCGGTAGCGCGGTCCGCTTCGTCCTGACCCCTTGTCATCAAGTCATCAATTGACCAGCCACCAAGAATATGCAGCAACTGCCCTTGCGCGCCTCGCGGCGCGCGAGGCGCACCAGCCAAGGCAGCTAGGGTCGCGAGGGTCAAAGGGGCAATTTCGTGTAGGCTTCATCGTCAATCAGCTGACCTTTGTATGGCTTTCCCACACCCTGTCCGCCAGTGGGCCAAAAGCTTTTCGTGTGTGTCGATCATGTTACGCTCCATCCGCACTTGCTGCATTTCATTACGTTGATAACCTGCCCCGGCCCGCCCGCGCTGAATGTGCTGATATGCGTATCGCTTGGCAAGTCAGTCGCCCCGCCTGTGTAGGTCTGGCCTGTGGCAATGCCGGGGTGCATTGATCCGCCGCACTTACGGCAGGTCTGTGTGGCGCGGGAAGCGGCAATACGGTCAGACATTCATTGCGTCCTCTCTGGCATAGATGGCTTTAATGCGCGCAAGGTCATCCGGGGCGTCATTGGACCCGCCGCATTGGCATGACAGGGTGAGGCGTATCCGTGGCGTCTGCTTTGCGGGCAGGCGGCAAACCACGCCCTTGCGGCGGGCGAGAAGCCAAGGGTCGCCTTTGTCGGGAATGATCAGAATGTCAGGCATTTGCCAGCGGCTCTTTTCCCTGTGACGCGCGCATCATATCAACGGCCCAAGGTGCCACCTGAATAATTGACACCCGGATTGCAGCGTCGATTTCATCATCTGGGATTCCGGTCGCTGCGGATTTCATGATCTGAGCAATGCCGACCAACAGCCCGCCAAGCAGGTAAGGCATGTCTGCGCCGTTGCAAACTGAGCGCGTGACATCAGTTTCTATGGCCGCTTTGATCAGAGTTCTGCGCGCCGCCTCACCGATCTGATCCTCTCGGCTATCGGGATCAAAGGGCGTGGCATTATAAAGACGTTCAAATGTGGATTTCATGCTGCCTTAACCCCCCTTCCAAGCGATGACCGCAGGGCCACGCATTGATCTAGCGTCATGCCGTCTGCCACTCGTAGCAAAAAATAGGCCAAAAGTTGTTTATGCGTGTTGATCATGTGCGGTTTCCTTGTGCTGCTTAGGATGCCAGCCCTGTGGGGGCAAAGGGCTGGACACCAAAGCATCAGTCAGTGTTCGGCGGACGCTTCTTTCCCCTCCGATCCATTGCCAGCCGTATCATCCCCGCCGTCAGCAGGGCTGTCGCCACCGTCACCAGCATCGCCGTCGCCGCCAGTGCCACCGTCACCGCCGCCCATATCACCACCTGCACCGCCATTTCCATCGCCGTCTCCTTCGGGATCAACAGGGCCTTCGCCTTCGCCTTCCGGCTCTTCCGCAGCAACAATCCGCACGAGGTCGGTGTCACGGCTGTCACGTTCGGCGCAACCGCGCGCAAAAGTGAAATATCCGCCCTTGTCGATCTTTTCGCAGGATGGCAACGTATCGGCATGGCCAGCGCCCGCAAGCATCAGAAGCGCGGTGGTAGTCATCAGAAAGTCTTTCATTGGTCAGTCTCCTTTATTGCGGCAGTCCGTGCCGTGCGGTTTGAAAAGCCCCCGGCCAATCTGGGAGGATTGTGGCCGGGGGAAGTTGGCCCGTGCGGGGAGTTTCGCAACGGGCAGGCAGTTAGATTGTGGCGATGATATACCCCGTCACAAGCGCCAAAAAGATCGTGGCAATGCCACTGCACCATGCTGCGGTAGCAATTACGCGGGTGTCAAAGTGAAGCGCATCATCTTGGCCTACAGGATGCCGCGCTTGCCAATCTAGCGCTTGCGTCATCACATCGGCTTGCAGGTGATCCGTAGTGTCGCCCAAGGCGCGCATGACATCGCAGGCGTCGCGCAAGACGGCATCTGTGCTGGTTGCCGTCGCGCCACAAAACAGCGGCGAGCAGCCGGCAAGGGCAGCGTCATTTTCCATGGCGCGAGCCGGATCGTGCCACGCGGGCACTGTGATGATTTGAGTTGTCATTTCTTCACCTCAACTTCGCAATCCATCATCGCAAGAATCGTTTGATTTTGGAGGACGTTTGCGGCGGGCGCAATGAATGCGTTTGATTTGGAGACGTTTGCGGCGGGCGCAATGACAACAAGCATTTCGCCGCCTTGCCGTTTTATTGTGGGTATAGCCAACGCCTCATGATGCCCAGCAATCGGTTGCTTCAAGCCAAGCTTTAGCACGGCGTTCAGATGCCATTGACGCATTGCCGCGACGAAGTGCCAATGGCTTTTGCCGCATTGAGGTAGCCATAGCGCGGTCAAAATCAGCACACTTGTGAAACCTACGCGCCATTACGGCCAATGACACAAATCCTTCGCGTTCCATCCGCGCCCAATGGCCCGATAATTCATACAAAGGTGGCTTTCATTTCACTTGCTCCCATCCATGCCGTTCTTGATCTTCATGCCGTCCCCGGTCATCGTAGTCCAGTTCATTAAACAAGCTTACAAAGTCTGATGTTACGTTGCTTAGATTGCCGTCGGCCACAAGAATAACAAGCAGACTTTCCATAGAGCAATCGCAGCGGTTTGTGCTGTCAAAGCAGTCAAGCCGCAAATGATCCAGCATTGCTTCCTGTGTGGACTTTGGTTCAAGAGAACACCAAAAAGACCTTACATCACCAATGTGGAAGTATTCGCCCATATAAATGGTATCGGGAAGTTTCATTTTGCGGTTCCTTTGTTGCGGTGATCTCGCTATCTGATCGTTATCGTTCTTCTTGTTATTGCTACACTACTTCTTTCGCAAGCGCAAGCATTTATCTTTTCACTCGCGGCATATCATCACCGGGAGCGCCATCCAGCCCGGTGCAGGTTGCGGTAATAGCACGCGGTTTTCCGCGATACCCCCATCAGGCTTGCAAGCTGTAGCAGTTTCATATCGGGCGAGGCGTCCCAGCATTTCGCAGGCGCGCGCCCCTGTCACCTGTGCCTGTTCCCGCTTGTGCTTTCCTCGTGGTCCAGTCAATGCCATCTGGTCTTGATCCTTTGTTACATGTGCTGTATCTTTTGCCTTGCGCTGCTTTGCGGTCAGCGCACAGGCGGGTTGACGGGTAGCGGTGCCTTAGTCCCCGCCCAAATTTAGGAGCAGCGCAGCACCGGGTAGCAATAGCGGACTTTGCCAATCAATCAGCAAATCCGAAACTTTGGCGGGGTGCCTATCACCAGGCCGCTATCTGTGCCGCCCCGCCCAGATATAACTCGCCAGCGCGCTTGCATTTCGCCAGCCCATAGCGGTCGATTGCCCATTGTGGAAATTTAGCCTCTGTCTTGCCCCATCGCAGTGCAGGCAGGTCTGTGCCACCCAGGCTTACGTCAAAACAACCCCGTAAGGCTTGCGGGCGTAGTGTCCATACTGGCCCTGCTCCACGCAACACGTCCAGCCGTTCCACCGTTGCCCCAGCTTGCCGTTTCAGCGGCGCCTGCTCCACCTGTGCGTGGCGGTACATTTAGCCCAAAGTGCGGCCATGCATGACTGCCCCAGGGATGCTCTAGGATGCCACCGTATCGGCGCACAGCGTCCAGCGCCGCAGCAAAACACCCGCCATCATCGCCCTTGATCTTGCGTTGCCCGGTCTTGGCAATATGCAACGGCTGTCCAGCCCGGGCACCACCCCACCTCTGGCATGGCGGGTGCGCAACAACCGGATACGGACCTGCATATATCCTTGCGTCTCTGTCCTCATCCCAGGGATCAACATCTGGCAACCCGTAATAGCTGCCACCCGTTTGAACTGGCGCGGTATTTTACCATTGGGGCATCAGCGCATCGGCAGCAGTTAGTTCGTCATTGCTTTGTGTCCACTTTGATCATCGCAAAAATAACCGCATCACGCAAATCCCGTTCGCCGCGCTTCTGTGGCCTCAAGAGGCTGCGTCAGATCAGGCACAAGCTGGCGGGCAGGCGGCGATGAAGGCGAGATCATCTGGATCATTCCCATCATCGCGGTGCAGATCAATGTCAAATTGTTTGTGTTGCTGCCATTGTTGAACGTCGCCCATGCAGAGAAACCCCGATCCATCTGATCGAAATTCATAAACCCAAGGCCCCTCTGTCACGCCTTGCAGCGATGCCTTGGCCCGTGCGATAAGATCTGATGTGTCTGTCATGTCTGCACCTCAATTGTTGGCGTCGAAGGGCAAAGCGCAATCGTCTGGAAAAGCCATTCGCGGTATTTCTGCCACCACTCCAAAGCCGCAAGCCCATCCATTGCGCGGATTTGCGCATCTGAAAACGCGGCCCATTCTGAATGTGTGTGGCGCTGGCAGCCGATCTGAATGTGTGTTGCGGTGTAGGAAATAGCATATTTTTCAATCTGAATGCACTTGATATAATCATTGATGCCATGCACCCCGTGCAGGTTGGCCCCGTGCAGGATTGGCCCAGCGCAGGTCGGCCCAGCGCAGGTCACAACCCCGTGCAGGTTGGCCCCGTTTTTTATGCCCCACTTGACCAGACAAGCCAAAGCAATGCTATTACTGCGCATCTTCTGCGCAATCAATTTCTGCGACAAACTGCGTTTTGCCTGTCCAGCGGTTTTTGACTTCAAACTTCATTGCGGTTTCCTCTCTTTGTCCGAGAAACATTACGGCTATTCGCTGGCATCATCTTCTTGAAAAAACAGCGACCGCCTCATCGGCTCTATGATATCAAACCCCGGTGGCAAAAACGTCAAAAAGTGCCTTATGAGCGCGGCAATGATTTCATCATGCCTAGCGTTTGCGTCAACAACGCACGTTCCTGCGTTGAATATCTTTTAGGCCAGAATATTGCGCCTTTCGCTGTGCAATCTGGGCGGATTGCTTTTGCCATTTGCGGTTTTCCTCTTGCGGTGTTGCGGTGATATATTGCTACACCATCCCGATGCCACGCGCAAGGGCTATTGCCACCCGATCTAACAATCGGCATCGCTGCCAGCAGGTCGTGAACGCTCGCCTGCTGCTTAGTGATACGATCCTGCACCCCATTCCCGCCGATGATCTTTCGCGGGCAAAGCGGGAAGTGCGAAGACGTCGCGCGGGTCGGCGGAGGGAACCCGACAGGAGCGCGCCGCACACAAGGCGCGGCGCGCGACCTGCCGAGGCCGACACAGCGCGGGAGCACGCAGAAGCCGCGCGGCGCGCGCGGAAGGGCGCGGGGCTTCTGCCGCTCTTGGGCGGCTTAGGGCCAGAGGGGCCGCGTCCGGCTAAATCCAGGCATTGAGTGGAATACCCCAAAACCATCGCTTAACGCGCTTCTCGGGATAATATCTCTCATTCATGTTTGCCGTGGGAACGCGCTTTGATCGTCCCTACCAGCCAATCAATACCCATCGCCTTGATCCCTTTACGGAATTTGCAATCTTCATCACACCGCCCCCATATCAATGCCCATTTCCCGCGCGATCAACTCCGTCGCCTGCTGGTGAAACAGGTTGAACGCGGCGCCAGTCATTTGGTCAAATGACTGTGCTGTCCACCCCCTGTCATCCCCCCCGATCACATCGCCTTTCGGCCCGAAAGAAATGGGCGACACATAGCCTAATCGCACCTTTTCTTTCTATGTGCATCTTTTCGCTGGTAACTAGCCATAACCCCTGTTGCCGCCACCGATTTTGCCAAGCTGCGCCCAATAAAGGTGGTTGTGGGGCGGGCTGACGCTTGCCGCGTGGCTCTCAGGGTCAAATTCTGCCCCGTTGGCAAAGCTGGCCAGTTCCTCAGCGTCGTATGCGCTGACAGGCGATAGCTTGCCGCCTGTCAGTTTCACGATAGGTGTGGGGCGGCGATCCTTAGCCATTAGCTGCAACCATGGCCGCAAACATTACAAGGGCAAATATACAATAAAATCCGCGATCATCTTCGTTTTTTGTTAGGGTTGCCAAAATAATTAATACGGCCATAGTAAAACCAAAGATTGAAATCATCATGCTACCCGCCGTTACGTTGTATTCGTCTGTCGCTGGCTTGTTCGCGCTTTCAGTTTGGTGGTTGATTTTGAAAAACTCGTAAACACCTGACGCGCCTTGCCCTATCGCATCAGGATCGTATTTTATGGCGTTTGCGCCTATGTTGATAAGCTGCGCATTATTCAGAAAAAGACCACCGTGTAAAGACTGTCATCAATAGCCTTGCGGATGAGATAACGTTCATAGTCAGTCATATCAGTAAAAAAACCCGCCTGCGTGCAATAGTAACGTCACCAGTGCTACGGCCCAGCCAGTTTCACCAAGCGACCAATTTCGCGCGGCTTGCCGTGGCGCGCAAACGCATGCATTAAATTCAATACCATCAACCCAATATAAACCCATTGAGGCCATCCC
>JAXHON010000037.1:0-8555 GCA_034519315.1 Cypionkella sp. | reverse complement strand
ATTGCAAATTCCGTAAAGGGATCAAGGCGATGGATATTGATTGGCTGGAAGGGACGATCAAAGCGCGTTCGCACGGCAGACAGGAATGAGAGATATTATCCCGAGAAGCGCGTTAAGCGATGGTCTTGGGGTATTCCAATCAATGCCTGACCTTGCCGGGCGCGGCCCCCTTGGCCCTAAGTCGCCAAAGAGCGGCAGAAAGCCACCGCGACCCATTCCAAAGCAAAGCGCCAAGCGCAAGGCTTACATGCATTCAGCAGCCCGCGCTGATGGTCTGGCACATATGGCAAGGGTCGCGCGCCTGACGTGCCTTGTGTGCGGCGCGCATCCTGTCGAGGTTCACCATCTGCCAGACCCGCGCGACGATCTTCGCACCATCCCGCTTTGCCCGCGACATCATCGGCGGGAATGGGGTGCAGGATCGTATCACTACAGCAGGCGAGCGTTTAACGACCTGCATGGCAGCGATGCCGAATTGTTAGATCGGGTGGCAATAGCCCTTGCGCGTGGCATCGGGATGGTGTAGCAATATATCACCGCAACACCGCAACACCGCAAGAGGAAACCGCAAATGGCAAAAGCAATCCGCCCATATTGTGCGAAAGCGCGATATTCTGGCCTAAAAGAATTCATCGGAGGAACGTGCGTTGTTGACGCAAACGCTAGGCATGATGAAATCATTGCCGCGCTCACAAAGCACTTTTTGACGTTTTTGCCGCCGGGGTTTGATATCATAGAGCCGATGGCAGGCTCGCTGTTTTTTCAAGACGATGATGCCAGCAAATAGCCGTAATGTTTCTCGGACAAAGAGAGGAAACCGCAGACATGACAGACACATCAGATCTTATCGCGCGAGCGAAGGCATCAGCTGCAAGGCGTGACAGAGGGGCCTTGGGTTTATGAATTTCGATCAGACTGGATCGACGGTGTCATCTGCATGGGCGACGTTCAACAATGGCAGCAACACAAACAATTTGACATTGATCTGCACCGCGATGATGGGAATGATCCAGATGATCTCGCCTTCATCGCCGCCGCCCGCCAGCTTGTGCCTGACCTGATCGCAGCCCTTGAGGCCGCAGAGGCGCTGGAGCGGGATTTGCGTGATGCGGTTATTTTTGCGATGATCAAAGTGGACACAAAGCAATGACGGATAACTGTTGTTGTTGCGCTGATGCCTCACCGCACGGTTCTGACGATTTGGGCGGGGACTAAGGCACCGCTACCCGTCAACCCGCCCGTGCGCAGACCGCAAAGCAGCGCAAGGCAAAAGATACAGCACATGCAACAAAGGATCAAGACCCGATGGCATTGATTGGACCACGAGGAAAGCACAAGCGGGAACAGGCACAGGTGACAGGGGCGCGCGCCTGCGAAATGCTGGACGCCTCGCCCGATATGAAACTGCTACAGCTTGCAAGCCTGATGGGGGTATCGCGGAAAACCGCGTGCTACTATCGCACCCTGCACCGGGATGGATGGCGTCCTGGTGATGATATGCCGCGAGTGAAAAGATAATGCTTGCGCTTGCGAAAAAAGTAGTGTAGCAATACATCACCGCAACAAAGGAACCGCAAAATGAACACTTCATGCAAACCCAATACCGAACTGCCCGCGCCTAAGCGCACAGCCGACGAAATCCGGCACGACCAGTGGATGCTTGAGCAGGTTGACCGCTGGTCCCGCGCCGACTACGCAAAAAGCGCCGCCTTGGCACTTGAACTTCGGCGGCTACAGACGATGCATCAAATCATCACGGTGCCCGCATGGCGACGATCCGGCTCGCGCTGTTTTGTGGTGCGACGGCAATCCAAGCAACGCAACATCAGACTTTGTAAGCTTGTTTAATGAACCGGACTACGATGACCGGGGACGGCATGAAGATCAAGAACGGCATGGATGGGAGCAAGTGAAATGAAGCCAACTTTGTATGAATTATCGGGCCATTGGGCGCGGATGGAACGCGAAGGATTTGTGTCATTGGCCGCAATGGCGCGTAGGTTTTACAAGTGTGCTGATTTTGACCGCGCTATGGGCTACCTCAATGCGGCAAGCCATTGGCACTCGGGTCGCGGCAATGCGTCAATGGCATCTGAACGCCTTGCTAAAGCTTGGCTGAAGCAAATCCGGTTGCTGGGCATCATGAGGTCGTTGGCTATACCCACAAAAACGGCAAGCGGCGAAATGCTTGTTGTCATTGCGCCCGCCGCAAACGTCTCCAAAATCAAACGCATTCTTGCGATGATGGATTGCGAAGTTGAGGTGATGACATGACAACTCAAATCATCACAGTGCCCGCGTGGCACGATCCGGCTCGCGCTGTGGCCTACGAACATGAGCGCTGCGCAAGCACGGCTGCTACGCGCTGCTTGATTGTCCGCGCCGCGCCTGGCAAGCATCACCGATGCACATTACGCGCGACGCCTGTACAGACTATCATGCAGCGCCTGTGCGGTTGACCGCATTGAGGCGGATCACGTTGCAAGCCGCTGCTGATGACGCAGCTTGCGTGAAGCCGCTGATCTGGCACATGCGCGGCATGCACAGATTGTAGGCCAAGATGATGCGCTTCCACTTTGACACCCGCGTAATTTCTACCGCCGCATGGTGCAGTGGCATTGCCACGATCTTTTTGGCGCTGGTGACGGGGTATATCATCGCCACAATCTAACTGCTTGCCCGTTGCGAAACTCCCCCGCACGGGCCAACTTCCCGGCCACAATTCTTCCAGATTGGCCGGGGGCTTTTCAAACCGCACGGCACGGACTGCCGCAATAAAGGAGACTGACCAATGAAAGACTTTCTGATGACTACCACCGCGCTGCTGATGCTTGCGGGCGCTGGCTATGCCGACACGTTCGCCATCCTGCGAAAAGATCGACAAGGGTGGATATTTCACTTTTGCGCGCGGCTGCGCCGAACGTGACAGCCGTGACACCGACCTTGTGCGGATTGTTGCTGCGGAAGAGCCGGAAGGCGAAGGCGAAGGCCCTGTTGATCCCGAAGGAGACGGCGATGGAAATGGCGATGCAGGTGGCGATCTGGGCGGCGGTGACGCTGGGGCTGGCGGCGGCGACGATGCTGGTGGTGGTGACGGCAGCCCTGCTGACGGCGGGGATGATGCGGGCGGCGATGCTGATGGTCAAGAAGCGCCCGCCGAACACTGACTGATGCTTTGGTGTCCAGCCCTTTGCCCCCACAGGGCTGGCATCCTAAGCAGCACAAGAAAGCAAGGAATGCCTGACCTGATAACATTTGACCTGACTATCACGCGCGGCGATGCAATTCGCCTAGCGTTGCTCATGGCGCGACTATCGACAACCTGCGAAGTTTCGGCGCGCAAGGTTGATGACGCTATGAAGGTTCTGCGCAGATGGGCGCTGGCATCTGAGCCTTGCTTTGACGGCCCGCCCGTGGCGCTTGTTGAAATGCTGTGCAACGACCTGAACACACCCGGCGCAATTGCGATGATGCACGGATATCGCGCCAGCAAGCATGGGCGCGAGTTGTGGGCGTCACTGCGGTTTCTTGGCTTTTTTGGGGGCACGTGCCTGCCTGACGAAATCAAGACATTGCCGCCGGATCACATACTGACCAGCGCCACACTTACATCGGGCCGATTGCAGCAGGTGCCGCATGAATGGCCGGCCCGATGCACCCCGGTATTGCTACCGGCCAGACCTGCATGGGCTAGGCGACACCTACATGCCGCAGCAGCTGGCGACCAGTTTGCGCGCCGATGATGATTTTGACCTTTGACATCTTGGAAGGATGCACCCGATGAAAAGCCTGCGCTCATGATCCTTGCGCTGACCTTGTCGGCCTGCGCGTCCCTGCCCGAGGCGATTGCCCCGGCCGCCCTGGGCGATGCCTATGCCACCACGCCCTGCACATCTGCCCGCAACCTTCTGGCGCAAAAGCAGGCCGAACTGATGGCGCTGTCGGCTGCCCAACGGCGTGCGCAAACGGCGATGCGCTTGGCGTGTTCGTTCTTGGCCTGCCGGTCAGCAGCCTGACAGGCGGCGATCAGGAAGGCCAGATTGCCACGGTCAAGGGCCAGATACCGGCACTTGAAACCCGCCTGCGGGGGTGCTGAGTGATGAATGTGATTGTTTATGGTGAAAAAGGTTGTGGAAAAACTTTCTACGCTGAAAAACTGCGAGTGTTTTTCGGTTGCGACGATATCGTTGATGAATGGTTACCCGGTGATCCGCTCGTTCTGGGGCACCTTCATTTGACATTTGAACACGTGCACCGCAATCACGACCCACGTTTCCAAAGTTGTCGATTTTCATGATGCTGTGGCTGCGCTCAATATTGGTGCGGGGCGGTGATCCATGGCGTTGGTTGAACTTGACATTGTGCGCCTGCCGCGCAGGGGTTTTGTGATCTGCGAAGGCCGCGCGCCGGTGACGGATACGATCTATCCGACAGAAGAGGATGCCTACTATCGCCTGCCCGCATTGACCCGGCAACTGACCGACGCCCGCGCCAAGGTGCGGTTCTGCCTGTGCTGCCCGGCGGTGATCCGGTCCACCGGGCCGGGGCACAGGCTGTGCGACGATTGCAGGAGGGCGGCGTGAAATTGTTTTGCGAAATTTGTGGACCAGAGAACGATTGCACCTGTCCGCCTTGCCCTTGTGTGTGGTGTAGCGTCAGTCGTGGCGAAGGTTCACCAGAACAACGACGGATGGTTGAAGCTCATGTGCGCGCGCATGATGCCGCTGCAAGGCGTCGAAATGGAGTTGTTTATGGACGGGGATGCAAGACAAGATCAATGCGCTTTTGGACGCGTCCGAACGCCCCGGAAACTCGGACGCTGTCGGACGGTTCGGACGATAAGACCACCATCCTGTGAAATCGCCAATGCTCGCAAGTGGTTGATGGTACCGACACCCCGGCTCGAACGGGGGACCTCTAGATCCACAATCTAGGACGGCAATTGCAATATCATAGGCTTAGGCAAAATCGCGGTCGGATGGTGGTCTATATCTTTCAATGGCCAGGGAACCACTGATGGCGGGCAGAGGGCGTCCAGCACGCCGATGAACCGCGCACCAGCGACGAGTGTTTCCGGGCGTGTCGGCGCGGCTGGCATAGGTGGGCGCATCGGCGCGCAGCTCGCGGCAGATGGTCCGTTCGGTTTCAGTCGCGGAGTTTGCCTGCGGCATGCAGGCGGTCAACAGCATCGCCGCCAACGCGGCGGGCAGCATCGGCCTTGTTCTCGATATCATTGGCACGGGCAGTGTCCTTTCTGGTGGCGTTCAGGGCGGCTTCATCGGCCCCACGGCGGCGGCGCGCGCCTCGCGCGGGTGCCATGAGCCACGGAGGCCAGCAAACCCGCGGCGGCACCGGTGATCCAGCTGGTGAAGGGCGCGATCAGGTCGATCATTTGGCTTTCCAGCCCAGCATGTTGGCAACGGCTGCAAGCGCCGATGCGACAGGCGGCACGACAACACCTGCCACGAAATACAGGCTGAACGGATGCGGGTCGATCATGCCGGTGGCCGCGTCATAGGTGGCAAGGCCTGCCAGGCTGGCAAACTGCCAGGGCCAAGAATGGCCGATGTCAAATAGACGGTGAGGCGGGCTTTGGACCATGGGTTTATCCTTTTCCAAACAGGGTTGCAATCAGGCGCGCCCAGAAACCGGGGGCAGCGTCGTACTTGGCGGAGTGGGCCGTACGGCCCAGGCAGGCGGGGCTGGTGTGGGCTTTGGCCAGCACGGTCGTGGCGGGGGTGGTGGCACGCGGGGGACGCAGACGTGGTCTGGCGGGACGCGTTTGGCGCGCGGCGGATGCCCAGCAGGCTTGCCTTGGGATAGTTGCGTTCGTTGACGGCGTCTGCCTGATTGCCGCCCAGCACCGTGATGTTCTTGCCAGCATCGCGGACAAAAACGCGACATGCCCCTGCCAGGTGGAGCTGCCGCGTTTGAACACCACGATATCGCCGGGCCGCGCATCGGCCAGATAGACGGGGGTGCCCCACCCAAGGTATGACCGCGCATTGGGCTTGCCGGTACTGTCGCCCCCGGCCCTTTCCAGCATGGCCCCGACAAAGGCCGCGCACCAGGCGGTGGCGTCATCGGTGATGCCGGAAATGCGGGCATCGCGGAAATAGGCAACAACCTTGGGGTTGTCGCCTTTGGCCCATTCGACGGTGCCGATTTCGGCGCGTGCCAGATCGTAGGCTGTGGTCATATCATCCTCCTGTCAGAAAGTCGGTGATCTGTTCCTTGAAGAACAGAATTCCGGTCCATGCGACTGCGCCGATGAACCCCAGAACGATGATCCCGCCCGACACTTTTGCGCGCAGGCTGCTGACCATATCTGTCACGGGTTTCACGTCTTGCATATCGCGGTGCAATTCGTTCACCCGCGACAGGATGGCCTGTCTTTCGGCGGCCGCAAGCTGCCGTTCGGCACGGTCTGCCTGCAGGGCTTTCTCGGTCACGTCGATATGGTTTGACAGGCGCTCGGTCAAAGCGGCGAGTTGCTCGGCGGTGTTCATGGTCATTCCCACGACACATTCATAAGGCCAGCGTCGAAATTCGCAGTCCCAGAGACTGAGATGAGACGAACGCTATCCAACGCCCCTGCAAGGGCTTTCGTCCCCGCTATTCGGTTGTTGTATACTAAATTTGATGCGCCGATGCCGCCGTTTGCCACCCAGAGATTTGTTGCAGCATTCATCAGTTCAAACGTTATTTTCCCGTGAAAAAGCGCTGCGGCGCTGTCTGACCTGAAAACAAATCCGGCAGTGAAGTTTGCCGTTGCTGCCCCGGTTGTCGTAAACGTGTTGGCCCCTTCATACCCCGTGATTTCATACCCGGCAGAGGTTCCTATCTGGAATTGCAAATCGCTGATCGAGTCGATGGAAACACCTTGCAAAAACACAGTCACACGCTTGGCCCACGATGGGATGCCTGTAAATGGCGCTTCCATGCCGGACGTTGACGCAACAGATGTTTGCAGAGCAATACGTGGAGTGTAAAGAACGTCTGTTCCGTTACTCCCCAAGATAAGGCCGTTTGCACCAACGGGCAATTCAACAGCTTTTGTTGCATCCCTTGTCAGTAATGCCCCGCGTGTAGTGATCAAGTCATCAACGGATGCAGTTACAACTCCATGCCACGTTGCCGAATTTGCTGCAAAGAAAAACCCGGTTTGCCCAACCGCCATCAAAACCGGAACATCGGCGGCAAGCGCATTCAGGCTGGAACCCGGCGGGGGGTAAACGTTGATCGGATTGGTAGAACGGTTCACAATCCTGATATTCCGTCCCGCCGCAGTTGCGGGAAGCGTCACGCCAGACGGGTTTACAACCGCGCTTGTGACCACGTTCAAATCCAGCGTTAACGCACCCTGCCCTTGCGCATTAGTGCCCGCCGTAACCCCCGATGATGACGAAATCGACAAGGGGCACAAACACACGCCGCGCGGTCTGTGTGCTTTCCCCGACTAGCGTGCCCAAGACGCTTTCGCGCACAGTGCCCGCACCTGGACGGCTCAATCCCGTGCTTTGTTCATTGGCAAACGCAAACCCCGGCAGAACAAGCGTGCCATCCGGTGCAAGGATATTTCCCCCACCCGTCGCTACCGCGTATTCAAACGAACGGTTCAACGCGCTGAATACAAGCACCCCGTTTTTATCCGTCACGGTGATCGAAAAATCTTCATCCACATATATCTGTGTGACCGCGCCATTACGCACCGCATAACCGCCCATCGTCCGCACCGCGAACCCGTTTGCCGTGCCCGTGGGGATGGTAAGGGCAGCGTCAAAGAATGATGCTTTGGGCAACGATCCAGCTCTCAAAACCGGCTGCCCGATGTAGACATCGGGCGCGCGCCCATCTCCAAAGGTTGCCCATTGGCATCAAAAAAGCTTGGGAAGGGCGGAATAACGGAATTGACGGCCATCAGCGAAGCCCTCCTAATTGAAACGGTTGAAAGACGGGCAGCTCTGATACACGGTTGCGTTGTGTCGCGGCGGCATAGATTGCCAACGGGTCAGGGCGCACAGGCTCTGGGGGCGGTTCTGGACGCGTTGCGCGGGGAAACACCCCTTCCGCCATACCACGCTCATACAAGGCCATATCTTCGGGCGTCATGCGGCCATTCGCATAGGCATATGCAAGGCGCGTGTAGTCTGTCTGCCCGCCGGGAGCTTGATCTGTGGCAACGGATTGCCCGGACGATGTGGGGACATTTTCCCCCGCATAGATCGCGGCTTCCCTGCGCCGCCTGTCCGCGTTTACACCGTCATTGTGCCCAGCCAAGCCCTCAATGGCCGCAACGTACCGCTGCTGGATCGCCGGACCGCACCGCTGCCGCCACTGACCCCGGCAAGCTGCCATAGTTATAGAGTGATTGATGCCAAGGCCGCTTGCTGGTTTTCGGAAAGCCGTGAATAGGCCTCTTGGCCCACCGCACCTTGCACGCGTGGCAAAAACTCGCTTTGAACCCGCCGCGCAAGATCGCGCTCTGCATCTTCACGGGTAACGCGTGTGCCTTCCGAAACACGTTGCACCGTACCATCCGCAATACGTAACTT